>CBDATW010000002.1:0-601261 GCA_965200605.1 Mycoplasmatales bacterium | reverse complement strand
TTATTGAACCTTTTGAATTATTAGATTTAAAAATTAAAAAATTAAAAAATGATCTAAATAATATTTTGTTGAAACAAAATACTTTGGGTTCAAAATTAATGAAAAGCATATGTATATTTAATAAAGGAAAGATTTTGAAAAGCGCAGAATTTGTTGAATCAGGAATTGGTTTTATAGATATAAAATCAATGAATACAAAAACATTTTCAAAATATGTTGATTCAAGTACTTATGAAATTAATACTAATTTTGGCGATGTATTGTTATGTTTGGATGGAAGCCCAGGAAGATTGGCGATTGATTTGCAAGGATTTAATGGTTATGCATATAATATAAAATCCGATACTATTCATAATGGAATTATTTATTCATCATTAATGAAAGCTGAAAATCAAAAAATAATTCATTTAAATTCACATGGAACTACTATAAAGCATGCATCAAATGCTAAAAATGAAATCAAAATTTATGATTTTCAAAATCCTGATATTATAAAATTATATTTCAAACTTTTATTGCAAATTTTAAAAATTGAAAAAAATATTTATATACTTAAATCAAAAGTTTTAGGGTTTTTGATTTAATATTAGAAATTTTTTTATTTAGAAAATTTAATTTTTCAATAAGCTTATAAATATTAGCAAGTTGCTTCTCATATATTGTATCATATTGTTTTATATTTTTGACTTGTCCAAGTTTCAAATATTTTATAACAGAGCCTGCAGATTGTATTCTAAGTTTTTCTATTGCTTTTGAAATTGAATAATATGATGTAAAAAAATTGCTTTTAGGTTTTATAATATACACTCTTTGATATGCATCAAACTTTCCATTAATTCATCATACATATAAATGTGCATTGCCAGAAAGTAAAATATACTGCCCTTCATATTTTCAATTATTACAAATTTTGATTTTTTCTGAACAACTAAAAAATGGGAATTTGCCATCAATATCTACAACATTATTATTACTCTTACCAGTTTTAATATGCATTTTAATATTATGATTAGTTTTTGATATCTCTATTTTGTTAATTATATTTGTATGATTTTTTATTAAAATATTAATTTTATTTTGTAATGTTTCCAATGGTTCAATAATATCTATTATATTTTTTACACATTTTTTGGCAGACTTAATATCATTAATTTTTAAAAGTTGAGAATGTTTCAATAATAGTTTTTCATATGGTTCAATAATATCTATTATTTGTTTTTGAATAATTAAGTGATGGTAGGATTTATGTTAAGTTTTTATTGCAATCAAAAGGAGCTCAATCTTAAAGCATTGTAGAGCCTGTAGATCCTACAGAATATCTATTAAATACTTTTTTAGCATATCAAGTTTTTATTCAGAAATATAGATATTTTGGCAATACGATATTAGTATTTAAGGGATATTATTACGAGTTAGCCAGCAAATACAACTATTTCATCATTTTCATGTAATATAAGAATTCTATTATTTACATATTTTGGAATAAAAATACCTTCACCTGGCACAATTACATATTCTCCACTCAGAAGTATATATGTATTTGACCTTCATTAAAATCAACATTAGATGAGTCAGTATGTCAAAAAAACTTATAATAGACCTATTTCTAATGCTTTCTGTTGTGCTTCAGAAATTAGATTTACCGGTAATGTAATCTTCAAGTTTATAAAGTGCCATTATTGAACCTCTTTTCTTGAAAATTATATCATATGTAAGGAGGTAAAATGAAAAAATGAATTAATCATTTAAATAATAAGAACTTATCTAAAAATACAATCAAAACATATTTATCAGTTGCAAAAGTACTAAAAATAAATAAAAATAAAAATTTTAATTATGTTAAAAATACTATATTAGATAGAAATAAGTCAATAAATAGTCAGAGGCTTTATTATGTTGTAAGTATTGAATATTACAAATTCATTAAAAATACTAGTCTTTTGATCAAACTTAAAGAAATTAAACTTCCTCCTAAACCACAAATATATATGCCGATAATATCGAAATATAGAATTGAAAATTTAAATAAAAAAATAATAACTGTGGATGATGAATATTGAGTTAAAATTATTCAATTTTTATTTTTTACAGGAATTAGAGCAAATGAGCTTAATAAAATTATAAAAATAAAAGTTAATTCTATTGTTATTAAAGGAAAAGGAAATAAAATACGTGAAGTTTTTTGTAAACCAGATTTATTAAAAACTATCAAGGAATATGAAAAAATTTTTCCTTTTACTTTAAAAACCTTAAGATTGAAAATTAAAAAGTTTTTTAGGTAGTCAATATTCTTGCCATTCACTTAGAAGATCATTTTGCAACATATATGTTAAAAGCGGGTGCCAATCCAAAAATGGTTCAATTACAAATGGGGCATAAAAAAATAGAAACAACCTTTAATTATCTCTATTTATCTTATGATTATAACTTAAAAATTTATAATAAATTTATTTTGTAACTTTTTTAATTGATTCCTTAACTTTTGGGATAAGTTCTTGAAGTTCATCAAACAATACATCTATTTCTTTAGATAGTTCTTGAACTTCTTTTTTTATTGTCTTCTTATCGATTTTTTCTTCAACTCATCCAACATATCTACCTGGCACAAATGAATAAGAATTTTCTTTTAATTCTTTTATAGAAACAGATTTGGCATATCCTATTTCTTCAACTTCTTTACCATTATTATGTTTTTTATATGTAGAAACAAATTTTTCTATTTCCTTAGAAGTTAATTCTCTAAGTTTTTTAGATATCATTTCACCTTTTAATTCTGAACCATTTATCATTAAGACTTTATCTGACTTTTTATTTTTATTAAATATTCAAATACAAGCAGGAATTCCAGTTGTATAAAAAAGTTTGTCTGGAAGTGAAATTATTGCATCTACAATACCTGATTCTACCATTTTAATTCTAATTTTTGCTTCTTTACCGCTTGCTGATAATGAACCATTAGCTAATACAATACCTGCTTTTCCTTTTGGATTTAATTTGCTTAAAATATGCTGAATTCAAGCATAATTAGCATTTGAAGCCAGACCAAATTCAAATCTTGGATCTTCTTGAAGTTCTTCCTTGCCTCATTTTTTTTGATTAAATGGTGGATTAGCTAAAGCATAATCAACGTCATTTAATGATTTATGTTGATCATCTAATAATGTGTCTGCTGGCGTTGCTAAATGAGTATCATTGATATTAAATCCATTAATTATCAAGTTAATTCTTGCAATTTTTCAAGTTTTAGTTTGAAATTCTTGGCCAAAAACTAATAACTTATTTATATCATATCCTTTTTCTTTCATATGTTTTTTAGATTGAATAAACATTCCTCCTGTACCAAAGCAAGGGTCGTATATATTTCCTTCTTTTACATCTAAGATATCTGTTAAAACTTGAACCACACATTTTGGAGTAAAAAATTCTCCGCCTTTTTGTCCTTGTTTTTTGAAAAACTCTCCTAAAAAGTATTCATAAATTCTTCCAATTATATCTTCTCCGTATTGGGCTAAATTAATTTCAGTAAAGTTTGATACTACTCTTCCTAGTCTGCCTTGATCTATTTCCTCTGAGTTATATTCTTTATCAAATAATCCTTTAAGATTTTGGTTTTTATCTTCAATTTCTACAAAAGCATTATCCAAAATTGTTCCAATTTCAGTAGTTGAGGCATTTTCTGTAATATAATTTCATGAGGCTTTTTGGGGAATAATAAACGAACAACCAAAACTGCTTAACATTCCTACATCATTTGCTATGCCTTTTCATTTATCTTTGTATTTTATTTTTATCTGTTCAACTGCATTGTCATATTTTTCTGACATATATTTTAAAAATAATATACCCACAACAACATGCATATAGTTTTCAGATGATATATTACCTCTAAGTTCATCTGCTGCTGTTCATAATTTTTGTTCTAATTTTTTGTCAATATTTTTCATTTTTAATCCTTTCTTAATCAATCTGGTGATTCTGTATTTTTTATTTGATCTTCAATTTGTTTGGTGATATCATTATCAAATTTAGCCATTGCAATTTTTGGAGGGTAATTATGTTTCATCATAACTTCAATCATAGATGATCTTATTTCCTTTTTAAAGCTATCAGATTTATGATAATATCTAAGATCTTCATATTTACCAAGTTTGTTTTGAACAATTTCATATAGTTCTTTTACAACAGCATTAATTTTTTCTTTATCAGGATGGTCTGGATTTTCATCTTCTTCTTTTAATATATCAAAAAATGCTAATTCTAAAATGGCTTTCCCTGATTTTTTGGATTCAACTAATTCTTTATGCCATTTAGATCCTGATTGCAATAATATTTCTTTAAATTCTTCTAATGTTAAATGACCATCTTCATATTTTTGTATCAATTGCTTTAATTTTTGATATATCTTTTCTGCCTTAACTCTATTTATTAATTGTATTTGCTCAATTAGTTGTTTTGTGGCAACAACAGATTCTTTTAAATCCAAATGATTAAAATCTTTTTTATCATGTTTTTGTTTCAAATAATTAATAATTGAATTTAATGTTATTTTTTCTTTTGAATCACCTAATGCTTCTGTGTTTGTGTAAATAACAGCTGATGCAATTAATTTCTTCATATTATCTATTTTTTGAGACATATTAATTTGATTCATAGACCTTTTTATCATTTGTCCTCTAATTAAAATAAAAATATTTACAAGGCTTTTATCTTTAATTTCTAGAGCATTAATTGCAGAAAATCTCATTTGCTTTATTCTCTGCACTAATTTAATGAATTTTTCTTGAATTTGCGGAGATTTTTTAGTTTTTATTATTAATGCATTTTGTACTTCTCTTATAAGATCAAAAATATAATTGTTATCTATTGTTTTTCCAGAAATTAAATCATATTTAATCTCAACATCAGGAATGTAATCTTTTTTAATGAGTTGAATAATATCCTGAATTTGTTTTACAATTTTTTCTACATTAACTCCAAAATCAAGATTCTCTATATTAGAAATACCTGCACCATAAAATGCTAATGCTTTTTCTAAATTATTTTTTATACCAATAAAATCAACTATAAGACCAGCATCTTTTGTAATTCCATTAATCTCACTAGTGTAAATTCGGTTAACACGAGCAACTGCTTGCATTAAATTATGCATTTTAATATATTTATCAATATATAACGAATCTAAGCAAGGTACATCAAAACCAGTCAATCACATATCAACAACAATTACAATCTTAAAATCAGATTTTGGGTCTTTAAATTCTTTTGCAGATTCAACTCTATATTTATCATCCTTTATTAATTCAGCCATTGATGGTTTATCAGAAGATGATGAAGTTGCAATGACTCTCATTTTCTTTTTTAGTGATGGATCAATTTTAGATATTAAATTATAGTAATTGCATGCAGCTTTCCTATTGGCAGCAATAAACATTGCTTTACCTTCTAGGATGTGTTTTCTTGAATTATAGTGTTGAACAAAATTTGCTGCAACTTTTTCCATTCTATCTGGTGCACATATTATATTTTCATTTCTTAATATTGCCTTATTATATTTCTTTACTGCCTCTGATGGAGATTGTGACATTTTTTTAATTTTAGTTATATCCTTTGAATAAATTTTTTCAATATCAATATTTTTACCATTAATTTTAATATTTATTTTTTGAGATTCATATCTAATTGGAACTACAAAATAATCATTTGTAGCATCCACAATTGAATATTTTGAATTATATGTTCCAAAAACATCAATTGTGTTATGATCTTTAGATTCTATAGGAGTTCCTGTGAATCCTACAAATGTAGCATTTGGCAATGCTTTTCTAATAAAAAAACCATAGCCTTTTTTATCTATAACTGTTTCTTTTTCTATATCTATTTCTTTTCTTAATTCAATATTTCTATGAGATCTATGGGCTTCATCAGTAATAATTAAAATATCATCTCTTTTAGAAAGAATGTCTTCTGAATCAAACTTTTGAACTGTTGTAAAAAATATTCCATTTTGCTTTTTGTTTTTTAAAATATTTGTAAGTTGTTTTCTTGAATCTATTATTACAGGTTCTTGATTTAAGTATTTATTTGCAGAATTAAAAGTATTAAAAAGTTGTAAATTCAAATCTTTTCTATCAGTAATAATAATTGAAGTTAATTTTTTATGCTTTTTTAAAATGTTTTTTAACATCATAACCATTGAAAGCGATTTTCCTGAACCTTGAGTGTGTCAAAATATACCACCTTTTTTATGTGTCCCTATTGCTTTAAGAACACTTGGTAATGCATTTTTTACACCAAAATACTGATGATATCCAGGAATAATTTTTATTAATAAATTATTTTTTTCTGTATAAAAACTGTAGTTTTTAATTACATCCATCAGAATATTTTTTTCAAACATTGAATAAAAGAAGTGCTGAGCATCTGGATTTATTTCCTTAGGTTTCTTTCATATTGTAAATCTATCAAAACTTGATGTAAAAGCACCTATTTTTGTTGAATTAAAATTTGATATAACATTAAATAGATTATAAACAAATAACTTTGGCATATATTCTTTATAATTTTCATTTAATTGTACATATGCATCATTCATACTTTTTAGTTCATCTATAGTAGGTGATTTTAATTCAATTACTGAAATAGGTAAACCATTTATAAATAATACTATATCAGGTCTTTGATTTCTAAATGTTGGTGAATTTGAAGTCATATCAAATTGATTTGTTACAACAAATGAATTATTTTCAATATTTTTAAAATCAAATAGTTGATATGTTTTAGTAGGCTCATCTTTTTTTAATTTAATTCTTATGCCATTTTGAACAAAATGTAAAAATGTCATATTAGAATAAGCTAATGAAATCTCATCAAGTATAGAAACTTTTCGATATACTTTATTAAATAAATCTTCATTTTTAATATTATTTATTTTCATAAATGAATTTTGAAATGATGAAAAATCAATAACTTCAGAAAAACTATTTCTTCTTTTTCCCATTGCATTAGAATCAACATATTCTCATCCCATATTAGATAGTCATGATATAATCTTTAATTCATAATCATGTTCATTGATCATTGCAATACTCTCCTAACACTTGACTTATTTTATTAAAACTAATATTTATAATATTATAACACATAATAAAATAGTTATTATTTAGCTATTTCTAGGTATTTTTTAGTATATAGTTGTGTGGGTTATATAATCGTTAATGTATTTTGATATTTCAATTGATAAGTCTTTTTTTGGTCATATAAGGAATTGCCTTGATAGATTCATCTTATAACAAAATATATTTCATAATATTTATTGGTTAAATCTATTATATCACACATATAAAATAGTTATTATTTAGTTTTTTGTTGTGTATAATAGAGATATGAAAAAAACCTGAGCTGAAATAGTGTTTGACCATATGAAAGAAATAAATGGCGAAATACATGTTGCTAGATTATTAGAAAGAATTAATGATGATCTTATTAAATATGATAAAAAAAATAAAAAGCTGAGGGAAACTTTGCAATGAGCTTTACAAGAAAGAACTTTTCCTGAATATGGAAAAATGATTTGATATAAATCAACAAGAGGTAAAGGTAAAGGCTACTACGCCATAATCGGCTCAACAATTACAGCTAAAAATTCTAAAAGAGTTCCAATTAAAATTTCTAAGGAGGAAATTGAAAAAAAGATTATTGATGAAAATACAATATATAGTGAAGAAATTACAATTGATAGATCAGCTTTAAGGAATGCAATTAATGACCATAAAAAAATAATTCAAACTATATTAGCTTATGCTGAAGAATACAATATTAAGATTTATAAAAACAAATATGCTGATATTTTGATAGAAGATATGAATAATCAAATTTCAATTTTGGAAATAAAAACAACAAATAAGAAAAACATTAAAAAGCAAACAAGATTAGCAATGGCTCAACTACTTGATTATTCCTTTTATTATGAAAAAAAAATTACTAATAAAATTAATAAGTTTATCATTTTTTCTGATGGTGCATTAAGTTCTGATTATTATGAATTCATTAATAAATATGTTGATGGAATATATAGCTACAAAAATAAAAAAGATATTTTGAAAAATATCTTTAAAATTAAAAATATTAGAAATGCTTATAATATAAATATGGAAAAATAAAACAGCTATTATTAGTAATTGTTATGGGTGAGTTTATCTTTTTTTATGAATAGAAATATTTCCTTTGTGAATATCATTTCTTAGTTTTTGCATATATTTTTCACAGACTTGTTTGCTATGCATAAATTTGCAATAATCAGGTCATTGTTCTTTAGTTTTTTTCTCCAGTCCTTTTGATTTTCTATCTTCATTAAATTTATCTATTGGATTGTTTATGTAAAATTCTGTTTCTTTATATGGTAATTCTAATTCACTAATAAAATCATCAATAAATTTTGTAGTTCTTGAAAATCAATTATTTTTAATGTAGTGAATGGTTTTAATTCTTAAATCATTTTCAGTAATTGTTAATGCAGTTTCGTTTATAATATATGCTAATAGACTTTTTTGGTAGTTTTCATGAAAGATTGCAATAAAATCTTTAATATATTGCTTATTTTTATTACTAATTATAAAATCAAAGTGTTGAATTGCATTCCTAATTTCTCTAATTGCTTCTTGAGCCTTTGGATTGAAATCAAATGAATTTCTGTAAATTTTTGTTTTTTCAAGATAGTTCAAATAATGATCTATATTTTGTTGATTATTTTTAGGCAAAGCAATATTTTTGCCTTTAATTTTAATTTGCCTTGGATATTGATGTTTTGGATTAATTTTATCACCACTAATTACATGCATTTTTTTAATAATATTAAAGTCATTATCATTATCAATAATGTCATTTTGTAAATGACTTACTTTTGTAGACAAAGCAGCTATAATTGATCTTTCAATATTCTCTATATATCTATAAAAATGCCATCTAATGTTGGCTTCTAATCTATAAAGCTGATGCTTAGTTTTTGGAGAAGCTCCTTTACCAGAAGGTATTGCTTTGATTTTTTTATAAAAATCTTCTGTGCATTTAACATAGAAATCACCTTTTCTAAATCTTAAATCATTTAATAATATAAGATAATCTTCTGTTGTAATAGCCATATAATAACTCCTTATATATTGTTATTATATCACATAATAAAACAGCTATTATTTAGCTGTTTTTAATAATATGAAATATTTTATTTTATATTTTTTGGTAATGGTTTAATTTTTAATTTAAATTCTAATTCTTGATTATTTCATGTATCAGAATTTAATTTAGGTCTTTGTTCCCAATAAGTTTCATATTGTGAAAACAAAGTTAATTGACCATTAAATATTTTATATTTAAATCAAAAGTTTTCAGTTTCTGCTATTATATAATTTTGTTTTAATTCATTTTTAACTATAAAATTTTGAATAAATTCAACTAATTCTTTTTGATTTTTACAAATAATTTTTGTTTTCTCCATTTTTTATACCTACAGTTTTTTTGCGTTTAGCTATAAATGCTTAATATAGAGTGTGTTCTTTCAATTAATGCCTTCGATCACAGATTTATCAAAATTTAATTGAATTTTTCCATTATAGTTAAATATTTATAATAAGTATGTTTTATCTTCTCTATATTATTGTCATTATATCACACAATAAAACAGTAATTATTAAACATGGAAAAATAAATTGTATACTTCACAAAACATCGAGGTGTAATTTTTATATGGCTAAAAATTTAACAAAACAAAAATGATTAAAAGTATTTAAATTAGTTGATAAAAAAATCAGAAAATGCGTGGAGCTTTATAATAAATTCAATCCAAGCAAATATAAAGCTAGAGATTGAAAGTGCAAATAAGGATTAGAATTTTAAATAAACATTTTTTATGAGAAAATAAAAGTATGAAAATATTTAAAAAAAATGGCGTCCAAAGAAAAAAGGTAATTCAAATATGCCTGAATTAATTGATAGAATGAATGAAGAGCAAAAGCGTGAGATTATTTATGAATATTTCTCTTAGTTCATAATGTGCTATATATTTCATTTAATAATTAGTCATTATATACTCATAATAACCACTTTTTGTTTTTGCATCACAACTAACTGTTCTTGTGACTTTTATTTTTTTAAAATTAAGATTTTTATAAATTTCTTTTACAAGATTTGTAGCATGATTAGTAACCATAACTTTAATATTATTATGTGTTAATTTATCTATCAATTTAGAAAGTTCCTTGTGTTCCTTTATCCCGAATGATGTTTTATCATAGCTGGTGAAAGTAGTTTCTGTTTTTCAAGGTAAATATGGAGGGTCAATAAATACAAAATCTCCTGGTTTTGCTTTCTGCAAAATTTTCTTATAATCAGTATTGTAAATTTTACTATTTTTTAGTATTTTAATTGCTGCTTTTGTATTATTTTTATCAATAATTTTTTTTCCATTAATCACTTTTGCATATGGCGTATTAAAGTGCCCTTTAGAGTTCACTCTAAAGAGTCCTCCATAGCAAGTTTTATTAAGATAAACAAACCTTGCAGCTCTATTTATTGAGTTATGTTTTTTGATAAAATTAGCTTCTCTGTCTAATGATCTTATTTCATAAAAGAATTTTTCTGAATCCATTTTTTTGAATTCTTCAAGTTTTTCAAAGTATTTCACTTTATCTTTTAATATGACCTTATATAGATTTATTAATTCAGAATTTATATCATTTATAATTGCTTTTTTTGGAGCTAAATTAAAAAATAATGCTCCTCCACCAACAAATGGTTCAATATATGTATTAAATTCATTAGGTAATTTGGGTAATATATGTTTTAAAAGCCTGCTTTTACCACCTACTCATTTTACTATTGGTTTAGCCATTAATTCTACCTTTCCCTAAAATTAATAATTCTGATAAATCTCCTTTTTCATTACCTAATGCAGTAATATATTTTTGATATTTAATTGATTTAACAACAACTTTTTTATAATATTTTTTCAATGTTTTTATCAAATCTGAAATTTTGACAATTCCATGAGTACTGTAACTTATTATTAAATTTTCTGTATTTGTAGCTTCAAATAAATCGACAAAAGCCTGTAATGCATGAGATTTTTTCACAAAATTAGAAGTTAGTATTGTTTGTTCTCTCCTTTTGGTTTTACCTTTTAATTTTGGATTATCATTTAATGATAATGTTTCAAGCAAATGATATGCTTGAGAATAATCCACAGCAGTGTATGGAGGATCTGCATAAATTATATCAGCTTTTATTTTTTTTAACATTATTAAATAATCTTTATTATAAGCTTTTCCAGGTGACCCTTTTCCAACATCAAGAGATTTGATTTGTAGAGGTTTATAGAATGATTTGGAAGGTCTTTTTATAAAAGCACCAAAAGTACCACATGTGTTTCCTCGAGAATTAACTTCTGTTATTAAGCATGCTAACAAATAATATCATTCATTTTTAGAAATTATTTTATTATTAAAAAGTTTGTCAATTTCATATCTAATTGTGTCTATTCTTTTTGCATTGTCATCAGAATAATATAAACATTTTGATTTTTCAGAAAAGTTTTTAAAAAAGAAGCCTTGTTTTAATGGTTTTAATTCATTCAAATATACAATAGGATCTTTTTGGAATAGTTTAACAAATTTTTTAAATGATGGTTCATTGTCAAAAGATAAAATAGCTTTTTGAATCACATAAGAAAAATATAGTATATCATTTGAATAAACTTTATATTTAGCTTTAAAATAGCGACTAACTGCACCAGTGCCAGCAAAAATATCAAAAAATGACTTTCCTTCTATTTTGTTATCTTGTATAAAAACATCGATTTCCTTTAATAACTTGGTTTTGTTACCTAAATAACGCTGCATATTTCTCCAAATCAAATTTGATTTAATTATAACATTATTATTCAAAAAATATGTTAATTTTTAATGAATTTAATATTTTGGTGAACTCATTACTTACATTACAATCTTTTGATAAAACTAAATTCATATTTATTTGTGTATAAGGTTTTTCTTGTTCTAATCTATACTTATATGAAAAAAGTTGACCAATAGCTTTGTAAATTTCAGAATTTGAGGTTTTAATTTCATAAATTTCAAGCTTTGATTCATAAATTGCTAGAACATCTATATTTAAATATTCTCTAATTGTTTTTACATTTTTTTCTCTTAATTTATTACTAAAACTTATACATAAATTTTGATGTTTATTTGTTATAATTCTTGAAGATAAAGAGGATTGAGAACTGATTTCATTTTGTGTTTGTTCTATTTTATTTTCTCCTAAATGTATATTAGATTCAATATTTGTATTAGAAATAAATGAATCAAAATTTTTATCATTATTTAATATTTTTTTCATTGTAGAATGATTGTAATTTATTGATTTATTAGTTTTTGTATTATTTCAGATTATATTGTAATTTATATTGTGATTCTCAAGTTCTAAAAGATTAGATACATTAAATTGATCAGCTGTAATTTTTCCTTCTAAAAATATATCTTTATTAAAATGTTTCTTTAAAATAATACATAATAATTCAACTTCTTGAGGAAAATAAAAGTTTCTACATGAATAATGAACATTTATTTTTGATTTATCCATTTTTATATTAAGTAAACTTCTAAAAAGTTTCCCATCTACAACACTATTGGCTTCACTATATGGCTTCAATCATACTGGATCTATTATTTCTAATTCTGGTAATGCTAAATCCGCTAATACAACAAATCTTTTCACTGTTCTATTTACTCTTAATTCTCATGGAACAAAAAGCAAGCAAGAACCCTCAGATTTTATTATATCTTTTATAATATTAATTTTACCACTATTAGTATTATTATCATTTGTAAGTATTAAGCCAACTTTTCCATTGTCTAATTTAAATATACCATTTTCCGAGGGTTTTCCATTTTTAATAGTATTTGATTTACACTTATAAAATTTTTCTAATTCTTTTTGAGCATTCAGTGTCCTTCTGATTTTTTTTTGATTTTATATCTTGAGATGTTAAATAAAAATCAAATTTTGTCATACTAGTACTCTCCTAACATTTCTCTTATTATATTAAAATTAATATTTTTGGTTGAAGAAGTGACTATATAGTCACTTTCTTCTAAATTTAATGTTTCATTAAAGTTTTTCTTTAATTTAGCTTTATCTGATTGATTAAGCTTATCTACTTTAGTAGCTATTATAGCTACATCTAAATCAAGCTTTAAAAGTGAATTTAGTTGCTTTTTATCTTGATCAGTTGGTTTATGTCTTGAATCAAGCAAAAATAACACTAATTTAAGGTTTTTTCTTTTAGAAACATATTCTAAAATAAAGTCTAAAAACTTTAATTGCATTTTTTTTAGAAACAGAAGCATATCCATAACCAGGGACATCAACTAGCATTAATGTATTATCTACATTAAAGAAATTAATAGTTTTTGTCTTTCCTGGTTTTGAAGATACCTTAGATATTCCATTAACTCCAGTTAATGTATTGATAAATGATGATTTACCAACATTTGATTTGCCTCAAATCATGATTTCAGGCAAATCACTATCTGGATAACCTTTGATATCTACTGCTGATGTAATAAAGCTTATATTTTGAAAATTCATTACATCACTCTCTTTCTAATTATCAATTATAACATAAAGTAAATCAGCTATGGACTGATTAAGCTTATTATCATAATAATAGAAAAGTTATGATGTTTATTTTTATATAATATATGCCAAAGAACATAGATTACTACATTTTTCAATTATTTTTACACAAAAAAATATCTTTGTGTTATGATACCTTTTTGAAAGGAGGTTATATGTTTTTACATACAACAGGAAATATAATTATGATTATGTTACTTTACGTTGCATTACCAGCGATAGTGACTTGTACAATATCATATTTCATTACAGCTCAAATGTGAGGAGTGAGGTTATGACCAATATCAAATTCATGAATTAAATATGGTCTAGCTCTTGTTACACTTACAGCTATGCTTTGATACATGCTTGTAAATATTAAAGCTCCAACAATACTGCCTTATGTATGAGGAGTAATAGTTGGACAATGATTTACTATCAGAAATATACCTAAAAAATAAAAGCCAATTAAACTGGGAAAAATAAATTCTACACTTCAAAATAAGAGGTGTAGCTTTTATTTATATGGTGTTGGAAGAATTTTTTGAATGTATGATTTTATATTACCCAAATTAATATTTTCACTACTTTGATTAATTCCAAAAATTCTTTTAATACAAAAGTTACAAACTGGATAATAATGTTCTCTAAATATATTGATATTTTTCTTACATTGCCTTATCAATGGTTATCTTTTCAAAAATCTCTTTATTTCATTTTTCCATATTAATTCACATTCTTAATAATAAGTTTAATTTCTCATAATGATTCACAAAATATTTTTATTTTATAATAAAATGAATTGATAAATGATTATAAAATTATGGTTTATATATTTTTGATGCAAGATGTGCAATGTACTTACCAGGTGTATGTTGCATATCTTTTCCAGTGGTACTACCATTAAGCCTTTCTAATGAAATTGATAACAGATTATTCATAATATTTTCTAATAATTTGTACTCTGATTTATAAAATGGTTTTTTTAATGACTTCTTTATATTCATTTTAGCTTTATCCAAGTCTTTTTTGGTTGCTTTTCCCACTTTTTCTATTTTTGTTTTTATATTATTTACATCATCATAGTATTTACGTCATTTATCTAATTTTTTTATATTTAAATTATCTTCACATTCTTCTAATTTAAATCTATTAATTAAATCTCTTCAAAACATCATTATGGCATATTTTTCTTTATCAGAAAAATCCTTTTTTCATTCTTGAGCAATTTTTTCTATGTTATGTGTCAAAATGGCTCTAACAATGTTTAATTCGTCAGCATTTATTTTTGGTAAATTATTTTTTATAGTATTCATTCAATAAATATTATTTTCCACTTTATTATGATTAAATAAATTTGATAATAGCATTGTAGCTTCAAATGAATGTGTAAGAATTAATAATGTTATATTTTCAGGATTGTGTTTTGTAAGAAATTCAGAATATTCTAGCTGTACATGTTCATCCATTGAATCTATTGGATCATCTAAAACTAGAACAATCTCTTTGTTTGAATTATTTTTTTTATAATATTCTGCCATTTTATATAAAAACATTATTTGAATTCTTCTTTTTTGTGATTCACTTAATTTTTCTAAGTTTTCTTCTGTAATTTCTTTTTCTTTAGTAATTTTATCGTTAATAATTTTGCCTTTAATAAAATACTCGGATTGATTATCTTGTTCAAATGTAATTGAAAAATCATCAATTTTATGTTTTTTGAAAAAATCATTTATATCACTAAGCAACATTGCATCAATTTTAAATGTGGTTTCCTCTTTTTTTAGAGATTCTTCAGCTTTTTTGTATGATTTCTGTCATTTTTCAACATCATTAGTTCAAAGAAGGGAACTCATCAATTGTGATTCATCTCACCTAAATAAAACGTCCAAATCCACTTCACTTAAATGTGATAATTCTTCATTTGCTGATTTTTCTAGTTTTTTAATTAATTTTTGATTCACTCATGAACTAAATTTTATCTTTCTTATTTTGTCATTTTTTATTTTTTGGAAATTTTCACAAATTTTTTTAATTTCTTGCAGTGCTTTTTTAGATTTTTCTGCTTCAATTTTTTTTCCGCATATTGGGCAGTTTTTACCAATTAATTTTGTAACTTTCAATTTTTCATGTAGATCTTGATATTCATGATAATTTGTTTTTTCTATGTAATCAAATATTTCAGATACTGTACTTGGTTTCTTTGTTTTGAAATCATCTAAATTATTAATGTTATTATGTCTAAAAAATATTGCTAATCTTATTATTGATTCCTTTGGTTTATAATTTGGTTTATTTATATTTAAATACTGGTTAATTTCAATTATTTTTTTTGTTGTTTTCAATTTTGTTAGTCATTCTGGTTTTGTCTTTCATTCATTAAAATCAAAGTTATTAAATTTTAAATTGCCTCTTATTTTAGATTGGACTATATTTTTACTTTTTATTTTATCAAAATTTTTTCTTGCTTTTTCAATTGCTTTAATATTTAGACCAACTCTAAATTGTTCTTTAGTTTGCAAAATATGTTCTATGCCATTTTTTGTATTTAAGTATATGATTATTTTATCATTAACATCTTCAATTTCTATTTTACCTTTTTTAGATTGATCATAATGATTTGCTAATTCAAAAGTACCTTCATATGAAAGGCGAAGTTGTTGAGCCAATAAAGATTTACCAGATCCATTTATGCCAAAAAGAATAGTTGGTTTATTCTCTATAATTTCCAAATCTTTAATTTGAATTTCTTAATTTAAACATCTATATTTCTTAATTATCATTGTTTATAAGTTATCTTTTCTAATCTTTTGATAAATACTATGAGTTAATTCACAATCAGCAATAGCTCTATGTGATTGTTTTACATTTAGTAAATGTTTTGCTACTGTTTTTTGTTTATAGTTTGACAAATCAAGATAATCTCTTGAAACTTCAAGAACATCAATCTTTTGATTTGCTTTGAATTCAATTCCATTATGAGCTAGAAATGGTAAATCAAAATTGTTTAAATTGTATCCCATTACCAACGAATTACCTACAAATGATTTAACTTTATTAACAACGCTTTTAATACTTTTTTCATTAACTAGCATTTTAGATGTAATGCCTGTTAATTTAGTAATAAAATCTGATGGGTCATTTTTGGGTTTAACTAATTTATTAAACCTATTTACAATTTTTCCATCTTTCACCTTTATTATTCCAATTTCAATAATTTCAAATTTATCATATTCTATTCCAGTAGTTTCGATATCAATTACTACATAATTATTTGGTCAATTCATATTTACCTCCTTTTAATACAAATGAAATTATAAATATTTTAACAAATATTAAACAAAAAACCAGTGGGTTAAACTAGGAAAAATAAATTCTACACTTCAAGATAAGGTGTGGTTTTTATTTTTCTTGGATAAAATATAGTGTTATCTCATATGGCAATAAGATTTATTTTTCTAGTTAATATTTTTTAATTGTTTTAGAAAATATTCAAAGGCAATAAATAACACTCCATCATAACACATTTGTATTTTCTTGTAGTTTATTTATATACTTAAAGAGGTGATTTTTCAGTATTCATAATCAATGTTTCTTTTTTCATTTCATTAATAATATGATTTAAAATCATTGTTAAATCATCTTGTTTATCATATGACTTCAAAAATATCTCAATTCTTTCAGCAACTCTTTCTGTCCCTTCCATTCCTAAAAGTGATGTATAAGGTTGCATAATTTTTACTTCTTTTAAATTAGTAGCATATTTTTCATTTGGCAAAATATAATGAAAGTAAAAGACTACTCATCCCTCATGTGGTTTTAGCCGACTTGTTGCACAAAGCTCTCCTGATCCATCTTTTCTTTTAGCTTCTTTTTGTTTAAAGTAAATTCAATTGTAATATTTTCAATCTCCTATTGTATCAAGAGATATATCATCCATAATCCGATTGTATGTCTCTTGAAGTAATTTACCTTTAGTCACACCAAAAGTTCTATGAATAATATCTACTGCCTTATAGTAAATAAAATCAGCATATGGCCTTTTAACCATTGATGATGTAAGGATTTGGAAATACACTCAGGTACCAAGAATATGTAAAATAGATGAGTTAAAACCAAATTGTCTATTTAGCAATTCTCCAAGAGCAATAATGGTAAATCCTCTAAAAAAAGCATAAAGGAAAATGAAGATTAGCTGTTTTGGACCTAATCTAAAAAAGAAAGCTACTGAAAATCAATACATAGTAATTTGCATTGTTTTAAATGTTTGCCAAAAAGTTTCAATATAAATTAATTTATTAAAATAAATTGCAATTAAAAGACCAGAAATCAAAATTCCTGTTCGACAAATTAATTTATTAATAGTTTTTAATTTATTCATAAAATAATCTCCTTATATTTTATAAAGTATAATCTTTTATTTGATCTTTTTGAATAACAATTACTTGCAGTCCTTCCTTATAATCAACATGAGTTTTTAGCAGTTTGATAAGTGATGTCTCATCAACAAATGAAACTTCATTTGGAGAGTACATGGGATAAACTGCATAATTGATACCTCATGATGTAATTTTATCTTTATTTGTATATACTGGTATGATTTTGGCATTTGGTCTCATTCTTGAAAATGCTTTGATTTGTTCTTTTTTTGGTTCTAAAACAAATACATGTTCAATTGGTGAGATAAAGGTGTTTTTAAACATTTCTTTGGCTTGATCTGCATATTGGGAAAATGCCCCATCTCTTAACATTCTATTGTAAAATCTTGCCCCATCAAAATGTCTTTCTGAAGCCATTGAAATTTTAGACATATATTCAACAGATTCCAGTCAGTATTGACCTTTGGCTGACTCTCCAGATAACATAATGGCACTAGCTGCATCTTCAACTGCATTATAAACATCAGATACCTCAGCTCTAGTGGGACGAGGATTGTAAGTCATTGATTCTAGCATTTGGGTTGCAACAATAACTGGTTTACCAAGTTTGTTTGCCTCTCTAATTCATTTCTTTTGAAGAGTTGGTACTAACTCAGGGGCAATTTCAATTCCCAGATCACCTCGAGCTACCATAATTCCATCAGCTTCATGCAAAATTTCTTCAAAGTTTTCAACTGCACCATGTGATTCTAATTTAGCAATAAGTTGAATATCTTCTTTATTAACTTCTTTAAGCAATTTTCTTACTTGTAAAATATCTTCTTTAGATTGGACAAAAGATAGGGCTATATAATCAAAGTCAGCTGCAGCTGCAAATTTAATATCGTTTTGATCTTTTTCAGATAAAAAGTCAATGGAAATAACTCCCCCAGGAATATTAACTCCTCTACGATCAGAGATAGTGTGGGTATTTTTAGATATTGTTGTAATAAACTTTTCATCAACTTTAATAACTTCAAGTTCAAGATATCCATCATCAATCATGATGGTATCACCAACTTTAACATCTTTATTTAAATTAGGATAAGTAATTGAAAACTTAGAATCATTTCCCTCAATTTCTTCTTTAAGATAAATTCTTACCTCAGTTTTACTTTGAACTGTTGCTTGTCCCCCCACAAAAGAGTGGGTTCTAATTTCAGGACCTTTAGTATCAAGTAAAAGAGAAATACATTCTCCATGATTAAATCTAAGTGATTTAATATATTCCATTTTAGCTAAATGATCAACTGCAGAGCCATGTGAAAAGTTTAGTCTAGCTACTTCTGCTCCTGCATCAATAATCTTTTGTAAATTAGCTATTTTTTCTGTTGCTGGTCCAATTGATACAATTAATTTTGTTAATTTAGAATTCATTTTGCCTCCACTTTGCTTGATTTAAGCTTTTTTTCTATTTTACATATTATAACATTATAGATACTTAGTTGATATATCAATTAGTTTATAGCCAAAATTACATTATCTTAAATAATTTTTAACGCGACTAATAATCAATGGTGCAACAATGGCATTGGCAATCATTATTGGCCCCATATAAACTAAGTTATATTTTCCAAATATAATTAAATCAGAGACAAAACCAGCCCCAACTCCAGAAATTGAAGTTTTATCTATATACATATAAAAAGCAATTGTATATGAAATAAATTGAAATACTGTTACAGAAAAACTTAAAATTATTAATTTAAAATAATAATTAATTGCAGAGTTTTGCTCTAGAGCTCTATAAATAATTGAACCAAAGGCAATGGCTCCACCAATAGCAAGGGGATAATCAAATAAATATTGGGCAAAATTAACAAATCACTGTGAACCAAAAAAGAAAGTAAAAATTGAAGCAATTGATCCAAATAAAAATCCCTCTAGAGGTTTTGCAATGATTGCCGAGAGCATAAAAATAGTTGGGACAAAACTTAAAGTTCCGCCATTTGGTGTTCTAAAAAAACTGATAGTTCTTGATAAATAGTCAAGGACAATTATTAAAACAAGCATAAAGGCAAGTCTTGCCAAAGTTTTAGTATTCATAATATCTCTTTTCTATATATAATAATAACATAATAAAAAAGAGCTATTGCTCTTTTATATTTTTATGGCGGAAAAGATGGGATTCGAACCCACGCGCCCTTGCGGACCTAACACCTTAGCAAGGTGCCCTCTTAACCACTTGAGTACTTTTCCATAGTAAAACCATTAAGGTTTATTTATTTTATAATCCAGAACCTAGAAAGTCATCTGAAATATTTGCAATATCAATATTTTTTAGATAAAGATCAATTCTAATTTTATCTAGAAGTTTAGTATCAATTTTTTGAGCTTTTTCTTTAATACCATTTGTACCAACTCTTGAAAAATCAGGGAAGGCACCAATATATGTATGTTTACCAAAGTAATCAATTTTACCATTATTGGCTCCATATAAAGATGATAGGACAGCTTCTATTGCAAAGGCATTAGCTGCTCTTTGGGCATCAGTTCATTGTGATGAAATATTATCTTTTTTATCACTTTTATCTCCTAAAACTCTAGCAGGAATTCAAGCTTTTGTAGCCATAAATACTCTGGCAGTAACTACTTGATTGCTTCCAGAACCTCTTGATCAACTTCCATTTTCTCTCTCGCCAAAGGCTCTTGGATCATCTTTATCATCAAATCCGGCAGTTTCAACAACAAATTTATGACCAAATTTATTGGCAACAGCTGAGTTAAGAAGTTCTGTTGCAACAAGATCATTAATTTCAGCATCAGCACCGGCATAGTATACAAATGAGTGATCTGGATTTTTATAGGCATCTAATTTTTTAAGAACTTTAAAGTATTTAGAAATATCACTTGATTCAAACATTAATTTCTTTTCTTTTGCTTTATCAGATGCATCTTCTTTTTTAACAAATGTTGCCTCTCCTGTGCCCTGTTCTTTAACTGCATCCATTACTCCTTTTCTAAAGGCATTGGCTTTTTTCATCTGCAGTTTATTTCATTTATTATCATCTTTTTCTTGGGCAGCTACAATATAACCAACTGATCTTTTTTCAACTGTTCCATCAGCTAGTTTTACTTTACCAAATTGTGATTGAGTTAAATAACCGGCATTGTATGCTGTTGTTATTTGTGAAAATTCAAAAGTAGCAACATTTGCATAATCAGATCAAGTGGCTCCTTTTTTGCCACCATATAGATCAATATGTGATGTGTTTTTACCAGTTATAACTAACTTACCAGTATACTCCTTATTTTTAATGGCATCCATTAGTTTTTCACCATTAACAATAGCTTTTTTAGATTCAGGATTAGTTTGAATAAATCCAACTTTAACTCCTGCTTTTTGTCAGTTTTTTAAAATTTTGGCAGCAATTTCAGGAGCAGTTTTGGCATCTTCCCCTGTTGTTCATTTTAAATTATAGTAATTTGAGACTTTATCTGCTTTAATAGCCTTTGATGCTTCTTGACCTTGTGTATCTTTTGGTCAACCTGGGAATGTATAGTTATATTTAATAGCTGATTGATAAAGTTGTCTTGCAACTAGGTTAGTTTCTGGATTCTCATTTTCTAATGCCCCATATTCTGTTGCATAAGCAAATAATTGTTGTGCTCCAAAAGTCATCATTTTATCACTAGCTTTTGTTCCGCTTTTTAATTTAGTTTCAGCCTTTTTTTTAGGAGCTGTATCTTTTTTAGATTGCCCACATGCAGCTATAAGTGATGAGGCGCTAAGTATTGTAAATAATTTTTTCATTTCTATCTCCTATTCATCTCATCCCAGTCAAGTTGATTTTGTTTTAAAATCATCTTCACTTAAGTTTTTATCAACTAAAGCTTTTTTCATTTCATCACTAATTGATTTAGCTGGTTGACTATCACTGGGAACTTGTCTTTCTCCTGGTTTATAAATAATGGGGAAAGTTCCAACATGAGTGTGTTTACCAAAGTAAATATCAAGGTTGTCTTGGTTATAAATTGAATCAAAGACTTTATCAATTGCATATTTGGCTGCTACCTCTCTATTATATTCATCATTTCTATATGCAAGATTATCCTTGTTATAGTGCATCACTACTCTACCTACAACTGATTTATCTTTTACAATTACTTCCTCATCATCGTCATTAGTTTTTTTTGCTTCTACATAATTTGTATCACTTGATGCATCAAATAAATCACCAGCTGTTGTTGCGCCATAATCACCAACTAATTTATGACCATTTTTGTTATTTGCTTGTACTTCAACTAAAAAGCCACTAATTAATTCATTATATACAGATGAGGCCCCAGCAACATAAACAATTGAATGATCTTTATCTTTATAATTACTTGATTTAATTAAATTAGGAATAATTTGTTCTAAATCAGTTGCTGGCCTTACAAGAGTTTCTCCATCACTATCAGTTGTGGTTTGAGTTTTTAGAGCAAAAGTGGCTGCCCCCGTTGCTTTTTCTTTTATAGCATCTTCAACCCCTTTTCTAAAAGCAATAGCTTTTTTAATGTTTTTGGTTTTTTGGTGAGGTTGTTCATAAGTGGCGGCAACTACATAACCAACTGTTTTTTTAGTCCCTTCTTTAGTCAGGCCAAATGTGTATTGAGTAATGTATCCCATATAATATGCAGAAATGATTTCTGAATATTCAAAAGTGGCAATTTTATCTGATTTTCATTCTCATTTTTCTTTACCAACTCCAATTTTATCTTCTTGGTTTCTATAAAATCTAGAATCTTTACCAATAATAACAATATGTCCCTTGTAAATTTCATTTTTCATAATTTCTTTTCACAGGTTATATGTTGTTTTACCTGATTTAGCTTCAATTAGTTTTCTAAAAATAGAATCATTTTCCACAAATGTTAGTCCAACATTATTTTGGTTTAATCTTTCAAAAGCTAATTTATACTCTTTGGCAGAATCAGTTGAATATGCCCTTGTAGTTGAAAACTTCATACGGTAAGCAGCATCCTCTGTTCCATCCAAACGATACTTATATTTATCTTGAAAATCATTTATTGATTTTCTAAAATAATTATCTTTTAAAGTATCATTTAACTCAGTAATATAACCTACCCGATTAAGGGGATAGGCAACATATTTACTTTGTACAACAGCTTTGTTAGTTTTTTTATTTCCATCTTTTTTAGTGTCATTTTTAGATTTAGAGCAAGCAGCAACTGTAAGTGTAGCAACTAATAGTGATGTGATTTTGTTCATGTAAACTCCTTATTTTCTCTTATATATTATATATCAAAACAAAAAGAGATTAAACATTTAATCTAGTAATTGCTCTTTTTAAAGCAAGTTCATATGCTTTTTGATTCATATCTTGGCCTTTATTATTAAGGGCTTTTGTGGCATTTATCTTAGCAAGCTCTGCTCTTTTTTTATCTATTTTATCTTTTGGCTCAATGGCATTGGTAATAATAACAGTTTCTTTTTTAGCAACATTTAAAAGACCACCATGCAAGGCATAATGCATCGGTTTTTCTTTGGCATCTAAAAGTTGTAATCGTCCAATATCTATTGATGAAACTAGAGGGATGTGATTGGCTAAGATACCAATATCTCCTGTAATAGTTTTAATATCAATACGATAAACTTCTTGTTCTAAAAATATTCCCTCTGGTGTTAAAATTTTTAATTTAATTAAATTCATTATTAGTACCTATTTTAATTCATCAATTGAACCAATATATAGAAATTTATTTTCAGCAACAGCATCATGTTTACCATCAAGAATTTCTTTAAAGCCCTTAATTGTATCTTTTAGTTGAACAAATTTTCCAGCTTTGCCTGAAAATTTCTCGGCAACATGAAATGGTTGTGATAAAAAGTTTCTAATTCTTCTGGCTCTATAGACTACTTTTTTATCTTCTTCTGATAGCTCATCCATACCTAGAATAGCAATAATGTCTTGTAGTTCCTTAAATCTTTGAAGAATTTGGACAACTCTGGTTGCTGTTTGATAGTGTTCTTGTCCCACAACTTGGGGATCTAACATTCTTGATGATGAATCAAGGGGATCAATAGCTGGATAAATACCTAGTGATGCAATTTGTCTTGAAAGAACCGTTTTGGCATCTAGATGGGTAAAAGTAGTAGCAGGAGCTGGGTCAGTTAGATCATCAGCTGGAACATAAACTGCTTGAACAGATGTAATTGATCCAGTTGCAGTTGATGTAATTCTTTCTTGAAGCACACCCATTTCTGTAGCTAGTGTTGGTTGGTAACCAACAGCAGAAGGCATACGTCCAAGTAGAGCAGATACCTCTGAACCAGCTTGTGAGAATCTAAAAATGTTATCGACAAAAAGTAGAACATCTTGGTTTTGTTTATCTCTAAATTGTTCAGCCATTGTCAAAGCTGATAGTGCCACTCTCATTCTGGCCCCTGGTGGTTCATTCATTTGTCCAAAAACAAGTGTTGTTTTATTTAAAACACCAGCTTCTTCCATTTCATAATAAAGATCATTACCTTCCCTTGAACGTTCACCAACACCAGCAAAACATGATACCCCACCATGTTCTTTGGCAATGTTGTTAATTAATTCTTGGATAAGAACTGTTTTACCAACACCAGCTCCTCCAAATAATCCAATTTTACCACCTTTGGCATAAGGACAAAGTAAATCAACAACTTTAATACCTGTTTCTAAAATCTCAGCAGTTGAAGATTGATCAGTAAAAGTAGGGGCAGGTCTATGAATTGCCTCTCTTGGTGCTTTAGGTGCTGGTTTTTCATCAATGGGATCACCTAGGACATTAAACATTCTTCCCAAAGTTGCATCACCAACTGGTACAGCAATTGGTCCTCCACTATCATAGGCTTCTAGTCCTCTTTTTAATCCCTCAGTTGCAGCCATAGCAATACACCTAACCACATCATCACCGATGTGTTGTGCTACTTCTACTGTAATATCTTCTTTACCATTTTTAATCACAATGGCATTATAGAGATCTGGTAGTTTTGATGTTGCAAATTTAATATCAACAACAGGTCCTTTAATTTGTGAAATAATTCCAATATTTTTCATTTCTTTCTCCTATGTATTTGATCCAGCAATAATTTCTGAGATCTCCTGGGTAATGTTTGCTTGTCTTTGTTGGTTATATTGAATTTTTAAATCATCAAGCAATTCATTGGCATTTTTAGTTGCTGCCTCCATTGCAATTCTTCTTGATGCTTGTTCAATAAGTTTTGCTTCACTAACTTTGGCAAAGAGACTATAAGTTAGAAACATGGGAACAACACTATCAATAATTTTTTGGGGTGATTGTTCAAATGTAGTAATTGTCTTAACTGTTTCTTTTTCCCTTTGTGAGGTTTGTAAATTTTCTTGTAATATGGGTATTAAATTAATTGATTCAGGCTCAAATGTAGCATTATTAATAAATTTAGAAGCAATTAATTTAATAGAGCTATAACCTTTATTTTGATTAAAGAGATTTAGGGCATCATCTACAACTTTAATAGCATCTTGAGTTGAAAAGTGATTAACAATTTGACTATAACCATGCTCAAAGTTTAAATTCTGAGTTCTTAGCAGTGATTGAGCTTTTAAACCAATTGCTAAAATTGCATCACCTTTTTTATAATGTTCTTTAAGCATTTTGACATTATTAGAATTATAACCACCACATAATCCCAGATCTGATGATAAGATAATTCAAATTGTATTGCCTGGCTCTTGACTTAAATACCGTGTTTTTTTCTCTTCTATTTTATCGGCAATGTCAGCTACATTATCAATAAGAATTTGATAATAACTTTGGGTTTTATCAAAGTTTTCTCTTGCTCTTCTAATTTTGGCTGTTGCTACAAGTTCCATGGCTTTGGTAATTTTTGAAGTGGATTTAACAGATGAGATTCTTGTTTTAATTTTATCTAATGTTGGCATTGTTTTTCTGCTTATTAAATTTCATAAATGAACTTGTAGCTTTGTTAACTTCTTTAGATAAATCTTTTTCTAGTTTATCATCAATATCTTTAGTTGTGGCAAGTTTTTTATAAGCAGGGCTGCTTTTTACTTCTCTAACTAGATGTTCTTGATAATCACCTAATTTATCAATATCAATATCTTTAATAAAGCGATGCTTAACTGCAAATAAAATTAGGGCTTGATCAACTTGATCAAGTGGTGAGTATTGAGCTTGTTTTAACACTTCAGTTACTTTGGCACCATGATCAAGGATTTCTTTTGTAGAAGCATCAAGATCTGAACCAAATTGAGCAAAGGCAGCAAGTTCATTATATTGAGCTAGTTCTAATTTTAAAGAACCAGCAACTTGCTTAATTGCCTTAATTTGGGCTGATGATCCAACTCTGGAAACTGAAAGACCAGGGTCCACTGCTGGTCTTTTTCCGGCATTAAATAGCTCAGACATCATAAAGATTTGTCCATCAGTAATAGAAATAACGTTTGTAGGAATATAAGCAGAGATATCTCCTCCTTGTGTTTCAACAATAGGTAGGGCAGTAATTGAACCTCCACCATTAGCTTCATTTAAGCGACATGCTCTTTCAAGCAATCTTGAATGCAGGTAGAAAACATCTCCTGGATATGCCTCTCTACCTGGTGGTCTTCTTAGTAGAAGTGACATTGTCCTATAGGCTACAGCTTGCTTTGATAAATCATCAAAGATAATTAAAACATCATCTCCTTTTTCCATTCATTCTTCAGCAATTGCCATTCCTGAATAAGGAGCAATATATTGCATTGAAGCTGCATTAGATGCAGTAGCTGCAACAATTGTTGTATACTCCATTGCTTTATGTTGTTTTAATTTTTCAAAAATTTGGGCAACTGTTGAAGCTTTTTGACCAATTGCCACATAAACACATTTAACATTTGTTTCTTTTTGATTAATAATGGCATCAATAGCAACAGCTGTTTTACCAGTTTGTCTATCACCAATAATCAATTCTCTTTGTCCTCTTCCAATAGGAATTAAAGAATCGATGATTTTTAATCCTGTTTCTAGAGGAACATCAACTGATTTTCTTTTCATAACTCCAGGAGCAATTCTTTCAATGGGTCTTGTTTTTCTAGAAGAAATTTCTGCTTTACCATCAAGGGCAGCTCCCAGGGAATCAACTACTCTTCCTAGCATTTGATCTCCAACAGGAACCTTAATGATTTCTTCTGTTCTTGAAACTTTTGATCCCTCAACAATACCTGAGTCATCTCCCATAATAACTACACCAACAAAATCCTCTTCTAAGTTAAGGGCCATACCAAAAGTACCGTTTTGAAATTTTACCAATTCTGAAACAACAACTTCTGATAGTCCATCAACTGTTGCAATACCATCACCTACTGAAATAACCGTACCAATTGCATCGCTTTGAATTTTGTTTTCATAATTTTCTATTTGTTTTTTAATTAAACTTGAAATATTTGATATATCTAATGCCATATTTTTATCCTTCTATAATTTCTTCTTTTAGTTTTTGTAGTTTTAAGAGAATTGAGTTATCAATAACATTGTTATCGACAATTACTTTAATTCCATCAATAAGTTTTTTATCGACTAAATTTTTTAATTCAATTTTAGAATTGAATTTCTTTTCTAATTTCTTTGTAATATTTTTAATATCTTCATTTTTTAATTTTTTTGAAGAATAAACAATTCCTTCTTTTAAATTAAGCTTTTTATTTATAAGTGAGTTTAGTTCACTTAAGGTTTTTTCTAAACTATAAAATTTATTGTGATCAATCATGACTTTTAAACCAACTAGTAATAATGGCTCTACTTTGTTTGCAAATATCTTATCAAGAAATTTCTTTTTCTCTTCTTTTAACACTTGTCTTGAACTAAGAGTTTTAAGAAAGTGGGGATTTTGAGTTAAAATTTCTAGTAAATCTAAAGAGTTATTTTTAAATTCATCTAATTTTTTATGCTCTAATGCTAAATCAAAAAGGGCTTGACTATAACCAAGGTTATTACTCATTAATTAATATCCTTAATAAAATCATCAACTAATTTAGCACTATCTTTTTCATCAATTTCTCTTTGCAAAACTTTTGATGCAGCAGCAATTGAAATTTCTGCAACTTCTTTTTTAAGATTTTTTCTTGCTTCAGCCTCAGCATTACTTAATGCTTCTCTGGTTGTTTCTTTTAGTTGGCTTAAATCAGCTTTTGTATTATCAATAAGTTGTTGTGCTTTTTGATCAGCAACTGACATCTTGCCTTCAAGATAACTAGCAGCATCTTTTATTGACTTGTCAAATTCTTTTTGAGCATTATCTAGCTCTTTTTGAGCTTGATCTTTTGCCTGAATTGAATCTTTGATATTTTTATCAATAAAATTTGAACGCTTTTTCATAAATTCTCTGGTAGGTCCAAAGAGATGTTTTCTAAAAAGATAGTAGCTAAAAGCCAGTACTAAAAGTGTGGTAGTAAATGTTGCCCAATTGGGTCAGAGCCATTCTTTTACAGGTATATCCATAATAGATCCTTTCTTTAATTTTTATAGTTTAGTTTTTAATTCTAAAATACAAATAGAATTAGAATTGAGACAACCAGACCATATAGACCTGTTGTTTCTGCCAGGGCAATCCCTAGAATCATTGTTGTTCGAATTTTTCCTTCAGCTTCAGGATTTCTCCCAACAGCTTCACAAGCTCTACCAGCAGCAATGCCCTGCCCAATACCAGCTCCAACCCCAGTTGTAACAGCAAGACCTGCCCCCAAAGCCATTAAACCCTTTTGTAAAGGTCCAAAATCTTGGGCAACATTTGCTGCAAATGTAATAAATGTTAATAATTCCATATCTTTCTCCTTATTGTTCTTGTGAAATGTAAATTACAGTTAGTGAAATAAACACTATTGTTTGTATTAGTCCCGCAAATAAATCAAAATATGCGTGGAAGAATGGACCGACTAATACTCCTATGATGTCAATTGGCGATCCAACAGATGATGATAATCATCCAGTAAAAGTATATCCCATTTTTACAATAATGGCACCAGCTAAAATGTTGGCAAATAAACGTAGTGAAATTGAAATAAGTGGGGCTCACATAGCAAGGATGTTTACTGGAATAAAGATAGCAAATGGTTCTGCAAGTCCTTTAAATCATCCCCAACCTTTTGATCTAAATGATACTATTTGCATCATTGAAAAAGTTATGGTTCCCAAAGCAAACGTAAATGAAAGCGATGAGGTAACTGGAGTTATTCCAAATATTCCAATAGCTGTACCGATAAATAATAGATAACCTAAAGTTCCAATGTATGGGCCAAATTTAACTACCCATTTTTTACCTAGATTTTCTTCAACTAAACCATCAACTATTGATACATAATTTTCCATTATTAAAATTATCCCTTTTGGGGCTTTTAATGGGTTAGCTTTTGCTAGTTTTTGGCGATAGTAAAATGTAAATACTATCAGTATTACCATAAGTAATAGTAAACTCAAAAGCTGAGTTTGTATTTTGATCACTAATTAACACCTCCCTTCCTTATTGTTCTTTTAGTGCAAGCATGTATGCTACTTTTTGTAATCACAACGGTACTGTTGTGGCCAAAAAGCCATTTAAACCTCATTTTTTTAAGACAATTAGTAAAATAATAAAATGAATAATAAAGAATAAAAACATACCTTTATGTAAAACTATTTTTTTGCCTCCATAAACTAAATGGTCTTCAAGTAGAGATTGACTTTTAAAGAAATTAAATCAAATTTGAATAAGTGCCAGTACAATTCCTATTACATAACCAATTAATGCCTTTGATCTAAATAATGCAAATAAAATTGCAAGTAATGGCAGATTTATTAGTAAATAATATTTTCATACTGTTTTAACATCCATTTTATTTCTCCTTATTTAATTTCCGATTAATATTCCAAATTAAGAAAAATGTGTGGAAAATAGCAAGAGCTAAAAATATTAGCAAAAACTTTGGTTTAGTATTATACTTACTATCAAGCCAGAGGCCAATTAGTATTGATACTAAAATAGTTGCACCAATATTAGATCCAATCATTAATCAATGATACTTGGAAAAATCTAGTTTCATTATTTCATTCCTTTATAAAGTGGAAACTTTCTATTTAAAGCAATTACTTTATTTTTAATTACTTTCAATTTCTTTTGATCATTTCTATTTTCTAGGGCTTGATAAATTAAATTAGCAACTAGTCTAAATTCTTTTTCTTTATAACCCCTAGTTGTCATAGCAGGAGTTCCTACTCTAATTCCTGAAGTTTTAAATGGTGATTCACTATCAAATGGAATCATGTTTTTATTTGTAGTAATATTTACTGAATGTAAAATCTTTTCTGCATCTTTGCCAGTAATTCCTCATGTATCTTTTACATTAAAAGTAAAGAGATGGTTATCAGTTCCTCCAGTAACCACTTTTACTTTAAGTGATTTTAATTTAGCAGCAAAAGCTTTGGAATTTGATACAACCTGTTTTGCATACTTTTTAAATGCAGGAGTTTTAGCTTCAATAAAACATTGAGCTTTAGCAGCAATGATATTTTCAAGTGGTCCTCCTTGAAAATATGGAAAAATTGAAAAGTCAACTCTTTTAGCTAACTCTTTTTTAGACATAATAATTCCGCCCCGTGGACCTCTTAGAGTTTTGTGAGTAGTAGATGTAATAACATCACAATACTTAGCAGGTGAGGGATGTTGTCCTCCAGCAATTAATCCTGCAATATGGGCAATATCTGCTCAAAGATAGGCTTTATTCTTTTTGGCAATTTCTGAAAACTTTTTAAAGTTAAGTTTTCTTGAATAAGCAGATGCTCCAACTATAATAACTTTAGGTTTATGCTTTTTAGCAAGTTTTGCAACTTCACTCATATCAATTCTTCCAGTTTTCTTATCAACACCATAGGATATTGATTTATAAAGATCGCCTGAAAAGTTCATTTTATATCCATGAGTTAAATGTCCCCCAGCTGCAAGATCCATTCCTAAAATTGTATCTCCTGGCTTAATATCAAGAGCTTTATAAACAGCAGCATTGGCTTGCGATCCTGAATGTGGTTGAACATTGGCATGATCTACCTTAAAAATTTCTTTTAATGTATCAATGGCTAATTGTTCAACAATATCAACATTTTCACATCCTCCATAATATCTTTTGCCTGGATAACCTTCTGCATATTTATTAGTAAATATTGAACCAGTTAGTTCCATGACTTCTTTTGAAGCAAAGTTTTCTGAGGCAATTAGTTCAATATGTTCTCTTTGTCTTTTTAATTCATCTTTCAATGATTTGGTAATTTTAGCATTTATTTTCATTTGAAAAATCCTCTATTTTTTCTATTCTTTTATTGTGGCGACCGCCTTCATATTCTGATTTAATAAAAGCATCAACAATTTTTAATGCTTTATCAACTGGAGTAAATCTCCCTCCAAGGGCAATCATATTTATATTGTTGTGAAGTCTTGATAATATTACTTCATCAACTTCTCTAATTAGTCCACATCTAATTCCTTTATGACGATTGGCAGTAATTGAAATACCGATTCCAGAGCCACAAATAGCAATACCTATAGCTTTTTCCTTTATAACAAAATTTGCCACAGCATGGCCAAAATCTGGATAATCAACTGAAGCATCTGAATTTGTTCCAAAATCCACTACTTCAAGGTTGCTTTTTTCTAAATGTTTTTTAATAGCTTCTTTAAGAGCAAAACCACCGTGGTCTGCCCCTATAGCAATTTTTGTCATAGATAATAATTCCTTAATAACTTTGTTTAATTATACCAAAAAAAATTAAAGTATTTATAATACTTTATCTCCTTGTCTTATTATAGTAATGTTATCATTTACAACCTTTATAATAGTAGATGGACTTTTTCCACCAGGGACTCCATCTAAAATTTTTATATTTTTAAAAGTTGCTTTTAAATCTTTTTTACTATTTAATGGTGGTTTTCCTGATAAATTAGCTGATGTTGCAATAATAGGTCCTACTTCCTTAATTATTGATAAAAGTACTTTATCATCTGGAATTCTAATTCCTAAAAATTCATCTTTATTTTTAGTGGGGGCAATTATTGTTAAATCTCCAGGAAAATGTTTTTTAACAATATTTGTTAAAAACTCATTTTCTTTTCAATGTTTTAGTGCCTGATATTTATCTTTAAACATTACAGTATATTTTTTATCTAATAGATTCCCTTTAATTTTGGCAACTTTAATAGAATTTTCTTGTGAATATAAAGCGCCAATACCCCAAACAGTATCAGTTGGAAATATAACTACCTCATTATTTTTAAAAGCTTTGATGATTTCTTTTTTATTTGCCATATCTATCTCCAATCTATTTGTTTTTTATTATTTTCTTTTAATATTTTATTAATTTTTGAGTAAGGTTTTGATCCAAAAAATCCCCGATAAGCTGATAAAGGCGAAGGGTGGGGTGCCTTTAGAATTTGGGAATGCTTGATGAGCTTTGCTTTTTTTTGAGCAAAGCTTCCCCAAAGCAAAAAGATTGGTTGTACTTCTTGATCTAAATATTTAATAACATTATTAGTAAAAGTATTTCAACCAATATCTCTATGAGAATTAGCCATTCCTTTAAATACTGTTAAAGTATTGTTTAGCATAAAAACTCCTTGCTTGGCTCAACTTGTTAAATCACCGTTTTGTCTTGTAATTCCTAAGTCTTCTGTGAGTTCTTTATACATATTAGATAATGAGGGAGGATTTTTAATTCCTAGATTAACAGAAAAAGCCAAACCATTAGCTTGATTATAACCATGATATGGATCTTGACCTAATATTACAACTTTAACATTATCTAAATTGCAAAGTTTAAATGCATTAAAAACATCCTCTTTTTTAGGAAAAATTATTTGATGATTATTAGCATTTAAAAAATCAACGATATCTTTAAAATATTCTTTTTCTATTTCCTTGCTTAAAAACTCATTTCATAAGTTATTAACTTTAAATATTTCTCTATTTCATTCCATATACTTATTATATCTTTTTTTCAAAATTTTAAGTAAAGCTGAGACAATTATAGCGGCCATAACCGCTTCTACAAGAGCATTACTTATTATTATTCCTTGAACTCAAGGTCAAAATGGAAAAGACATAAATTCAATTTTGCTTTTATAAATTAAACCAAGTGCTCCTAAAACAAATAGGCTATTGGCATATGATCCAATAAATGCTGCAATTGGTGCTGTAAATTTTTTAAAAGCAAAATAAGCAACAATTGCCATTGCAACTCTTGGGAGAACTGAAATTAATGGATTTAAAAATAGAGGTGAAAAAAGGCTTGGAACCAGAGCATTTGAAATCATTGATGAAATTCCAAAAACCAAACCAAACATTATGGCTTGTGGTAATTTTTTATAATATCCAATGGCAATTAATATTGGGATGTGAACAGTAGTAGCAGAAATTGGCCCAATAATTGGATAACCTAGTGGTTTGATAATTGTTAATAATATAACTATTGCTATTGTTATAGCATTAAAAGCTATTTCTCTATTTTTTATCATAATAATATTATAATTTATTTTTAAAAATAATTGTGTCCTGTTTTTAAGCTAATTAAATTTTTATGCTATAATCACATAAAGGAGTAAAATATGGATATACAATTAATGGAGTCTCTAATATATTTTCCAGGTGCATTTATTTTTTTAACATTAGTCTTTTATTTTATAATAAGTAATTTTAGAAATGGTAATGCTGAATTAATTTGAACCATAAAGAAAAAACATCGCTTTATTAAAATGTTAATTTTAACAATTGCATTAGTTTATGGACCATTTCTATATGCACTATACGGTTTTGAAGTAGGTTGGGTAATCGGCCTGTTCTTTACATTTATTTTACCTTGGTGAATGATTGGAATATGTGCATTTATGATGGGAATTGTATTATCAAATAATAAATAAAAAAATCTGTTTATAACAGATTTTTTAAATTATTTCTTTTAGATTTTTTTGTAGTTTTCTTTTTGGCTTTCTTTTTAGGTTTTTTAAAGTTTTTTTCATACTCGTTGTAATCTAGACCCATAGCTTTCATTACAGTTCTTAGCATAAAATTAAATGGTTTATTGAAGTGGGGAAGGAAATAAACATCCATTAAGGCAATTTCAGGAAGTGTCATTCCTTTTGATAGTGCAAGTGAAAAGGCATACATTACCTCAGCGTGATTTACATATCTTGATCCAACTTGTGCCCCAATTAGTTTAAGTGTTTTTGGATCATAAACAATTTTAAATGATACATCTTGGGCATCATGCATAAATTCTGGTCTGTCTTTATCTTCTAAATAAGCTATGGCATGAGGAATTTTAAATGCTTTTGCTGATTCTTCAGATAGCCCTGTTGAAGAATAATTGTAGTCAAATACGGCAATTGCATTTGTTCCATTAACTCCTGGGAATTTTGTAGCTTTAGCTCCATTAACAATGTGTCAAGCTGCTGCAAGACCAGTTTTAACAGCATTAGTTGCAAGGGCAACATGAGCTGCACCTAATTGATTATGTTTAATGCATGTTGAATCACCAATTGCATAAACTCCTTTTTTAGATGTTTCTTGGTGTTGATTTACAACAATGGCTTTTCTTGGATTCATTCTTACCTGACCTTCAAGTAATTTAGTATTAGCATTAAATCCCACAGCAGAAATTACAATATCAGCTTTGAATTTTCCTTTATTTGTTTTAACATGAGTAACATTACCTTTTTTATCACCGATAAATCCAGTTGTCATTTGTCCCATTGCCAGTTTAATGCCCTCTTTTTTCATTGTATTCATTAGAGGTGTTGTAAACTCAGGATCAAAGTATCTTGGAATAACTCTATTTACCATATCAATAAGAGTTACTTTTTTACCAGCTTTGTGGAATGCTTCTACAAGCTCAATTCCAATATATCCAGCACCAATAATTACAACATCTTTAACTTTTTTAGAGTTACATGCACTTTTAATAACTTTGGCATGTTGGAAGATTTTTGAAAAGTGAATTCCCTTTAGATCAGCACCTTCAACTGGGAGTTTAATTGGTCATGTTCCACCAGCATAAACTAATTTGTCAAATTTATCAGTTTTTGTTTTTCCTGTCTTTAGATCTTTTACAACTACATATTTTTTCTTTGTGTTAATTTCAATAACATCATGTTCCATTTTAACATTAGCTTTATAAACATTTTCTAATGTTTCATGTGTTGAGTAAAATAGACCATTTGGGTCCTTAAATTCTCCTCCTACTCAAAGTGCAATACCACAGCCTAGAAATGAAATATTATCATTTCTATCATAGGCATTAATTTTTATTTTTTTATCAAGCATTGCTAGTGTTCTAATAAAAGATGTTCCGGCATGATTGACGCCAACTACTATCACTTTTGTTATCTTTTTCAATATGTATTCCTTCTTATAATTAAACTATAATTCAATTTGTAAACTTGTCTTTTCTTTTTTTTCATAGATTTTTGAATTGATTGATTTTTTTATAGTATTATTTGTTTTTTATAGTATTATTTTGTTTTTTATAGTATTATTTTGTTTTTTATAGTATTATTTTGTTTTTTATAGTATTATTTTGTTTTTTATAGTATTATTTATTTTTTAATATAGTTTTTAGTAGTTAGTCAATTAAAAATACTTGTTTTTATTTTTTTAATTCTTTATTGTCTTGTGCGATTAATAGTTCCTCATCTGTTGGGACTACAAAAATATCAAGATTAGAATCATCATTTGATATTTTTCTAGGTTCATCGCTTATGATTTTATTTTCTTTAAAATCAATACTTATTTTATCAAATGTCAGTTTTTTAACAACACTTTTTCTAAAATATGAATCGTTTTCACCAATACCAGCTGTAAAGACGAGGGCATCTATTTTGTGTTCTAGCTTATTGGCATATTTGGCAATAACATCAACTGCACTTTGTACATATAGCTCATATGCAAAGATAGCTTGACTGTCATTTTTATCAATTGCAGCTAGAATATCTCTCATATCTGGAGAGATTTTTGAAACACCTTTCATTCCTGATTCTTTATTTAAAATAGCATCAACTTCATCAATTGATATTTTTTTATTATCCATAATAAATTTAATAATTGAAGGATCAATATCTCCTGATCTTGTACCCATCATTACCCCCGAAAGTGGTGTAAGACCCATTGTTGTATCAAATGATTTATTATCTTTAATGGCACATATTGATGCTCCATTACCAATATGGGCATTGATAAATGTTACTGAATCTTTATTTAAAATTTCTTTTAATTTATTTGTAATATAACGGTGTGAAGTTCCATGAAATCCATATTTTTTAATTTTTAGCTCTTCTGCTAAATTAGCATTAATTGGATATGTTGAATTAACTGATGGAATTGTTGTATGGAAAGATGTATCAAATGTTGCAGTTTGAAAAATATCTTTTCCAAAAATTTCTAAACAAGCCTTAATTACACTAACTGCATTAGGATTATGTAGAGGTGCAAGAACTGATAAATCAGCAATTTTTTTAATGTTTTGTTCATTTAAAATTACTGATTGACTAAATTCTTCTCCGCCATGAACAACCCTATGTCCAATGGATGAAATTTCTGAAATATCAGAAATTATTTTTAATGATTGCATTTGTTCCAAAAGTGCATCCATTGCTTTTACATGGTCTTTTAGTAATTGTTCAACTTTGTGTTTTTCACCATTGAATTTTGTTTCTAAAATGCCATCAATACCAATTCTATCAGCTACTCCCTCAGCAATTATAGTTAAATTATCTTGGGCAAATACTTTTCATTTAATAGTTGATGAACCAGCATTAATAACTAGTATTTTACTCATATTATCCTCCTTGGGCATTTAATGCTTGCATAGCAGTAACAATTGCTGAATCAACAATGTTTTGCACTGTTGATCCCCTTGATAAATCGTTATATGGTTTTTTTAAACCAGTGATAATTGGTCCCATTGCTGATCAATTTCCCATTCTTTGAGCAATTTTATAACCAATATTTCCAGCATTTAGATCTGGAAAGATAAAGATTTTTGCTGTTCCCTTAAAACCATAATCATATTTATATTTTTGATCTTTAATCGAATCAACAAAAGCTGCATCAAATTGCACTTCTCCAATTGCATCATATTGTGAAATTTTTCGTAAATTATATTCTTTGGTTGCCTCAATTACTTTTTGAGTTTGGTGATTTGAGGCTGAACCTGATGTTGAAAATGATAGAAATGCAAGTTTTTGATCAATATCAAAACCTTTGGCAAATTCACTTGCATTTTGGGCTATATCAGCAAGTTGGTGTGCATCTGGATCTGGATTTACTGAAATATCTCCAAATAGATATGTTTCTTTATCCTTTGCCATAATCATAATTGAAGATATAGTTTTAATATCTTCCTTTGATCCAATGGTCTTAAAAGCAGCTTTAAGAATTTTGCTTGTAGGTAAATGAACTCCACCTAATGCTCCATCTGCTTTACCGCTTTGCATTAACATTGCTGCTACAAACTCTGCTTTTTGTAAATTAGCAAATGATTGTGCAAAATCTTCTTTTCCATTTCTTAGTTCTTGATATTTTTTAGCAAGCTCTTTGATTTCATCTTCTCTTTGATCGATTATAAATGTTTCAAAACCATCTAAATCATTTTTGTTTTCTTCAAAAGATTTAGTAGTTTCAAAAATCATAATTGGTTCTAAAACATTTTTTGCTTTTAGTTCTTTTGCAGCCTTAATCATCCGACAAGAATTACCCTCAACAAAAGCAATTTTGATTTTGTTATCTAATTTAGATAATTTATCTATACAATTTTCAATTAAATTCATAATTCTCCCTTTATTATTGTTATATTATTTTACCTTATATGGTCCTGAAAGTAAAAAAATCAAATAATTAAATAATTTAAAAAAGGTTTGTCCATAATAAACAAGCTAAATAAAAAGTCTAAATTTTTAATATTTTTTTATTTAATTAATTTTTTTAAACCATCATGAATTATATCAGGATAAAACTTATGATTAAATGTTAGATAATTTCTAACATATTGAGAAAAACCGCCAGTTAATATAATTGTTAAATCAGGAAAGCTAGTATTAATTTGATTAATAAAGTGATTAATCGAATTAGCATGCCCCCTTAAAACTCCTGATAAAATAGCATCTTGGGTATTTTTGCCTAAAATATCTTTTGAGTGTTTTGGTTTAACTTCTGGAAGTTTAAATGTTTCATTAGCAAGTGATTCAAATTGGATTTTAATTCCTGGCATAATATTGTATGCAAGAAATTCCTTTTTACGATTAATTACAGAAATAGTTGATGCAGTTCCAAGATCAATTATACAAATATCATTTTTATATTTCTCTGCTGCACCAATTGCAGTTGCAATCATATCAGCACCTAGTTTTTCTGGTGTATCAATTTTAATTTTAATAATATTTTGTTTATTTCAAATTAAACATCTGATTTTAGCATTAAATATTTTATTTAATGATTTTACTAAAATTTCTTTTGTAGAATCTACAACTGAACAAATTACAATGTCTTTTACATATTTGGGATCAATGTTTTTGTCTGTTAAAAAGTTTTTTAAAAAGCTATCAATATCTTTTTGATTTTTAGCTTTTTTAATTGAGAGTAAAACAGTGTATGCTGTCTTACTAGATTCAAATTTAAATGAAAGGGCACTATTGCCAATATCTATTGTTAAAATCATATCTTATATTTTTCCTAAATAAATTATATAATAAATTTATGAAAAATATTACACTTGTTGCAAGTGCATCTGTTGCTTTAGTTAAATTAGCTAATTTAATAGCTCAACTAAAAGCCAGAAATTTTAATGTTAATGTTATTGCTACTCCAAGGGCAATTGAATATTTTGATGATCTAAAAAATATGATTACTATTGATATTAATAAGAACTTAAAAGAAAACACCGAACATATATTTTTGGCAAAAAACACTGATTTATTTGTAGTAGTTCCTGCAACTGCCAATACTATTGCCAAATTTGTAGCAGGATATGGAGATAACATTGCTCTATCTACTCTTTTAGCTGCAGATCAAAAAATTCTTTTTGTACCAGCTATGAATGACAAAATGCTAGAAGGTACAATTAAGCGCAATCACCTTAAATGATTAGAAGATAATGGCCATTTTATTATTGGCCCTAATTATGGAATGTTAGCTGAGGGCTATCAAGGTTGGGGACGAATGTCGGAAATAGATGAAATTGTAGAGGCAATTGAAAACATTACATTATCACCACTTAAAAAAAGTATCTTGGTTTCATATGGAGCATCAAAGGAATATATTGATCCAATAAGATATATTACTAATAATTCTTCAGGAAAATTTGGAAAGTTAATTATTAAAAATCTCAAACTAATGGGATTTAATGTTAAGGCAATTAATGTAGCAAATGTTAGTCATAAAGATATTTATAATTTAGCAAAAAATTATGATATTTATGTTGCAGTTGGCGCTATTTCTAATTTTAAATTTAATAAACAAGAGTCCAAAATTAAAAAAGATCAAGAATTTAATCTTAAAGCAATACCTACTTTAGATATAATTAAAAAACTATCAAAAGATAGCAGTACTAAAATTGTTGGCTTTAAAGCTGATGATGATATAGAAAATGCCCTTATCAAAAAAGATAACTTAAATCTTGATATGATGATTTGAAATAAATTAGAAACTATGAATAGCAATTATTTTACAGGTGCCATTATTAGTAAAGATGGACAAATCCAGTTAGAAAATATTGATAAGACACTTGTTGCTTATCAAATTGCAAAATTAATTAAAGAAAAATTGGCTTAAGCCAATTTCTTTATTTAATTTGAATAAAAACTATATTTACTATTTCCTTCAGTTGCTTTGTCTCACTTAAGTTTTTTAAGAACATTTTCTTCAAATCATTCTTGATTAAGCATATATGCATAATGACCAGCTACTGTTGAATCATTAGTATATCCCTTGTATGATCATTGGAAACCAGCTTGTTTTTCATAGTTTTTAAGTCATTGATCAAGTTTTGCTTTATTTATATATTGATATATTGATTGTGATCTTTTAAATAAATCTTTTTCCTTTTGGTTTGGTTCACCAACTAGATAATCACCTTCACCTTGAATGATTGTAACTTTTTCCAGGCTAACATCATATAAATCTGATGTATAATCTTTTTCAATTCCTTTAATCATTGAATCAGCAAATGTTTTATCACTTCCAAATGTTGCTTTAAATTTGGCATTTTGACTAAATTTGCCATCTACCACATCGGCTTTAGCGCCATTAATAAAGATATGTTGGATGTTATCTAAACCATTTCTTCAAATGTAGTGATAAAGAACCATTCCACCATAACCATTACCAACAAGAGTTACTTTTTGACCAAAGGCATATAGATAACTAATAACATCTTGGAGATGTCCCATTGTTTCTTCTAATTCAAGTTTTGCAAATTCTGTATCAAAACCTTTAGTGTTTTTAAATGGAGCTTTTTTCATATGATGTGAGTGTCTTAAAAATATCACTTCAACATTTTGATTAATTAATCAACGATAAAAATGTGATTGTGGTGAATCTGCACTTCTTTTTTCCATCATTGCTTTAATTGATTCAACACTCATTTCTTTTTGATATCCATAATCTAAAAAGACAACTTTATGTTTTGCTTCTGGATTTCCTACTCTAATCATTTTATCAGTGTCATTGATTGTACAATTTTCATAATAGTCATAACTTGTTGCAGCTTCATTACATTGCTTTTTAGCCTTTTGAAATTCTTTTTGATTCATAACTTTTGTTGCATCTGTTGCTACAATTTTTACATTTTTGTTTGGTTCTTTTTTAGTTTTCCAACATGATGTAATCATAAAAGATGACATCAATAAAGGGATTATTTTCTTTATATTATTCATACTTACCTCTCTTTTAGTTTATCATATTAAAGTTAAAAAAATGATATTTTTTATAATAATTAAAAAATTAAATTATTAATTCAAGCACTAAATTACCAACTTTAATAGTATCACCATTTTTTGCACCAGCTTTAATTAATTTGTTTTCTACTCCTAGTTTATTGATTAAATTATAAAATCTAAGCTTATTTTGATGTGTATTTCTTGGGTTTCTAATTAGGGCATTATCAATACTTTTACCTGATACAATTCAAATACCATTTCCTTTATTTTGAATTATTACCTCATCTAAATGTTGTGATTCAAAAATATAATTAACATGGCTTGAAGTTGATTTATCAACTAGAGACTTTGATTTAATATTTTTTAATTTATCAAAAGTAATTTGAATTAATTTATCAAGGTTTTGATTTTTAATTGCACTTATTTCCAAAACATTAATTTTAGGAAAAACTTTTTTAAATTTAGCAATTTTAGCTTTAGATGCTAGATCATCAATTTTATTTGCTACAACAATCATTTCTTTTTTATGGAGGTTTGTATCAAAAGTTTTAAGTTCATTATTGATAGTTTTGTAATCATCAGCTAAATCTTTTAAATTATCACCTGATGCATCAAGTATATGTAAGATTAGTCTACACCTTGTAATATGTTTTAAAAATTTTGTTCCCAAACCTTTTTTAAGACTTGCACCTTTAATTAAACCAGGTAGGTCAGCTACTACAAATGAATCACTTTCATTAACTTTCACAAGTCCCAGTTTGGGGCTAAGTGTTGTAAAATGATAATCAGCAATTTTAGGTTTTGCATTTGAAATTACTGAAATAATTGTTGATTTACCCACTGAGGGATATCCCACCAGACCCACATCTGCTAAAACAAGTAATTCTAAATCGATATTTTTTGATTGGCCAAGTGAACCATTTTCTGAAATTTGGGGTGCAGAGTTGCGGGAAGTTGCAAATCTAGCATTTCCTTTTCCCCCTATTCCCCCTTTGGCAATTATTTTTTGTAAACCATGCTTTTTAAGATCAGCTATAATTTTATTGTCTTCTTTAATAATGGTTCCACAAGGTACTTGAATAATAGTGTCAGGGGCATTTTTACCATGCTGATTTTTATTTGCCCCTTTTTGCCCTTCTTGACCTTTAATGTGTTTTTTATATTTTAAGTGTAAAAGAGTTGATAGACCTTCATTAGCTTCAAAAATAATAGAGCCACCATCTCCACCATCTCCACCACCAGGTCCCCCTTTGGGTCGATATTTTTCTCTAATAAATGCCACAACACCATCTCCACCTTTGCCAGCAGAAACTTTTAGGGATACCTTATCAATAAAATCCATAGCAATCTCCTTTTTCTATTTTAAATAAAAAAAGCCTTACAAAGCTCCTTTTTATATTATGCACTTGGGTAAATTGAAGCAATTTTTCTTGATTTTCCTCAACGTTCAAATTTAACAATACCATCTATTGTTGCAAAAAGAGTATCGTCTCCACCTTTTTTAACATTAACTCCTGGATAAATTTTTGTTCCTCTTTGACGATAGATAATTGATCCAGCAGTGCAAAATTGTCCATCAGCAACTTTGGTTCCCAAGCGTCTACCAGCTGAGTCTCTACCATTTTTAGTAGACCCTACACCTTTTTTAGAAGCAAAGAATTGTAGTTGTAATTGATATTTTAATGTCATATTATTTCTCCTCTATTATAATATTTTTGGGATATTGATCTTTTAAGCCTTTTAAATGTAATACCAGTAGCTTAAGCAAATTTTGTGTCATATCTTCATTTTTAATTTTAATAAATTCAATTAATTGATTTTCTTTATCAATATTGATTTTAACAAAATCAATTTTTTTTAAATAATCAAATGCATTAATTGTATAAAAGGTCAATGTTGATATCGATGCACAAACTATATCTTTTCCAGCATCATTGAAGTTGGCATGTCCTGTAATTGATAACTTATCAATTACATCCTTTTGATAAGTTATAGTAACATTTGTCATTTTAAACCTCAATTGAATCAATTAATACTTTTGTATAAGGTTGTCTATGCCCCATTTTTTTACGAGTTGATTTTTTCTTAGGTTTATATTTAAAGACAATGATTTTTTTATCTTTACCTTGCTTTTCAACTTTACCAGTGACTTTTGCTTCTTTTAACAATGGCTGACCCATTTTGCCATTGGCAAATAATACTTGGTCAAATGTGACTTTTTCACCCTCTTTGGCATTTAACTTTTCAATGTAGATTGATTGGCCTTTTTCTACCTTGTATTGCTTGCCACCAGATTTAATAATTGCATACATAAAAATGTACCCCCTATATTCTAAGACTCTTGATTAAGGCGCTAGGCTTGAATGCCTGTTTTCAAAGGTTGTAGCTTATATAGATAAATAAGCCATATTATTATAACAAAAAAAGCTTCAATGTAAAATGCTAAATTTTTACAAGGAAGTTTCTAGGTGTAGATGAAAAACTTTTTTGAGCATTATCTAGTTGATTTAAAGTGATAGCTTTTGATTTTGCCTTGGGCTGACTAATGCTTTTAGTTTCTTGACGCTCACTATTGGCGCCTTTGGCTCCTGAAAAAGACATTGATGTTCCACCAGGTAATTTAACGCTTGCTTCACTTGCTGAAAGCATTTTATATGATGCAATAATAGCAACAATTGCAGTAACAGCTACTCCAATTCCAGCTAAGATGCCACCACCATACAAATTTTCTAATTCAGAGTTTTGTAATTCTCTCATAAATCCTCCTTTGAAATATATATAGTCAAAAAAATAAAAATTCCTACTTTTTTATAAAAAAATAACAATGTTTGTTATTTACTTTGTAATTTTAAGAATTTTTGTTTTGTAAGGTTCAACTGATTTAACTTTAACAGTATCTCCTTCTTTTTTGCCCAATAGAGCTTGGGCTAAAGGTGATTCATTGGAAATTTTATTTTCAAATGGATTAGCTTCAAAAGATCCAACAATTTTATATTCAATTGCTTTGGTTGAACCAATATTTTTAACTTTAATTTTATTTCCAACCTTAACTACTTTTTCATCACTTTTAGAAACTGCTTTCTTTTCAACAATTATTGTGTGATTATCTAAAACATATTGTAGTTCTTTGATTTTAGTTTCAATTTGACCTTGTTTTTCTCGGGCAGCATCATAGTCAGCATTTTCTGATAAGTCTCCTTGTTGACGAGCAACTTTTAACTCTTCAATAACTTTGGCTCTTTCAACATTTAATAAATTATCTAACTTTGATTTTAATTCAGCAAGACCTTCTTTGGTTAATAATGTTTTTTCCATATTATAATATTCTCCTAAGCTTATTAATTATATCAAAAATAATTAAATTTGTGATTCTAAAAATGTTTGAAGAATAATGGAAGCTGCTACTTGATCATTTTTAGATTTTCTTTCGGTTTTTTTAAAATTGGCATTTACAATTAATTTTTGGGATTCCCTAGAGCTTCATCTTTCATCAACTGGATAAAACTTTAAATCTATTTTGGCTTTGGCAGTTGCAATAACTTCATTAATATAAATAGTTGTAGTAGATGGACTTCCATCCATATTTAAAGGTAGGCCATAGACAATTGATTCTGGTTTATACTTTTCAATTAGTTTTAATAATTTTTCAATAAACTCTACTTTATTTTCATTTTCATATTTGATTGTTTCAAGTGGTGAGGCAATAATTTGTAATGAATCACTTAGTGCTACACCAATTGAGGCAGTTCCAATATCAATTCCCATTATTTTAGACATTAATAAATTCCTCAATATTTTCTAGACACTCTTGTAAATTAGAAATATTTTCTCCTCCAGATTGGGCAGTAGCTTGGTTCCCTCCACCTTTCATATTAGTTTTTTTATTAATTGAATTTACAATATCACTAGCTGATATTTTATCTTGGTATGATTTTGAAACCGAAACCACAAGTGTTGATTTTTGGTCAAAGTTTGATCCAACTATAACAATTAAGTCTTGTAGTTTATTAATATAATGTGCTACTAGATCTCTATTAGTTGAAGCTGGCATATCACCAAATATTGAAAGAACATTAAAATCATTTATTTTCACAACATTATCTTGAAGGGCTGAGTATTTAACAAAGTATTCTTTTGTTATTGCTTTGTTCCATTTTCTATTGCCTTTAGCCATATGATTTTTTCAAGATTTAAAATCTTTTAAATTATTTCTATAACTTTGATCTTTAATTTTAAATTCAACAAAGTAATCTTTATTATGATGTTTAACTTTAAATGTATTGTATTTGTTTTGTAATTCAATATTTTTTTTATGATTGTATTCTTTTACTAATTTTTTTGTACAAATACCTTCAATTCTATATATTCCTGCTCCCTTTGATTCAAAAGAAGTTAATACAAATTCTTCAATTTCTTGTGAATTAGATACATGAGTTCCACCACACAATTCAAATGATCCACCAATTTTTACTGTTCTAACATCATCTAAGTATTTTTCTGTAAACAGAGCAATTGCCCCTTTATCAATAGCTTGCTGATATGGCATAATTTTAATTATAGAATCATTGTTTTCATTAATTTTTTTATTTACTAATGTCTCAATTTGACTGGCAATATCACTTGGTATTTTTTGGCTACATGTAAAGTCAAATCTTAATCTATGATTTCCCACATATTTACCACTTTGATTTGCCTCAGCTCCAAAAAGTTCTTTTACAACCTGATGAATTAAATGTGATCCAGAATGATGAGCTCTTAAATTAAATCTTTGATCTCAAATTTTTAAATCAAAACTATCACCAATTTTTATTTCTTTATCACTTGTAATTTGATGCAGGGTAATTTTGTGAGGGGATTTAACAAGAGCCTCAACTTTCATATCACCAATTGTACCTTGATCATCAATTTGTCCCCCTGATGTTGCATAAAATGGTGTAACATCAAAAGCAAGGAGCATAGTCCCACTAACTTTATCTACTACTTTATCTTTTTGAATAATACCAACAACTTTAGAACTTGTTTCTTCAAGTTGATAATCAAAAGTTGAGGAAACATCAAGTTGACTTAATGCCTGTGATTGAATAGCCATAGTTCCAGTAGCTTTATAAGATGATTTAGCTTTTGTTTTATGTTCTTCAAACAGTTTATCAAAAGCCTCTAAATCAACTGAAATATTATTTTCAAGGCATATTTCTTCTGTTAGTTCAATTGGAAAACCATATGAATTAAATAGTAAAAAAGCATCTTGAGGTGACATTTTATTTTCTGATTTAATAATTGAATTTAATTTAGCATATCCTTTTTCAACTGTATCTCCAAATTTTTCTTCTTCAATTTTAATTAATTTAATTACATGATCTTTATTTTTTTTTAGTCTTGGAAAAAATTCCTTGTGGTATTCGACAATACCATCAACTAATTTATATAAAAAAGGTCTTTTAATTCCCAGTCTTCTTCCCATATTGACTGCTCTTCTAAGAAGTCTTCTTAGAACATAACCTCTTTTTTCATTTGAAAAAATAGCACCATCTGCAATTGAAAAAACATTACACTTAATATGATCGGCAATAGCTTTAAAAGCCATATTAGTTTCTAAATCATCTTGACTAAACTTATGTTGATTAGGACGCTCTGAAATAAATTTAATATTTGTTTCCTTCTCAATATCTTCAATAATTAATTTAAATTGATCTGTCTCATAGTTAGTTGGGGCATCTTGTAGCAATGATGCTGTTCTTTCAAGACCCATACCAGTATCAATATTCTGCATTGGTAAATCGCTATAATTACCATTACCATCATTATTAAATTGCGAAAAAACCAAGTTTCATACTTCTAGGTATCGATCATTGTCAATATCATCTTGGAGTAATTTTATTCCTTTATTTTCTGGATCATAATCAACTCCCCGATCATAAAAAATTTCTGTATTAGGCCCGCAAGGTCCTTGACCAATTTCTCAAAAGTTAGTTGATTTATCGCCTTTAATAATTTTTTCTTGAGGAATTTTAATTTCTTTATGTCAGATGTCATAGGCAAAATCATCTTCTTGATAAACTGTAATATAAAGTTTTTCTGAATCAAATCCTAGTCATTTTTCATCTGTTAAAAATTCTCAGGCAAAATGAATAGCTTCTCTTTTAAAATAATCACCAATTGAAAAATTTCCCAACATTTCAAATAAAGTATGATGTCTTGCTGTTCGACCAACATTTTCAATATCATTGGTTCTAATTGATGGTTGAGAATTAACTAACCTGGGAGCAGGTGATTTTTCTGAACCATCAAAATAAGTTTTAATAGCAGCTACACCAGAATTAATTCACAAAAGAGTATCATCATTTTTAGGAATAAGGGGTGCTGGCTCAATGATTTTATGATTTTTAGTTTCAGAAAAAAACTTTAATCATAAATTTCTAATTTCATTTGTTGAATAATTTTTCATCTAATATAACTCCTGGTTATATAGATTATATCATATGTCTAATAAAAAATAACTACCAAGTAGTTATTCTAGATATTTGGCAAAATAGTTTTTATAGACAACTCTTCCAATTACAATTGCTGGAATTGTCAAGGGTGTAAAAAGGGGTGAAATTAATGTAGCAATTACTGAAAGTGAAAGCAATACAGTAAGGGGATTAATGTCAATTTCTTTTGCATAAACTTTGGGAACTCATCATAGTGATTCAACTGTTTGAATTACACCAATGGCAATTAGGGCCAAAATAATTACAACATTTGAAGGAATAAATATTAGTCCAAAGAAAGCTCATGATCCACTTACTGAAACATAAGTGGTAAAAATATAAATTCAAATTATTAATCCTCCAATAATTGGTCCAAAGAAAGGAACAAAATTAAATAGTGTCATAATAACTGTAAGGGTAAAAAATGATTCAATTCCTAATAATCAAAGAAAGACAAATGTTCAAAAGAAAATAAAGGCCTGGTCTTTTAATCAACCTTTAGATCAAGCTTTCATTCCCAAATTAATTTCATCAAGAGTTTCAATTACTTTACTACTTTTTGATTTTATTTTTTTATTTAATAATTTTTGAAATTTAGTATAGTCAACTGACATATAAATTGCAGCTGCAATAATAAATAGGGCATTTAAAAAGTATGATACTGTTTTGTTAAAAGTGGAAATTACAATACCACCAAAATTAGCAGTTAATCAAGTTTGAATATCTAATATTCCATTTGATAAATACTGGAATGATTTAACATTAAATGTAGCATCAATTTTTTGAGATAAACTAACAATAAATGATCTTGATGATACTGTTTCTACAAATGATTTAATGTCATATAATAGTGGTTTAGAAAAGAGTCTAAAAAATAAGAAAATAGCCAATATTATTAGTAAATATGATGTAAGGACAGCTTTGAAATGTCCTCTAGGCTTTTGGGAATAAAATCTGTTTTTAATTTTTATAACTAGTGGTTCAACAAAAAAAGCAATTAAAAACGCTGCCAAAATTGGTAAAGTAGCTCTAAGAAGCCTTCTTATAAAGTGTCAAAATCAAGTATTTGAAATGGTAATAGCCAAAATTACTCCTATTGCAATGTATATATATAATTTATTTGATTTAGGTTGATTATAATTTTGCATAAATACCTCTTTTATATATTATATAATATATTATTTATAAAATGATAGTTTTATTGTATTGAAGCTATAGTGTTAACTAATATATGCAGCAATACTGGAACAATAAATTTATTACTTTTGATATAAATAAATGATAGCACAAGAGATGCCCCTGAATAAGAAATTAAATTAATAAATTCATGATAATATCCTAGGTGGTAAATGGCATATCAAATATGACTCATACCAAAAGTTAAAGCAACAATAATCATGGTAATATATCTATTAAATTTTCTATTTAAAAGATTATGACCCACAAATCGATAGCTAATCTCTTCTACTAATGGTCCAAATAAAATGGTTGTTATATAATGATAAATGGGAGTTTGAGTTTTAATTATATTTCAGGAAGCTTGATTATGGGCAACTGGTAATGTCGGTTCAAACATTTTAACTAAACGAAATGCTATTGTATCAAAAAAAGTAATTGCAATATAACCAGCTAAAATATAAAACACATCGCTATTGGTTAAATGAAAAATTAAATTTATACTTAGCAAAAATAAATACTAAAATCATTAAGAAAAGAGTTGTGCCATAAATAGCAAAATTCATTATTCCCGGACCTATTTTTAAACTAGTAAAGAATTTTGTAGAAATAATATCAAAATAAATTATGTGAATAAATAATAAGACAAAAAGTTCTTTTAGTGTTGGTTTGCTATCAAATTTAGTCATCTAAAATCCTCCATATAGTTTTTTATCATCTTTAAAGACAACATCAACAATGCCCATTCCCAGACAAATATCTCCATCATAAAAGACACATGCTTGGCCTGGTGTTACTGCTCTTTTGTTATCATATATTAATTTGGCAGATAAGTCATTGCTACCTGCAATTTTTTCTATAACCACTGGATACTCTTTATCTCCATGAGTAAATTTAACACTAAATTTACCATAAAAAGGTTTATTATAAATCCAGTTGTTTTCTTTTGTAATGCAACTATTTGAATATAAATACTCATCTTCTTTTGATAAATAAGCTGTATAAATAATATTTTTATCAGGATCTTTATCACAAACAAAAATCGGTTCTTTTAAACCACCAACATTTAATCCAAAACGTTGACCAATTGCATAAAACATAGTTCCATCATGTCTACCCATTTTTTCTCCAGTTGCTTTTAAAATAATATCTCCTGGTTTTTTATCAATATAATTTTGCAAAAATTCTTTTATTTTTCGCTTACCAATAAAACAAATACCAGTTGAATCTTTTTTTATCAAAAGTAATTAAATTATTAACTTGAGCAATTTTTCTTACCTGCAACTTATTTTCAATTTTATCTAGCGGAAATAACACTTTATTTAATTGACTTTGATTTAGTGCAGCTAAAAAATATGTTTGATCTTTTTTACCATCTGTGCATTTGACTAATTTAGGACCATCTTTGCTATGCTCTATTTTAGCATAATGGCCAGTTGCTACAAAATCAGCATTAAATTCTCTTAGGGCATATTTTAGAAAATAATTAAATTTAATATTTTTATTACAAAATATATCAGGATTGGGGGTATTGGATTTTTTGTATTCTTCAATAAATTTAATAAATACTTCATCTCAGTATTCTTTAATAAAATCAATTCTATGTAATGGAATATCTAATTTTTTGGCAACTGCCCTAGCATCTTTGTAATCAGCTTCTTGATTACAAATTATATCATCTGAATTAATATGACCTTTAATGTCATTATTGACAAGTGAATCTCAATTACGCATAAAAAGCCCAATTACATCATAACCGGCTTCTTTTAGAAAAAAAGCTGCTACCGATGAATCAACTCCTCCTGATAATCCTATTACTACACTTTGTTTTTTCATTGTAATATATATTTTATCATAGAGGCAATAAAAAAAGCACAATAAGTGCTTTTTGTAATTTAGAGATGCAGATCTGGATTAACATATTTCATTTTATGTGATTTAGCCACATCTTTAAATACAACATCACCTTTAATAACATTTAGACCATTTTTTAAATGCAGATCTTCTTTACATGCTTTTTTTCAACCTTTATTAGCAAGTTTAACAACAAATGGAATTGTAGCATTTGTTAAAGCCATTGTTGAAGTTCTAGCAACTGCCCCTGGCATATTAGCTACACAGTAGTGAATAATTCCATCTACACTATAAACAGGGTTTTTATGAGATGTTGGTTTTGAAGTTGCAAAACATCCCCCTTGATCAATTGAAACATCAACTAATATCGAGCCTTCTTGCATTGTTTTTAGCATTGATTTGGTAATTAATTTTGGGGCATTAGCTCCAGGTATTAGAGCAGCACCAACTACAATATCGGCATCTTTAATGTGTTTGGCAATATTTGCTTTTGAAGATGTAAGTGTTGTTAGTTGTGGTCCATAAATTTGGTCAAGTTCTTTAAGTCGGGGAATTCAACCATCCATAATAACAGTTCTAGCTCCCATTCCCATAGCAACACGAGCAGCGTTTTCACCAACATGTCCCCCACCTAGAATAACAACTTTTCCAGGCTCTGCCCCTGGTGTTCCTCCAAGAAGAACTCCTTTACCACCTTGAGCTTTTTCAAGGAAATGAGCACCAACTTGAATCGACATTCTTCCTGCTACCTCTGACATAGGAGCCAGAAGTGGTAATTTACCATTGTTATCAGTAACAGTTTCATAGGCAATAGCAACTACCCCTGAATTAACTAGTCCTATAGTTTGTTTTAAATCTGGTGCAAGATGAAGATATGTAAATAGCAATTGGTTTTTTCTAAGCATTTTAATTTCATTAGCTTGTGGTTCCTTAACTTTTACAATCATATCTGCTTTGGCAAAAACTTCTTTTGGAGTTTTAATAATTTTAGCTCCTGCTTTTCTGTATTCTAGATCGCTAAATCCAATTGCTGATCCAGCATTAGTTTCAACAAGTACAGTGTGTTTATTAGCTTTTAGTTCAACAACACCAGCAGGGGTAACTCCTACTCTAAATTCATTATTTTTTATTTCTTTTGGAATTCCGATAATCATTTTAAATCCTTATATATTTTTGTTTTATTTTTGTTTTAATATTATACAATATTTTATATATTTTTGAAAACATTTACAACTTTTTTAGATAACAAAAAACTCCATAGGAGTTTTTTGCTATAATTTTTTTAGAATTATTTTCAGAAAGTAGCGTTAGGAAATTCTTTTCCTGCTTTAAACACTGGTTTTTTGTTTGGATTACTTTTAATTTGTTTTTTATAATCTGCAATTAGTAATTTAACTTTTCCAATCATTGGAATAATTGCAAGAACGTTAATCAAAACAAGTGATAATGTAAGTGGTCCTTCTAGATCTCAGATGAATTGTGTTTTGGCAATTGATGAATAAATCAAGAATGCTGAAACAAATGCATATGTAGCATATCTAGGTCCTTTTTTATCTGTAAAGTAAGCAACACCTGTTTCTGTATAGAATGTTAGCCCAATAATTGTTGTTAATCCAAATAGGAAAACAGCAATAAAGACTACTCATTCAGCAAATCCTCCACCTAATTGACTAGCAATTGATTTTTGGATAAGAGTTGCTGATGAGTTTGGATCAAGAGTTTTTCAAACATCTGAATAAAGAATAATAAATCCAGAAGCTGTACATACAATAACTGTATCAATAAATGTTGATAGTGATTGTAGTAGTCCTTGTTGAATTGGGTGAGTTGAGTTTGAAGCCGCAGCTGATGGTGTAGCTGACCCAATCCCTGCTTCGTTTGAGAATACTCCTCTGGCAGCACCTTTTTGTAGCGCTTTAGTTAGAGTGTATCCTGTAATACCACCAAGAACTTGTCTTGTACCAAAGGCACCATTTAGGATTAATCCTCAAACTTCACCTGTTTTGCTAATGTTGGCAAAAACAATAAATAGGGCAACTGCTAGATATAGTGTTCCCATAACCGGCATAACTGCTGTAGCAAAGTTCCCAATTGATTTAATTCCACCTAGAACAATTGAAAGTAGAATTGTAACCAATACTACCCCAACTGCAATTTTAACTGTATTTTCAGAAAATGGTAGAGATTTACCAGCAACTGAATAGAAGTTAGCAGCAATGGTATGAGATTGAACTCCCATGTATGCTGAACCAAATGTTAGGATAGCTAAAAATGCATATAGAGCACCTAGAGCTGGTTTACCTAGTCCTCTTTTAATGTAGAACTGAGCACCACCACGGTAAGCATCTCCTTGTTTGTGTTTGTATAATTGTGCAAGTGCACCCTCACAAAATGCAGTAGCCATACCGATTAGCGCTGTTACTCACATTCAAAATAGTGCTCCTGGTCCCCCTAGCATAACAGCTGAGGCAACACCAGCAATATTCCCGTTACCAATTCTTGATGAAGTGGCAAGCATTAGTGATTGAATACCTGAAATACCATCTTCTGATTTTTCACCAGAGTTATTCAGGGCTCTTCAAATTTGCTTAAAGTTTAAATTATATGCTTTTAGGGCAAATGTAATTAGTAAACCACCACCAAATAGTATGATAACTAAAATGTTAGTTTTACCAATAAAGCCATTAATAGCATCTAATATTGACATAAACATATGTTTTCTCCTTTTTATTTTTTTATTAAGTAGATTAAAGATTGAAAATATTTACAATTAGTCTCTAGTAGATATTTTAACATTTGCCTACTTGCATATAATTATAATAGTTTTAATTAAAAATACAACAATAATGTTGTATTTTTAATTAATTTATTGATTATTTTGCAGCAATTGCTGATACTTCAACTTTTGCTTCCAGTGGTAATTTTGCAACTTCATAACACACTCTTGAAGGTTTATGACCAGCAAACATTTCAGTATAAATTGTATTTACTTTAGGATAATCTGCTAGTGAATCAAGTAAAATTACACACCTAACAATGTTGGTTTTATCCATGCCTGCTTCTTGTGAAATATCAAAAATATTTTTTAGAGCTTGTTTTAATTGGTCTTCTACTGAATCAAATAATTTTTCAGTTTCTGGGTTTATACCAAGTTGTCCAGAAATATATAGTGTCCCATCTTTTTCTACTGCTTTGGGATATGGTAGATGCGGGGCAGCTTCATAAATTTTCATATATTAATTTCCTTTTTTTGTCTTTTTTTGCCCTCTTATTTTATCAATTTTATTAGTAAAAAGCAATTAATATGGAAATGTTTTCAAATTTTGTTATAATTAATGTGAAAAAATATATAAAGGTATGAATTATGGATATAAAAAATATAAAAGATATTTTCCCAACATTTGCAAATAATCCCCATGGGAAAAAACTAGCATTTCTAGGTAATGGATCAACATCACTAAAACCACAAATGGTTATTGATGCTATTGTTGAATACTATACTAAATTCCCTGGAAATCTAAATGGACAATATGAAATTTCAAAAGATATCACTCATGTTTTTAGAGAAGCAAAAAAAGAACTAGCACAACACATTAATGCTGGAGAAAAAGAAATTGTTTTTACTTCATCAACAACTGATTCATTAAATGACATTGCAAAATTACTAGGACAAAAACTTTCGGCTGGTGATGAAATTGTTATTAATGAAATTGAACATGGTTCAAATGTGGTTCCTTGATTAGAAATTGCCAAGGCAACAGGAGCAAAAATTGTATGAGCTTTACCCAATGAACATGAAATTATTACTCTTGATAGTTACAAAAACGCAATTGGACCAAAAACTAAAATTGTCTCTGTAGCTCATGTATCAAATGTACTAGGTGATAAAAGACCAGTTAAAGAAATTGGTAAAATAGCAAAAGAAGTTGGGGCTTATTTTATTGTCGATGGAGCCCAAGGTCTTCCTCATTATAAAATTGATGTAAAAGATATTGACTGTGATTTTTATACAGCTGGAGCATATAAATTTTATGGACCAACTGGTATTGGATTTTACTATGCAAAATATGAAGTTTTAGAATCAGTTGAACCTGTTAACTTTGGTGGTAAAATGTCAATTGCTTGAGGTCAAAACCAAGAATCTCAATGAAACTCAATTCCTGATCGTTTTGAAGCTGGGACAAAACCAATGGGTGAAGTAGTTGGTCTAAGAGCTGCTATTAAGTTTCTACAAAAGGTGGGAATGGAAAATATTGCAAAACACGAACTAGAAATGAAACAATATGCTCTAAGCAGATTAAGTGAAGTGCCAAATATCATTATTCACAACAAAGAAGTTAGTGATGGAACAAAAGTAGTCTTTAACTTTCCACATACAGATGCCAATGAAGTCACTAAGTATCTAAATACAAAAGGTATTTATCTTGATTCAGGATTCCACTGTGCAAGAAGACTGCTAAAAGATCATAATTATCGAGCAAATTGTCGCCTTGCTGTTGCTATTTATACAACCAAAGAAGATATTGATAATGTCTATGATGCGCTAATGGAAGCTAAATTCAAATAATAAAATAGAACCCAATGGGTTCTATTTTTTAGCTTGGCATATTGCTATTTTCGCATTATACTATCGTTGCCGTTATAGTGCTTAACTGCTGTGTTCGGGATGGGAACAGGTGTGACCACTATGCCATCTACACCAAACTATTTTTTGTTCTTTGAGTACTAAATACTTTGCAATCTATTTAATCTTAATGGGATTAAGGTTGTGTAAAAAACCTCGTTTTATTAGTACACCTTGGCTAAACATGTTACCATGCGTACACCTAGTGCCTATCAACCTGATCGTCTATCAGGAAACTTACTTCCACAAGGGAATGGGAAAACTCATCTTTGATGAGGCTTCACGCTTAGATGCCTTCAGCGCTTATCCTTTCCAAACTTAGCTACTCAGCAATGCTCTTGGCAGAACAACTGATACACCATAGGTTTGTCCACCCCGGTCCTCTCGTACTAAGGGCAGCTATCATCAATTTTCCTACGCCCACAACAGATAGGGACCGAACTGTCTCACGACGTTCTGAACCCAGCTCGCGTACCACTTTAATGGGCGAACAGCCCAACCCTTGGAACCGACTTCAGCTCCAGGATGTGATGAGCCGACATCGAGGTGCCAAACACCCCCGTCGATGTGAACTCTTGGGGGGTATCAGCCTGTTATCCCCGGGGTAGCTTTTATCCGTTGAGCGACGGCCCTTCCACACGGGACCGCCGGATCACTAAATCCTACTTTCGTACCTGCTCGACTTGTAGGTCTTGCAGTCAAGCGTGCTTCTGCTTTTACACTCCACAAATGGTTTCTGTCCATTCTGAGCACACCTTTGAGCGCCTCCGTTACTTTTTGGGAGGCGACCGCCCCAGTCAAACTACCTGACAGACACTGTCCTTGAACCAGATTATGGTCCGAAGTTAGAAATCCAATATAACAAGAGTGGTATTCCACCAACGACTCCCCAGAAGCTGACGCCTCTGGTTCAAAGTCTCCCACCTATCCTGTACAAGTTATATCAAATTCCAATATCAATCTGTAGTAAAGCTCCACGGGGTCTTTCCGTCTAGTTGCGGGTAACTAGCATCTTTACTAGTACTAAGATTTCACCGAGCCTATAGTTGAGACAGCGCCCAAATCGTTACGCCTTTCGTGCGGGTCAGAACTTACCTGACAAGGAATTTCGCTACCTTAGGACCGTTATAGTTACGGCCGCCGTTCACTGGGGCTTCAGATCAAGCCTTTGTATAAATACTAAGCCTTCACCTTAACCTTCCAGCACTGGGCAGGCGTCACCCCCTATACATCACCTTACAGTTTAGCAGAGAGCTGTGTTTTAGGTAAACAGTCGCTTGGGCCATTTCACTGCGGCCAACATAAGTTGGCACTCCTTCTCCCGAAGTTACGGAGTCATTTTGCAGAGTTCCTTAACTATAGTTATCTCGCTCGCCTTAGGATTCTCTCCTTGAATACGTGTGTTCGTTCTCGGTACAGGTTGTCCATAGATTAAGTTAGAAGTTTTTCTTGTAAGCTTGGCATTAGATACTTCGCTAATCAGTGCAAGCACTTTTCACTCCCCATCATGTCTCAGTGTTAATATGCTGCGGATTTGCCTACAGCACCACCTACCATTTAGGCATGCACATCCAGTGGCATGCTTATCCTAGCCTTCTTAGTCACTCCATCACTCTATGGCAAGTACGGGAATATCAACCCGTTGTCCATCGGCTACGCCCTTCGGCCTCACCTTAGGTCCTGACTAACCCTGGGAGGACGAGCCTTGCCCAGGAAACCTTATTCAATCGGCGTTAGGGATTCTTACCCTAAATCGTTACTCACGCCGGCATTCTCACTTCTAATCGCTCCACCAGTCCTTACGGTCTGACTTCAGTGCAATTAGAACGCTCCGCTACCGCTCTTACGAGCCCTAAGCTTCGGTACAATGTTTAAGCCCCGGTACATCTTCGGCGCCAAGTCACTTGACTAGTGAGCTGTTACGCACTCTTTGAAGGATTGCTGCTTCTAAGCGAACCTCCTAGCTGTCTATGCAACTTGACATCCTTTTCCACTTAACATTGATTTTGGGACCTTAGCTGTAGATCTGGGCTGTTTCCCTCGTGTCTATGGACCTTATCACCCACAGACTGACTGCTAGATAGTACTTTATGGCATTTGGAGTTTATTTGTAGTCAGTACCCCTAGGTGGGGCCATTCCACATTCAGTGCTCTACCTCCATAAAGATTCGTCTAACGCTAGCCCTAAAGCTATTTCGCGGAGAACAAGCTATCTCCAGGTTCGATTGGAATTTCACCGCTATCCACAAGTCATCCCCTGACGTTTAACGGCCAGTGGGTTCGGTCCTCCATTTAGTGTTACCTAAACTTCAACCTGCTCATAGATAGATCACCTGGTTTCGTGTCTATGACACCATACTAAACGCCCTATTAAGGCTCGCTTTCACTACGGCTCCAGGTTTTCCCCTTAACCTTGCATGATATCATAACTCGCCGGCTCATTCTACAAAAGGCACGCCATCAGCCGTAAATGGCCTCTGACTTCTTGTAAGTATATGGTTTCAGGTTCTTTTCACTCCCCTCCCGGGGTTCTTTTCACCTTTCCCTCACGGTACTGGTTCACTATCGGTGTCTAGGTAGTATTTAGCCTTACCCAGTGGTCTGGGTAGATTCAGACAGGGTTCCACGTGCCCCGCCCTACTCAGGATACTTCAAACAGATATATGCATTTCAAATACAGGGCTATCACCTTCTATGGCGTTGCTTTCCAGCAACTTCTTCTATACATATATTTTGTAACTGTAAAATGAAGTCCTACAACCCCACCCTAAGGTGGTTTGGGCTGATCCCGTTTCGCTCGCCGCTACTTAGGGAATCGAATTCTCTTTCTTTTCCTCCGGTTACTAAGATGTTTCAGTTCTCCGGGTTTCCTTCTTACTTGCTATTTTATTTACAAGTCGATACTTGGCTACTAAACCAAGTGGGTTGCCCCATTCAGACATCTACGGATCATAGCTTACTTCCAGCTTCCCGTAGCTTATCGCAGGTAGTCACGTCTTTCGTCGGCTCCTAGACCCAAGGCATTCACCATACACTCTTATTATTTTTTACTTAACGTGTAGTATTACCTTAGAATCCTATTAAAATTTTAGTTTTAATAAATTAATTAAACATATTTAAAATATGTTATTGGTCGGCGATTAAGAGAAATAAATTTCTCTTAATCATGATAATTAGTTGATACCTGTTAGTTTAAAAAACTAACAAATAAATAAATTAAATTTTTGGCATTATTCACAAATGAATAATGTCGGAAAATTATAAATCACAAAATATTTAGTTGTCAAAGAACAAATTTTATTATTTTAAGATCTCTGAGAACTAAACAGAAACATATAAGTCGGTAATAGTAAGGTTTTAAGTTTTTTTAAAATTCTTTCTCCATAGAAAGGAGGTGATCCACCCCCACGTTCCCGTAGGGGTACCTTGTTACGACTTAACCCCAGTCATCAGGCCTACCTTAGGCGCCTTCTTCTAAAAGTTAGAACAGCGACTTTGGGTATTCCCAACTCCCGTGGTTTGACGGGCGGTGTGTACAAGACCCGGGAACGTATTCACCGCAATATTGCTGACTTGCGATTACTAGCGAATCCGACTTCACAAAGTCGAGTTGCAGACTTCGATCCGAACTGGGACAAACTTTTTGCGATTAGCTTCACCTTGCGGCTTTGCGACGCTTTGTATTTGCCATTGTAGCACGTGTGTAGCCCAGGACATAAGGGGCATGATGATTTGACGTCATCCCCACCTTCCTCTAGTTTGCACTAGCAGTCTTTCTAGAGTCCCCAACTAAATGATGGTAACTAAAAATAAGGGTTGCGCTCGTTACTGGACTTAACCAAACACCTCACGGCACGAGCTGACGACAACCATGCACCACCTGTATCTAGGTTAACCTCCACTATATCTCTATAGCTTTGCCTAGTATGTCAAGTCCTGGTAAGGTTCTTCGCGTTGCCTCGAATTAAACCACATGCTCCTCCGCTTGTGCGGGTCCCCGTCAATTCCTTTGAGTTTTACACTTGCGTGCATACTACCCAGGCGGAGTACTTAATGCGTTAACTGCGGCACTGATCTTTGTGACCAACACCTAGTACTCAGCGTTTACGGCGTGGACTACTGGGGTATCTAATCCCATTTGCTCCCCACGCTTTCGTCTATGACTGTCAGTATATGGCCAGCTAGTCGCCTTCGCCACTGGTGTTCCTCCTAATATCTACTCATTCCACCGATACACTAGGAATTCCACTAGCCCCTCCATCACTCTAGTTTACTAGTATCCAATGCGCGCTAAGGTTAAGCCTTAGTCTTTAACATCAGACTGGATAAACCAGCTGCAGACGCTTTACGCCCAGTAAATCCGGATAACGCTTGCGACCCTCGTATTACCGCGGCTGCTGGCACGAAGTTAGCCGTCGCTTTCTGATAAGGTACCGTCAGACTAGAATCATTTCCTATCCTAGTTGTTCTTCCCTTATAACAGAGGTTTACAGACCGAAGTCTTTCATCCCTCACGCGGTGTTGCTCGATCAGGCTTGCGCCCATTGTCGAAAATTCCCTACTGCTGCCTCCCGTAGGAGTCTGGACCGTGTCTCAGTTCCAGTGTGGCCGATCACCCTCTCAGGCCGGCTAAGCATCGTTGGCTTGGTAGGCTGTTATCCTACCAACTACCTAATGCTGCGCATCCCCATCCATTAGCGGAGCAAACGCTCCTTTAGAAACAAATACTTATGTAAAAGTCTGCTATCCGGTATTAGCACCGATTTCTCGGTGTTATCCCAGTCTTATGGGCAGATTGAATACGTGTTACTCACCCGTTCGCCGCTAGAAGTAAACTTCTCGCTCGACTTGCATGTATTAGGCACACCGCCAGCGTTCATCCTGAGCCAGGATCAAACTCTCAATGTAAATTTGACCTTGACTATTACTTTTTTAACTTGATTAATAATTGACGTTATATGTGATTGATTTATCATATTGATAAATCTGATTTAAATAATTTAAATCGTTACAATTTCTGTTTAGTTTTCAAAGATCTTATTGGCTAATAAATAACCAAGCCCTACTTAGTAAGTAGATGCTAATAAATTATAACATAAAATATCGATTATATGCAAATATTTTCAATGTCTTTTAGTTTAAGTCTTATTATCTAAATTATTTTTGGCAATTGTGTTATAATAAATTCATTAATTGGAGTGTGATGATGAAAGTATTTGGATTATTTTGAGTTCTATTAATTCCAAGATTTATAGTCATTATTTATTTTTTGGCAACTTTATTTTATATTATTATTTCAATATTAAAAAGAGAAAAACTTAACTTTAATGTTGTTAAAGTTAATATAAAAGGGATTATTATAGTTCCAATAATAGCAGTTAGCTTAATAGCATTTGGAACTTGACTTACTGTAGAACATCTAATTTATTATCTTCCAGTATATTCGATATATCCATACTATCTAATTGCCCTTGTGATTTCTAGCAATATCTTTATTTCAGCACTTTATCTTGCTCTTAAATTATCAAAAAGCAATAAAATTCAAAATAATAGTTAGGAAAAGTTATGTGAAAATTAAGTTTTGGATTATTAGTTTTATTACAAATGTGACATATAGTAATACCATCTTTTATAGCATTTATTTATTTTTTAACAACTTTATTTTATATTACTATTTCAATATTAAAAAGAGAGCAACTTAATTTTAATGTAGTTAAAAATCATAAAAAAATACTTATTATAATTCCAATAATAACATTTATTGTAATGGTAATTAGTGTATGGATTATTATCAATATAATAGATATTATTTTTGATTCATCAAAGAATTATAAGCTATTATTTTTAATTGATTTGTTTCCAATTGTAATTATTACTATTTCATCACTTTATCTTGCTTATAAATTATCAAAAAGTAATAAAATTAAAAAAATTTAAGATATTGGCAATAAAATATTTTGGAGATAAAAGTAATAATTTAACAAGATTGCATTTATTAAAATTAATTTGATTATTAGATATATTTCTAGCTAATATTATATAAATAGAAATTACACTTCTTAATACTTAAAGGTAATAAAAAAACACCATTTTTTTGGTGTTTTTGTAATTATGATTAAATAATTAAACATTAATTATTTTAGTCATGGTGAAGATTTTGTTATCTCTGCTTCTGTAATCTCTACTGATCAAGCATAAGCTAGCGATTTTCTAAATCTATCGTAGTTTTTACCAACTGTGTCTTTTCCAGTTTTTTGGAATTGTCATGGTTCTTTTCTTGCAATTGAAGACTCTACTCCAGAATCTGTTGGTTTGAATTTAGCTTGATATGGCGTTATTGGTGCTCCAAAGATTGTGTGTTTACCAACCATATAGTTAGCTTGACCCATGAAGTGTCCTCTAATAGCAAACTTAACATAATTTGTTGTTCCTGAAGCTTCTCCTCCAATGAATCCCATAAATTGAATTTCTCTTCTTTCAAATTCATCTACTCTACCAGATGATGAATCAGCTAATGGGCTGTTTGGTGATTCATTGTTATCATCTAGAAGAATTCAAACTCCTGATCCACCAAATGTTTTTGATGCTAATGATGTTGAATCAAGGGTGTCGTCTGAAGTTATTTTTTTGTAGTTATATAAAGCTCCAATTAGACCTGTATCATCATCTTTGTCTCATTTTTTAGCTCCAAAATTAGTAGTTTCTCCTGCTCAATCTCTAGCTGTTGCACCAGCAATGTAGACTATTCTACGATCTCCATCTGTGAAAGTATCAGATGATGAAAATTCATATAATTTAGTTTTTGAATCATCAATTGCTTTTCACTCAGAGATCTCTCTGTAAAGTTTTTTAGATGATTTTGATGAATCTTGTGTTTTTGAAACAAATTTTACTTTTAGATATTTTGAGTAAGCTGGATGAGCTGCTGCTGCTTCAACTCCTCTTCTAAAGGCAAATGCCTTTTTCTTATCCTCTGATTCTGATGTTGATCCAATTAAGAATACAACATTTGTTTCTTCATATTCATCTTCTGATGATGAATATTTAATTGCACCAACTGCTGCTTGGAATCCAGCAACATAGGCTGCTGCATATTTATTAAATGAAGCTGTTGAAACATTTCCTCCAGCAAATGTTTTTGATGAAGCACCTGATTGTGCTTTAGCTTTTTCTCCTATGAAGAATAGTTTTGTATCTTTAAACTCTTTTTTCTCTACAACACTTTTGTAAACATCTGAAGAATTTTCTTTTTCATCAGTAACATGAATAAATAGTGCATCTAGGTTTTTAGAAGCAAGCTTTGTTTTGTCTGAAAGCATTTTTTTAGGAGCCATATTTGAAGACAAAAATTCTTTATTAATTTTAGTTATGTCTTTATATAAAGGTGTAGTTGTAGTTTTAGAATTTTCTATAGATTGCATTTTCTTTAATCAAAGTCCCGCCGCTTTTTTGTTTGCATTTAATAAAGTTATTAATTTTGTAATTTCTTTAGTTTCTTTAGTTTTAGATCAAGCTGGTTTCATGGCACTGCCTTTAATGGAAACAAAACGAATCCCAAGTTTACTCATAGATTCTAATCAATTTATTTGATCTTGAAGTTTTGCTGGTAATACCCTTAAGTTAATAAAAAAGTCTTTATTAGATTTATCAATTATTTTGGTCTGTTTATCTGTCATAATTTTTTTAATAGGGATTTTAGCATCACTTCTTCTCCCGGCATTAAAATAAACAGTTTTTAAATCATCTATATTATCTGAATTTGATGTTATGTCATCAAAATCAACACTTGCAACTTTTAGTCCAGCAGCTTTAAATGCTTTTTGAAGATCAAGAGCTGTGGGTTCTGTTTTATTTTTTAGTGTATTATAAATTTTTAACACTACTTCCATAGTGAACATATTCTCAAATTCTTCAATAGTTGCAATTGTGTCTCTTGTTCCCCCAGTAATACCAAATATTGCATCATCTTTATGTTGTATATGTTGCAATTGCAAACCTTTATCTGTCATCATTGTTCTAGAATAATAGTGTGCAGGTAACACATAAGCTGGAAGTGGTTGTTCATTTGGATTTTTATGATTATTTATAAATAATGCATTAAGTGCTGTCATATCATAGGAAGTATATTCACGTTTACTTCATGGCTTAGAATTAGAATAGGGATCAATAGCACTATCAGTATATTTAGTATGAGTAGATCCATCTTCTTCATCAGAATCAAGCAATATAGCCTTTCTAAGAAGGAAGGCTTTTAAAAGCTTTAGTGAAATTGTATAATCTTCTGCTTCATATTCATGAACAATAGAATTATATTTTGTTGATGATTCTAGAAACAATCCTGATGGAAGTTCAAAATATTCTTTACCTGTATCAGATTTTGTAGTAACATCTTGTGTATACAATTTAATTGTATTTCTTAGATTTCAAGCATAATCAGGGTTTGATGCAACATATCCGATTTTAAATTTACCTTTTGCTTTTTTTCCTCTAACAACAGTTTTAGAAGTTGGAGAAGATGTTCCTTTTCCGCCTTCTTTATTTTCTGTTTTTGTATTTTTTGTAGTCGTTGATTTCGCTTTGTCTTTTTTACCACAGAAGGCAAACGAAGCTACTGTACCAGCAGCTACAAAAGATGAAAATAATTTTTTCATTTTTTATTCCTTTCGAAATTTTATTTTATAATTTGTTTTTGTGTAATTCTCAAAACAAAATTAAATCGATTTAATTCATAAAGGTGATCAAGCCTTTACTAGAGCAATATAAAATTGTCTCTTTCATTATAATTAAAAAAAAAAAAAAAGCAATAACTTGTAATAAAAAAGGCAAAAATGTCATTTTTCTCATTATCATTATCTAAAGTGACCTTAATAATAAATAATATAAATAAAATCTTCTATTAAAACAATATCAACTACTTTAACTCATTAATAATCTTCTAATAAAACAATCCATCTATTTCATTAATATATAATAATGATATGTTATAATATTAAAGATTAATAAGATATAGAGGGAATATTAAAATGAAAAAAATACTATTATTGCAATCTGAAAATAAAAGAGAATATTATATTAGATTAGAAATTGGTGAAGAGCTACATAAAACCTTAAGTGACTTTGCAATTAAAGAGAATATTGGATTTGCTACATTTAGTGGTCTGGGAGCAAACAAAAACACTGATTATGGTGAATTTTTTGATGGCAACTATAATCACCTCTTTAAAAAAGAACAATGTGAGCTTAATTCAATAAACGGAAACATTGGTTGAAAAGAAAATAAACCAATGATTCATGCCCATGCGATGTTTTCAAAAATGGAAAATGGTAATATGATAAATTATGCAGGGCATATTTTTGCTATGGAAAGTGCTGTTACTATTGAATTATCACTAATTGCCTATGATAATAAAATAGAGCGAGTATTTGCCCCTGAGTGTAAATTAAACTTATTGGACTTAGAAAAAGATATGAATAAATAATGTATTTTTATTCTTCTTTATAACCCTTGGCATATACATTGCCATCTCATCATTTATTATTTGATTTATGAATTGCTTTAGTCAAATAATCTTTTGGATTCACTTTGAAGTCTTTTCATTTTACAAATGCTCCATATTGTTTTGATTCAATTCAACAATCTCCACATTTTTCGCTCAAATTAGGTTCAAATGAATTTTTAGTAATAGAATCAATAAGTAATTTTGATGAAAATGTCATAATTTCTTTTTTTGGATTATCTTTGCAAAAATTTTTCTTAAATAAAAGTTTGTAAGCAGGTTTACTAACTACAAAGAACAAGCCATTTCTTAAATTTTTATCTTTTTTATCTCTTACAGATGCAGCAATTTCTCTTATTATTCATTTTAAATTTTTTTCTTTGTTTTTTTTATTTTCTCTTATAATAAATGACCTGGTTACTAAAACAATAGTTACTGATGAGTTTTTTATGCGATTATTAACAATATTTTGAATAATCTGTTTTTCAGGTTTATCACTATTGGACTTATAATCATGCAAAGTATCATCATAAAAATATTTTTTACTGTCAAGAAAACTAATAATTAGATTTTTAAAACTAGTGTCCTTTTTTCTATATGATATAAATGTTCTTATTTTTTTATTTTTCATATTTTGATTAACTATCCTCTATACTTAATAAATACCATTGTTATTATAAACAATATTAAAAATAAAAATATAGTAATTTCGTAATTTGATCCAGTAAATCTAAGTTTGTCTATGGCTTGTTGCTCATGAATGTTTAATGAATAACCCAAGTCTTTTTCCATTTTATCAATTTGTTTAAATTTTATCTCATTAACAGCTTTTAAGTATTTATTATAATACATAATTACAATAATTAATAAAATTATAATTAATGAATATATAACTAATTCTATACTATATGACAGTATTATTAATTTAGATATAATTATGCCGCAAAATGCAACAAATCAATTATTTACTGATTGCCTTCTGTTTTCTAGATTAATTTGAGCATTAGAATACTGTTTATATATTTCTGTCAATATTTTTTTATCCATTATTCATTTTCTCCTTTATAAACATATTTAGTATAATTTTCATCATGAGCTCTTTCATAAGCTAATTCAATATATTTATTTGGATTAGCAATAAAATTTAAAATATCAATCGGCACTACAAACATTTTATCAGGGTGTATATGACCGTTTGGATATAATTTTTCTTCAACAAAAATATTTCTTGCAATTGTTTTTAATGCAATATATGGATTTATAATTGTTGGACCTGCATGGCAGTTTCAACAAATTGCTGGGTCTTTAATATATTCATTAAATGTTTCGCTATCCATCAATAAAATAAATCCATTTGTAGTCATTTCTCCTCTTTGAGAAAGTGATGCCACAGTTTCCATTCACATAAACTTAGTGTGTTCTGCAGAATCTGGTAAATCTGGATGTTGTTTTTTAGAGTTTTTAGTTAATAAATACAATGTTACAGAACTATCAGATATATATTTTTCTTTAATAAAATCCATAATTTCATCATCACTATGTCCGCCTTGTATATATCAATCATCTTGGTGAAAATGTTTGTCAATTATAAGGTCTCTGTTTTCTAATTTTTCTATTATTAAATCTTTCAACTCTTTGTCTTCTTCTTTATATGAAATAAACACTTTTCTTTTAATCATTACTATTACCTTTTTCTTCTTATTATAATGTAAATGTTTTTTAAAATAAAGTTGCTTAATAAATTAAAACTAGTAGGTGACATTAATTATTTTTTCTTTAATTTGTTTTATTTTAAAACTATTTTTTGCCATACAAAAACCAAACTTTCTTATCTTAAAGTGTAAAAATTTATTTTTCCCAATTTAATTATTATAAATTATGTAGAGAATATCTTTGCACTGGAATGTGCTGTTACTATTTGGCTATCACTAATTGTCTATTGTATTAATATAGAACAATTAATTTGTGCTAGAGTGTAAATTAAATTTACTAGACTTAGAAAAAAATATGAGTAAATGATGTATTTGTATTAATTAAAAAAACACAATCAATTGGGCTAATGTTTCTATTTTTTAACTTTTTTTTCTTTATCTTCAAATTTATTGTACTTTATTTTTTTACTAACATTTAATAGTTTCATATTCATTTTTTGTTTTAAGTTAGATATTGCAAATGATGTAATTGTATAATTTTCAGAATTAATGAGAGAGACTAAGGGGTAAAAACATTCAATTGATAATTGGCTAAAAACACTACTGTAATTAATTATGGTGCTCACAATTTTTGAAGTCGAAACTTCTTCAAGTTTTTTTAAGTCTTTTTCTTCATTAGATAAAATAGTTAAAATTTCTTTCTTTTTATTTGGATCTAATTGATTATTTTCTTTAAGTTCATTAACATCTTTTTTTAGTTGATTGATGTCTTGTATCATATTTTTAATTAAATTCTTATCATTTAAATTGAATGTAGTGTATGAGTTGGCTATATTTATTTTTATTGAATCATTTGTTTCAATAAGCTTTTGAAATTGAATTTTTTGCGATGATTGGATTGCGGCTTCTAATTTATACTTTTTATTATTAGTAATAATTTTACCAAAGTCGCTATTTAATAAGCATTCTAGAATTATAAATTCTAATGAAGATGTTAGATCCACATTTGATGTTAATTCAAAATTAATATTGTAGTTCATCCTTATTTTGTTTAATATTTCATATTGTGATATGTGTGAATCAGAGTTAATAACTTTGATTGATTTATCAGCAAATGATTTAACATATTTTGTATATTCAAAAAGTGTATATTGATCAAAATCAGTGGACATTAGTGCAACATCTAAAAATGTAATTTCACTTAATTTTTTATGGTCTTCTCTTATAACATTATAGCCAGGTATTTTTTTATTTAAATTATCAATTCTTGCCTTTGCATCAAAATATTCATCCCAAAGTATAAATCTATAATTAATTAATAATTCTTGAATGCGTTTTTTAGCCTTATCATCATGTTTATAATTTTTTAATAGTTCTTCTTTTTCTTTATTTGCAATTAAATTTAGAGCATTATTAAGAATAAACTCAAAAGGTTTATCATGTTCTATAAAATTTATCATTTTAACTCCTTATTTTTACTTTATTATATTACAAAGGTTTTCATAAAACTATAATAAGTGATAAAAATATAATAAAAAGAACATAAATTTCTTTTTATAGTTTTTAAATTGATCATTAGATTATTTTATTTATGCAAGATTTAGTTATTTCAGATTTTGTAACTTCTAATGCTATGGCGTCTCCCAGAGTGGCTTACTTTTAGTATTTTGAGTGATTGGGGCTGATATTGTTACTTTTATTATATTACATTGAATTTTTCATTATATTTATTTGGTTTTTATAGTTTATTATTAGGCTATCATCATTTATTTTAACTTTGAAGGTGCTAATTTGCTTTCAGAGCAATTAATTAGGAATATTTCTGAACCAATCTTGTTTTCTCATTTTTCATTTTCTATTATTTTATTTATTTTTTGTTTTTCTTTCTGATCAAATATGAAAATCACCAAAATACCGTTATTTGTTATTAATGTTTTTTTATAATCTTCAAGTTGTTTAGTTGCATTTTTGGTTTGTGAATTGGAAGCTTTTTTAAATTCAATTACTGTTGCTTGAAATTTAGTTTGCATTACTACAAAGTCTGGATTACCTCTCCCGATATTCATCTCTCTAATTAAGTTGAAATGAGTGTTTGCTCAAAGATTTTGAAATAAGTCTTGTATTTTAAGTTCAGAGGCAGGATTTCCGTCATCTTTATATAAAAACTTACTTAATGAACCATATTCTATTTTGTGTTTGAAATCATTTATTGCAAAGATAGCTATTTCTTTAGTTGTCTTAAAGTTCGTTTTTTGTTCTTGTTTTTTAAAAGAACCCTTTGAATCTAGTTGATTCATTTTTTTAATAAAGTTTTTTATATCATCTTGATTTTTAATGATTTTACTTTGCGCTAATTCTTTAAAACTAGTTATGTCATTTTTTATATGGTTTTTTCAATCTTCAATAATGAATTGGTTATCTTTAACAAACTGTAATGTAATATGATATCTATTTAAATTAATTGTGCCATCATAAACAGGCTTACCATTATTTTGTTGTTTTTTTCTGTAATTATCTTCCCATCTATTTAATTCTAATATTAATTGTTGTTTTGATTGATCATTAGAAACAATTGGAGGTATTGAGTGGTGTTTTTGTTTAAAATGATTTTGCGATATAACAAAATCATCTTTTTGCAATAAATCTTTGGGGACAAGAATAACTGGTTCAGGATCTCCGTTTTCATTTATAATAAAAGGTAGTTCGATATTAAATTTTTTTCAAGACTTTGTTGTATGATTAAATTCTCCTCACCTTATAGGAAACTCATCTATTAGTTCTTTATCAATATGAGTTAAAGCAAATTTATTAGTTAATTTTGCTAAATCTCATATTATAATTTTTGTTATAAAATCACTTATGCCATCTGCAGCTGTTCGATCATCTAAAAATGTTAATTTATTAATGAATTGGTCATTAACTATTTTACCTAAAATTCTAGGTTTTGCATATTGAGCCAATTTATTTATAAAACTTTTTTTTAGACCACTACCCTTATTTCCTTTAGAAGTATACCCTAATCATGTTTGATATGGCTCCTCAAAATTAATATTATGTCTTTCTGGAGATGGCATTTCTCAGTTGTTTTTTTCTAAAGTAGAAACTATATATGAAACATATTTCAAAATCTTTTCTTTCATCTCTATATATTCAATTTTTTCACTATTAAATAAAAACAATGGATCAATAAAAAAAGGATTATCTTTTGCTAAAGATAAATCTACAAAATTATTTTTTAACATGATTTTTTCATCAACATTAAAATATTCTGAGAAAAACATTTGGTCTCCTTTCTATAATTAATTTTTAACTTGATGAATAGAATATAATTTTATCATAAAAATTCATTTATAATTTAGAATAATTCTATTTTAATGAGATTATTGTTTTTTCCTTAATATTTTACTTAATTTTGTAAGATGGAAAGTTCCATTTTCAGTTTCTTGTGCTTCTAAGACTTGCACAACAGTATTAAAGTCATTATAAAGAGCTTTTTCACTTTTCTGGATTTTTTCTTTTTTGAATTTATCAATTGTGATTTTTCTATTTAATTTATAATACATAAAGAAATCTTTTAATATTTTCATTCTAACATTAATGCCTTTTATAAGAGGGTGACTGATTGCTTTAAAATAAATTTCAGCAATTAATTTGATTCTATAAACTTGGTTTTTCTTTGTATGAATTATTGCATTTACAAAAAATTTAAATCAATCATTTCAAAAATTATAATTTTCAGGATTTAATTGAACTTGTTTAAGCAGCCTTATATATTCTTCTCTATTTTCTTTAAAAAATTCAGATAAATTTATTATATGAGGTAAGCTAGCAATTGGTTTTCATGACTGAAAAAGCATCGCCAACAATAATCGACCAATTCTACCATTACCATCTCTAAAAGGATGAATCCCTTCAAAAATAACATGGAATTTTGCTATATCTGATAATAAAAATGGATATTTTTCATCATTTAATTTAATTTTTTGTTCAATTGTATTTAATAGGTCATCTAATAATGCTTCTTTTTTAGAAGGTTGAATAAAATATAGAGAGGGGGGCTTACCTTTAGTCCCAAAAGCAGACATCATTGAATCATCACTATTTAGATTTCCAGGTTGAATTTTTTTAATAATTTGGGTAGGATCAAATTCCATTCTATACTTTTTACTTTTTAAAAGATCATCATATAGCATATTATGGAGAGTAGCTATGCTAAATTTATTTCATATAAAATTTGATCTATATTTTGGTTCTATATCTACATATTTTAGATATAATTCATACAAATTTCTATTTTCTCAACTAAATATGTTGTCAATTGAATAAATATAGTCATTGTTTTGGTCTTCAAAAAGTGTTACTGAGCCTTCAATAATAGAAGAAGCTTCTCTTTCCATCCAAACAAGAGGTCTAGAAAAAATTGAAGCATCAAAATGATTATCTAATAAGTTTTTTGCCTTTTGGATTTCTTCTGCTATTTCTTTTACTAATGTAGTAATTAATTGAATTTGAGGTTCAGTTAAATTTAGTCTAGCAATATTTTCATCATTTAGACTAATGGGCTTCACTTTTAATTCAGTTGGAATATTATCTCATTTATTTATTGTCATATTTAACTCCTTTGTAGTTATTGTAGCATAATAATACAATGACTACAATAAACTTTTAAAAATTTCTATTTTTTAACAAAAAATCAGACAAAATAGAATCTCTTTTACATAATCTGATTATGCTTATGTCGCAGAATTCTCTTAATTTTAAACTATTACATAATTCAATTACCTAAATTGAAAATGTTTAGTATTAAGGTCTTGAATCTTTTTTCTTAAAAAAAAACTACAAAATTCTAAAACTCTACAATTTAAAAAACCTATTAAATATGTGACGTTAAATTTTTTATGAATTTATTATTCAAATTGATCCAGCATTTTATGAATTATTTTTAGTAACTTCTTTTTTGTTGCTAAATCAATTGTTTCTGGAATCAGATCAATCATTGATTTTAATATAAAAAAAGCAATATCATCATTTATTTTAGAATCATTTTGAAAAACACTATTAGCCAATGTTTTATATGCATAAACAAAATCTTTTTTACTTGATTTATGAGCAGACTTAAGAATTCCTTCAACTGCAAATGTTGATTTATGCCCTAATTTTTCAATTATTCTCAATACATGAGGTATTGATTTTTCTTTATCAAACTTATTAAATTTCATAGCAAAACCTCCTTTTTTTATTATAAATGTAATTTTTTTCTAAAATAAGTTTATTTAAAAAAGAGTAGCTCATGGCTAGGCGACAACACATGCCGCTTAGGTGGTTTCCCTCTCCCTTGACCAAAAGTCTTACTTCTCTTATTAGTATTATACAAAATAAAAATATATATGCAAGTGATTTATTTTTTTATTTTTGTGTAATCACATTCTCTTAATTGCTTTTGAATGATCTTATAACATTCAGGCTGCTTGCCAATTTTTAAAAGAAATCTATTCATAACAAATGAGTTTATATCTGCTACAAATATTTCATAATTATCTTTGGAACTTTTGAATTCTAATTTATTTATATTTAGCTTTGTTTCAGCAATAAGATATTCTTGTAGCGTTCTTTTATAACCAGGTTTAGTGGTACCTCTTTCATCTGCATAAATACTTATAATGTCTTTATTGCAAATTAATTTTTGATCAATAGCTCTTTCTAAAGCAGTTTTTAATAATCAATTATACATTTGGCTTTGTTTTAAAGGTGATTTTGCTGCCTTGTTTTTAACATATGCGCCAGCATATTTTATGAATGGATGAATATTGCATCAAAAAAAATTAATTTCGTTTGTTAAGCCTTTTTGTTTTAAAGTATGGGCTTTCATTTCTTCTTGTAAGCCAAACGATAAAATATGCTTGTATTGAAATTTTCTAAATTTTCTATAAATTTTTCTAATATTTGATTGTTCAACAATAGTAAGAGATACTAAAAATATGCCTTTTACTTTTGTTGATAAAGATCCGCTTTCATCTACTAAAATAAGTTTTGTTGATTTTGATTTGCAAGTTGATATATTCTGATGATTTACCATAGATAATGAATCTCTCGTTGTTATTTTTTATTTAAATAATATGCTTTTATTGCATTTATTATACCATAAAAAAGTCCTTAAATAAAGGTTTTAGTGTTATTTATGATATAAAAAATAATAAAATTTTAGACAATTCAAAAATAAAGCTTAATACTCAAGCTAAATATTCTCTAAAATTAAATTTAATGTAAAGTCCCATATATTGATTCACATTTTTTTATCAATCAATTTAAATCCTTTTAGTAGCTTAGCTATTTTTTCTTTTGTAAAGTTTTTTGTCATATAAAAACTACACTTCATTATTTTGAAATGTAGGATTTATTTTCTCTATGTTAACCTTGACTTATTTTTTATCTATCCAGACATTTTGCCAATTCCGTCATCAACTTGAATAACTCTAAAGTATTTACCATTAACTGTGCCACTTAGTTGATCTCCTTTGTCTCTATTGTTTTTTCAATAGAGCGGTTGAAGGTTTGCTAAATCATCAGTTCCGCCTTCAGCCTCTGGATAAATATGATCAATTTCTCATCCACCTGATGTTTCATGGCCATGAAGTGATTTATCAATGTGTGTGCCAAATCAATCTCTACCATTATTGTTTTTTGCTCAAACATTATCAATAGTTTTTTGAGTTCAATTTTTTGTCATAATCTTTCTCCTTTATTTTTTCCTAGGAACTTGTTATAATTTTAATAATGTATATATAATAAGAGTCCTAGTGAAGTTTTTGTTTTTATAGTAGGAGAACGTTTTAAGAAACCTACTTTTTATATTATGAGCTTTTGTGTTCATCAATTATTTCTTTAATTTTGTACATAAGATCCAATACTACTAGTTTATTATTGTTTTTGTCATTAATAGGAAAGTTTTGAATTCTATTATCCTTTTTTAGTTCTTTTCAAATTGATTTAAATTTTACTGGTTGATATTTAGTGTTTTTAGAGTCAAGTTTTCTTTTTAATTTATTTTTATAAGGATCACACTTTTTGTTTTGTGGAATTTTGAAATTTAAAAGATTGCAAAATTCAGCTTCAATACATGGTTTTGTAACAAAATGTAGTTTTAAATCTTCATGCTTTATATATAAATATTCATCATTATCTAATAAGTAGAATATTTTAACATCTTTTGGTTTTGCTTTTTTAACTTTTGCTCAAGCTGCAGTCTTTCTTAATCTATGATTATATAAAGTTTTTGTAGTATTAGTTCTAGTTAAAAATTTATCTACTTTGGGAGTAATTCTAATGGTGTCAAACAAGTCTAAAAATTCTTTTTTAAAATGTAAAATAAACTCTTTTTCAGTTGGCCCTTCACAAAATATTATTATTTCCTTAATGATGCTTTTATCCATAGATATCTTCAACAATTAAATGATCTATATTGGGAGTTCCAAAAAATGTGCCATTTTTAAATTTGTTATATATGGATCTATTTCTAGTTTCAGTTTTAGTTACTTTTTTAATATCAGAGCCTTGACCTTGGAAATTATCCATAAATAATAATTGAGATTCATCTAAATCTTCAATCAATGAAATTTGACTAGAATTTCAAATAAACTGGGCTTTAGTATTTGATTTATCATTAGACATTAATTCAATTAATAATTTAGTAACTTCCATATGAGTATTTGAACCTAACTCATCTACGAATAAAACTCCGCCAAATTGATTAACAAATTGTATTGCAATAAGTAATGTAATATAATGAATTGTTCCTTGAGAAAAATTAAATTTATACAAACCTTTTTCTCATGCTTGATTAATTTCATAATCTTCTGCACTAATAACATAATCGAATTGATCAGGGTTACCTTTAATTCTTGGCACTCTATGAATTCTAAACTTTTTTACATTCAAATCTGCTTCTTTTAAAAATGGATAAATGTGTTTATTTTTATATTCTTCTAATGATATATGTGATCATTTTTTATTAGTTTTTAAATAATGCTCTATATTAGAAAATACTCAATTAAGAATGTCTGAATGTTTTAGTCGGATATCATCAATAAAGTTTACATTATTTCAAAAGTTTAAAAATTTATTTAAATGTTCTTTATTTTTTGAATTTGTATTAAAAACAACTATTGCTGAATGCACACTATTAATTACCTCATCACCTACAATATTGCCATTTCTATTAAAAATAGTCTTTTTATTTCCTTTTTTATATCATTTATATTTTAATGATTCTTTAACAATGCCATTGGTGTTGTATTCAATATGGTAATAAAATTCGTAATCTAACATAACAATTTCAACATTAAATATAGTGTTTATTTGTTTTGAGTGAATATTTATATTAGTTAAGGCATTTATTTGATTGGTTTGATGTTTTCTATATGTTTTTAACCCATTATCTCGAGTTAAAATATCTTTAATTGTAATTATAGCTTGTGCTAATTGAGTTTTTCCAGAACCATTTTTTCCAAAAATACCTGTGATTTTAGAAATTTTATTATTATTAATAAAATGTGTTAATCTAGAATCAACTGATTTATTTGAAAAATCAAATGTAACGGGTTCATTAAATGGTCCAAAATTTTCTATTGTTAATTTTTTAATCATTTTTTACTCCTTTATGTATATATTATACATATTTTTAATAAAAAGTGTAAGTTTATAAAAAATAAAAATCAGACAACATAGAATCTCTTCTACATCATCTGATCACACTCATGTCACAGAATTGCATCACTACTAGACTATCTCATGATTCAATTACTTAAATTGAAGATGTTTGGTGTTGAGGCCCTGGATTATCCTTCCCGGGAAAACTACCAAATCCTAAACCTCCGCACTTTAGGAACAACCTATGCCCTGCTAGTTAACTTTGCAGATAATATATCTAAGCGCCTGACCCCATATTTGTGAAATATGCTTAAGTGTGAATCAATTGCCTCAGTATAAAATTAGATTTAGTTAGATGTTTTCAATGTTCTTTCATTTAACTGCCTTTCCAAATTAGTCTAAGCTAATTTGGATAATAATATTATAACACACATTTTTTATTTTGTGTGTTATTTTTTAAAATTTATTTATATTCTTGTTTTAAATAGTATTTTTTAGGTTTTCCAGCTACTATTTTAAATAATCCAGATTCCTGAAATTGTTTGTGTATCCTATCGCCAATAGTAGCAGAATACTCAGGATAAAGGTTTTTAAATGATTCTCTGGTGATATATGATTCAGGATTGCTTATGTTAAACTTCATGATATCTAAAAGATAATATTTGGCTTGAGTATTAAGCTTTATTTTTGAATTGCTTAAAATTTTGTCATGTTTAATTAAAAGTTTATTAAATTTAATAAAAATATTAAGCATATGTTCAACTCACAGTGTTAAATCAACATTATAGTCTCTTGCTGATTGCATTAATTGAAATGCTTTATAAAAATTATCTCTATAAAATTCAATAGCTAGTGACATTGTTTTGTTTTTATCATATTCATTTTGATCAATTAGTAATAAAGTTCATAAATGAAGCATTCTTCCAGTTCTACCATTATAATCAAAGTAAGGATGGATATGTTCAAAAACATAGTGAGCCACAAGTGCTTTTACTATTGGCATATTATTTAAACTATCACTTTTAATAAATTCAATTAATTGCTCTATTGCATCTGGAACTTGTTTAAAGTCCATAGCTTGCTCTCCACCAATATAAACTCTATCATGACGATATCAATTATTATCTTTTAGTTCTGCTTTTTTCATATCTATGTCATTTGTCATAATTGAATATAAAATGTAAAGCTGATTTGGTTTAATTGAATGAGCTGAATAAATAAAATCAAAAGCTAAATTCATATTACCAGCCATTTTTTCAACTTGATTTTTAGGTGGTTTTTTGCTTTTTGAATTTAAGACTTTTTTTAATAGTTTTCTTGATGAAGCTACATTTTCTATTCTTAAAGAAGAGTTAATCTCATCAATTCTATAATTAGGTGATATATTACCTTTTTGTCTAATTTTAATAACTTTATTAGATGTATTGTGATATTCCCTTAATTGTTCTTTTAATGATTTAGGAAAAATAAGAAACTGATTTGATCATTTGTTTTTCATCTTTAATTTAATAGGTTTTGATTCATAGCCTTGACTTAAAGCATCAATATATTGCTTTAAGCTAAGATCTTTTTTACCTACAACAATTCTATAATATAAATTTTTCATATCAAAATTATAACACACTCTTTTGTTTTTGTGTGAAAGTGGGTTTTTATAATAATTTAATTAATTTTATGATTTATTTTGTGCTCTTACCGAATGTATTGTTGAAAAACTAATAAATTCTCTATTATAGTTTGTTATTTTATTGCTTAGCTCCATTCTTTTGCTATAAATATATCGCTGGTGATCATTTGATTTATTTTTTATATCAAAGGGTTTTTTATATAGCTCTAAAGCTAGATTGTAATAATCTAATTTATGTAATTTACCTTCCTTTGATAAATTTTTAATATAACTTTTGGCAGATGTTTTAAACTCTTTTGTTTCAAATATATTGTTAGCTTCTATAAATAATCATTTACAATTTTTAAGTATGTTAAAAGCTAGCTCACTACAATCAAATGTATAAATCTTTAAAATTAAAGCTAATATTTCTAAAGCAAAGGTATGTCTATATTGCTTATTGTATATATTTAAAAAATTATGCAGTGGACTAGAATTAAAATCTTTTTTTAATCATTTATCAATTGTAATTTCAAAATGCTGAGTTTGGTTTCTAAATTTACTTATATTAATATTTTTAATAGTAATTTTGTTATTATTAAAAATTTCCATTTTAGCAATAGTATTTGATATATCATGTTTGTTTCCTATAGGAAATTGTTGATGAATATCAATGCTTGATTTATCAACTTTACCCTTTTTACATTTGCATTCATTTAAGGCACAAATTAATTTACCAGTTGATCAGTAAAATTTGGGATTATCCTCTAATTTTTGCACTTTGGCTTTATGTTTTATATTTAAATGAGCAAGAATTGATCTTTCTAGAGTTTCGATATAATTATAGGTTTTGTTTCTTATAGTTCTATCAATAATAAATGACAACCATCTAACTTTATTTTTAAATTTATTATCTTTATTTTTAAATTCAGGTCAAAAAGAAATAATTCAGCTATCAAATTTATTGTTTGTTAAATTAGATTTTAATTTCTCTCTTTTTCATAATAGTTGATATTCTTCTAATTTAATTGCCATATTTTATCTCCTTGTTTTATATTATATGATAAATGATTTTAAATTAAAACAAGGAGATATAGCTTTTATATTCAAAAGATTTTGCATATTTTTAATAATAAAAATATTTAGGTCTAAATTCTTTTAGACTATATTCATGACATATTACTTTCTAGTTCTTCTTTTGATACATTCAATTGATACACTTTTATTAGTGATTCATGAAGTTTATATTGTTTTAAACTATGGCTATTGATATTTTCTTTAAAATCTTTATGGAAATTTAATGGAGCCCCATAAGTATTGATTTTACCCACACTATTAAACTCTAAACCCTTATATAATACATCAAGGATAAAAGATGTAAATGATTTGTCTGCCATATATTTATTTCCTATATAACCCATGACCTTAACTTGATGACGATTGATAGGAAATCAAAATGATGAAGGAATTATTTCACTATCATCTAATATTAACCATACTCCTCTTGAAAAAGTCTTTGAAGTCATATGATCAAAACTTTGGGGATAATCAATTGCACTTTTATAATTGTATAGAGCCCCAATAAGTCCATGATCATCATCTTTTTGTATTTGATCAGCAAATTTAAAGTTTTCATTTGTATCTTTTATATTTGAACCATAAAATTTATTAGAAGAAAATCCTGATCAATCTCTTTTAGTTGCTCCAGCAATGTAAACAATTCTATGATCTGCATCTAAGAATGATTCTGATGATGAGAATTCGTATAGTTTAGATTTGCCATCACCTATTTCTTTTCATTCAGAAATTTCTCTATAAAGTTTTTTAGATGATTTTGATGAATCTTCCATTTTTGAAACAAATTTTACTTTTAGATATTTTGAGTAAGCTGAGTGAGCTGTTGCTGCTTCAACTCCTCTTCTAAAGGCAAATGCTTTTTTCTTGTGTTCTGAATCTGATGTTGATCCAATTAGAAATGAAACTATTGTTTCTTTAAATTTATATTCTGATGATGAATGTTTAATTGCTGCAACTGCTGCTTGAAAACCAGCAATGAATGCAGATGAAAACTTATTATAGATGCATTGTATTAAATGATAATTTTTACCATTATTAATGCTATTGATATCATTATTAAATACAATAATATTTTGTTTATTTTTTCTTGCTATATCAACAAGTGAAAGTAAATTTTTAATAGTTTGAAAAGTCTGAACTTTAGAATTAACAACTATTATTGTATGAAATTTGGAAAGTAATTTATTACTTGATAATTGAATATCATTGAGTGTTTCATCTATTATGTGTGTTTGTTCAGAGAATAGCAATGCTGTATCTTCATTCTTAATTTTGTCATCATCTGGTAAAAACGTTTTTAATTTAATTGTATCTAAAATTGGATTGGCATCATCTTCTACTTTTGCAATATATCCAATATCAAAACTTCCCAATAAAATATGACTATTCTTTTTGTGTAACTTTGGAATTAGGTCTTTTTTATAGAATTTCGTTTTTTTAATTTTTTGATTTAGAACATTTTTTGCCATTAATCCAACTCATAATTGGTCAAAATATTCTTGCAAGTGGATAAATTTAGTATTTGAAAAAATTATTTTTACAAATTCATCTCTAGCATTTTTTCTAACATATTCTTTTCTTTCCACAACAGTTTTAGCTAAAACTTTGGTAGTTTTATATGATTTTTTAATTATTTCTTCATGCAATTTAGCAAATTCTACTTTATATTTTTCTATTCCTGTTATTAGTGTTGAATTACCAAAATTTACTTGATGATCACATTGAATAAATTGACCATTACCAGCCAGCAAATTTACATAATTATTAATAAAACAGTCTTTAATACCATTCCATTGTATTTCATTTATATATTTTTCATACTTTAATAAAATTTGCCTTTCATTTTTATTTAGTATTAGATGCTTGAAGTCAGTGTAGTAAGATTCTCTAAGTCTTGTATTAGATTCCCATGATTCAAACTTATCTAGAATATTAAGCAATTTATTGTAATTCTGATAATTATGGTGATAACTTAAAAGATGGAAATTTGAGCCTGTTAATTCAGATCACTCAATATCTTGAATGTCTAGAATGAAATTTGTAATAATGTTTTTTTCAAGTGTAGATAATTTTTTGAAATCTATACCTATATTCATATTATTTCATTTTATCACAGCTTCTCTAAATGGAATTTTAATTATTTTTTTAGAACAATAATTTAAATTGGGTAATTGTTGGCTATTTAAAAATTTATTAACAGTTGTATCAGAAATAGGGTATTCACAATGAAAATGCTTGTTAAAAACTTCCTTATATTCTTTGAAATTATTATTTTCACTTACTAAGCCTCATCATTTGGGTAAGTTGTTTTGTAATTTTTCAGTTTTTGCAATGTAAATTATTTTTACATTTTTACTATAAAAGAGTTTCTCATTATTTTCAATGTGTTCATTATCTAAAGACTCTTCAACACCTAAATATACTGTTAGAGATTCAATAAGTTCTGAAACAAAATTTCCATTTGCTCTTTCTAATTCATCTACAATAAAAATAATTTTAGTATCAATAGATTCTAACTTAACTTTTTTAATAATTTTTTTTAAATATGAAACATAATCTATACCTTCATCTTTTATGTATTTGGGTTGACTCATAATATTCAAAACATTTTTGATATCTTCCCTACTCTCTTTTGTTATACCATTACAATATATCAACTTATTTAAAAATACTCTTAGCGGTTCTAGCTGTTTGTCATAATCTCATGCTTTTAATTGTATTACTTCATAATTTTCTTCTTCTTTAAGATAAAATGCAAATTTTCTAACCAAAGTGCTTTTACCTGATCCTTGTTTTCCACTTACTAATAGCGTTTTGTTGTTTTTTAAAAAGTTTTTTAATGTTTTTATTTCTCTTGAATCTTTTATTTTTGATATATCATATAAGTAATCTTTAAAAGCGGGTAAATCTTTTTCTTTATCAACTTTTTGCTTTAATGACATTACCGAAAATATTTTTCATAATGCGGCAAGAAATAAAATTGTTTCAATAGCTATGTTAAAATTTTTGATTTCAGGAAAATTAAAAATTTTAAGAAGACTAAAAATTTCAATAAAATTAAAAATAATAATAATTATAAATAATGTGTATATGAATCTTATTTCTATTTTATTTTCTTTCTTTCCATTTTTATGAAATATCAATCACATTGATAATATAATAAAACTTATTAAATTGCTGTCCATATTATAATTATACTCTCTCAAAAAGGGAGTTGATGTTCTTTTTTGTAGAAAATGAGGTTTAAACATAGAAAAAAATATTAAAAATTAATTATTTTATTGATTATGAAGGTTTTTTGTTAATTCTGTTTAATAATTTGTAATGTTGTAGTGTGTGCTAGAAATTTTAATTATAATTTAGTGTGAATTTGCTTTTTATGATTTTGGAATGCTTTATATGCAAATTTTTATTTTTTAAATCAATATTTATGATTATTGTTTTCAAAGTAAAAGAAAACCATGCAAATGCATGGCTTTCTCCGCTGATAGGGTCCAGTAAAAGCTAGATAGTCCTACTTTGCTGATAAAATTATTTTAACACATTTTTTATGAAAATCAAAATTTTTATGAAAAAATCAATTTTTTTATTAATTTTTATTTTTTAATCTTTGAACAATTGTTCTAAAATATTCATCCACATCTCCTTTGAAATTAAAACAAAATCACAAAAGCATAATAAAAAAAAGAATCATAAGATTCTTTTTAATATGATTTAAATAATTATTTTAGTCATGGTGAAGATTTTGTTAGTTCTGCTTCAGTAACTTCTAGTGATCAAGCATAAGCTAGTGATTTTCTAAATCTATCGTAGTTTTTACCAACTGTGTCTTTCCCAGTTTTTTGGAATTGTCATGGTTGTTTTCTTACTTCCTCAGAAGTTACTCCAGAATCTGTTGGTTTAAATTTAGCTTGATATGGAGCTATTGGTGCACCAAAGATTGAGTGCTTACCAACCATGTAGTTAGCTCCACCCATAAAGTGCCCTCTAATAGCAAACTTAACATAATTTTTTGTTCCTGAAGCTTCTTGCCCAATGAATCCCATAAATTGAACATCTCTTCTTTCAAAATCATCTTCTGTTGATTTAGCATCTGCTTCACCCACTAGTGAGTTGCTTTCTACTTTTTTATGTTTATCAAGAATAATTCAAACCCCTGAACCACCAAATGTTTTTGATGATAGCGAAGAATCTGTTTTTGTACCACCTACTTTTGCATAATTGTATAAAGCTCCAATTAGGCCTGTGTCATCGTCTTTTGCTCATGTTCCAGCTGTTGCTTTATCTGTGGAAATACCTGTTCAATCTTTAGCTGTTGCACCAGCAATGTAGACTACTCTACGATCTCCATCTGAAAATGTATCTGATGATGAAAATTCATATAGTTTAGTTTTTGAATCATCAATTGCTTTTCACTCAGAGATTTCTCTGTAAAGTTTTTTAGATGATTTTGATGAATCTGCAGTTTTTGAAACAAATTTTACTTTTAGATATTTTGAGTAAGCTGGATGAGCTGCTGCTGCTTCAACTCCTCTTCTAAATGCAAATGCTTTTTTCTTATCTTCTGATTCTGATGTTGATCCAATTAGAAATACAACATTTGTTTCTTCATATTCATCTTCTGATGATGAATATTTAATTGCTCCAACTGCTGCTTGGAATCCACCAACATATGCTGCTGCATATTTATTAAATGAAGCTGTTGAAACATTTCCTCCAGCAAATGTTTTTGATGAAGCACCTGATTGAGATTTAGCTTTTTCTCCAATAAAGAATAATTGTGTTTCTTTAAATTCTTTTTTCTCTACAACTGATTTGTAAACATCTGATGAATTTTCTTTTTCATCAGTAACATGAATAAATAGGGCATCTAGGTTTTTAGAAGCTAGTTTTGTTTTATCTGAAAGTGCTTTTTTAGAGAAGTCAGCTGAAGCAGCCTTTGCAAATAAACTTGTACCTAGATCAACTTCTGAAACATCAGTGCTAGTATAATTAGGTGAGTTTGTTCCAAATAGAACAACTACTGGTCCAGTTCCTTTGTTTGATTTATGACTATTTGGAATAGTTCAGTAAATTTTTTTATCTCCTGATCTTCCATAAGCTTTGGTACCAAATAGATAGTAATTTGATGATCCAACTTGTCTTCTTTGACTTCTACCTGATCCGCCATTTTCTTGAGCATATGCTAATGGAACACCAGCTTTCATAAATGCGTTAAACAATTGAGTTGGGTTAGGATTTATTTCTGCACCAAGAGCTACAATAATATTGCTTATTGTTGAATCTGTAAAGATTTTATCAAAAGCAGCATCATCAGCTGCTTTGGTACTATCACCATATAGCATCATACGAGCATTATATTCAAATTTTTCTCCATTTGTAATGCCGTTATTTAGAGTTACTCCACTATATTGGCTAAATTCAGCGCTTATTCCTCCTTGTTTGCCTGTATAGAATACCATAAACTTTTTCAGTTCTTTTCTAAATGAATCAATCTTAGTTTGTTCAACTAATGAATCATATTTAGATGATGATTGTAAGAATAGTCCTGAAGGTAGTTCAAAGTATTCTTTACCTGTTGATGATTTTTCAGTAACATCTTGTGTGTATTCTCTAACTGTATTACCAAGTAGTACAGAATAATTAACATCAGAACCAACAATACCGATTTTAAAAGTCCCTTGTTTTACAGAACCTTTTTTAACTGTAACTGTTTTTTTAGCTTCAGTTTTTGTTCCTGTTTTTGTATTTTTTGTAGTCGTTGATTTCGCTTTGTCTTTTTTGCCACAAGCAGCAAATGAGGCTACTGTACCAGCGGCTACAAATGATGTAAATAATTTTTTCATTTTTTATTCCTTTCGAAATTTTATTTTATAATTTGTTTTTGTGTAATTCTTAAAACAAAATTAAATCAATTTAATTCATAAAGGTGATCAAGCCTTTACTAGAACAATATAAAATTGTCTTTCTAATTTTACTTTACATTTATAAAAAAAGCAAGCATTAAATATTAAGCTAGGAAAAATAAATTCTAAACTTCAAAATAAGACGGCGTGATTTTTATATTGCTAAAAAACCATATTTATTATAAATATATTATATTAAAAATAATATGTGTAATATTATTAATGCCAAAATTTTATGCTTAGAATAAAGAGAGGGTGAGCATGTTTTGCCTTTTATTTTATCATTGTATCATAAGCTAAGTAAAATGAATTAAAACAAAATCAAAAATCACAAAAGCATAATAAAAAAGAATCATAAGATTCTTTTTAATATGATGTAAATAATTATTTAATTATTTTAGTCATGGTGAAGATTTTGTTAGTTCTGCTTCAGTCACTTCTAGTGATGTAGCATATCCTAGAGATTTTTTAAATCTATCTTTAACTTTACCTGTTGTATCTTTTGAAGATTTTCATGTTCATGGGTTTTGAGCATCTTTATCTTGTGAGAATTGAGTTTTTGTAAGTTTTGAAAGATCTAGTGGAGCACCAAATACAGTGTGTTTACCAATCATATAGTTTGGTCCACCCATATATAGTCCTTTAAGAGCAACTTTAGCATAATGTTCTGTACCTGCTGACTCTCCTCCAATTGCGCCATAGAATTTAATACTATGTCTTTCAAGTGTTAGTCCAATTTGATGATTACTTGGTGCATCACCATCTAATCCTTCATAAACTTGTGTAAGATTATGTGCATTTGAAATAACCCCTGCATCATCTTTGGAATCTATTGCTTCATTTGACGCAGATTCTGATTTTTCTTCTTGAGCATGGCTTCAATCAGTTCCTTTGTTTCATTCAAGACCGTATGCTTTATCTAGAACTATTCAAACACCTCTTGTGAATGTTTTTCCAGTTAATTTACTAGACTCTTCTCCACTTGCAGAAGCTTGTCTATAATTATATAAAGCTCCAATTAATCCAAAGTCATCATCTTTAAAGAATGTGTTTAAGCCATCTTTTGTCAAATTTTGTTTTTTTGTTTCTCCAATTCAATCTTTAGCTGTTGAACCAGCAATGTAAACAATTCTACGGTCTGCATCTGTAAATGATTCTGATGATGAGAATTCATATAATTTAGATTTACCATCATCTCTTGCTTTTCATTCAGAGATTTCTCTATAAAGTTTTTTAGATGATTTTGATGAATCTTCTGTTTTTGAAACAAATTTAACTTTTAGATATTTTGAGTAAGCTGAATGAGCTGCTGCTGCTTCAACTCCTCTTCTAAAGGCAAATGCTTTTTTCTTGTCTTCTGATTCTGATGTTGCTCCAATTAGAAATGAAACTGTTGTTTCTTCATATTCATCTTCTGATGATGAATATTTAATTGCTCCAACTGCTGCTTGGAATCCAGCAACATATGCTGCTGCATATTTATTAAATGAAGCTGTTGAAACTTTTCCTCCAGCAAATGTTTTAGATGAAGCTCCTGATTGAGCTTTTGCTTTTTCTCCCACAAGGAATAATTGAGTTTCTTTGAATTCTTTTTTTTCAACAATTGCCTTATAAACATCTGATGAATTTTGTTGTTCATCAGTAACAGCAATAAATAGTGCATCTAAATTGTTAGATGCAAGTTTTGTTTTATCTGATAGTTGCATATGCCCATTAGCTTTTTCACCATCATCGTTAAAATCTTTATCAAAGTTTAGGTCTCCAGTATTTGTTTCTCATTTACTTGAAGATCTTTTTAAGAATAATCCTGAAGGTAAATTAAAGTATTCTGGGCCAGTTAAACTTGGATTTTTAACATCTTGTGAATATTCAGTAACAACACTAAGAAGTTCTTTACCTTCTCCAGGTTTTGTTAGGTCTTTTCCAGTAACACCAATTTTAAATGTTCCTTTTTGAACTTTACCTTTTACAACTGTTTTTGATGATGTAGCTGTAGTAGATTTTTTTGTTTCTGTTTTTGTTTCTTTTGTAGCAGTAGCTTTTTTGTCTTTTTTATGACAAGCGGCAAATGAACCTATTGTACCAGCTGCTACAAATGATGTAAATAATTTTTTCATAAGTATATTGTATTTATTTTATACCTTTCTATAATTTATTTTTTTACAATGATTTGTTCTGTTTTTGTTTCTTTTGTAGCAGTTTTAGTTTTGTCTTTTTTACCACAAGCGGCAAATGAAGTCAGTGTACCAGCTACTACAAATGATGTAAATAATTTTTTCATAAGTATATATTTGTTATACCTTTCTGTAATTTATTTTTTTACAATTATTTTTGATGATGCAGCTGTAGCAGCTTTATCAACAATTTTTTCTTCAGTTTTTGTTTCTTTTGTAGTAGTAGTTTTCGCTTTGTCTTTTTTACCACATGCGGCAAATGAAGCTACTGTACCAGCTGCTACAAATGATGTAAATAATTTTTTCATAAGTATATATTTTTTATACCTTTCTGTAATTTATTTTTTATACATAAGTTTTTTAGAGAGTCTTATATTCCTCTATACATGTATAGCGAATGATCTTATATAAAGACATCCGTATTTAGGCCTCTAAGTGCCTGCTACTAATATACTAGATTAAAAAAATGTGTCAATAGTTTTTTTAAACTTTTTTTGCATTATTTTATAAATATAAAATAATAAAATGCAAGAAAAAAATTAAAAAATTCTTTTTATCTAAATAGCAGGCAATCATAAGATGCTTAATTTAAGGCTTTTAAGAGGAATTAAACAAATAAATTTAAATAAGATTAAAATAGCAATTTAACAAAACCATTTTTTTTGAATTTAGATTAATGATAAATTAAAGTATAAAAATTTAGATGAAATTTAATCAAAAATTCATTGATCTAAATCAAGCAAAAAATGCTAATTTAAGAATTTGTCCTACCATAGGGAGAAATTGGCTAATATTAAGCCATTTTTTACCTTAAATAAACAGTTTTTATACTTTTAGATTTAATCTCATATTTATTTCCTCCTGTATCATATATAGCCAAAAAGAATAAAAATTCCTATTTTTTTATAAAAAGAAGGCGTAAAAATAAAAAAAATAAATTCCGCACTTCAAATAAAGAAATGTGGAATTTATTTTTACTTAGTTTAAATTATTTTTAAATTAATAAATTATATTTTTACAGAATCTAAAAATTCAATTAAATATTTTAATTTTTCATATAATGTCTCATTTTTATGTGTAGTTTTTGATATTATTGAAATTTCTTCTATTTGTTTTTTATGTTTTTTTTGTATTTTTTGTTTTGTTTTTAATTTAATTGAATTATATTGTGAGTTTAATTTAGAAAATTTATAAAGTTTTAATATTATATTAGCAATGTTTTTATTTTCAACATATTCTGGCTGAAGAATATAAAGACTAATCAAAAGTTTCATACAAAATTTATTGAAGCTTCTATCTTTTTTTTCTTCAAATTTTTTTGTAATTTCAATATTGTCTAATTTTTCTAATAAAACACTCATTCTTCTATTGAATAAAAAATTGGGTTTCATTTTCTTTTCTGCATATTGAATTATTATTTTATCAGAAACTCCAAGTTTTATTTTTTCAGATAATATTCCATGAAACAATACTAAATATTTTTGAAAATCCTGTCTTTTGTTTTTAAATTCTATCTTTTCTAGATTTGTTTCAATATTTTTATATTCCCTAATTGTTTTAACTACTTCATTATCAATTAATGAATTAATAATTTCTCCTGCTTTTAATCTTTCCTGAATTTGAAGCACTCTAAAAAAATTGTGAATATTTTCTTTATCTGAATTAGTAATAACATTTGTGCTAATTTCATATTCATCAAAAACTCCTTTTAATGTCGGAGGTAAATTATTGTATGTTAACAATGTTGTTTTATCTTTATCGATATTGTTTATTATTTTTTGAGCATTTTTATTTCATTTTGCATCTTCATTTATTTGATCAATATATTGATCAATGATGTTTTTTGATACGTCTCCACCAATTTTTTTATAACCTCTCTCATCTTCCTCTACAAAAGATAGTAATGTTCTTATTCTTTGCAATCCATCTACAATTTCATCTTTTTGAGTTTCACTATTGGCATTTATAGTTATTGTACCAATTGGGTATGATAAAAATATACTACGCATAAGCTCATCTTTGTCAGATTTGTTTTCTCAAACATATTCTCTTTGATACTCTGGCCTTAAAATAAGATTTTTACTTTTTATTTGACCAATTAATCCAGTTATTGTTCGAATTCTTGGGGCTGTTTTAGCTCTTTTTCTAATCATATTATTCTCCTAATTTCATTATATCTTTTTTTATAAATGCTTTTTTTTGTGTTGTTTTAAAAAAATGCTTTGCAAACTTTACATTTGGTATTATAGTTTTAATATCATCTATATTATTAATACCATATATTGACTCAACATTATATTTAGATTTAATTAAAGGTGTGAAAATTAATCAAATATAGATTTTCTCATTATCAAAAGCAAATAAAATTTCATAATTAGGATTTGCTTGGATAATATCATTATAACCTTGAGATTCAGATTCAATAATTTTTAATTCTTTAAAAAGTTTTAATCTTGGCAAATTATTTGATCAATGAATAAATTGATTTTTTTTAATCATATTTCTAAATTCTGAATTTGAATTTATATTGTTGCATGTAATTAAACCAAAATCATTTGTACCTATTTCAACAGTATTCATTTTTGCAGTATGTGAAATTGCATTTGCCACCAGCTCTCTAATGATAATTTCAACATTATTGATTAATTTTTTAATCGAGGTTTTTTCTATAGAATTATGTAAAAATTGTATATCAATATATTTAATTGATTCAGCAATAATTTCATTTCTTTGCCCCAATGAAAAGTCTTTGCCATTAATTTTAATTATTTTTCCTGAGTCTTTAAAAAATGATCCTAATATAGTTATGTCATCATCTTTGTCAGATAAATAATAGGCTTTTCTTTTTGTAGATTTATCAAATTTTCCATTTGTAAAATTATTTAATAATTTAAATTTTTCAGAATCATATTTTTCATATGTAGATCTGATTTCATTTTTTCTATTTTGAACTATTGATATATCTACTTCTACACTTGAAGCATTTTGTCTTTCATAGCATTTATTATTTATCTTGTGGAATCATGCTGATTTTGATTCTGGAACTTCAATAATTATTCCCCCATTTGAGTTAAATTTAATTTTAATATTAACTTTTTCTGGATCATCATTAATAGAATCCATAATTGCATTTATTATTCTTTCTTTGTCTTCTTTGCTTTGTTTTTTATAAAATTTACCATTATCATCATATCCTAAAAGTATTTTGCCCCCAAAAGTGTTGGCAAAAGCTATTATTGGTTTAATAATAGTATTTTGTATATCTGATCCGATTTCTCGTTTATATTCGATTTTGTTGTTTTCCATACCATTATTATATAGAATCTAAAAAAAAAGTCCAATTTTTTTCCTTTTTTTTAAGAATCTAGCATTTTAGGAATCAAAAAAAAGAGACAAAGCCTCTTCTATATTTTACATGGTGGAGATGGTGGGATTTGAACCCACGTCCAAAATGGATCTCATGCAAGCTCTACAGTTTAGAACACTGAAGATAAGTCATAGATAATCAATGTTCAAATAAATCTATAACTTGTTACTTATTAGATAATTTATCTTTGGTTAGCAACCAACCTTAAATAAATGCTTTTGATTGTAATACGAATAGCTTTGGGCTAAAAGCTAAGCCCTTAGCTATAAGTTTAGCGAGTTCTAACGTCGAACTAAGCGAATGCTAAATGTTTTTCTCTGTTTCCAGTTATATTTAAGTGATATTATGGTCTATCAGACCACTGCACCTTGCATGCGAAAATCATCCTGTCGAATCCAATATCATCCCCGCATTGATATTATAATAGAAAAATTGTTGTAAATGTTAAAAAATTCCTATATTATTAATATTGGTGTAATAACACTAGAAGGAAATTAATATGGATGGATTAACAATTTTTAAAATTGTAGTAGATACCCTGCTGGGTACATTCCTAATAATTGAAATTGCTCATAAAATTTTTGGTTGAACACCACCAGGATTAAGAAAATAATAATTTGAGTAAATATCAATATTACTAAAATAGAGCTAACTGCTCTACTTTTATTATTTTCGATATTTTTCGATATTTTTAGACCTTCTTAATGATTCTCTTTTTTTAATAGCAATTCTTTTATCATGCTCTTTTTTACCTTTAGCTGTATAGATTTCTAATTTTGCAACTCCCTTTTTAATATAAAGTTTAGTTGGCACAAGTGTAATCTTATCAGATTTCTTTTGTCTAATAATTTTATTAATTTGTCTTTTGTGTAAAAGAAGCTTTCTAGTTCTAATTGGATCAAAATCATTTCTATTAGCTTCTTTTAGAGGAGAAATATTAATGTTTATAGCAAAAATCTCGTTATTTCTAACGATTCCATGAGATTGGGAGATTTGAACTCGGCCAGCTCTAATTGATTTAATTTCACTTCCAGTTAATACAATGCCTGCTTCATAACTTTCCAATAATTGATAATTAAATCTAGCTTTTTTGTTAAATGCTATTGTTTTCATTAAAATATTCGCTTTTCTTTTAATTTTTATATATTATATTATAGTATAAATTAATTAAATAGGTGTTTTTTAATTAAAATTTAGCATATTAAAAGTGTAATTTTAATGTATATGTTTACAAAAAATGATTTAAAAAAAATATTAATTTTTTAAAAAAGTAAAAAAATCTCTTGTTTTGCCCTTTATTATAGGCAATTTATAATGATTATAAATTAGAACAAATAAATTATAGTATAATTATTTTACTCCACCAAAATTTTTTTAAAAGAGTTGGAGAAGTTTATATCTAAAGACAAAAAAAGGAGTTATATCATATGAATAACCAGGATTATTACAAAAATTCAGTCTCACCACTACAATTTTCCCAAAATGGATTTAAAGGAAATTTAAGATCTGTTAACTGAAATGTAATTGATGATGACAAAGATCTAGAGGTTTGAACAAGAATTACTCAAAACTTTTGATTACCAGAGAAGATTCCTGTATCTAATGATTTAAAGTCATGATCAGAGATGGATGATAAATGACAAGAATTAGTTACAAGAACTTATACTGGACTTACTCTACTTGATACAATTCAGGCAACTGTTGGTGATACAATGCAAATTCCAACATCAATTACTGACCATGAACAAGTTATTTATGCTAACTTTGCCTTTATGGTTGGAGTTCATGCTCGCTCATATGGCACAATCTTTTCAACTCTTTGTTCATCAAAACAAATTGAAGAAGCTCATGAATGAGTAACAAAGTGTAAAACTCTTCAAGCTAGAGCCAAAGAATTAATTCCTTATTATACCGGTGATGATCCAATTAAATCTAAAGTAGCAGCTGCTATGATGCCAGGATTCTTGCTTTATGGAGGATTTTATCTACCATTTTACCTCTCAGCAAGAGGGCAAATGCCCAATACTTCAGATATTATTAGATTAATCCTAAGAGATAAAGTGATCCATAATTACTATACTGGATATAAATTTCAACAAAAAGTAGCTAAGCTATCACAAGAAGATCAAATTAAAACTAAAAAGTTTGTCTTTAAATTATTATATAAACTAATTGATCAAGAAAAAGCATTTCTATATGAGCTATATGATGGATTTGATAACCTAGCAGAAGATGCAGTTAAATTCTCAGTATACAATGCTGGTAAGTTCTTACAAAACCTAGGTTATGAATCACCATTTTCAGAAGAAGAAACAAGAATTCAACCAGAAGTTTTTGCTCAACTATCAGCTAGAGCTGATGAAAACCATGACTTCTTCTCAGGTAATGGCTCTTCATATGTCATGGGGCTTAGCGAAGAAACCGAAGATGAAGACTGAGACTTCTAATTTATGCACCATGATGTAGTGCTAGCAGATGATGTTACAAGACCTAAAGGAGAGATATGTATTGTATACTTCTCTTCTAGCACTGGCAATACCCATCGCTTTGTAGAAAAAACAGGTTTTAAAAGCTACCGGATACCCACAAAATTAGATGCAGAAACCATAATGGTCAATCAAGATTATATAATTGTTTGTCCAACATATAGTGGAGGTGGAGATTTTACCTCAGGGGCTGTGCCCAAGCAAGTAATTAAATTCTTAAATATAAAATCAAATAGAGATCGTTGTAGAGGAGTAATTGCAACTGGAAATACTAACTTCAACGATACATTTTGCTTAGCAGGACCAATTATATCCAAAAAACTAAATGTACCTATGCTCTATCAACTTGAGCTTGCAGGTACAAGCTATGATGTAGAGACAACACAAAAAATTTTAAATGATTTTTGAGAAAAATAGAGGAAATGAAAAATGATGAAAACTGATAAAAAATGAGAGAATCGCTATATTGCACTTAATGCAATATCAAAAATGAAGGTTGATGGCAAGATTGACTATGCCAAAGATAAAAAAGCTGCTGATCTTTATGTAAAACACCATGTTTTACCAAATATGAAAGAATTTAAGTCAATTGCTGAAAGAATTAAATTTCTTGTTGATCATGAATATTATGAAAAAGAGTTAGTTCACCAATATGAAATCGATCAAATTAAAGAGCTAACAGAGGCAGCCTTAAAATATAAACACTCATTTCCATCTTTTATGGGAGCATTAAAATTCTTTAATGTTTATGTTCTAAAAAGTTTTGATAATAAACAATATCTAGAAACTTATGAAGATCGAGTAGTAATGAATGCTCTATTTCTAGGTGGTGGCAACTTTGATAATGCCAAAAAAGTGCTTCACTCAATTATGACTGGTAGATTCCAACCTGCTACACCAACATTTTTAAATGCTGGTAAAAAACAAAGAGGTGAATATGTTTCTTGTTATCTACTTAGAGTTGAAGATAATATGGAATCAATTGGTCGTGGTATTACATCATCACTACAACTATCTAAACGTGGTGGGGGAGTGGCTCTTTGTTTAACTAACCTAAGAGAGTTTGGAGCTCCAATTAAGCAAATAGAAGGCCAGGGGACTGGGGTGGTTCCAGTTATGAAGCTTCTAGAAGACTCATTTTCATATGCTAATCAACTTGGTCAAAGACAAGGAGCTGGTGCAGTTTATCTAAATGTTCACCATCCTGATATTATGGTTTTCCTTGATACAAAACGTGAAAATGCTGATGAAAAAATCAGAATTAAATCTCTATCACTGGGAGTTGTTGTTCCCGATATTACATTTGAACTGGCTAAAAACAATAAAGACATGGCACTATTTTCTCCATATGATGTTGAACGTGTATATGGTAAACCATTTTCTGATATTTCTATAACAGAAGAATATGAAAATATGGTTAATGATGACCGAATTAAAAAAACATATATCTCAGCTCGTAAATTGTTCCATACAATTGCGGAACTACATTTTGAATCAGGATATCCCTATTTAATGTTTGATGATACAGTTAACCACAATCTACCCCATCCCGGAAGAATTGTAATGTCAAACCTATGTTCAGAAATTGCTCAGGTTTCAACACCATCTGAATACAATTCTGATCAAACTTATACAAAAGTTGGTCAAGATATTTGCTGCAATTTGGGTTCACTAAACATTGCCAAAATGATGGAAGCTGGCAAAGAATTTGGTGCTTCAATTCAAGATGCAATTAGATCTCTTGATCATGTTTCAAGACACTCTGATTTTTCTCCTGTTCCCTCAATTGAATTTGGTAACCAAACTAATAATGCAATTGGTCTGGGAGCAATGAACTTACATGGATTTTTATCAACAAATGAAATCTTCTATGCTTCACCAGAAGCTGTAGACTTTACAAATATGTTTTTCTATACAATGGCCTATCACTCATTTAAAGCTTCTTATAATCTAGCTGTTGAAAATGGAAAACCATTTGGCGGATTTGAACACACCAAATTTGCTGATGGTTCATATTTTGAAAAATACACAGAATGTGCAGAAGAGCACTGATCACCTAAGATAGATAAAATAAAAAAAATATTTAAACAATACAAAGTTAAAATTCCTAGCAAAAAAGATTGAATTGATCTTGTTGAAAATATTAAAAAAGATGGAATTGCCAATGCCTATTTAATGGCTGTTGCTCCAACTGGTTCAATTTCATATCTATCATCATGTACTCCTTCACTTCAACCAGTTGTTGAACCAGTTGAAACAAGAAAAGAAGGAAAACTAGGAAGAGTTTATTTTCCTGCCTATAATCTAAATAAAGACAACTATAAGTACTATGAACAAGATGCTTATAAAATCGGTCCAGAACCAATTATTGATATTGTAGCAGCTGCTCAACAACATGTTGATCAAGCTATATCACTTACACTATTTATGAATGATACTGCAACAACAAGAGATCTGAACAAAGCCTACATTTATGCCTTTAAGAAAAAATGTAAAACAATCTACTATGTTAGAGTTAGACAAGAAGTGATTGAAGGATCTGAGACATATAATGATGATATTGATAACTGTGCAGCATGTGTTATCTAAAATAATAAAAACTACACTTCTATGTTTTGAAGTGTAGAATTATTTTCTTGCATATTTAAGGTTTGTTTTTTAATATTGGCATGATAATAGGAAAGTTAGTTAATAAATGAACAAAAGCTACAAAATATATGTAAAATTGAATTTAAGATGCCAAGCCAATATTACGTAAAGAGACAAAAATTATCTCCCTACACAATATATATAGTCAAAAAAATAAAAATTCCTACTTTTTTTAATTATTTTAAAAAAACACCATTTGGTGTTTTAACTTTATAGTCCTGCTATTTCAAATCATTCTTTGATTAATATATCATCTTTGACCATTGATCTATGAGCTAGTTTAGCTAAATCTTTCTTTTGATTTTTTTTATCTAATCTTGATCTAAGTGCAATTAGGTCATCTTTATCAACAACCATAAGCTTACCATATCTTTTAGCTACATTTTGCATATCTTGATCAAATCATCCGGTATTTGGATCATAGTGCGCTGTGATTCACAAAACATTAGAGTTTTCTTTTAGTTTATTATTTGGACCAGCAAAGTTATTTTCAAAGTGATCATATAAACCAATATTTAATCTACCAACAACATCATATGTTGTTCAGTTATATTTCATAACTGCTCAAGCATAAATTGGTACTGAAAACTCTTTTTGAATCAATTGATTTTGCTTATTAAATCTAATTAATTTACGATTTTTTTTACCAGCTTCTAAATTATCATAAACCTTTGTCATAACATCTTTATCTAGTAGAACTAGTTTGGCAGCCATAGAAATTGTATAATCAGCTTTAGCCCCATAGTTGTAAAGATAGGCATTGACCAAATATGAACCAAATGAATGCCCAATAAGCACTACTCTTTGGCCTTTCTTTTGATAATGGTTAATTGCTTTGTCTATAATTTCCATTGATTCTTTTAATTCTTTTGATGCAACATTAGCAGAAATGTTTTTGGCATTACCTAAATATTGTTTTACATGTCATGTTTGTCTTAGGAAAACTGTGTGATGCTTTTCTAAGTTTTCTTTTAGGGCTTGTGAATATTCACTTGGGCCTTTTCTACCAAAAAATTGCACAGTTGGACCACCATGAATTCAAATAACTGTAGTTTTAGAATTTTTATTACCATATTCTTTTGTTCAGTCTGCTAATTTAAAATCCTTGTTACATGGCTTGTATGTTACAACTGAAGTTCTCTTTTTACTATCACTGGTTAAACATGTATTAACATCTTTTTTGTTAGCCTCAATTGAACTTGTATACATTCTGCGTGGTATTATTACAGTAATAATACCAAAAGCAATTACCATAATAATGGGAATTGCAATTAATATTCTTTTAATAATTTTCTTCATATAATTCTTCCTTATAATTTTTATAGGTGTATATTATACATATATGTATAAAAATTATAAGAGAAAAATAAAACTTATTTAAAAAAGCATAAAAAATGTTTTTTCTATAATGTATTTTTAATAATTTGATGAGCTATATCAACATCACTTTGATTTTTGCTAGCCTTATTTGCTTCTTTTAAATCAAGGTGTCCTGAATTTGCTCCATTATATGTTATTGCAATATTAAAATTACCAGCTATAGCTTGTCTTAGAGCATAATAACCCATTTTAGAAGCAGCGACTCTATCATAGGCACTTGGTTTACCACCTCTTTGTGGAGCTCCAACAACTGTTGGTTTAACTCTTCTTTTTAAATCTTTTTCTAAATCAAGAGCCATTTTTTCAATATCATATAAAAATTCAGTAACAATAACAAATTGATATCTTTTATTATTTTTAATGCCTTTTTGCAATTGGCTTTTAATTTCGTCATAAGTTAATGGTTTTTCTGTAGTTGAAACTACATCAGCACCAGTAGCCAAGGCAGTCATTAATGTTAGATCTCCACAATGTCTTCCCATTGTTTCAATAATGTGAACTCTGCCATGAGATAGGGCAGTATCTCTTATATTATCTACTATATCCACAAGGCGATTAAGACAAGTATCAAAACCAATAGAATAGTGTGATGAAAATACATCACGATCAATTGTTCCAGGAAGAGTTATTACATTAAGCCCTTTATCTACAAGCAATTCTGCTCCTAGATAAGAACCATTTCCACCAATGATAAACAATGTATCAATTTTATGTTTATTTAAATTAACAATTGCTTGAGATAGATGACTATCTTCCTGAAAATCTGGAAAGCGAGCTGTGTAGATAAATGTCCCTCCCTTATCAGTAATATTTGAAAAATCTTTTAATTCCATTTTTTTAAAATTATCATCAACAAGTCCTTGATAACCATTGTAAACTACAAAAGCATTTAATCCGTTGTGGATTGCACCTTTTCCAATTGCTCTAACAGCACTGTTCATTCCCTGAGAATCTCCCCCAGAAGTTAATATTGCAATATTTGATATCATTTTATTTTCCTTTATGTGTATGTATTTTTCTTACCACTAAACTTATCTAAAGTTTCTTGTAGTTTTTCATCAGAAATGATTGTTGGTTCACCAATGCATTTAGCTCTTCAATACATTTCTGATAAAAACTCAACGTTTGTAGCAATTTTTAATGCTTGATCTAGATCAACACCAACTGAATTAATCCCATGGTTTCTTAGTAGAACTGCTTTACATCCAGTTTTTAAACCTTCAAGTGAAAGTTGAGCAAGTTCTGGTGTTCCATATGTATCAAAAGGCACAACTGGAACATAAGCTTTACCAGTATGGGCAATTAAGTAGTCAATAGCTGGAAGTTTGTCATAAACTGTTCCTACTGCCATTGCAAATATTGGGTGGGCATGAACAAATGCATTAACATCTTTGAATTGTCTATATGCTACTGCATGCATTTCTCATTCCGATGATCTAAATTTTCCTCTTTTATCAAGCTCTGCTTGATTAAGAACTGTGCCATCTAATTGCATTTCCACTATATCTTCAACTTGTAATTCATGATATGGTGTTGAACCTGGAGTAATTAACATTACATCATCTTCTCTTATATAAACTGAAAGGTTCCCTCCAGTTAATTTAGATAACCCTCTTGCCATCATTTCATTTGATGCATCAATTATTTCCTGCTTTTGTTTTGTATATTTCATTTTTTTTAATTCCTTATTTTATACAATATATATTATATAATAAATTACTTTTAAAAAAAATACCCAAAATAAAGAGATAAAGTAATTTTAGAATTTGATATTAATAATATAATAAATTTTTGAAGTTTTTTATATTTTTTAACATGATATTTTATGTTCTAATTCTTCTATATTATCTACAACTTTGCTTAAACCTGTTTCAAGCTTTTTAATTATTGATTGTGCATATGTTGAATAATCACGTGTTATAAAGCAATTTTTTTCTGCAGCTTTAAATGCTTCAACTCATGTGTTATCTTTTGTTTTACAAGTTCTTGCAATTGATCATACTTGAATTGAAACATCATGTTGTTAGTGTCGGTCTGATAATTTGAATTGATTTAGAATTTTTTGATGTTAATTGAATTGCTGTTAGCAAACCAACTTTTTATCTTCACAAACAACAATAATAGGCGCCTTTTATTAATTTTGCAAATTTTTTTACAACACATCATTTTGATACTTTGGTAATTATTCATATAATATTTCTTCATAAAATAAAAGGTGACACACGTTCACCTCTCTTTATGCCAAGCACAAAATCTTGGTATTAATAGTATAACACATATTATTTTTAATCCAATATATTTATGTAAATATAGTTTTTATATCACAAAAAACTTCACTTTCTTATTTTGAATTGTAAAATTTATTTTTCCCACTTTAATTTAATGAGTTGTCAATTCTTGACATTGAAATCTTTCAATTGTTTTTTTGATAAATGCAATAGAGTATAACAACAGTTATTATTCTATAGCTTATAGGCAGTATTAAAACTAATATTGCTATTAATCATTTAATAAATTTTTTCATAATAAAATTTTTTATTATTTATATTATAATTTTTTTGCCATTTCCAAAGCAATTAAAACCATATTATCTAATGATGACTCTCTAATTTTTGGTGATAGTTCTTCTTTTGTTTCATGGTTGGCAACAACTGTTGCAATAGTTAAAGCGTTAGTTTTGTTTAATTTTGCAGTTGCATAAATTGCAAAAGCTTCCATTTCACTAACATGAAGATTTTTTGCAACATAATGTTTTGTTCCAAGTCGATGATAAAAGTTATCATTGCAATGGGTATTGATAGTCAATAAATCTAACTTCATTTTTTTAGAAACATTTTTTGCTTCTTTTAATAACTTAGCTGAACATTTTAAAGAATTTTTTGGTTCTGTTTTTAATTTAAAGCTTTTGGCAATAAATGATTCTGAAAATGTTTGTTTTGATGCAATTAGATCTCCAACCTTATATTTTTTAGAATAAGCACCACAGGTTCCAATTCTAATAATATTTTTAACTCCATAAAAACCAAATAGTTCATTTGAATAAATAGCAGCTGAGGGAATGCCCATTCCCGAACCCATTACAGAAACTTTTTTACCTTTATAATTTCCAGTAAAAGCCAGCATTCCTCTTAGTTTATTAATTTGTTTGACATTTTTTAAATATTTTTTAGCAATTCATTGTGCTCTTAGAGGGTCACCTGGAAAAAGAACAGTTTTTGCAAACTCTCCTTTTTTAGCACTGATATGAGTTGTTCCTTGATATTTTCTTTTTAATTCATTATAGTGATTTTTACTCATAGTACTCCTTAATTAGCAAGAGAATCTTTTCAATCTAATCCTTCAATTCAATCTTGTTTATCAAAATTATTAACATCGCTAAATTCAAATTCCTTTGTTTTATCAATTGATTTAACAAATTCATAAAATTTATCGACATAAGCTGGGATATAATCTCTTTTAGATTCATCTTTTTTAACAAGATCAATTAGATCTTTTGAAATAGGTGTTGCTATTGAATTATTTTTAACAATTTTATGATAGTATTTATCATCTTGATATTTAATTGCGGCAATAAATTCCAAATCTCCACCTTGAATTTCAAAACTATATTTTGTTACTATAAAAGTAATTGAATTTGAGGTATCTGCTTGATTATATGTTGCTTTTAGATATCTATTATTAATTTCCTTTTGACCATATGATGTTTGTGTCATTTTTGTTGATTCTTTTTTTGCAAATGGTTCATCAAAAGTTGAATCAACAATTATTTGTGTTTTTATGGCTTTTTTCATTTTTTTGGTTGCAAAACTTTTACAACCAATAAAACCTAATGCTATTACAATTATAGCTATTAAACCTATTTTTTTATTCATATTAACTCCTTTTTTTGTTTAACTGATTTTTTTAAATCTAAATATTTATATACTTGATTTTTAAATAATAATCAATTGTTTTTTATAAAATTACATCAGAATTAGATTCTGCTATTTTTTTGATTTTATAAATTTTATGTTAGTATTTATTATTTTTCTTACTGTTTCAAGCCTCTAGTTTGGCTAGAATTTCTTTTTTGAATTCTACCATACCAAAGTCAATTTTACCATTATCTTTATTAGCGCTTTTAATAAAGACTTTAAACTCTTGGCCTGGCTTAAACATTCTTCTATTTTTATTACCAATAATAGCAAATAATACATCATCATATCTATATTCATCGTCAATAAAATCAGTGATATGAATCAATCCCTCAACTCCATTGGGTATTTTAATAAACATCCCAAAATCAATTAAAGAAACAATTTGGCCATCAAATTCTTTTCCAATGTTGCTGCTAGCTCACTCTGCTTTTTTCATAGCAAGAGTGGCTCTTTCAATATCAATGGCTCTTCTTTCACGATCTGAACAATGAGCTGCCATATAAGAAAGGTTTTTCTTTCAATATCCAGCTTTTTGGGGAGAATCTGCAAGTAGGTAATCTCTAATTAATCGATGCAAGATTAAATCAGGATATCTTCTAATTGGAGATGTAAAGTGCGCATAAGAATTTGAGGCAAGTCCAAAGTGTCCAATATTATCATCTGAATATGCGGCTTTATCCATTGACCTTAGTACTTGAAGAGCAATTGAGAAAAAATAAGGCTCATTTTTATAAAGATTAAGAATTTCTTGAATATCTTTTGGTTTAATGTCTTTTTGTTTTGCTTCAAAGTGTTTTCCAAAGTGTCTGGCAAAAGTATAAAATTCATTTAATTTATCAAGTGGTGGTATACCATGAATTCGATAAATTGAGGCCAGATCTAAAGCTTCTAATTTTTGAGCAATTGTTTCATTTGCACAAACCATAAAATGCTCAATCATTTTTTCTGAAAATCCCCTCGGCTTTAAAACTACATCAATTGCTTTACCATCTTTATCTACAACTATCTCTGATTCATCTATATCAAAATCAAGCATTCCTGCATTTCTTTTTTTGTCTTCAATAGCTTGTGATAAGATTTTTGCATTATTTAATAAATCAGTGATATGTTGATATTTGTGGTTTAATTTATTATCACCATCATAAATTTTATTAACATCACTATATGTCATTCTTTCCTTTGATTTAATAACTGCTTCAAAAATTTTTGAATTAATTACAACTCCCTTTACATTAATTTCCATTTCACATGCCATAGTTAATCTCTCAACTTTAGGATTTAGTGAACAAATACCATTAGAAAGGTTTTCTGGAAGCATAGGAATAACTCTATCTGCAAGATAAATTGATGTAGCACGCTTATATGCTTCTTTATCAACTGCTCCATCTTTATGGACATAAAAAGAAACATCTGCAATATAAACTCCCAGTAGAAAATTACCATTAGCTAATTTTTCTACTCTAATTGCATCATCTAAATCTTTGGCTTTTATTCCATCGATTGTAATAATTGTTTTATCAGTTAAATCGACTCTGCCTTTTTTTTGCTGCATCTCTACACTTAGGGGAATATCTGCGGCTTGTTTTAGTGTCTCAATTGGAAAATCTTCAACTACACCAAAACTAGCTACAAGTGATTTAACATCCATACCAAGTGAGTCTTTTTTACCAATGTATTTAACAAACCTACAATTTATTCTATTACGATCTACATCAATTATTTCAAATAAAATTTTGTATCCTGTTTTTAACTTATTAAAATTATCTACTGAAATGGATTCAGTAATAGAGGCATCATCACAAACAAGATTTTTTTTACCATTAAAAATATCACATAGAGCAACAAGGTGCCTCCTATTTCGTTTAACAACATCTATAACTTTGGCAACTGAGTTTCCTTTTGGATCATCACTGCCTTCAATAACTTCAAATTCAACTATATCTGAATCAATAGAGTTATTACGATATTTTTTGGGAACAAAAAAACTTTTTTTCTCCTCGGTTTTAATAAAACCAAAGCCTTTTTTATGAATAGTTATTTTTCCCTGTAATTTCATAATCCTATCTCTTCTATTTAAAAAATTGCTTTAATAAAATTAAGCAATTTTTAGTAATAAAATAAAAAATAAATATATTCCAACTATATAAAAGGTAGATGTAGCAACAACTTTTGCTATGCCACGTTCTTTTTGCTTGCTAAACAAATTAAGTCCACCACCCATTAGTGCCCCTGATGCACCATCAGACTTAGATTCTTGCATCATTACTAAAATAATAATAACAAGGGCAAGTATAGCAGATATAATTTTGGTAAAGCTCATTGGTCTCTCCTTATTTTTTACTATTACATTATATCAAAATATAATTTAAAATACCTTAAAGCTTCAGATAAAAAGAATTAAAGTGAAAATTGCAACTAATACTGATAGAACTTGGTTACTTTTTCTTTTTTTAGAAACAAGCAATAACATAATCAAATAAGCAGGGAGAGTGAAAAGAAATTTTCTTCCAATAATTGTGTCTCAAGACCCCTGATATACAAAATCAAGTGCTGATCCTTTAATAATAAAAATATCTGATAGGGCAAGTATGGCAATATTAAATAAATCAGAGCCTAGTATGCCATTGATAGCAATAGATGGTGAATTCATTTTTAAAATTCAATAATAAGTTAATATTTCTGGAAGAGTGGTTGCAAGTGATAAAAATAAAGTTCCCACAAGTGATTGTGATAATACAATATTTTTAAATGCTTCAGGTTGGGCAAGCAAATCACTAACTTTTAGTAATTCAATAGCTGCAAAAGTTAAAAGAATAGCAAAGAAAATAAATCCAAAAATAGATTGAATTTTATTTAATCTAACTTTTTTTTGAAAAGGGGCAGCTTCTTGATGTTTTGCTGTTTTATAAACATATATTAAATAGGCAATTAAAAAGATTCATAATTGAAGTGATGAGTTTGCCACTGAAATATAGCTAGCTTTAAAAAAGAAAGGCAAAACTAAAAGGAAAGATAATCCAACAAGTAATTTTGTTGTATTAATATTTGTTTTAGAAAATTTATCATATATTTTTTTATTAAAAAACAATATAAAGGCAAATACAAGGGCACTTTGAGTTAAAGTATTTGATCCCAACATATTAAATGTTGCATATTTGGCATCAGTTAAATGTGGAGATAAAAATACTGTGACCATTTCTGGTAGCGAAGTTACAATTGGCAATATTATTATTCCAATTGCCCCAGATGATAATTTAGTGTTTTGATTAACACCAATCAAAAACACTGAAAGAAGGTAGGATAGCCCTACTATTGCTACAAGTCAAAATGAAAATAATAATATTAAATTATTTATCACTTTCTTCCTCCATTTTTAATAATTGAGAGACACTCATGCCAAAACCATTAGCAAATTTTTCCAATGCTATTAAAGAAACATTTCTTCTTCCACGCTCGACATCTGAAACATAGTTTCTATGCAAATTACATCTAAAAGATAATTCCTCTTGAGTAATGCCTAATTTTAATCTAAGTCTCTTAATTCTTTGCCCAAATTTTTTTGTTATCATTTTATTTACCTCCATAATTGTTAAATTCATTTTTAATTTTTATAAATATGTGATTAATGCCAGATTTGCTTATTTTTTCTATATTACCCCTATTGAATTTCTTAGCTAGCTCTTGCATTGTTAATTCTGGAAATTTAATTCTCAACATTACTATTTCTTTTTGTTTTTGACTTAAAAAATTTAAATCATTTTTATTATTTAAAAACTTTATTTTTTTAATAATATCATTCGATGCCTTATTTGATTTTACCAAATTAGCTAAATCCATATTTTGAACTCTATTAATAGAGTTTTTAAAATCCCGATCAATTCTTATTTCTTCAAATTCAATTAAGGAAAGATTTGCACCAATAAGTTTGATAAAATCAGAAATGTTATCTCCCTTTTTTGCATAAACTACTCATTGATTATTTCGCTCTATAATTTTAAATTGAAATCCCCCAAAATCATTTATTGTTTTACAAATAAAACCTGCTTTAGTTTTATCACTAGTTGATATTTCTAAATGATAAAAAACTGTTTCGGGATGATTAATGGAACCTGATGCCAAAAATAATCCTTTAAAATAAGAATGAAAGGCTTCATCATCTTTTAAAATATTTTTTAATATTTTTTTATCTTCACCAAAGTTTATTCCCAGTTGCCTTGCAACTCCATGTTCTTCATTAATTAAAATATTATATTTTTTTTGATCTTTTTCTTTTTTAACAATTAAATCAATTGGAAAATCTTTTCCAAAAAGATCAATAAAAATTGCATAAATTCTTTTAGCTGTTGCTTCATTATTAGTATTGGCTGATAAAAACTTTTGGCCATCTTTGATTTCAAGAGAACCATTAATAGACAAAAAAGCATTGAGTTCAGCAATGCTTTGATTATTTGATCCTAGATCATGATTAGCTATTTCATATTTTACTTTTTGAGTAAAAGACATATCTTTTTTTAACATAGTATATAAATTATAACACTTTTAATATGAAATTAATATAAAAAAGGGCAAAAAGTTTTTTATATTAAATTTCAATATAACCTTTTTTAGTTCACTTAATTATTATTGAATTTTTAGATCTAAAATTTTCTTTTATTCATTTAACAGAAAAATATGGAGTATACCCTCTTGATAAATCAACTAATGATTTTTTATCATATCTAATAGTTATATTAGTGCCTTGAATATTATGTTCAATAAAGCCATTGGTTTTAATTTCATTAATTTGAGTGCCATTTAGATAAAATTTAATGCCTTTTTGAGTTTGAGAAAATCTAAATAGTTCCAAATTTTCATCTGAATTAAATGTAAATATAAATTCTTGAGAAAAAAGAGCTTCGTTTTTTAATAGTTTCATTAAGCTTTTGTATGGCCTTGCTGCATATTTTCTTTTTGATGCAGTAAAAATACTTGGTTGGAATCAAAAATTATCACCAATTTTATTTATTTTAATTTTTTTAATATCATTATTGAAAAATACCATTTATTAACTCCAGTAATCCACCTTGATCATTTGTTTCACTTGTTATTATATCAGCATGTTTTTTAACATCTGATGTAGAATTAGCCATAGCAACAGATAAACCAGCAATTTTGAGCATTGAAATATCATTATTAGAATCCCCAATACACATAGTATTTTTTAAATTAAGGATTTTTTTTTCTTCAAGATATTTTAAAGCATTGGCTTTGCTAACATTTTCAGGCATTAAATCTAATAATCCTAATTGAGATTGAATTAAATATGTACCTTTTATTTTATTGGCAAATGCTTTTATCTCATCTATATTATATCCATTGTAATCTTTAACTGTAATTAAAAATTTATAAATATTCTTTGGTAATTCTTCTAATGGAAATAGTGGTGTGCAAAATTGCTTTTCTTTTTTTGCAGAATCTTTTTTGATTCAATCTAGATGATTAGAAGAGATATATTCTTTAAAATATATGGCATCATCTGAATATGCCAAATAATTTAATTTATGTTTTTTGGCAAAAAACATAAAATCTTTTATTTGATTTTGATTTAATGACTTGATTGGTATCTGTTTATTTTTTGAATAATAAATTAAGTTACCATTAATTGTAATTGTTGGTAAATTAGGTTTTATTTTATCAATTATATCTAATGCTAAATATGGAGGTCTTCCTGTTGCAATACCAACTTTTATTCCTTTTGACTTTAAAATTTTTATTGTTTCTAAATGTTTATTGGGAATGTTTTTATCGGAATCTAATAATGTGCCATCTAAATCAAAATAAACATATTTAATATCATTTTTTTTGTTTATAGTAGCTATTTTGTTCATATTTCATATTTTAATTGTAGTTGGCATTTGTTTTTTGATTGCCTAAATTTTAACATTATAATATTCCTTTTCTTTTCTCATTAAAGAAGTCTAGTGCATCTTTAATATATTTAACATTTTTTTCTTTAGTTTCATTATGTTCATTTTTTGATCACATTTCAATTAATCAAGGTCCCTTAAAATTGATTGAAGCAAATGCTTCAAATACTATCTTAAAATCAACTGTTCCTTCTCCAAATGGTATATTTTTAAATATATTTGGCTTTGTATCTTTAAAGTGGGCAGCAATTATATAATCTTTACCAAGCATAATTTCTTTGGCAAAGTCATCTTGGACTCAATGGAAAAGATTTCCAGTATCTGGATAAATTTTTAATCATGGTGAATTAACTTTTTTTACTCATTTTAGTGCTTTTGAGATGGTTCCCATAAATGGAGTGTCCATAATTTCAAAAGACATCATAATTGAGTTTTCCATTGCAAGTCTAGCAGCATATTTAATTCCCTTAAGGAAGTGCTCTTCTGTTTTTTTTGAAGATTTTTCATAATAAACATCATATCCTGCTAATTGAATATTTTTAATTCCCAATTTTAGTGATAGTTGAACTGCTTTTTCAATTATTTCATAAGAGCGTTTTCTAATTTTAGGATCTCTTGATCCAAATGGATATTTCCTATGCCCCGATAAAGTCATAGAATTAAATGAAAAATTATGTTTAATTAATAATGCTCTTAGTTGATTTATTTCTTTATCGCTTCAATCTAGTCTTGCTAGTCTTGCCTCGGATTCATCTATTGAAAACTCAATAAAATCATAACCAGCCTCTTTGGCAATTAATATTTTTTCTTCTCAAGAAAATTTATTATTAATTGCTTTTTCATAAATTCCAATTTTCATAATTAACCGTAGTGTTTAGTTATTGCTTCTTGGAATTCTTGGACTGCTTGAGTTGGATTGGCTGCATCTCTAATTGATCTACCAGCGATAAATATATAAATTGGTAAATCCTTGAAAAACTCAACGTCTTTAACAGTAATACCCCCTGTAACTGTCACTTTAAATCCCATATCAATTAATTTTCTAATTGCATCAAGGTCATTTTGTGATCAGTTAACACCAGCTGCTTGAGCATCTCTTGAGCGATGTCACACAGCTTGCTTGATGCCTACTTCTCTTCATGATTTAGCTTGATTTCAAGTAAAGTTGGTTGTTAATTCAATTTGAGTATCTTTATTTGCTCCATATGTTTTGGCAATTTCTTGAACACTAGCAATTGTTGATGTTTCAGCTGCACAAATACATGTAGTAAAATCTGCGCCATTGTCAAAAAACATTTTGGCAAAAACTGATCCAGCATCAGCAATTTTTCCATCTGCTACAATTATTTTATCTGGATATTTATCAGATATTTTTTTAATTGATTCAACTCCTTTAGATGAAATTAAAATGGTTCCAATTTCAATAATATCAATATAATCTTTTACTTTTTCAACATCTTCTATTGCATCTTCAATTGTTAAATTATCTAATGCAATTTGTAATAATGGTCTAGCCATATTTTTCTCCTTATGTAATGTATTTATCTGTATCAACCGATTCAATAAATTTAATTACCTCATCAACTGATTTCATTTTGGCAATTTTAAATACATTTTCATTATTTTCAAAGAGGGCTACTACTTGTGGTAGTGCTTGTGAATTATGAACGTCATGATCTATTGCTGCAAGAGCAATTAATACTTTAACTTCTCTATTGTCCCCAGGAAATTTAACTGGTTCTTTTAAAGTAACAAGTGAAAAGCAGTTTCTATTAACACCTTCTCCTGGTGCTGCATGTGGCATTGCAAGTCCATCTGCAATAATGTAGTAAGGTCCATTTTTATTTGTTGAACTAATAATGGCATCTATATAAGATGCCATTATTGCTCCTGAATCAATTAGTGGTTGGCATGCTAATTTAATAGCTTCTTTCCAGTTTGATGCTTGACCTTGTACATTAATAGAATTATTTTCTTTTAATGTTTCTAATAGTTTCATGATTATTTAATAGCTTTTGTTAAAGCTGTTTCGATTTCTTTTTCGTCCATAAGGTTTTTTACTCCAATAATTTTAGCTTTTTCAGATGTTGAGAATTGGTTAGCTAAGTGAGTTGATGTAATAATTATATCGGCATTTCCAATCATTGACTTGGCTTGTCCAACTGACATAGCTTCAACTGAAGCTCCAAGATTTAGTTTATTAGAAATTGCTTCTACTTTTTGTTTAATAATCATTGAAGTACCCATGCCATTACCGCATGCTGCAATTATTTTCATATTTACTCCTTATTTTATTTAAGTTTTTTCAGAACCATTATCTGTTTTAATACCAATAAATAGCATTAATGCAATTGAACCAGCAAATACTGCATATGATATGATTTTACCAAATCCAGCAAAGATAAAGTGCAATCCTCATCATAGGTTTCAATCGCCCATACCAATAAACCCTAGTTTAACTGGCGAGTTTCCAGCAAGTGCTGTACCAGCAGCAACAGCTGCTTCATAAGCGCCACCAATTGCTTTAATAGCAAAGGCTGCAACAATAAGTTCGATAAATCCAATAATTCCTGGAACTATAATCGCGGCTCTATATCCCCCACCAGCATTAGCAAATGCTCCTACTGTTCCTGAGTTAAAAAATAGAGTAATAAATAGCGGAACTAGAATTGGTATTGATCCTCCTGTTGCAGTTGAGATTGCTGTTAGAACAGCTACTGCAAGGAATTGACCAACAACCCCAGATACAAATCCATATGTTACTGAGTTTCCAGCAAATCCATATAGGGCAGCTGTATCTACAGCAACTGCTGAACCTGGAATAATTTTTTGTGAAACACCTTGGAAGGCTTGTTGTAGTTCGGTAACAAACATTCTAACTCCCATTGTCAAAACAAGGATTGAACCAACAAGTTTTAGTGAACCTAGAATAATGTTAGTTCCTCATCATGCTCCTGAAAGTTTTCATGATTTATATGATGTTGCAAGACCTGTTGAAAATGCTTTTGGCATATTAGGTGTTGCAAATTGAATTAGTAAAATCAAAATTGTAAATAAAGTCATAATGATTGCTACTTGGGTAAATAGGTTATCTTCAAAAATTTTGAATTTTGATGATATTTTTTTAGTTTCAGCTGAATCTTTTGGATCTCCAAATTTTGGTCCAAGTTTGTAAGCTAGAACTCCAGCAAATTGTTGTTGGTGTCCATTGGCAAATCCAGCATTGTTTGTAATTTTATTACATGCTTTTAGTGTAGCATTTGTTGAAACTGCTCAATATACACCCATAATAAGACCAGTTAATCAAATTGTTCCTGTTCCCCTTGAGGCAATTGATGCACTTGATGTTCCAAAAACAAATACATACACTGCTGCTGTCATTATGGCTGCTTGTTGGAACATAACATGTCCAGTAACCATAATTGTTTTAATATTTGATACTTTCTTTGTTAGTACCAAAATGATGTTTATAGCAAATCCAATAACTACGGCATATGATACTCATTGCACATAGTCTGAACCTGCCTGAATTCCTTTAGATAAAAACGTGTTTGATGATGTTCATCCTAGATATGGGTCAACTGGGACCACTGATCCTGGAAGAATCTTGGCAACACCAGCAAAAATGGGCTTGGCCATTCCCACAAGGGTACCAGCACCAATTTTTAGGATTTGGACCCCAATAATTGTTTTAATGGCTCCAAATAGAGAATTCATAAACCCTCTTTTTAATGCTAAGTAACCAACAAGAGTTAGGGTTCCTAGCAAAATAGAGTTAACACCAAAAAAGTTATTTTTTAAAATATTTAGTATTTCTATTAATGTCATTTTTTTTCTCCTTATTTTTTACCTTCAATAAATGTAAGTCATTTTTTCGGGTTTTCAATTAACATTTGTTTTAAATGTTCTTCAGATACTCCAACTTGTCTTAAAAGTGGCACAAATCTTGTAAATAGGTATTTAATACCTTCTGATTCATGGTGTCCCCTTAGTTTTGAGTAGTGTGTTTGATAGTAAGTTCTACCAGCATCCATAGCAAGCATAATTCGACTAGCATAACCTTGATCACAAAGTCATTTTAGATTTTCAGCTAATACTGAATCAGCATAGTATTTAACTCTATCTGGCCCATCAAAGGAAATAAATACTCCCTCGTCCATTACTTGAGCATAATAATACTTATTTGGATTTTTATTTAAGTGTGATAGTGCCACACGATCTGGTTGAACTCCATGTGCTTTTAATTTTTGAGCTACTTCAAGAGCAGATGTTCCAAGCTGTGTATGAACTAAGATTGGGCATCCTGTGGCAATTGAAGTTTTAGCTGCAACTTCTAAGTTTTTATTTTCAAATGGATGAATTCCATCATAACCGGTAGCTGCTTTGATAATTCCAGCTTTTGCTGCAACTCTTTCAACCACAGGTCCACAGTATGAGTATTTATCCATTCCTTCTTCAATTTCAGCAATCATCATTTCAACAACTTTATCTGTTGGAACGCAAGCTAAAAATGAATTTCTTGTGTCGTAGAAATGGGCTTTGTGAAAACCAGTTGTCATAACAATGTTTCCTTTGCCCTTAAATTTTTCAGCTATTTCTAGCATTTTTGGAACATTTCTACCTGCTCCAATTGGATCCATACAGCACATTGTATTTGTTTTTGATCCTGAAAATTTTTCTGCATGTTCTAAGAACTCTGCATATTCTTTTGATCCTGCTTCAACAGAATCCATTAAAAAGTCTTTGTGTTCGCGAACTTCAATTCCACCAGTTCTAATAAGATGGTCATGAGTATCAACAGCGCCAGCTATGCTGGGGTCGATGTCACCTAAGACTGTTCTAATTTTTCCTTTCATATTTCCTCCCCATATTTATTAAACTATTTTTAAGCTAAAAATGATAATATTTACAAACAATTGGACTTTTGGAATACATTATTAAATTTTAGTTCAAATTATCTAATATTTTGTTTTAATTTTGGTCTTGAAATTAAGGGCTAAATCACTAATAATTATTATATAAGGAGCACTAATGTTAAAGAAAATAAGATTAAGTAGTTTAACAGGTTCAGAAAAATACATTTATAAATATTTAAATGATAATTTTTATTCAATTCCTATGCTTGGAATTGAGGATATTGTAAGACATACATTTACATCTAAATCTTGTGTCATTAGGTTATCAAAAAAGTTGGGTTATTCAGGATGAAAGCAATTACAAATTAGTTGTCTAAAAAAAATAAATAAATCTCAAAAAACTAATGATAGTATTAAATTTGATGTTTATATGAAATCAATTAAAAAAATGTCTGCCAAATCAAATAATGGGGATTTTGATAAAATTATTTCCTTACTTTCAAAAACTAAGAAAATTTGAGTTTATGGTTCTGGAATTAACAAACCAATAGCTACTATGTTAAATTATCAACTATTGATGAAAGGAAAAGACTCAAGGTCTGCAAACTGTTCAGTATCAGAGCGTACTATTATTAAAAATTTGAAAAAACCAGATGTTGTTATTTTTATATCTTATTCAGGAGAAACAAAAAAGGTTTTAGATATTGTTAAACTTGTTAATAAAGGTGTTAAGAAAATTGCTTTGACTCAGAATTTTAATAATCCGTTAAGAAAAATGTGTGATTATGAACTGCTAGTTCCTAAAGTTAATCCTAACTATGATTTTTCTCATAACATTGTTAAACTAAATAAAATAATACTTCTTGATTTATTAATTTCTAAAGTTAAATAAAACTAATTATTGATTCTATTATTGTCAATTACTAATATATTAAAAAAAGACCCAAAAAAGCCTTTTATTATTTCAATGGAGCAGGTGAAGGGAATCGAACCCTCACAGTCAGCTTGGAAGGCTGAAGTTCTACCGTTAAACTACACCTGCTTTATGGCGATCCCGACCGGGCTCGAACCGGCGATCTCCTCCGTGACAGGGAGGCATGTTAACCACTACACCACGGGACCTGGTTGCGAGGGTAGGGATTGAACCTACGACCTTCGGGTTATGAGCCCGACGAGCTACCACTGCTCTACCTCGCGATAATGGCGGAGACTGAGGGATTCGAACCCTCGCGGGACTTTCATCCCCTGCTAGTTTTCAAGACTAGTCCCTTCAGCCGGACTTGGGTAAGTCTCCGTTATGGTGCTTCTTGTTGGATTCGAACCAACGGCCAATCGGTTATGAGCCGACTGCTCTAACCACTGAGCTAAAGAAGCTTGGTAGCAAGAGCGGGACTTGAACCCGCGACCTTTCGAGTATGAGCCGAACGCTCTAACCAGCTGAGCTATCTTGCTATGGTGGACTCGACAGGGATCGAACCTGCGACCTCCTGCGTGCAAGGCAGGCGCTCTACCAACTGAGCTACGAGCCCCTGGTCGAGAAGACAGGATTTGAACCTGCGACCCCTGCGTCCCAAACGCAGTGCTCTGCCAAACTGAGCTACTTCTCGATGTGGTGCTATAATATTTTACTATAATTTAACATTCATAACAAGATAATAATCTTGGCATAATAAAAATGGCACACTCTGTGGGACTCGAACCCACAACCTTTTGATCCGTAGTCAAATGCTCTATCCAATTGAGCTAAGAGTGCATTGTGCCATTTATATTATACCCCAAATATAAAGAGATGTGCTATTGATGTTGTAAGGGCACTTATAAAAATAAACAAGTTAGTTATAAAAAATATTTTTTTAAAATATAGTATTTCTATAATTTTATATTTTACTTTTAGATAAAAATCAATCAGTAAATTAAAGCAACAGTAATTGCGCAAATAAAGTTAATTATTGAAGCAATTAAAAATGCTTTTTTTCGCGATCTAAATAATACTCAAGTTGCATCACCTGATGTTGCAATTGAACTAGCAAGTAGTACAACAAATGGGATTTTACTATTTATGAAAAGTGATACCATTAAAATATGAGCTGCTGAACCTGGAATTAAAGAAATTAGTGATGCTATGATAATTAAACCAATAAGACTAGTTCTACTTGTTAATAAAGGAGCAAAGTCAATTTGGTTACTAATTAAATTTACTGGAATTAAAATTAGCATTAAAAGAATGATAATTGTTGATGTATGATCAAAGGTTTCTTTTAAAATGTAAAATTTACCATGCATATCTTTACAAGTTATATCACAACTTTCCTTACATGTTTTTAATCTATTAATAACAAGGGCATTAAATGCCATTAATAAAAATGTTGTAAGAACAATGGCTTCAAATAATTCATTGTGAATATGATGTTCTTGGATTAAACCAATTGTATGACCAATTGAGAAAATTGAAATTACTGGCATTATCACAATAAATAGTTTTCAACCATGATTATTAAAAACGTTAAAAATATGTTTTTTAGAATATTTGACTTCAGTCGGTTGGGGAATTTTTATTTCTTTTTCATTTTTAATTTTAAAATTCATTTTATTTAAAATAAATCCAACTATTGTTGCAACAGTAAAGGAAATTATTGAAATTTTTAAAAATATATGAGGATTTGTTGAAATCAAAATAAATGCTCCATCACCCATTGTTGATATTAATGTAGCAGTTAGTACTCCAAAAGTAATAGTTGATTTACTATACATCAATGATGAAGAAATTGCCCCTGAACAGCCAGGAATAAATCCCAACATTGCCCCAGCTGGTGTGTTGGAAATTTTAGTTTTTAACTTAAATGTTGAAAAAAATAAGTTTAAAACTAAAATAGCAATAAATGTAGTTCCAGTTATTTCAAAAAAACTATGAAATAATGATTCTGATATATAAAGCATTTTTTATCCTTTCTTCAAAAAGTTTTCAGCAATCATACAACGAGCAGATCCTCCTCCAATTTGTTCAATAGTAGAAATATCACTATAAATGATTTGATTATATTTTAAAATTATTTCTTTTTGATTTTGATTTAAAGCATTATAAGAAGTTGAAGACATAATTAAATACTCTTGGTTTTTCTCATTGTGAACTAAAAGTGTATTGGCCACAAATTGTTTAACTTGACTTAATGAAACATCGATGATTTCTTTACCAGATTCTTTTAGAGTAAAAATAACATATTCTTTTTCTTTTTGATCAACAATAGCATCTAGACAAATAATGGCATATTTATTGGCAATCGACATTATAACATTAGTGTGATAAACAGGTTGGTCTTTAAATTTACTATTAAAAATAACAATTTTGTATTGTGAAATTGAAGCTCACTTTTCTAATGCTTTTCTGCTTGCTCTTTGTGAAAGTGAACAATAGGCAATTTTGTTTACTCGATCTAAAACAATAGCTCCTGTTCCTTCTAAAATTTCTTCTTGTTGATCAAAACGATGGATGTTATCTAAAATAAATCCTTGATCTTTTAGGTAATCAAAAATATCCTCTCTAATTTCTAATGTTCTGTTTTTGGCAAACATTTTATAAATATAAGCTGAGTTATCTTGATGAAAAGAAACTCAGTTGTTTGGGAAAATGCTATCTGGGGTAATTATATCACTACGATCATCAAAAACTATAACATTGATATCTTTTGATTTTAAAAGATTTACCATATTATCAAATTCTTCAAGTACCTTACCTAGAATATTATCTGATTTTTTTATATTATGTTGAAAAACATTATTGGGAGCTGTTTGCTTATTAAAAGCAAAATGCTTTGGCCTAATCATTACAATATTTGATGTAGTTTGTTTTAGCATTTTATTCCTTTTTTTGTTGTAATAAAGCAATTACATACGAATGATATATATTCCTAAAATGATTAAAATTATTACCATACAAAAGAGGCTAACATATTTAGCAAAATCCTTCATTATGGCCTTAATTTTGTTTTTTATTGGTTTTAAAATCATTTTATTATTGCTTTTATCCTTGCTGATTAGCAGTTAATTTTCTTTGGTACCCGGGACGGGAATCGAACCCGTAAGTCAAAGACGCTTGATTTTGAGTCAAGTGCGTTTACCAGTTTCGCCACCCGGGCATAACTTCACTTTACTATTATACATTTTTTTAATTTTTTATAAATAAAAAAGTAGCTAATTAGCTACATTATGTTTTAAATGGTGATCCCAGTAGGACTCGAACCTACGACACCCTGATTAAAAGCCAGGTGCTCTAACCAACTGAGCTATGGGACCATGGCTGGGATACCAGGATTTGAACCTGGGCATGCCGGAACCAAAAACCGGTGCCTTACCGCTTGGCTATATCCCAATAATGGTGGAGAGGGTGGGATTCGAACCCACGAACCTTACGGAGCCGGGTTACAGCCGGATGCGTTTGACCACTTCGCTACCTCTCCATAAAAATGGTGCTGATGATAGGACTCGAACCTACAACCTACGCATTACAAGTGCGTTGCTCTACCAATTGAGCCACATCAGCAAAAAAATGGTGGACCCTGCGAGACTTGAACTCACGACCTCCTGCTTGTAAGGCAGATGCTCTACCAACTGAGCTAAGGATCCAATAGGCATTTTATCATAATGCTAATATATTATATTCTAATATTAGCTGATTTTCAATATTTTATCAATTTTTTTATTGATATAATTTGGCATATTATCAATTGCATGATTTTGATCAATAAAATAATAATAGTTCATTTCATTTGATAAAACCATTGAATATTTTTTATCTTCAGCTAAATTAAAAAATTGGGCTTTTGATTCCTCTGATGTAACTGGAGTAAAATTATTTACCAAAGATAACTTATTATAATTTAGTTGAATATATTTAATAAGTTCATCACTTTTATCATTTGCATATTTTGTTTTAAAAATGCTGCTTAATGTAATTAAATTATAATTATCAATTAAATAATTAGCTTTAGTTGGATTAGTAAAATTTACTATTCAATTAGGTCCAATAAAAATATCAATTTTATTTCAATTTATTATTGCCTCTTGGATTGAAACAAAGTTTTTTTGAGCTTTTGTTTCAAAAAAGTTTTTTAATGCTTGTTTTAATCTTGTTTCATCAGGATTAGCAATAATGTGAGGTGGAAGATTCTTCCCAAAAATATTCATAGCAATTCAGGCAATTAATCTAGGGTTATTATGAATTGTAATTTTATTTTCTGGATCATTAAATAGTTTGCTTAAATCAGCACGAAAATTACTAAATTTACTCTGATTATTGCGAAATACTCTAATATCTTCTAAAAATAATGGGATAGATTCTTTTTTAAAATCATTTACCCCTAATCTTTGATATAAAGTTTTAGTAGAATTAGTTATTTTTTTATAAAAGCTATCTTGCAAAGTTATATTTTTAAAGTTTTTGGCTTCCATAATTGGGTAAGATAAATAATTTGCTCCAATTATTAAATCAGGTTTATACTTTTTGATTTGATTATCTAAATTTTTACTATAATCAAATTTATATTCAATTATTTTTGTATTGAGTTTTTCTTCAATTGCTTTAATGTCTTGAAGATTAAAATTATTGGAAAATGTTGCTATTTTAATTTGATTTGCTGAATTTGGCTTTGTAACATTACATGCTGAAAACAATCCAATCATTATTGTAATCATTTTTTTCATAATAATCCTCCTATTATATACATAACCAAAAAAATAAAAATTCCTAATTATTTTTAAAAAAGGGTAAAATATAAATATGAATATACTACTTTTATCATTACTATTATCTATTGGATTAAACATATTTGTTTTATTTATTGCATATTTAAGAAAAAGTGATCAATACACCGATTTAACATATGCTATTTCTTTTGGATTAATCACCTACCTTTATTACTATAAAACAGGTATTAAAAGCCCTATTGCCTGAATTAATATTATATTAATAACTCTTTGAGCAATAAGGCTAGGGGGCTTTTTAGCTTTTAGAATCTCTAAAATCAAAAAAGATAATCGTTTTGATAATATTAGAATTAATTTTTCTAAATTCTTTGGTTTTTTTACTCTCCAGGCAATTATTGCATGAATAGTATCACTACCTTCATATGTAATGGCAATGAATCAAACTATATTTAGGTCTTGAAGCTTAATAGCTGCTTTATTTGCTCTAATTGCATTAGTTATTGAAATGGTAGCTGATATTCAAAAATATCAGTTTAAAGCAAAGGGTAATAAGGGTCTTATTAAAACTGGTCTTTATTCAATAGTTAGATATCCAAATTATTATGGAGAAATTGGGTTTTGAAAATGAATTGCCATATTTGGATTATTTAATTTAGATTCAATTAACTATACCAATATATCATTACTTATAATTTCTCCTTTTACTATTGCAATAATCATTAGATATGCATCTGGTATTAGAATATTAGAAAAGCAAAGAGATCAAAGATTTAAAGATGATCCATCTTACTGAGACTACAAAGCTAGAGTAAATATGCTTGTACCTAAATGACCCCCATATAAATAAAAAATATGGGATAACAAAAAACTCTTATTAGAGTTTTTTTGTATAATTTACTTATATATTTAGCCTTCTTTTCTTAATCTTTCAGCACGTAGTATTGCTGCTTCTTTTTTAGTTTCAGCATAATACATTTTAAATAGAATTAATCAAATGGCAAATCATCCAACTCCGGCAAGAGCCACTGGAGTAAATGTTCCAGAGAATGCTAATGCAGAGGCAATAAGGGCAAATCTAAAGTCTGGTGTTTCAAACATAAGACTAGTAATGTGTAAAGAACCATCTTTTAGTTGACTAATTGTTTCTGCTCCTACTCCACCTAGAATATCTGTGTTTTGCACAGCTAGGTTTGTAAGTGCTGGGGCAACAAAGCTACCAAATAGTAATCACATAGGTGTTAGAATTACTGATGTTGCATACATTCTTCTAACATTTTGTCTACAGATAACTAATGCTGGGGCAACCAAACAAAGGTTAATAAGAGATCCAATTGGGAAGGCTGCTCTCATACCTGGTATAAATGATAATCCAATTGACATTAGTAATGTTGTTGGAATAATCATAGTAGTAACTAATCACAGTTTTGGGCTACCAGCAAAGATTGGTCAGTCAAGTCCAATATAGATTTCTCTATCTTTAAATTTAGCTTGGGTAATTTTTTGAATCGCAGCTCCAATAGGAACAAGTGATTCTGTAAACAGTCTAGCTGCCATTGGAAATAGAACTAAAGCTGCAGCCATTTTAAATGGAAGTTGCACATATGAAACTCAATTTCCTCTGTCAATTCAGAATACAACTCCTGCAATCAATAACCCAATAATAAATCCTGAGAACATGTTTTCTCTTAGAATTTTAACTCAAATAGAATCACTTTTTTGTGTTTGTTCTGGAGCAGGTTTATCTTGGAAATATGGTATTTTTTGTAAAAATTTATCTACAAAATGTAGAACTGGTGCTGCCATAAACATTGAGTGAGGTGAATTTACATTGGGAATGCCTGTAACAGCATATTGTCTTTCATATAATGCATCAGCATTTTTCAATTCAAATATAATTGAAATTCATCCCACAAAAATTCCAGCAATAACTGCTAGTTGTGAGCCTATTGCAGGTGTTAATAGAAATGCCACAACAAGTGCTGTAAACACTTTGTGTCAAACATTTCACATATCTGCATTTAATGTTTTAGTTCATTTAAATTTTAGCATAATAGCATTTGTAAAAATTTGAACTGGAAATAGCAAAATAGCAAATGGCCATGATCATGATAGTGCCGCTGCAGGAGGCCAACCTAAATCAAGTGTATTTAAGTCTACAAATCTTTTTAGTTGTTGGAATGGTGTTGCAAAAGTGTTAACAGCAAATCCAATAACAATACCCATAGAAATAAATGCTACACCTAGCAGCATTGCAGATCTAATACCTTGGAATCATGTAATTGAATCTTTTTGATAAAGTTTAATAACTCAGACAAAAAGTAAAATAATAAATGGCATAAATACCGCTCCACCAGGGGCAAGAACAGTATTAAGTAGATCTGTAAAGTATTTTAGATTCATAAAGATCATAAATTATATATCCTTTCTTATTTATTAATTTCTGCAATAATTGCATCAATTTCTTCATCAAGTCCCATTCCTGTTAGAACCTTGATGCCATCGAATACAGGGATTGAATATCCTCTTTTGTTCGACTCGGCAGGAACAAGAGATACATAAATATCGGCTCTTTCAATTTCAGCATGAATATTTTTAATATCCACAGGTTCAACTTTAAAGCCAGTAACTCCTTTTTCCTCCAAAATAGCTGTTAGTCTTGTTGCAACATTTTGTGATGTTGCAACACCTGAACCGCAAGCTACAATAATTTTTTTCATATTAAATCTCCTTGTTTATAATAGATATAATTTCTTTAAAGGAACTGTCATTGTCTATATCATTAACTAATTTAGCCATTCTTTCTTGTTGAAATAATTGAATTAAATTAGAAAGTTTTTCAATATGCTGTTCTTTTTCTTTAACTAGCATTAAAAAGAATATTCTTGTTTTGATTGTTTCAGTTAATGAACCCATTTTAAAAACTTCAATTTTTTGTTTAGTCAAAATTGGAATTATCATATTTACATTAACATGCTCTGAATCAGTGTGGGGAAGGGCAGTTTGAAATTTAACAAAATCCAATCCCGTTGGATATTCTTTTTCTCTAAGAATAATTGCATCCTTAAAAGTTGGATTAATGTGTCCTTCTTTTAATAATTTGGATTCAATTGCATCAATCATTTCTTCAAATGTTGATGCCTCAATATTTTTAAAATACATATATTTTCCTTTAATGTATTATTTTTACTAAAAATTAATTAGCAATTTTTTGATGTTTTTTAAGTAGAATAATATATACATATATTATGTTCCTTGCTCTACTTATTTTCTATACTACACTAATTTTTATATCTGTGATGAAATATTAGAAAATGTTTTCAACTCTATTTTTCAAAAACCTTATTTATAGCACTTATTTCCTAATTTAAATTTTTTTAAATAAAATTTTTTCATCTAAAATAGAAATTTTATGTTTATTATATTTTCTCTTTTAAAATATTTTTTAATCTTGATAAAAAGTTTTTATAATGGAAAAGCTACACCAACAAGTAAGTGTATAGCTGTTGTTTTAAGGATTTTGAAATTTTTTTATAAATTATCAAGATAATGAATGGCTTCTTGGGCAGCGACTGTTCCATCGCCTACAGCAGTAGAGATTTGACGAATTTTTTTATTTCTAACATCTCCTGCAACAAATACTCCTGGTATTTTTGTAATAGTTGATTCATCTGCATCTACATACTTAGAATCAGTAAGAGCTGATTGATTTTCTACAAATGTTGTTTCAGGTAAAAGGCCAATAAAAGGAAAAATGCAATTAGCTTCAATTGTTTTATTTTCACCATTATGATTGTAGGTTAATTTAACAACATTGTTTACTTTTGTTACTTCTTTTGGAACCCCTTTTAAAATGATTTCAATTTTATCATTTGCTTTAACTTTATCAACAGTTGTAGCTTCTGCTTTTTTAAAAACATCTCCACGATAAATAATTGTTACCTTAGAAGCAAACTTAGTTAAATAAAGAGATTCTTCAAGGGCTGAGTTTCCTCCGCCAATAACAACAACTTCTTTATCTTTTTGAAAAGCCCCATCACAAATGGCACAGTATGAAATACCATTTCCATAAAGTTCTTTTTCTCCAGGAATTCCCATTTCTCGCTCTTTTGTACCTGTGGCAATAATAACAGTTTTGGCATGATGAACTTTTCCATCTCCAAGAGTTATTTCTTTTTTATCTCCAAGATCTTTTAGAGAAACTACATCACCAAATAAGTGTTTTGCTCCAAAGGTAGTTGAATGACTATACATATCAACTGCAAGATCTGGACCTGTTACTTTTTTATAACCTGTTCAGTTTTCAATTTCTGCAGTTTTGATTAATTTTCCACCAGGTGCATCTTTATCGATCATAGCTGTTAGATAATTTGACCTTGAGCCATAAATTGCAGCAGTCATACCTGCTGGCCCTGCTCCAATTATAAAAATATCATAAATTGTATTTTCCATTATTTAGCTCCTTGTTTCATAATTAATTTAATTCCAATAATTACAAAGACAATTGACATAACAAAGGAGATGGGAATTGGCCCAATTTTCATTATATCCTGGGGATGTCTTAGTAATTCAAGTGATGCTCTTATAGTACCATAAGAAATAAAATACATTGGTGCCTTTATTGTATTGATACGATCATTATTTAGATATCAAATAGTAGCAAAGGCAATTGTATTTAAGGATCCTTCTACAATAAATAAAGGAAAGCGATATGCACCTCTAATATGCATATGTTCAACTATTGCCTGACCATATGAAGTAGCTAAAATTCTAATTAACATTATTGAGATAAATCCAAAACCTAAATACTTAACATAGGATGTACTATCTTTAAAAATTAATTTATTTTTTAATTTTTTATTACTTACTTTACTTACTTGTTTATAAAAGATTATTAAAACTGTTAGTCAAAAAACAAATTGGATAAATAGTCCTGCTATAATAGTTGTTTGGGCAATTTGTCTAGTAGTTTCAAAACCAAAAATTTCTTGGTTATAAAAATTTCCTCATCTACCTATTGCTTGTCCAATTAGTAAAAATAAAAAGAATTCTTCAAATAAATCATAAACTCTAACATTAATTTTATTTTTATTTAAATATCATTTGGCTCCAAAATACATACCAATTATTGATCCCTGGGCTGCAATTCCCCCTTTTCAAACCATAAAAATTTCAAATGGATTGCTAAGATAAAATCCTAAATCTGAAATAACATACCAGATCCTTGCTCCCAAAAGTCCGGATAGAGCAATTATTATTGTCATATCATCAATATTTGATTTTGTAAAATCATTTGGGTATTTAACTAAAAAAACTTTTTTAGCAAATTCAATCATTGATAATATACAAATTAAAAGTAAAATTGAATAGATTTTTAGTTGAAAACCAAAAATATCAAAATAATTATTTATCATCATCATCTCCTATTTGTTCTCCCAGTCATTCAATTGCATTAAAACCATTATCTTTTAATAATTGATTTCTAATGGCAATTTCAATCAAAAGAGCTGTATTTCGAGCTGCAGAAACAGGAATTTCAATTAAAGGAATTGCCACTCCCAATATTTCTTGATGTTTTTTATTTCTTCCAATACGCTCAAATTTTGTATTTTTTGAAAATTCCTTTAAATGGCAAATATAATCAATTTTATGAGATGATATAATATCAAAGCGATTATAAAGTTTTTTAACATTAATAATCCCCAGTCCTCTAATTTCAATTAAATTTTTAATTGCCTCAGGACATCTACCAATAAGATCATTACCTTTTTTTGTTACTAGCAAACCATCATCTACAATAAATTTATGACCTCGATCCATTAATTCAAGAGTTGTTTCTGACTTACCAATACCAGAAACACCAGTAATAACAACACCTTTTCCCTTAATAGTTAAAAATGAACCATGGATATTTGTTTCTTTTTGTTCTTTTGCCATTTTTTCTCCCTTATTGATTATAACATCTCTTTTAAGAATCTACCTGTATAAGATTTTTTATTTTTGGCAATTTTTTCAGGACTACCGCTTGCTACAATAGTTCCTCCTTGATCTCCGCCTTCAGGACCAATATCAATAATATAGTCACAAATTTTAATAACATCAAGGTTGTGTTCAATTGTAATAATAGTATCACCATTATTAACAATCTTATTAAATACATCAATTAGTTTTGAAACATCATGACTATGCAGTCCTGTTGTTGGTTCATCAAGAATATAAATAGTTTTACCTGTGGGTCTTTTTTGCAATTCTTTTGCAAGTTTAACTCTTTGAGCTTCTCCCCCTGAAAGAGTAGTAGCTGATTGGCCTAATTTAATATACCCCAGTCCAACATCTGCCATTGTTTGAAGTTTTCTCACAATTTTGGGACTAGAAGAAAAGAACTCTAATGCTTGATTACAAGACATTGCCAAAATATCAGCAATTGTTTTTTGTTTATATTTAACTTGAAGAGTTTCTTCATTGTATCTTTTTCCAGCACATTGAGCACATTGAACATAAACATTGGGCAAGAAATGCATTTCAATTTTAATAACACCATCACCTTCACAATCTTCACATCTACCACCAGAGACATTAAATGAAAATCTGCCTTTTAGATAACCTCTTGCTCTTGCTTCTGTTGTTCTTGCATAAATATCTCTAATATCATCAAAAACTGAAATATATGTAGCTGGGTTTGATCTTGGAGTTCTTCCAATTGGGTCTTGGGAAATATTGATAATTTTATCAACATTATCAAGTCCTTTGATTCTTTTATGTTTGCCAACATTAATAAATGATTTTGAAATATGGTTGTGAATGCCTTTTCACAAAATTTCATTTATTAATGATGATTTACCAGAGCCAGATACACCAGTAACTCCAATAATTTGACCTAAAGGAAATTTAACATCAATGTTTTTTAAATTATTTTCGCTAGCGCCAATAATTTCTACAATTTTGCCATTACTTTTTCTTCTGTTTTTAGGAATAGGAATTGTTTTAGTTTTATTTAAATATTGGGCAGTCATTGAATTTTTAGTTTTTAAAATTTTACTTAAGCGAACCATCGGCAATAATTTTTCCACCATTTTCACCAGCAGCAGGACCAATATCAATAATATGATCGGCACTTCTAATTGTTTCTTCATCGTGTTCAACAACAATTAGGGTATTGCCTAAATCTCTCATTGATTTTAGAGTTTTAATTAGTTTTTTATTATCTCTTTGGTGAAGACCAATTGATGGTTCATCTAAAACATAGAGCACTCCTGTTAGTTTTGATCCAATTTGGGTAGCAAGTCTAATACGCTGAGCTTCACCACCTGACAATGTTGATGATGTCCTTGAAACAGAAAGATAATTTAATCCCACATCAATTAAAAACGAAAGACGGTTAACTATTTCTTTTATAACTAAATTAGCAATTGTAGTATCAGTTTTATTAAGTTTTAAATTCAAAACAAAATCCATTAAATCCCTGATATTAAAGTTGGTAATCTGGGCAATATTTTTTTCTCCAATCTTAACTGCAAGGGCATAAGGATTTAATTTTTGACCATTACAACTATGACATTTGCTATCTGACATAAATTGTTTGTAATATTCACGATTGGATTTTGATTTAGTTTCTAAATAAAGTCTTTCAATTTTAGATCCTACTCCCTCAATTCTTCCATATTTATTAAAAACATTTCCAGCCCGAGAAACTAAAACATAAGAAAATTCATCATCTGTTCCCTTCATAATAATATCTATTTCTTTTTGAGTTAACTTTGATATTGGTTTTTTAATATCAATATTGTATTGGTCACATAATGCTTTTGTCATTTGTCAAAACATATCATCTGTTCCAGCAGTATTTTTATGCATTAAAATACCACCTTGAAGAATTGACTTATCTTTATCTGGCATTAACAGATTTTCATCTGCTTCTAATTTTATACCTAAACCAAGACATTCACGACATGAACCATAAGGGGAGTTAAATGAAAAAAGCTTGGGTTCTAATTCAGGAACGGCAAAGGAACATTTTTTACATGAATAATTTTGTGAAAACAATTGCTCTTTTTTAGTTGTTAGATTTTCTATTTTAATAAAACCATTGGAATATTTACCAGCAGTTTCAATTGCATCAAATATTCTACTTTTATCTTCAAGGCTTAAAACTACTCTATCAACAACAATGGAAATTGTATGTTTTTGAGTTTTCTTTAAAACTATAGAATCTTCTAGTTTATAAATTTCATCATTAATCTTAACTCTAACAAAACCATCATTTTTTAATTCTTCAAGTAGTTTTTCATGACTACCTTTCTTTTCAGAAACAACTGGTGCCAAAATTAATAATTTTGAATTTAGTTTTTGTTCAAAGACATCATTGACAATTGAGGTTATTGACTTAGAAATAATTGGCGCTTTATGGACTGGACAATAAGGAACTCCAATTCTTGCATAAAGTAATCTTAGATAATCATAAATCTCAGTTACAGTTCCTACTGTTGATCTGGGATTGTGATTAGTGGTTTTTTGATCAATTGAAATTGCCGGAGATAAACCTTCAATTGAATCAACATCAGGTTTTTCTGAATTACCTAAAAACTGTCTTGCATAAGAAGATAGAGATTCAACATATCTTCTTTGACCTTCTGCATAAATTGTTGAAAATGCCAATGAAGATTTACCAGAACCTGATAAACCTGTCATAACTATTAATTTATCTTTTGGTAATTCAATATTGATATTTTTTAAGTTATTTTCTCGAGCACCTTTTATAATAATTTTATCTTTTTTCATTTTTCCTCTTTTTAGCATATTAATTATATCAAAAAATAACACTGTAAAAAGTGTCATTTTAAAATAAAAAAACATCATCTTTAAGATGATGTTTTTAAATAAATTTTATTTAAAGTCTTTTTGATATAAACTTGTAATAAAGCTTGTAAAGTAAACAATTAATGCTGATAGGACAACTAGTCACATTGTAGTTTTATTAACTGCAAAGAAGTATCCCATTGTTGATTTAATAACAACTCAAAGAACTAGAAATGCTGTTGCAATTTGTAGTCCTAAGAATTTTTGTTTAACAGTTTTGTATTTATTGCTAAATCTGTTTGCAAAAATTCCAATACCAACTAATGCATACAATCCAAATCCAAACATTGTTAGTGCGTTTCCAAAGTTATCAAACGTAACTTCTTTTGTAAACATTTCGGCTTGTTTTGCAGTTGCTCCAACAGACATTGCCTCAGAAATCATAAAGGCTAGTGTCATATATGCTGTTCCTAGAGCAAAAATAACTCAAGCTTGTCCAGCATGTCTTCCATCTGATTCTACTTTTGAAAGTAGTTTTGAAGGAATAAATGCTTTTTTATCTGACATTGATTTTAGTTGTCTTTGTCCAGCAAGAAACATTCCATTAGCAACAGTATAAGCTGAAATTGAAATTAGAATTCAAATAGCTTTTGCTCCTCCTTTACCAAATGTTTTGTTAAACACTACAAATAGTGATCCATCGTCTGTACCAAACCCAACAGCAGCAGCAAATAGAACATAGAATGCTCCAACAGCTACAATTGAGAATAGTGAAGCTCTAGCTGCATCACCTTTTTTAGATTCTTCTTTTGAAAGTGCAAGACCTCCAAAGAATCCATCAAAGGCAAAGAATACAGCTGGAAGTGCGGCAAACACCGAAGCGACATTTCATGTGTGTGCTTTACCAGAAATGATTCCAGCAAATGTATTAGCACTTGATGATGCAACTGGGGCAATAAACCCTAGAACGCAAACTGATAGAAGTGGTATAAACTTAATTACTGTTCCCAGTAGTTGAAGTACTTTACCAAAACTATATGAAAGTGCATTTCCGGCTGTAAGCGCTAAGAAACCTAGGATTGTAAGTCCATAGACAGTTAATCACTGCGTTTCCATAGCTTGCCCAAGACCTGCTTTTCATTCAAATGCTAGTAGTAAGAAATACACTGCATAATAAACAAGAAGGCTTGAGAATACTGGGTAGTATAGTCATGACATAACTTGGTCAGCTACTCTACCTCATTTTGGCCCAATAAATGTTGAAACTCAATTGGCAAGAGTTCCAGAAATACCTTGTTTACCTGTATATGATTGAGCTTCAGCAAATGATAGCCCCATCCCATAAATAAGGATTCCACCTACAACTCATGCTGTAATTGCAAGGTAAATGTTGTTTGTAGTTTTCAAGATCCCTGGGTTCTTAAAGAAAATACCAACACCTACCATAGTCCCAATGTTGATTGAGGCAAGGTTTACAAATGAATATGATTGTTTTTTCATTATTTATCTCCTTTCATTTTTTAACCTAAATATAATTTTAACAAATTATAAGGAGAGTAGGGGCTTTTTTCAAAAATAATAAAAAAAAGTTAAGCTTATTTTATATTAAAAATTTTATAAACATTTTTAAAAACTTGTTTGTAAATAGATTCATTTCTAAGTTCTTCAATTTTCTTATAAACATGTTTAATGTATGAAGGTTGATTTATTTTTCCTCGATGAGGCATAGGAGTTAATAATGGGGAGTCAGTTTCACATAATAATCTATCAAGAGGAATGAGTTTTGTACATTCTTGCAATTCTTCTGCTTTTTTTTCAAAAGTAATAATGCCAGAAAAAGAAATGTAGCATCCAATTGAAAGGAATTTTGCCATTTCTTCTCTATTATAGGTAAAACAATGAATAACTATTCTTAAATCTTGATAATCACTTAATATTTTAAATGTATCTTCAAAAGCTTTTCTTGAATGAATCAAAACAGTTTTATCATATTTTCTAGCTAACTCTAAATGTTTTATAAAGTGGGGTATTTGTTGTTCTTTGGTTGTATAATCTCAATGATAATCTAAGCCAAATTCTCCAATAGCTTTAATTTTACCTTCACTATCATCTAAAATTAGCTGTTCAAGAATTTGATAATCATCATAAATTAAATTTCCAACTTGTGTTGGATGAACTCCAATAGCTCCATAAATATTTTGATACTTTTTTATAGTTTTGGCAACTAATTTTGAATCATCAATAGATGTTGCAATATTAATAATCATTGAAACATCATTATCAAATGCTTCTTTAATAACTTCTTCTTTTGAAAGTGTCTTTAATTCTAGGTCATCTAAATGGCAATGGGTATCAATATACATAATATTCTCCTGAAATAATTGTATCAAATAATAATTTATATAAATAAAAAAAGAATCTTATTTCTTTTTTCTTACAAATTTACCTTTTTTCTTGTGTTTAAATCACATATTACATGATTCAAATAATTCATTAGTTTTCTTATTTTTTTGATTCATAATTTCACCCTTGCAACCTTCTTCTGTGCAAAATACTCCGGTTTTAGTTGGGACAAAACCATCCATTCTAGCTGTAACCTTACATTTAGGATAATTTTGACAACCTAAAAATTCTTCTCTTTTTTTATTTTTCTTAATAAAGAAAGGAGTGTCACATTTTAGACATAGTCGGTCTGAAACTGGTCATTCCGTTTTAAAGAAATCACAACTATTAGGATCATTAACTTTGTTTTGACAAATAATATATCGATCAGCAGTTCTTGATGGTTTAACAACTAGAGGAGAGCTACATTCAGGACAATCTTCTCCAGTTTTTTCAAGTTCTTTTTTATCAGTATTTAGATTTGCACTTTCTAAAGTTTTATAAAAATTATCTTTAAATTCTTTTCATCAAGATTTATAATCAACTTTTGATCTAGCAATATTATCAAGAGATTCTTCAAGTTTTGAAGTGTAGCTTGGAGAAATAATGTCTTGAAAATTAGCTGATAGAGCTTCTGAGATTTCCAGTCCTTTTTTAGTTGCTTTGATTTTCTTTTCATCAAGTTGACTATAACCCTTATTGTCTGAAACAACTGCTTCAACCATTGATGAATAAGTAGATGGTCTACCTACCTTTTCATCTTCTAATTTTTTAATTAATGAAGAGGCATTGTATCTTGCTGGAGGTTTTGTTTCATTTTTTGTTGCATCAATTTTAGAAATATCAAATTTATCACCAACATTGATTTCAGGAAGAATAATATCTTTTGGATTTTGACCAGTGGCTTTAATAAATCCATCAAATACAACTCTTGAACCTTTAAGGGTAAATTTAAGTGTTGCTGCTTCTAATTCAATTGTTGTTTTTTCAAAAATTGGTGGTTTCATTACAATACCAATTGTTCGATTATAAATAATAGCATAAACTTTTTGAAGATCACTTTTCTTTTCTTTACTGTTAAATTCTTCTGGAGCTTAATTCTAGATTTAATGCAGTAATAGCTTCATGGGCATCTTGATCTGCTTTTTTACCATTTCCAAAGTATGATGCAAGATACTTATTACCAAATTTTGTTTCAACAAAATTAGCAATTTTATCTTCAAGAGCTTTTTCGATTCTAACTGAATCAGTACGGTGATAGGAAATATAACCTTTTTGGAAAAGTTCTTGGGCATTGCCCAAAACTCTTTTAGGAGACATCCCAAGATTGTTATAACAAGCACGGTAAAGAGAAGCTGTATTAAAAGCAACAAGAGCTTTACCTTTGGTTTCTTTAACTTTTTTGTCAGAAACAATCATTTCTTTTGGCATAATTTTAACAAACTCTTTTGCTTCAGTTTCTTGCATCATTAATGTCTCAGGTTTATTTGATGGGTATTTAACTTCATATTCTTGATTATTGAATTTTAATAGGGCCTCAATTGTGTAAAATTCTTTTGGTTTAAAAGCTTGAATTGATTTTTCACGTTGAGCCACAAGTCAAAGAGCAACAGATTGAACTCTTCCTGTTGTATCAACATATTTTTTTAGATGTAGTTTATCTTGAATAAAACTTGAAAGATCTCAACCAATCATTCTATCTAAAAGTCTTCTAATTAGATAAGCATTGTATAGGGCAACATTTAATTTACTAGGATTGGCAATTGCTTCTTCAATGTTTTCTTTTCTAACAGCATTAAAGATAATACGATTATATTTATCTTCTGGAATTTCAAAATATTCTTTTAGATGTCAACCAATTGCTTCTCCCTCTCTATCAGGGTCAGTTGCAATATAAATATGATCTGCTTCATTAATTTTTGTTTTTAATTCATTGATTAATTTTTTACCTTTTTTAATATCTCAATTAACATCAAGGGTTTCTGGATCAAATCCATATTTAGCCATTGAATCATTAGCTTTTCTAATACCTTTATTAAGGTCTCTAAAATGTCCTACACAAGAAATAACTTCATATTCCTTGCCTAGATATTTTTGAATAGTGCTACATTTATTTGGTGATTCAACTATTAATAATTTCATATATTTAATCCTTGACTTTTAATTATAGAGTAATTATTTTTCTAGTGCAAATAATAGTTTTCTTATTATTTATTATATAAATAATAAAAAAAGAGCTAAAAAAGCTCCTTAATTATTTCTTTACCTGATTCAACAAGAGTAGCCCCTTCTTTAATAAGGGCATTTGTACCAGAATTGCCTAAATCTGATGAAGGAAGACACATCACTTCCTTATTTTGAGACAAGGCATGACTAACAGTGTTCATTGTTCCGCTATTTTTCTTTGATTCAATTACAAGTACACCATCAGCTAATCCTGAAATAAGTCTGTTTCTTGTTTTGAAACTGATTTTACTTGGTTTTGTTTGATCTGGATATTCAGAGATTACAATACCTTTTTTAACAATGGCATCATAAAGATTTTTGTTTTCTTCAGGATAAATATAATTTATTCCTGATCCTAGTACTGCAATTGTGGGATTGCCATTAGCTAAAGCCGACTTATGACCAAAGCCATCTATGCCTTTTGCCATCCCTGATACAATAGTTATATCTTTTAGATCTTTTACAATATTTTCAGTGTTACTTGCAGCATCGCTGCTAGCTTTTCTTGAACCAATAATGGCTATTGATTTATTAATTTTTTTAAGAATATTTAAATTACCTTTATAAAATAATACAAATGGTGGTTGTGTTATTCTTTTTAATCTTCTTGGATAATCTTCATCAATTATTGTAATGAAGTTGTGTTTTTCCCTCGCAACCATTTCTAGTTTTTCCTCTGGGATTTTTTCTTTTTTATCAAGGGCTGAATATATCTTTTCTCAGTCACCATGATATTTTAATGAAAAGTAAAGTAATACATTTCTCATTTTTTCCTCCTAAAAGGATATAGCCAAAAATGAGATAAATTCCTAAGCTTTTTTTAAATTTAAAAAAAATATAAAATAAAAAGCAGACTCTCGGCTGCTTGCACCAATGACTTAGACTGGGACCATCAGACGCCGTACCATTAGGCTCTCGACGTATATAGGATTTCCTGATATTATTATTATAACAACTTTTTTAAGTTATGGTTATATTTTTTAATTCTTTTAATTTCCTCAATTGTCTTAGCATTAAGCATCATCCAAGGTAATCAGTGTGTCAATTTAATACGATTTGCATTTTGAAGTTCTAATTCTTGTTTTTTAATGTAGATATTCAATTTAGATTGTTTTAAATACAGTACTATTAATTTACCTAATGTTGCTTTTGGAGGAATATTAACACTTGTATACTTTTTTAGTAATTCAGCTAATAAATATTCAAAAATTGTATAATCATCTAAATATTTTTTTTATAGCTTCTGATACACTCATATAATCTAGACTTTTATTTATCATTTTGTTCTCCTAAAAGAATATAGCCAAAAATAAAATAAATTCCTAATTTTTTAAATTTAAAAAAACGCAACTCCAAAGAGTTGTTTAACGACTTCATTTACAAAGGGAGCGGTCGACCATCACCAGGACCAGATTTCTCCGAAGCTGGGTTTAGGATTTGCGCAATATTATTTTAGCATAACTTTTAATTTATTATTAAATTTTTTCAAATCTTTTAATTCTGCTTCTCAATTATTATTTAATTTTAAATGTCCTTTACTGTGTGCCAAAAAATGTCTAATTTGAGCATATTGTTTTAACTTTGAAATTTTTATTGAATAGTGACTTGAGCTATGATTGGTTTTAATAATTATATTAATAGCCTTGTCTAATTTTGTAGTTTTAATTTTGGAGTGTTTATTTGCAATTTCAATACAAAGGTTCTCAAAAAAACTACACAATCTTCAAAATAAAGTTTTCTTGCTTCATAATAGCGTATAGTTTCCATTTTTTTGTTCCTCCTAAAGGAATATAACCAAAAATGAGACAAATTCCTAATTTTTAAAAAATAGCATTATAGCTATTGATTTTTCATAAAAATTAATTTAACATAAAAGAATAATAGTTATTAGTTATCCCGGTGCCTAGAATGATTCAGGCAAATGACATATAATATGCTTATTGGTCTTGAAAAATCTAAACCATTTTGAATGCGAATTCTAGATGCATTGAAGAAACGGTATAACTAATAACTATTATTCAGGTAAATATTACTATTTTTATTGGAATATTTCAAGCAAAAAAGCCAAAAGGCTTTTTTATTAATAATTAGTGAGTGGTATGGGTACCAATTTGCTCTACAATCATCTCAATATAAATTTGGCAATATCCTTGAATTATAATGTCTCGAGGCTTTAAATTAATTTATAATTTGATAATAGAGTACACTGGTGATTTTGACTTTTTAGTTTTAATTAAATATCCCTCTTGTGACATTTTAGTTAAAATTTTATTTAAATATTTTTGATCATATCCAAGATTAGTTATTTTTTCAATGTCTTTTTGTGTGAAAGCTGATTGTTTTTTAAATTTTGAACTAATTGCTAGTGCGCTATACAATGTGGCTTTAGTATCATTGAAACTAATTCCATTATCAAAAGTTATTAATGCATAATCGCAGTATGAAATTACACCTCTAAGTAATCACGTGCTTCATTTAGCAATCATATCAGTAATGTCAAAACTGTGAATGCCCTTCATTTCATCTAATCTAAGTTTTTTTAAATCATCAAAAAATTTTGATCTCATACATTTAAAAACTAATGAGAATTGCATTGATGAAAGATAGTAATCATTATTATTCAAAAACCATATAGCTAAAATTCTAGATGTTTTACCATTGTAATCATAAAAAGGGTGAGCATAAACAAATCAAAACATTATAATTATAGATTTAATAATTATTGAATCATTTAATTTTTCTGAATTTATAAATTCAAAAAGGTTATTCATTGTTTTATCTAGGTACTTGGCATTTAATGTATTAAAATTTTTTTGACCAGATGATATGGTGCCAGCTTCTTTTCTTCAAGGATATTCCTTGAAATTCATTTTACTTTTTGATTCAATATTAAATCACATCATATCATGTAGTGCTCTCAGATTAGATACTGTGATCTCAGAGGTTGATTCTATTCTTTTATGAATATGTCAAAGATTTACCAAAAGGTGTTGATTTTTATTTTCAGGTTTTAATTCACCTTTTATAAATTTATCTACTACTTTTTTTGATGAACCTTCTTTTTCAATATCTAAATTATTTTTAATTTCCATACCGCGATAAAAACTTGATCCTTGATATAATTGTTTATCAATTTTGGAAATTTTATTGCTATCTACAAATAAATCTTTTTGATTAATTGTGAATGTTGTTTTTCCAATAACTATTTTCATAATTTTTCCTATTTATTTTAATTATACACTATTTTCTACTTATTTTCTACTTTTTTACTTTTTGTAGAAAACAAGGAGAGAAAAGCAGAAAATAATTATATATTAAATTTAAAAAAGTATTCTGTTACTAATAATTAATAGCTGATGAAGTTCCAATGCGCTCTACACCCATATCAATATACATTTGGCAATCTTCCTGGGTTCTAATACCTCCAGAAGCTTTAATTTTAATTTTACCTTCTGAGGCTTCTGCCATTATTTTAATTGCTTCTGGCGTGGCTCCATGTTTTGAAAAGCCAGTAGAAGTTTTAACAAAATTTGCATTAGCATTAATGGCAAGTTTTGTAGCTTGAGTAATTTGATTTTTATTTAAAAGGCAAGTTTCAAGGATTACTTTTAATATTTTATCTCCAATAGCTTGCTTTATTGCTTTTATCTCATTGTAGATATAATCATAGTCTTGTTCTAGGAGTTTTCCAACATTGATTACCATATCAATTTCATCTGCTCCATTATCTATCGCTTCTTTTGCCTCTAACACTTTACTTTTAGTAGTAGTTGCTCCTAGAGGAAAACCTACTACAGTAGTGATTTTAATGTCACTACCACTTAGTTCTTTTTTACATAAAGGCACTCAAGAAGGGTTTATACATACTGTTGCAAAAGAGTTTTCTTTGGCCTCGTTGCATAATTTCACTATATCTTGTTTAGTTGCACTTTGATTTAAGTTAGTGTGATCTATGTATTTGTTTAATGTATTCATATTACTATTATATATTTTTATTTAATTATTTTGAAAATCATTGTTTAAGATTATTAGATTCCATTTTGATATACATTATCTCTATGGTATTTGATATAAGCTAATCTTTCTGGATTTAATAAATCTTTATCAAGTTTGTATGAGTTGAGATCCAATATTTCTACTTCAGATTTTGTGAGTGGTTTTTTTGCCTTTGAACTTGTTGTATATTTAACTGTGCCATCATTTTTAAATGTTATTTCACCACTATCAAAGTATTTATGTATATGTGCAGGTAATAATAAACCATTATTGATATCATTAATTTTAGCTAACTTTTCTTTTTTATTTAGTTTTTTATCTTCAATAATGTGAACTTTTGGTTTTAAATGACAACCTTGAACTACAGATGTATTTTTATATTTTTTATATAAGTGATCTATTGAATCATATTTACTTATTAATTTTTGTTTTAATTTTGAATTGAATTTTTCTTTTGAATTATTTAACCATTCCTTTCATGGTTTTATATAATAGTAGTTAAAATCTGGGTTAAATCAAATATCATTTAATATATATTTTTCATCATCATTAAGCATATTTAAAAATTCATTTCAAGTAATTGTTTTATTTTTATTATTTATTTTTTTATATTTTATATTACTCTTTTTTGTAAAAGTTTTTAGTAAATTTATAAATTGTTTTTTGTAGAAAGTTGAATTAGGGATATTTAAAACAAGTTCTTGTGCAGATACTTTTCCTTCAGCTCCTGTTGCATTTGATCCTTTAAATAATTCATATATACCATTTATTGTTTTTTGTGGTAAGTTGATTTTATTAAACTTGTCAATTTCAGATTGAAATAAAATTCTTTTATGTTTATATTTTTCATTTCGACCACCTTTGTTATCAAAGAATTTCTCAGAATAAAAATTAAAAATTGCTTCTCTTTCTTTTTTTCTTTTTTGAGATCATTTTGGCTGATGTGAAATGTTTATTTCAGTACCTTCGTTTATGCTTATGTCAAATGATAAAATATTAATGTTTGTGCCTATTTTTTTAAAAAATAAAAATATATCTGCAGTAAACCTAGAAGCTGATTTTTTATTTTTTATTTTAGGTACATAATATGATTTTGAAGCAATTGGTAATTTTAATATAAACATATTATAAAACCTCCTTAAATATGTGTTCAAGAATTTTAATTGGAATTGAATTTCCTGCTGTAAAAATTAATTGAGTGTCAGTTAATCAATTAAGTTTTGATATTTGATTGAAGTCTTTATTAGTAAATCCCATATAACGATAACATTCCCTAGGATTTAGCATTCTTATTTGTTTATTATATTCAATCTTTAATTCTAGAATTTGCACCAGATGCAGTCAAGTGTAGGACCAACATGATTTTTATCATAGACATATGTTTCAGATGCAAAAGAAGTGTAATTCCTTAATACACATCTTCTAATATTTGCTTTTCCTCTATTATCTTGATAAGAAGACTTTTTATATTTAGAAAGATTCCTTAAGATATATTTTGGATTAACTTGTGTATCCAAAATATCTTTAATAGCACTTTGTTTATATTTTGATTTATCAACATCTTTTAGTTTAACTTTTTTTGTTCTGTAAGATATAGCAAAAAATCGCTCTCTTCTTTGCGGAGAACCAAAATCAGATGAACGATAAATTGTATCATCAGTTTTATATCCTTTTGAAGATAGAAATTTTTTTCAATCTTCAAAAGCTTGTTTGTGCTTTTTAAAGCTAAGAGCCTTGACATTTTCCATTAAAAGAAATTCTGGAAGATTTTCTTTTTTAGTTTTTTTGATGTATTTTTCAATTTCAAAAAGAAGACCTGATCTTGTTCCTTTTTTAATTCCTTTACTTTTACCTTGAATTGAAAGATCTTGACAAGGAAATGAATATATTAAAAGATCAATATTTTTTGGAGCTTGCCCTGCTAGGTTGTGAATATCAAAAATATTTCCAGATTTTTCTGAAAATTTAATATATGAATATGCAATTTTTAATCTTTTACCTTTATATTTTTTTCAAAATCCTTTTTTAACTGCAGTTTTTGAATTCATAGATAAAACTTTTGAATCTAGATATGCTTGCATATCAGATTCAGAAACGTTATCTATGATTTTTACCTTATCATGCATTGCATGATAAGCAATAATTGCTGGAACATATCATTCAGCTAGTCCAACAATGCTGAATTTACTATTTTTAAGGCCCCCCCCCCAGAGGGTTTGAAACAATATTAGATAATGCTTTTCTTTGAGCACCTATGCCAGCAAAAGCTTCAAATACTTTAAGGTTTTTCATACCTTAAATTATATCGCATTTAAGACAAAAGCGAATTATATGCTTATTTTTGTTTTGCTTCTGAATTAATTTTTAATCTAATCTTTTTTTTCATTCAATTTTCTCTATTTTCTATAAATTTCTCAAATTCTTTTTTATCTATTTTATTAGCATTAGCTCATTTTTTTATGAAATGTTTGCAGAATGCTGATTCTAATTTATATTTTTTATTAATATGCGAATTATCAAAATAGTAATCTGTTATTTGAGAATTTTTATCTCTGTTTTCTTTTCTTGTAAGTATATCAATATTACCTAATCTGGAAAATGTTTTTATATTTGCTTCTTTACAATATGTTTTAGGAATAATGTGGTCTGCTTCATAGCACTCAATTCCATTGCCAATTTTTAATAACTTTTCATAAACTAATCAAAAAGCTATAAGTTTTGTAAATTTTGTAAAAGATTCATCATTAATAGTTACATCCATTATATTATTAACTAATATATCCCTATTTTGTTTAGTGTTTTTTGGAAAAAATAATTTGCTTGATTGAGAAGTAATAATTGTTAATCATGTAGCATATCCGCCTGCTGAAATTGGTTTTCTTGAAGCAAAATTAACCAAATCTAATCCTTTTATTTTGAATTTTAATAAATTGCTTTTTAGTGTTAAATTTTCTTTAAAATTTAAAATATATTTTTTATTTTTAAATATAAAATAACAAATATAAATTGGTATATAATCATCAATACCAAAAAATCTACTTATATTAGCTCTTTTTTCTGGTTTTCTTAGATTGGGTTGAGTTGGAATTTTTAAAATAAAATTGAATTTATTTTGAATTTCTGAAAATGATAAATCAATATTTTCACAAAATGTTTTAAGCGTTTTTTTGGAATTTAATATCTTATTAAAAAGTTTAATTACTCTTTGTTCTTTATCGCTTTCTCAATCTGCCATTTTTACTAAAGTTGAATCTAACAAAAATATTATTCTTTTCATTCAAACTAAATATCCTTTAGGTTTTCCTAATAATTTATGATATTGCTCTAATTTAAATTTATTTTCATGATTCTTTTGTTTATAAGACAGAATTGCAAGAATGTGAATATCATGATTTTTAAAATTTTTAATTTTTGAAGCCATAATTCACATTGCTTCTACTAATGAAATCTTATTGTCATTATTGTCAACTACATTAATCATTTTGTTTTTTGTTATATATAAATTTTTAATTAAAATTTTTTCATCTTTTCCAAATCATTTTGGAGTTTTAATTTTAATAGATGCCATTCTACTCAACAAAATATCTTGTTTATCTAGAGCTTTTCCTTTTGAGTTTAAATCAACAAAATAATCTCATACTGGATCCTGCTTCACACCATCACCTACTCACTCAACATATGGAATTTCATAATTTTTATATTTTTTTATTTGATCATTTAGATTTAAAATTGTAGTGATTCTCTGCTGTCCATCAATTATTAATTTATTTTTCTTGGATTTAGAACTTTTTGAATAAATTGTTAATGAACCAATTGGTTTATTTTTTTTAATTGATTCAAAAAATGCTAATTCTTCATCTTTATTTCAAGTGTAATCTCTTTGAAAAATTGGAAGGATAAACTCTTTGTTTTTGAGTTTGTTTAACAACTGCTCTATTGTAAGTTTTTTTGGTTTAATTATCATAATATAATTTTCGCACAAAAGTAAAAATAATGCGAATAAAAAACCACATTTTTAGTTAACTAGGAAAAATAAATTCTATACTTTAAAAAGTATATTATTAGAAATTTTATTATTAATAAAAATCAGTAATATAGTGTCACTTTTGTATCATATGATTGAACTTATGTTGCATAATTAAATTGCAGTTAAACTGTCACTTAATAGAAGTTATATTGTTTTATTCTTTTTTGTTATAATTAATATATCTATGAAGAAAAAAATAGAAATATTAAGTAGCTATTCATATATAGCAAATATTCAAGATATAGTTTTACTAAATAAAAACAAAGTCTAAGTTTAGTTTTGGAGCAAAAACTAAATCATATTCTAGCTACACTAATTATTTTTGAAAAATTTAATTATTAGAGATAAATTAATTAAATGATTAATGGAAAGGATAAGAATAAAAAAAATCAAATTTATAGGTAATTAAAATGATAAAAGGAATAAATAACATAATAAAAGAAATAACCAGAGAAACTAAGAATCAAATAATTTTGGGTTTAAACGGAAGTGGTAAAACAACTATTGCTAAAATGATAAAAGATAAGCAACCAGGATCTTTTGTTTTTAGCACAGGGAAATTCACTAACATTAAACTATTAAATGGTGAATTAGTATTATCAAAAAGTGTATCAAATAGTCGAAAAAAAGCTGATTCTTGATATGGTGATGTTTATGATACATATGAAAAAATTCTTTTTTACACTCCTTCTTATAAAATCAAAAAAACAATTATGGAAGATCCGTTTCTTTTTAGTCAAAGTATTTTAAAGTTTTTAGAATCTAATGAATATAAAAATAAGCACCAGGAATTATCAAAGATGGATTTTTCAAAAATTAGTTTTTCTCCAGAATATAAATCAAAAGACTATTTTAAAGCAAATTTAATTATTAACAATTTAGTTAAAACTCTTAATAATATGGAGGGCTGTGAAAATATTGCTATTCCAAACTCAAAAGATTCAGATTACAAAAAACAAAATGAATTTATTATAGAACATGAATCACAATTATGAGAATATGCTAAAAATGTAATTAAAGATGATTCTAATTTCTATTTGCAACATATTAAAGAATGTCCATTATGTTTAAAAGAATGTACAGAAAAAGAATTTAAATCATTACTTGAAGGTTATATAAAGAGGTATGAGGCAACTAAAGCTAAGCTTAGTAAAATAAATAAAAACAATAAGGAATGAGCAGATTGATTAAAGAAAATAAAGAATTCAAAATTTAAAGATATTAAAGATTATATTAAAAAAGAGATCTCAATAACAGAAAAAGATTGAATGAATTTAGCATCAGATGATGTTGATTTAAGAACAGCAGCTTGTTTAAAATTTAATGCTATAAATGAAGAAAATAAAATTGGTGTTAAAATTAACTTTTTTATAAAGGAAGCATTTGATGAATTAAAAAAACATGAAAGTAATATAAAGGACTATCATGATTGATATACTAGTGAACAATCTAGTCGAATAAAAGAAAATTCTGATAAAATAAATTCAGCTTTTATGAAATTTATAGAAAAGTATAAAATAATTGATACAAAGGAATTCAAAATTATCAACAAAGATAAAAAGTCTCACGAAATTGTAATTAAAAATGAGTCAGAATACAACATAACAAATGTAATATCATATGGAGAGCAAAAAATATTAGAATTAATTTTTACACTAGTAAGTTTTTCAAATTCTAAACCAAATTCAATTTTAATATTAGATGATCCTGTTGATTCAAATGATGATATTAATTCAGTTATTACTTGTCAAATACTATCAAAAATCATAAATGAAAATAAAAATATAAAAATATTTACTCATAATAAAAACTTTGTAAATGAATTATTAAAATATATTTCAGGTCAAAAAAACAAATGCTTGTCTAACATCATAATTGGATACATATTAGAAAATAATCACAAAAAATCAACAGAAATAGAATTAAAACAAGTGTCATTAAACACATTTTTATATCCTTGAGAAAAGATTTGAGGATATTATGATAACAATAATAAATTTAATCAAAATGAAAAATATACAATAGAACAATATATTGTATGAACAATAATGTCAAGAGAGTATTTTAGAATCTCTGGTAAAATATTTTGTGATAATTCAAAATATAAGAATTTATCAGACTTTATAAAGCAAAATACTAAGAATAGTAAGTCATTGAGTTTTATATACCAAAATGCACAAAAATATTCCAAAATTTATAATGATAAAAATTTCCCAGATAACATAAGTAATATAATAAGAAATGATCCTACAGATTTTATATCTTTTCTTGAATTACTACAAAAATCACAAAACTTAAACACATTTGAATTAAATTTTCTTAAAGTAATTACTTTAAGAATTAAATTATCCAAAATCAATGATACAAAATTAGCGGAATATGAAGATATTTTGAATTCAATAATACATAGCAATTTATTGTCTCCAACAGCTGCAATCAATACAAAGCGTTTAGCAGAGATTGAAAATTTTATAAAACAATTCTAAATGATAATAAATAATGCACAAAATCATAGTAGTTGGAAATTTTAACCTAGTCTAAAACAATATTAATAAAAAGCTAATATTAATATTATTTTCTCCTATAGTTATTTAAATCTGGTCTATAAACAAATGAATCATCTGGTGCAAATTCAAAACAAACTTTTTTGTTTGTAATCTTATCAATGAATTTTGGTGGTTTTGAAGGAATTAGCTTATATTCTTTTTGATCATACTTTCTATGATGAGTGGAAGGTAATAATAAACCGTTTTGTGATTTGTGATAATTTATGTAAACTTCTTCTGCTTTGTCAAAGTTTTTATTTTTAATTTCATTTATTATAATTTTTGCACATACGCTTGCCTCCATCAAATGGGCTGCTTCAACACCTTTTGAGTCGATTGCTTCCAAACCTAAATCACATCTTTTTCTACCTTGAAATTTTCTTATTTTAACTAACAAAGCCTTTCAAACAATTTGATTCACTCTTAAATTTTTATGTGCGGCTTCATAGTAAATTTTTTTAATTTTTTTTTGTTTGTATTCAGATACTTTTAATTCTTCAAAATTTACATTAATGTTATTTAATATTATTTTTTTAATTTCATTGAAAATTTCATTGTCTTTTGATTGATTTTCTATTTCTTCTCATTGTTTATTAAAATTATTTTTTTTATCAACTAAAAAATCATACAAGTATTCAATTTTATTGTCTGAATATTTTGTTTTATTGTTATTGCGTAATGTAAGTTTTTTTATTATAGAATCTTCTGATGTCAATATTTGAATAAATTCGTTTGGAATTTTATAGCAAAAATAAGATAATAAATATGTGAGACCAATTGAATGACCTGATTTTCCAAGATTTTGCAAAGCATTTTTAATTATTTGGAAAATTATATGCTTTGAATTTCAATTTTCTTTATTGTAGAATTTCTTATTTGGAAATATTTTTGTTTCCATATTTTTTATTTTGTTTTCATTAATATTAAAATCATCTATTATTTTTGCTTTTTTTAATATTTGTAATTTTTGATATAATGTTGATTTGGCACTAATATTTTTTGGGAAAGACTGATCTAAATTGAATATTTTAAATTCTCTTTCACTATCATCATAGCTTTTTATAAATGTTTTAAATCTTGATACATTATTATATAAAACAAGTTTAATTCTAATGTATTCAACATTATTGATATTATAATTATTTACAAGATAATCAATAAATGTTTTTTGATTAGTTCCCATATTATGTAGTTTGGTTTTGCCAATATTTATATTTAAAAATTCTAAAAGTTTTTTTGTCGTATATTCAATTTTATAATTTTTCATCATATTTTCATATTCAATCAAATATAGATTCAAGTACATTTACAACAATGGAATTTCCTGCTTGTTTATAAATTAATTCTTTTTTAACACCAGCATTATTAATTTTGTCATAATCGGATTTATCAAATCCCATTAACATTAATGATTCTCTTGGTGTAATAAATCTATATTGTGATTTTCCTTTCATTTGATTCTTGTATTCAACAGTTCCACAATTAGGATGTCGGTCTTGTTTTGTAGTAATAGTTCTTGTCCATTTTTCTTTTAACAGGAAGGGATTATCATCTCTCATCCTTACTCTTGATGGAGTTGCATTTGGAGTTGCATCATCATATTCTTTTTTATACTTTGGATTATATTTAATAATTTTTTGAAGTTCTTTTGATGTGGTAATTTTATTAGTGTCATAGTTAATTATTGGTTCATTTTTTTCATTTACTTTACCTTCATAATTTAAAATGGATAATCCAAATACTCTTTTTCTTTTTTGAGGAACACTAAATTTTGTTGCATCTAAAATTTGAGTGTTTGTTTTATAGCCTAATGTTTTTAAAAAATTCTTTCATTTTTTATATTCTGATATATTTCTTTTAAACAACATTGCATTAACATTTTCTAATAATAAATATTTAGGTAATTTATTTAACTTTTGTAAATCTAAAAGAATTCTTTCAATTTCTCAAAGTAATCCTGATCTACTTCCTGATTCTTTTGACATGCCTTTATTAACATTATGAAAAGCGCCAGCTGTTGATAAGTTTTGGCAAGGAAATGAATATGTAAGAATATCAAATCCATCCTTAAAATTATTTATAATTGTTTGCCCATTGAGTTGAACAATAGAAGCAAAATTTTTATGACCTAATTTTGCAGCAAAAAGCTTTTCTATTACTTCTTTTGGCTTTGATTGCAAATTTTTATTTAAAATTCGTGTTGAACCATTTCAAGATCATTGATATTTCAATAAATGATTTAATTTTTTTTCAAATGAAATTTTAGGTACATCATATTGTTTTTTATGTATTGCATCATAGGAAATATTAGCATTAATGTCTCAATCTGATGTAGCAATAACTTTAAATATTTCCTTATTATATTTTTTATTAATTCTTGTTATGGCTTTGTGCTGTGCTCCAATGCCAGAAAATGTTTCAATAATAGTTAAAGTCTTTTTTTTCATAAATTAATTTTCTCAAAAAAAAAAAAAAAGCAAGTTAAAATGCATTAGTTTTGCTTACTTTTTATTTTTATATTTATCAATTAATGACTTATTTTTAATTTTTAGTGTTTTAATTATTTCATTTATGCCTTCTAGATTATCTCAATATGTCTTTTTTCTATGACAATTTGGACATAATGCAATTACATTTTGTATTATATCTAGTCCTCCATGTTTTAATTCTTTTATATGATCACTTTCTAAAAATGGTTCAGTATTATTTTTATTAAAAAATGGCGCAATTTTTTCACAAAGTTGGCAATATTTATCTGCTAATCTTATTGCAAGCTCTCTTACTTTTCTATCTCTTCTATAGGAATCATATGTTCTAGATGTAGTAGGATCTGTATTTCTTTTTTTACTATATTCATAAATCATTTCTGTTATTTCATCATGAGTAATTTTTACTGCTGCTTCTGTGATTTTTGTTTTTTGATTTTTAATAAATGTATTAATGCTTTTTATTGGATTGGGTATATCTAATGAATGCAAAGACGCTTCATATACATAATCTTTGGTTTCTTTTTCAATTTGTGCATCTTTTGTTATTTTATATATTGGTAATTGAATATATTTATTTTTAGAATTAATTTCTTTTATAAAAGGTATTATTATAATTTCTTTAAAACCATTAATTTCATTTTTTATAAATTTAGGAAATCTTGTTGAATTATTGCTTGTTTTAAAAAAGATTTTTTTAGCATCAGAGTCATTATCAATTATTTCTGTAAAAACTGCAACTATTGTTTGATCTTTTGGTTTAAAAATATTTTTACATAAATTATTAAAAGCAATAATATTTTTTTCATCAGAAAAACTTGTATTTATAATATTTGATTTAATATATCTATTTTTTGGCATATCATTTTTAAAATTAAATTCTGATTTTATTTTTGATATTGGATAGTCTTTTGAGTATTTAATTTGATTTTTAATAGATTTAATAACATCTATTGGTAAATTTTTATCAGAATCATCATTCATGGGATCTCTTTGTCGCACTTGTATTGTTAAATAAGGTGTTTTAGTTTTTTCATCAAAAATAATACAAGGATATATCAATGTTTCTTCTCATTCTTGAAATGATATTCATGGATTTTTATTATGCCTACCTTGACCTAAATGTAATTTTGCAAATTTATATATATTTTTTATAGAATTAAATGATATTTTTAGTTCATCATGAAAGTTACTAACTTTTTTACACTTTTCCATATCATTATGTTTTTTACAATATTTTTTCTCTTTGATGTATTTAACACAATCATCATGTTTTTTAATTTCTTGTACAAAATAATTTCAATTTTTTTTCATACTTACAGTATACAGGAAAAATAATGAATTTCTATAATTCAAAAATAAAAATATTTAAATGCTAAATAATAATATGAACCTACTATTAATAAAAAAACAGCCAAAGGCTGTTTTACACCGGTGACATTGTACCAGGACCATCAAGCGCCCGACCATGTGGCTATGGACGCTGTGTAGGATTTCCCCTATATGTATTATAACATCTCTCTTAATAGAATGTTTGTGTTATTAATATTTTGCATTTCTAAGATCTCTTTTGTTAACTAAATAAGAGTTTTGTAGTTGCAATTAATAAACATGTAGTATTTTTATCCCTTTATTATAGTATTTTAATTTTAGGATTAAAATTATTTTTTAATTTAAGATTAGCTCCTGAATCTTTTAAAATATCAGCAACTAATTGACTTATATATGGAGCTGCAGAAATTCCTGGAGATTTTATTCCAGCAACTTGAATGAATTTATTATTTATATCATCAGCCTTAATATAAAAATCTCCAGATGGATGAATTGGTCTTGATCCGCCAAAAACTTTTTCAACTTTTGTATAATCTATTGATGGAATAAGGTGTTTGCCAATTTTTTCTACTTCTTCTCAAAGTTTTCTTTCCACAATTCTGGTATCTTCTTTTAAAACATCTTCTTTAGCTGTTGGCCCAACTTGAACTCTTCCATCTAAGTTTGGTGCTACAACAACCCCTTTACCATGTATTGTTGGAACCATAAAACATACATTTTTTACTTTAGGTGCTTCAGTTGCACTTAAAATTAGATACTGTCCTCTTCTAGTTTTTAAAGTGTAATCTTCACAACTAGCCATTTTAGAAATTTTATCAGCATAATGACCAGCTGCATTAACAATAAATTTTGTAGAAATTTTATTATTTTGGGTATAAATATCAAAACCATCTTTAGTTTGATCTATTTTGATTACTTCTGCATTTAATTTAATATCATTACCATTTTGTAATGCTACATAAGCAAATGCCTTAGTGGCTTTAACTGGATCAACACCCCATGAAGTTGTGCAGTATAAGGCTGATTTAGCCTTATCTGAAATTTCTGGTTCTAATTTTTTTATTTCATCATAATAGATAATTTTCATATCACTGGCTTTTACACCATTTTTTAATCCTCTTTTATAAAGTTCTTCAATGTGTTTATGTTCTTCATCACTAAATGCCAAAACTAATGAAGGCATAATTGCTCTAGAAAATTTCATATTTTTAAATATGTCATTAAATCAAATTTTGGCCCCTTCCATATTTGCCTTAGCTATTAAAGAATTAGGTTTGGCATCAAATCCACCATGAATCAATCCTGAGTTTCCAGTAGTAGTTTCTGAACCTATATAAGGATTTTTTTCTAATTGTAGGGTTTTTAATTTGTATTTTGCAAGCTCATAGTTTATTACCGAGCCCATAATTCCACCACCAATTATAATTACATCATATTTCATAAATTCCTTTTAATTTTTATTATAACTATAAATAGCTATATTCCATATTGCTATTATAATATTTTTTAATAGTTTTTTATATAAAAACTCCATTTAAGGAATTTTTCTTTATTTATCTTCGCCTTGACCATATGTAGCATCAGGCCCATGTTTTCTTCTATAGTGAATATCTTGAATATATTGGGGTGTTGTTTCTTGTGTTGGATTTAGTGTTCTTGTATAGTGAGCAATTTTTGCCAGCTCTTCAAGAATGACAGCTAATTCAACAACTTTTGCGGCATTTTTATTTGATCACATAAATGGTCCATGACTTCTTGCAAGAGCAGCGGGAGTAGCCATAGGATCTTTACCTTGTAGTTTTTCAATAATGATTTTTGCAGTATTAGCTTCAAAGTTATCAAAATCATCAATTTCTTCTTTGGTCATTTCTCTTGTAACTGGAATTGTGCCATAGAAATTATCTGCATGAACTGTTGAATAACATTCAATTCCTGTTCCCTCTGATGCAAATGAAACTGCATAAGGTGAATGAGTGTGACAAACCGCTTTAACTTCTTTTCACTCTTTATAAAATGCCAGATGAATAGGAGTATCAATAGATGGCTTAAGATCTCCTTGTACTTTATTTCCTTCCATATCAACAATAACAATATCTTCTGTTTTTAATTTGTCGTATTGAACTCCAGATGGTTTAATAGCAAAGTATTGACCACATTCTGATTTTTGAGATACATTTCCTCAAGTAGATACAACTAAATTATGTTTTTGTAAAAGCATATTTGCTTCATAAACTTCTTGTTTTAATTTTGAAAAATCCATTTTTACCTCTTTTATTATTTTTTTATTTTTGTAATAAAATAATTATACATTTTTTTAAGTAAATTAAAACAATGCTTTAATTACATTGCTTTTAATTTTATTATATTTTAAGTTTTGAAAATTTTAATATGGCTTTTTTAATACCAAACTCTTTTGAATAATCAGCAATTTCTTTATCAAAAACTTTTTCTTCATTTAATTTATATAGATTCTTAAGAACATTAATTCCATATTCTTTATCTGATGCTTTATTAATAATAGAAACAAATCTATCAACATAGCTAACTTTAAGTTTAAAGTTTCTAGAAACTCTTGAAACTGGATCTACAATACTATCCTTAGATAATCTATCTAATCAAAATTCTTTATATTCTAATAACTCTTTTTTAGTAAAGACATCATAATTTTCTAATAATACATTAATAATTCAATCTAGATATTCATTTGCCATCTTTACAACCTGCTTATTTTTAATGTATTCTCCCATAAACTTATATTGTCCTGAAATATGAAAACTTATTAGAGCCTGAGAGCTATTTAGCATTCAAAACTTTTTAATAATAATTGGTAAAAGTTCCTTATGATAACCAACTTTATCTAGTTTAGGACCAATTCAATTTTTACTTTCTAAATCAAGAGAGCTAAATTGCTCAACCATCACATCTTGATATGCCAGGTTATCATCAAACATGCAAATTCCATCTGCAATAGCATTAATAAATCCCACATTAGACTGTTTTGCATTAGATAACATAGCCTTAAAATCATCACTTATTTTAATTCCGTTTTCAATACAAATAATATTAACTTTTCTTTTATTCTCTGTTTCTTTTTTTATTTTTAAAAACTCATTAAACAAATCTTTTATATGAATTAGATTTGTTGGGACAATTGATGTAGAAATAATATCAGATTCAAGCATTTGGCTTAAAATTTCTTTTTTATTATTTAGTGATATTATTGAAAAATTAGTTATTTCTTTTATCTTTCCACTTTTTAGCATAGGATATATAGTGTATTTTTTATTTTTTGATAAAATTTCAACCATTTTATCATTGTGATCAACAAAAGTTACTTTATAATCATTTAGTTGATAAATGGGGATAATAACCGCTTTGCCTAATTTTCCAGCTCCAAAATGTAGTGCCTTTTTCATCTTTCTCCTTAATAATTAGATTAATTATATCAAATTTAAAATTAGAATTAATCTAATAAATATTTTTAAATTTATCTTAAAAGATTTTTTGCCATATTTTATTGTTTTTTTTTTTTTTTAAATTACAATGAAGGTGTATGTATTATTACATACTTGTTTTTAAAATAAAAACAAAGAAAGGAGACATAATGAAAAGAATTATTGTGGCATGTGGAACTGGTATTGCAACATCTCAAACAGTTGCTACTAGAATTCAAACTTTGCTTGAAAATGAAGGTATTACTGGCTTTAAATCAGAGGCAGTTGATATCAAAGCAATTGAAAGTGAAGTTAAACATGCTGATATTTATGTTTCAATAGTCCCAAATTCTAAATTAAATAAAGATTTAGGAATTCCAGTATTTGATGGAATTAAATTTCTAACTGGAATGGGACAAAAAGAAGAGCTAGAAAAAATTATTAAAGCTCTGAAAGGTTAAATAAAATATGATTTTAGAAAAATTAACGGAGGCCGTTCAACTTGTCTTAAAACCAGGTGCTGCTGTTTTTATGCCCTTAATCATTATGTTTTTTGTAATGATTTTAAGAGCATATGACAAAAAATCTATATCTTGATTCCAAGGTATTAGATCAGCTATCTTGCTTGGTGTTGCATTTTTGGCTATTGGAATTGTTATCGGATTTACAATTAACATTTTCAATACACCCTTTGCACAAATCCAAAAGTTATTAAGTTATAACTCGCTAGATCTGGGATGAGCACCTATGTCGGCTCTATCATGGGCATGACCGTATGCCTTTTTGCTATTTCCAATTCAAATTTTTACTAACATTGCAATGTTAAAACTAAACAAAACAAAAACACTAAACGCTGATTTGTGAAATGTTTGAAACAAAGTGTTTACATCTGTTCTTGTTACATTTATTCTAACACCTAGTGTTGGTCCTAAATTTGCAGTTGCACTTGGACTATTTGCAGGATGAATTCAAGTTATTTTTGAATTAAAAAATGGAGATGTATTATATGAAAAACAATATCTAATTACTGGTATTCCCAACATTAACTCTCCCCACTCAATGTTTCTACTTTCACCAATTGTAGACTTTGTTGATAGATTCTTGCAAAAAATTCCTTATTTTGCAAAAGATGTTGAAGATTCAGATAAAAAGCAATCAATCTGAGTTAAAATTCTTGGTGAAAATGTTATGGCTGGATTTTTAGTAGGACTACTAGTTTCAGGGTCTATTATCTGACTAGATAAAGGAAACTGAGCTCTATACCTACAGCTTCCATTTATGATTGCCTGTGCCCTGGCATTATTCCCAGTTACAGCTAAGTTTTTTACTCAAGCTCTAACTCCAATTGGATCAGCAATCCAAACTATTACTCAACAAAAATTCCAAGATAAAGAAATTTATGTTGGTCTTGACTTTCCAATTCTAGCTGGTAATGCCAAGCTATGACTTGTAGCAACAATGATGATTCCATTTACATTAATTTATTCAATTATTTTCTCATTTATTCCTGGCTTTAAAGCAGCCTTTCCATTAGGAGGAATGATTAATGTTTGTTTGGCACCAATTATATTGGTTATATGTAAACAAAATATGAGAAGAATGGTTGCTACTGGAATTATTCTAACGCCAATATTCCTATTCTTTGCTAGCTACATTGCTCCTGTTATGACAAATGCTGCTATTGAAAATAGATCTGTGCTATCAGGTGTTGATGATGCAACATTTGCAAAACTAGGTAAAAACCTATGAATTACATCAACAACAATGAATATGCCAGATGCAACCTTTGCTCTTGCAGGTGGACTTCTATTTTTAACTGGAATGTTTACTAGTCCTGCTGCTATTGCTGGTATCATTTGGGCATGTATCTGAATTCTACTATGAAGAAGATATTACAAACTTGCTAAAATTGATGCAATTGAATTAAGAAAACAAAGAGAAGCAAAAAACTCATAACAAAATTTATTGTTAATAAAAAGGGATTTAAAATATTCCTTTTTTTTATTTATTAATTTCTAAAATTATTTTATTTATTTCTTTTTCTAGATTTAATCCTGATAAAATTTTTGTGCCATCAAAAATTGGTATTTTTTTTGCTAAGTGATTTTTTTCATCACCTACATTAATAAAAATATCAGCATTTTTTAAATTGATAGGAAAGGTTGTAATTTTAATAAAATCAATTTTAAAATTATTTATATTTTTTTCTTTTAAAATAGTTTCTAGTCTTGTTGCAATATTTTGCGATGTAGCAATGCCACAACATGGTGTTACTGGAATAGCAATAATTTTTGTCATAGTTTTTTATCTCTCTGCTTTAATATCTAAAATAAAGTCTCTTAGATAAGCAGCTGTTTCAAAATCATGTTTTTTAGCAGCTTCTTTCATTTGTTTGTGTAGATCATCAATCAATAATTGTTTTTCAGTTTTAGTAATTTTATTTGTATTAGGTAATTTTTTACTAAATGAAGTAATAATTTTATTTTTAAGTGAATGGTCAATTTCTTTAACAATAGTTTTGGGAACAATATTATTCTTTTTATTATAAGCTAATTGTATATCTCTTCTTCTATTTGTTTCTTCAATGGCACTTTTCATAGCATTGGTAATTTTATCTCCATACATAAAAACTTTTCCTCTAACATTTCTTGCAGCTCTACCAATGATTTGAATTAATGATTTCTCTGATCTTAAAAATCCTTGTTTATCTGCATCTAGAATGCAAATTGTTGAAACTTCTGGTAAATCAAGTCCTTCTCTTAAAAGATTAATTCCTACTAGAACATCAAATTTACCTCTTCTTAAATCATTAATAACAACTGATCTTTCAAGAGTTTTAATATCGGAGTGAAGATAAGTGGCTTTAATATTATTTTCTTTTAAATATTCAGTAATATCTTCAGCCATCTTTTTAGTTAATGATGTAATTAAAACTCTTTCTTTATTTTGTGAAGCTTTTTTAATTTGCTTAATTATATGCTTTATTTGACCCTCTGTTTTAACAACATTAACTTCAGGATCAACTAGACCAGTTGGCCTAATGATTTGTTCTGTAATAACACCATATGTTTTATCTAGTTCATAATCAGCTGGTGTAGCTGATACATAAATTGTTTGATTCTTATTTTTTTCAAATTCAGCAAATTTAAGTGGTCTATTTTCTAATGCTGAGGGTAATCTAAAACCATATTCAACAAGTGTTTCTTTTCTTGAACGATCACCATTGTACATTCCTTTTATTTGGGGAATCATTTGATGTGATTCATCTACTACAAGTAGATAGTCATCTGGAAAATAATTAAATAGAGAAAAGGGTGTTTCATCTGGTTTTCTTCCATCAAGATATCTTGAATAATTTTCAATTCCTGGACAAAAACCAAACTCTTGGAGATCTGAGGCATCCTTTGTTACTCTCTCTTTTAGTCTTTGATGTTCAATAGCTTTGTTTTCTTTTTTAAAATAAGCTAATCTTTTTTTTAAATCTTTATAAATCTCCTTTATTGCACTATCAATTGTTTCTTGTTTAGAAACAAAACCATTGGCTGGATAAACTCTCATTACATCAACTTTATTAATAGTGTTTTTAGTTAAAGTATTAATTGTAGATAGCGATTCAATCTCATCTCCAAATAATTCTATTCTAATAAAAAAATCATGAGTTCATCCTGGCGATATTTCAATTACATCACCTTTTACTCTAAATGTTGCAGGATCAGTTGAGATATTATTTCTAACATATCCCCTTACTACAAGAAAAGCTAAAAGATCTGATCTTTTAATTGTTTCTCCAACTCTTAAATCAAATGTCATTTCTCGATAAAAAGCCGGATTGTTTTGAGCATAAATGCAAGCAACTGATGCTACAACAATAGTATCTTTTCTATTTTGAAGTGAATTTAGAGTTGACAGTCTCATTAATTCAATTTCTTGATTAATTTTTGATGTTTTATCAATATAGGTATCAGTTGCTGCAACATAGGCCTCAGGTTGATAATAATCGAAGTAGGAGATAAAGTATTCAACTCTATTTTCTGGAAATAATTTTTTAAATTCACCATAAAGTTGAGCTGCTAATGTTTTATTGTGTGCTAAAACCAAAGTTGGTTTTTGCACTTTATTAATAACATTAGATATAGTAAAAGTTTTACCAGTACCTGTTGCTCCTAGTAATACTTGTTCTTTAACACCAGCTTGTAAATTTTTAGTTAGTTCTTTAATAGCTTTAACTTGATCTCCAGCTGGTTTAAATTTTGATACTAATTTTAATTTATTCATAGTATAAAAATTATAACATAATAAAAAGCAGCATTAATTGCTGCTTTTTATGAATAACAATCTTCTTCTGAATCAAATGTATCAAAATTATCATCAGGATCGATTAATAAATTATTTAGTATCATTTTTTTCTATCTCCAGTGATTTAATTGCATAAACAATATTCATTGATATTGATGTTTTCATATCTTCAAAAATATTGAATCCTTCTTCAACATAAGCTTGAAGAGGTGATTTTTGAGAATATGACCTTAGATGAATACCTGATCTTAGTTTAGTCATTGTATCAATATGGTTTTGTCATCTATCATCAATAATATTTAAAAGAATGTTTTTATTGGCTATAGCAAATTCTTCTGAACCATATTCATCTCTTTTCTTAAAAATTGTTTCTTTCATTTGCTCTTTAATATATTCAAGCCCCTGATCAAATTTAAGAACTGAGATTTTCATGGCATCAAATGTTGAATCCTCAGCTAGTTCTTGACTAACAAGATCATCACAAAATGCAGCTCCATCGATTTGAGCTTCCTTATCAATATAAATACGATGCTTTTTAGCAAAGATGGTAGCAACATGATCATACATTATTTCAATTGTATTCATAATATTATTTGAAACAATAATACTATCTCTTTGTTTATAAATGGTTTCTCTTTGCAACCTGATAACATCATCATATTCAACAAGAGCTTTTCTTGAATCATAGTTTTGTCCTTCAATTCTTTTTTGGGCTTGTTCTATAACTTTGGTTAGTAGTTTTGATTCAACTGAATCTTCCTTTAAAAATTTAGCTTGTTTTTTAGCTGATTCGCCAGCAAACCTTTCTAAAAGATCATCTTCTCATGAAATATAAAATCTTGAAGAACCAGGTGCACCTTGTCTTCCAGAACGACCAATTAGCTGATTATCAATTCTTCTTGATTCATTTCTTTCACAACCAATGATAGCAAGACCACCAAGTTTCTCAACATCTTTACCAAGCTTAATATCAGTTCCTCGTCCAGCCATATTAGTAGCAATTGTAATTGCTCCTTTTTGACCAGCTCCTTCAATAATAATTGATTCTTTTTCATGGTTTTTGGCATTTAGCACAACATGTTCTAATTTATTATCTTTTAGAGCATTAGAAATTGCCTCAGAAACTTCAACTGATCTTGTACCAATTAAAATTGGTTGTTTAGTTTGTGAAATTTCTCTTACTTGAGCAATAATTGCCTTAAATTGACTAGCTCTAGTTCCAAAAATTAAATCATTTTGGTCGTCTCTAATAACAGGCTCATTTGTATCAATAACTTCAACACACATATTGTAAATATCAATGAATTCTTCTTCTTCAGTCTTAGCAGTACCCGTCATTCCGGCTAATTTTTTATAAAGTCTAAAGTAGTTTTGGTATGTAATTGTAGCAATAGTTTTTGTTTCTGATGTAATTTCAAGTCCATGTTTTTGTTGTAAGGCTTGTTGAAGGCCTTCTGAATAAGATCTGCCTTTCATTATTCTTCCTGTGTTTTGATCAATTAGTTTAATTTCACCTTCAACAATCATATAATCAACATTATTGACAATAACATAATTGGCTTTTAAGGCTTGTTGAATATGGTGGACTAAAACAGTATGCTTAACATCAAAAAGATTTTTTAATTTAAATTTATCTTCTGCTTTTTTAGTTCCTTTTTCATTTAGTGATATTGTTTTGTGTTCAATATTTAAATTATATTCATCACTTGATAAATTTTTTGTAAAGTGATCTGCATATTGATAAAGTTTTGATGGTTCATTTTCTCCCCCAGAAATAATTAAAGGCGTTCTTGCATCATCAATCAAAATTGAATCACATTCATCAATAATAGCATAGTTTAGAGGTCTTTGAACTTTGTCCTTTAGCTCAATAACCATATTATCTCTAAGATAGTCAAAACCTAGCTCAGCATGAGTTGAATAAGTAATGTCTTGTTCATATGCAAGTTTTTTTTGCATTTTTGAAAGACCATTGTAATTAAATCCAATTGAAAGACCTAATCAGGAAAAAAGCTTACCCATTTCCTCTGAGTCTCTTTTGGCAAGATAATCGTTAACTGTAACTAAATGCACTCCTTTACCAAGTAGAGCATTTAAATATATTGGCATTGTTGAAGTAAGAGTTTTACCTTCACCAGTTTTCATTTCAGCAACATCACCATTGTGCAATACAATTGCTCCATATATTTGTACTTTATGAAATCTTAATTTTAAAACTCTTATTGATGAAGCATAAATTGTGGCAAAAGCTTCAACTAAAATATCATCAAGAGATGAACCTAAATCAAGTTTCTTTTTTAATTCTTGTGTTTTATCTTTTAGTGCCTGATCATCTAATTTTTCAAAATTAGCACCTAGAGCTAAAATATCATTAACTAATAAATTATATTTAGCATTAGATGATAATTTATTTTTTTTAAAAATTTTAAACATAATATTTCCAATCTAAAAAAATTATACCATTATTTATTATTTTGAGTTAGAAGCAATTATTAAAACATTTAATCTGCTATAACCTTCTTGTTCTAAAATATCTAGAGTGTTTTCAATTGTTTTACCACTAGTATAAATATCATCAAATAATAAGAAGTTTGGGGGGATATCATTTACTAATTTAATATTTGACTTTCTTTCATTTAATCTCATATCTTTTTGCTCATAATTTCCTTCTTTTTTAAAAATACTTAAAGACTTTCTATTGATATTACTAAAAAGTAATTCAATATTATTTTTTTGATTTTTTTCAATAATTGAAGGAGGATAAATATATACCTTTGATCTTTTTAAATGTTTTTTAATTAACTGGGAAATAAAATTTAGTGAGCGGGGACATTTATTAATTTTTCATTGTTTAATAATTTGTCTTAAAATTTTATTATATTTATAAAGGATTAAAATATTATTATTTTTATATTTAATAATTCTTGGTTTATATTCAATTTTTTCAAAGCATAAGCAGCAAAGGTCTTTGTTGCCAAAAAGATTATAATAACAAAGATTAATTTTGGTATCTTTAAAACAAACTAGACATTCTATTTTTTTCGCTAATAACATTAATAACCTCCTTTAATTTTTTTGAAGGTTGATAACATATGAATTCAACCTTACCTTTAAAATTTTTAATAGTTCTACCAACTCTTCCAGCTATTTGAATTAATTGCTCAATTGTATAAAGTGGGTGATTGGCAAACATTACAACTACTCTTAAATTATCAAATGTAACTCCTCTTTCTAAAACACTTGTAGTAAATATAATTGGAGTTTTTTTAAATCTAAAATCATAAAGAGTTTTTTTATTATTTTTAGCTTTTGAATTTACAGTTGCAATATTAAATCTATCTTTAAAAATTTCATAATATTGATTTTGAATTTTTATTGTTGGAAAAAATACAAATAAAGGGTTTTTATTATTTTGTAATAATTTATTTAAATAATTGTGAGGAACAAAAACTTTTTTAATTTTTGGTACTGGAATATCCTTATTATGAAATCTACTATTTAATTCATAAATATTTAAATTTTTAGGTAAATATTCTGGGGGAGTAGCTGAAAGGTATATTGTTTTATCTCTAGATAAATTAAAGCAAATACTTTGTAATATTTGATCTTGATTTAACGGAAAAGCATCAACTTCATCTAAAATTACTAAATCAAGATTATTTACTAATTTTGGAGCTTGATGGCATGTTCCAACAATAATGTCACTAAAAACTGGTTTTTTTGAGCCAGAAAGAAATGAAATTGAGTTTTTTGGAAAAAATGACTTAAGTTTGTAATATACTGCTCTTGCAATTTCAATTCGGGGGATTAAAAATCCAACTCTTTTACCTTTTCTTAAATAGCTTTGTATTTCATTTAATACAATTTCAGTTTTACCAGCTCCACAAACTGCATTAATTAATACATCGCCCTTTGATCTAGAAATTTTTGAAGAAATATCTTGTTGTTGGAAAGTTAGATTATATTTAAGATTGATTGTGGATTGGAAATTAAGTCTTTTTTGATATTTAGGTATCATATCATTATTAAATTTTGAAAAAGAAAAACAATACTTACAATATTTGGATGTTGATAATATACTTTTGCATCTAAAACATTTCATAATATCCTCCTATAAGGTTATTAGCCAAAAAAATATAAATTCCTAATTTTTTATTAATTTTTTTAAAAGATTAATAGTAAATGCTATAATTTAATAAATAAAGGAAATAATATGTTTTATAAAACTTATAGTAAGGGTTGAGTTGAAGTTATCACTGGAACAATGTTTGCTGGTAAATCAACTGAATTAATCAGAAGGCTTGATACATTAAATAGAGCTGAGGAGAAAATTCAGGTTTTTTCACCAGAAATTGATGATCGTTATGGCAAAAATAATATTTCTAATCATAATGGCTTTTCATGGCCAGCAATTGATGTTAAAAATGCAGATGATTTATTAGTAAAAGTTAAAAAAGATACAAATGTTGTAGTAATTGATGAAATTCAATTTTTTGATATGAAGATAGTAGATGTTGTAGAAAAACTAGCTAATTCTGGAATTAGAGTAATTGTAGCTGGACTATCAGCAGATTTTAGAGGCCAACCTTTTAAAACTACTATGCATATTATGGCCCGAGCTGAATTTGTAACAAAGTTAGAAGCAGTATGTATTAAGTGTAAAGCTCCTGCAACTAAAGTGCAAAGATTAACAAATGGTAAACCATCATCTGCAAATGAAGAAACTATAAATGTTAAAGGGATGGAATCATATGAAGCTAGATGTAGGCATTGTCATGAAATAAATGATTATGATCCAACTAAATGATATGAATAAAAAAACACCAAATTTTTGGTATTTTTTAATTTAAGTTAATTACAAATTATTTCATCCCATATTTAGCTTTAAATTTCTCAACTCTTGAATCTTGTGAGTGAGATCTTTGACCGCCGGTAAAGAATGGATGGCAATTTGAGCATGTATCAACTTTTAAATCTTTTGCTGTTGATCCAGTTTCAAATGAAAAGTTACATGATGTACATGTGATTTCAGTTTGACCATATTCTGGATGAATATTTGCTTTTGCCATAATTAACTCCTTAATATTTTTAATGCTAATAAATTATATCAAAGTAGTAATATTATTGCAATTTTAATTTAAAAAAAGAGCCAATGGCTCCTTTGATTAAATTATTTTAACAATTGTAAATATAAGTGCTATTGCAAATAATAACCATGTTATTTTTTTAACTTCATCAAATCCTTTATCAAATGCTTTAATAATTGGATAAACTAGAAATGCAACTACAATTCCTCAATAAATTGCAAATGTTAATAGCATTGTAATAATTAGAGCAAATGATGCAAAAGCAGTAGCTTGATCATTTCATTCAATGTTTTTAACACTTGAAAACATTAATGCTCCTACATATGTTAGAGCAATTGATGTAACTGCAGTTGAGAAAAATGAAGTTAGAGGTGATATAAAGATAAATAGTAAGAACATAAGTCCAGTAACTATTGCAGCTAGACCTGTTCTACCTCCTTCTTCAAGTCCTGTTAGAGACTCAATAAAAGCAGTAACAGTTGAAGTTCCAAGAATGGCTCCTCCAGTTGTACCAACAGCATCAACTGTTAGAATTCTTTTATCCATACTTTCATCATTTTTGATAACTCCTTTTAGTTTTTGTTTAACTGGAATAACTGTTCCAATAGTATCAAAGATATCAACAAAAACAAAAATTAAAACTGCTAAGATTGCTTGGGGACTGGAAAATACTCAACCAAGATTTGCAAATGCAGCTCCAAAGATTTCTTTAAATCCAGTAAAGTTAATTGCAAAGACTTTTTCAGGAATTGCTGGTAATGAATTAGGAATTTGTGAAGTAAGTCCTAATTTTTGTAGAAAAATACCTGTTATACCGGCAATTACCATTGATCAAAGGATAACTCCTTTGACTTTTTTTACATGCATAATTAATGCAGTCATTGTTCCAATAAGTGTAATGATTACTGCAGGATCTTTTAGATTACCTAATCCTACAATTGTAGCTGGGTTAGCAATAATAACACCAGAATTTTTTAATCCAATAAAGGCAATAAAGGCTCCAATACCTGAGCCAATTGCAAACTTTAATGAATTGGGAATAGCTTCGATGATAATAAGTCTAAATTTTGTAAGTGATAATAACAGAAATAAAATTCCTGATACCAAAACAATCGATAGTGCTTGTTGCCATGAAAAGCCCATTCCAATAACTACTCCAAAAGTAAAAAAGGCATTAAGGCCCATACCTGGAGCAAGCCCGATTGGGGCATTAGCAAAGATTCCCATTGCTATAGTTGATAAACCAGCAGCTAGTGCTGTAGCAATCAATACACCATTAAATGGCATTTGTGCTTGTGACAATATTTCCGCATTTACAAATGGAATATATGACATTGCAATGAAAGTAACAAGACCAGCTCTAATTTCTGTAGAGAGGTTTGTTTTTCTTTCATTAAATTTAAAAAATGTTTTAATCATTTAATTTTTTTTCCTTATTTTTTTATTTATAGGTAGGTTGTCGCGAACTACCATATACATTTTACCATTTTTATCATAATAAAACTCCACATAATGGAGTTTTTGTTATTTATTTTTAATCACAGCTTCAATAAATGCTTTATATGTTGGAGCAGGAGCGGTTGGTCTTGAAGTAAGTTCTCCATGATATTGCTGACCAAGGAAAAAGGGGTGATCTTTAATTTCAATTGTTTCAATTAATTTATTGTCAGGTGAAATTGATGAATAAATTAAATTTGAACCTTTAAAATATTTCTCTCATGTTTTTTTTGAAAATTCAAATTTATGGCGGTGTCTTTCAACATAAGTTTTTTGACCTTTATATGATTTTGCAATAATTGTTTTTGGAATAATTTTTGCCACGTGATTTCCAAGTCTTAATACACCAGATTTATTTTCTCTACTTCTGCCAGGCATAATATCAATAATTGCTATTTTAGTTTTAGGATTAATTTCTGTATGATCTGCCCCTTTTAATTTCAAAACATTTCTGGCATATTCAATTGTTGCAAGTTGCATTCCATAACAAATACCAAGATATGGTATTTTTTTAACTCTGGCATAATTAATTGCCCTTAATTTTCCAGATGTTCCTCTAGTTCCAAATCCCCCAGGAACTAAAATACCATGATAACCTTTTAGTTTTTTATTAACATTAGAAGTATTTATGCTGTCTGAATAAATAAAATCTATTTTAACTTTAGTTTTGTAAAAATATCCAGAGTGTTCAAGGGCTTGTATAACTGATTTGTAGGCATCAATCATTCGGTATTTACCAACTAGGGCAATTTTAATTTCTTTTTTAGATTCTTTAATTTTTTCAATTAATAAATCTCAATCTTTTGAATTTCTTGCTTTTAATTTTATTTTAAATTGCTTGGCAATTTTTTTATCAAGGTTTTGATTAGCAAGTTGATTAACAACGTCATAAATAATTGGATTATCAATAGCTTGAATAACAGAATTATCCTTTAAGTTGGTAAACATAGCAATTTTATGAATAACACTTTCTGATAATTCTGTTTCAGATCTTGTAACAATAATATCAGGTTGTAATCCAAGAGCTCTAAGTGAAGCAACTGATTGTTGTGTTGGTTTTGTTTTGTATTCTTTTGAAGCTTTTAGATAAGGTACAAGAGTACAATGGATATATAAAGTTGCATCTTTACCATAATCATTTCTCATTTGTCTAATAGCTTCAACATATGGGAGTGATTCAATGTCACCTACAGTTCCACCAACTTCTATAATATTAATTTGAGATTTATTTTCTTTGTATAATTGCTTAATACGATTTTTAATTTCATCTATAACATGGGGAATAACCTGGACAGTTTGACCTTGAAATTTTCCTCTTCTTTCTTCTTCAATTACAGCACTATAAATTTTACCTGTTGTAATTGAAGAGTTGCTTGTTAAATTTTCTCCAATAAAACGCTCATAGTGTCCTAAATCCAGATCTGTTTCTCCACCATCGGCAGTAACAAATGTTTCTCCATGCTCATTGGGATGCATTAATCCTGTATCAAAATTAACATAAGGATCCATTTTTTGCATTGAAACCTTATATCCTCTTTGTTTAAATAATTGGCCAAGTGCAGAGGCAGTTATTCCTTTTCCAAGTCCTGAAACAACTCCTCCTGTAATAAAAATAAATTTTGGTTTAATCATATTAATCTCCTTTAAATAAAAAATAAACAAAAAAACAAGTTTTTTATTTTTAAATATTATAACACAAATAATTTCTCTATCTTGTTTTTGCTATTTATTGTTAACAAATGATTTAACATCACTATCAATTTTTGTTGTAACCTTTGCTTCTTCTGCTTTTTGATTTTCATAAATTTCATTAATTGGAAGGTGGACTTTTTCATATGGGTGATTTATTCTTAGATCTCAGATGTTATCTCCTAGGTGAATAAATCTTTTATCAATATTTAAATCAGTAAAAATGGCTGATATCTCACCACTATTATATTCATTTCCTGTCCTTTTAGATAATTGTTTAGCAATTTGGTCAAATGACATTTCTTTTTTGTTTTTTGTAATAATTATTTCAATGTGATCTAATTTTGATTTCATTTTACATTCTTTCTAGGACATCAATACCTAAAAGTCCTAGTCCTTCTTTAATTGTTTTTTGTACTTCTTTGATAATAAATAGTCTTGAATTAAGATTTTTACTATCCTCTAGAACTTTTACTTCACTGTATCATGAATTAAATATTGAAGTTAACTTAAATAAATAATTTGCAATGTGGTGTGGTTCTAATTTTAAATACGCTCTATTTAATATCTTACCATATTGATAAAGGGTTTTAATAATTTCTCTTTCTTTTTGATTTGAAACTTTAATATCTTTATTTTCAATATTTATATTTGCCTTATTTAATAAAGAATTAATTCTAGTATATGCATATTGAATATAAGGTGCTGATTTACCATTAAATGATAGTGCTTTATCTCAAGTAAAGATAATGTCTGATGTTCTTTGGTGTTGAAGATCAAAAAATTTAATTGCACCAGTTGAAACACAATAAGCAATTTTTTCCTTTTCCTCTTTTGCTAACTGTGGATTTTTATCATTTACAATTTTTAGTGCTTGATTATAGCCTGTATCTAGAAGGTCTTGTAAATCAAGTGATTTTCCACCACGAGTAGAAATTTTTCCATCTTCAAGTGACATAATTCCAAATTGAGCATGATATGTTTCGATATCAAATTTTGCTTTTTTAGCTAGAGCAAATACTTGTTGAAAGTGATTGGCTTGTCTTGAATCAACAACATAGATTGCTTTTTTAGCTTTTCACTCCTTTGTCCTATATTCAATACAAGCAAGATCAGATGTTAAATATAAAAATCCTCCGTCATTTTTTTGAATAATTGCTGGTGGGATTTTACTTTTTTTATCAAAATATACAATTTTTGCACCTTTATCTTCAACTGCAATTTTTTCATTCATTAATTTATCAACAAGAGGTCCCATAAATTTATTAAAAAATGATTCTCCAAGTTGATAATCAATATTAATATTTAAATAATCATATATTTTTTGATATTCTTCAAGTGATTTATTACAAAAATCTTTTCACAAAGAATAATATGGTTCTTTTTGATTTTGTAATTTAACAAGAATTTCTCTGGCTTCATTTAACATTTCATCATTTTCTTCATCATGGAATTTAACATAAACTCTTTGTAGTTCAGCAATTGGATCTTTTTGGTAAGCTTTTTTATCTAATCAATTATTATATCCATAAATTAATTTACCAAATTGTGTTCCTCAATCACCAATGTGTGAATCACCAATAACTTCATGACCAAAATGCCTTAATATTTTAACAAGTGAATCCCCAATAACTGTTGATCTTAAATGTCCAATATGCATTTTTTTTGCAATATTAGGTGAAGAATAATCAACAACTCATTTATCACCATTAGATTTTTTAATTTCTCTTAGTTTGTCAAGATCTTGGCATATCTCTGATTCTGATAGCCTAAAATTAATAAATCCAGGAATAGCAACTTCAAGTTTTTCAAAATTAATTTTTGATTCTTGTAGTTTTTCAATAATTTGGGATGCAATATCAGAGGGTTTTTTGCCTATTTTTTTTGAAATTATCATTGCAATATTTGTGGCAAAGTCAAATTCTTGATTTTTAGGCATATCAAAAACTAAATTATCTTGTGTAATAAATTTATTTGAATCATAAAAAGCTTGTTTTAGTTTTGATAACATTTTAATTTCTCCTAAAATTTTATTTCTACATCTATATTATTAATTTCTTTTTCTAAATTATCAACAAGAGAATAGTTGAATTTTAAATTATTTTCTTTTTGCTCTAATGAATTTAGCATAAAATTCATTTCCAGTTTATTATCTTGATGTTTATAAACTGATTTAAGAGATTTGTTTAATTGCAAATCAATATTCATTTCTGGGCGAATAATTTTTATTTTATCTTTATTAACTTTTATTTCTTGACTAAATTCATTAATAGAAAAATAATAAGTATTGTTTTTGATAATAACTTCTATTTTTTCATCTACTAACACTCTTTTTTTACCATCACTAGTATTTATGATTTTAATATGAGCTTTTGTCATTATTTTAAAATTCCTTTTGGCACAATAATATATTTTTCTGAAAATTGATGTTTTGATAGATTTTTAATTAGTGGTGATTCTTTATCGATTGATACAATTTTGTTTTGTCGATTAACAATTTTAATTGGTGTACTTATTTTAGGTGAATAAGGGTGCTTTGTGATTTGGGCTTCAATATAATAATATTTAAAATCTAGCTTTTTCTTTTTAAGTTTCTTTTTAACATCAGCAATTGATTTAACTGTAGATTTTTTTCAAGCATCAAAGAATTTTCTATCTCTAATTCTTTTAGATAAATCCTTAATCACTTCATCACTTGTATGTGTAAGTTCACTAATTATTGTATTTAATACTTCATCATCAAGTGATAAATATTTTTTAATATCAATTTTTTTATCTCAAAATATTGATAATTTATCACAATATGGTTTATATTCCTCTTTATTTTTTAATTCTGAAAGTCTTAAAAATAATACTCTAACCATTTCTTGATGAATTAAACCAATACGATGAAGGTAAATTGTTCTAAAGGCTTGGTATCTTGCAAAAATAAATGATTCAATAGCTGCAATTGCTGAGTTTTTAAAAATTATTTCTTTTCCAGATAAATCCATTGATCTAATTAATTTTTCTTTATCAATTAATCCATGAGTTGTGCCAGTATGAACTGCATCTCTTACAAGATAATCCATTCTATCAGCATCAATGTGAGAAGATAGAATTTGGCAAGCAATTGGATTTTTCTTTTTAGAAAACATATCAACAACATCTTGAGGTTTAATTTTATTTTTAATTAAAGCTTTGTTAATTTCTGAATCTTTTGAAAGAATAATTTTCATTCCAATTTTTTCATGAGAAATTCTATCTTTAACAATATCTTCAAATGAATGAGATAAGGGTCCATGTCCAATATCATGAAGTAGGGCAGCTACCAAAAGGGCTTTTTGTTGCTTTGAATTAAATTTATGTGTTTTGTTTTGATCTAATATTAATGAAACATTATGCATAACTCCAATTGAATGTTGAAAACGTGTATGATTTGCTCCAGGATACACCAAAAAAGCTCCTCCTAGTTGTTTAATTCTTCTTAATCTTTGAAATTCACTTGTATCAATAAGATCAAAAATAAAATCTGGTGCATAAATATCTAAGTGAATATTGTCTCTAATAATGTTTTTTGAAAAACTCATTATAACCTCGCTTTGCTTATAAATTATATCACATATAAAAAGGACTAATATGTGTTAGTCAATATTATTTGATAAAATCTTATCTTTTCCAAGTAAAAATATTGTTTGCATTAATTCAGGACCTTGTATTTGACCAGTTGCAACAATTCTAATTGGCATAAATAAATCCTTACCTTTAACATTTTGTTCTGCTTTAATGGAATTAATTATTCTTGTGATTTCATCCATAGTTCAATCAATTTTTACAATTGATTCTAAAAATATATTTGCAATTTCAGTGTGTTTGGATTGAGAAACTAAAAATTCCCTTGCTTCATCACTTAATTTAAAATTATTATTGAAAAAAAGTGTGATTTTATCAATGATTTCAAATCCAGCCTTGATTTCATTTTTATATAATAAAAGTTTTGCTTTATTTTTTTGGTTAGTAAAATCAATATTATTATATTGTTCTTTTGCATATGGAATTACTAATTTTAAATACTGTTCATTTGAAATATTTTTCATATAAACAGAATTAATTCACTCTAATTTTTCAACATCAAATTTAGAAGGTGATTTAGAAAGTCTTTTTTCATCAAATATTTTACAAAAATCCTTGTGGCTAAATATTTCTTTTTCACCTTCTGGAGACCATCCAAGTAATGCAAGAAAATTAAAAATGGCTTGGGGGATATATCCCAAATCTTTGTATTGCTCAATAAATTGAATAATATCTCCATCTCTTTTTGAAAGTTTTTTACCTTCAAAGTTAGTAATAAGTGTCGTATGACCAAATTTCGGTTGATCCCAATTTAGTAATTGATATAAATGTATTTGTTTTGGGGTATTAGAAATATGTTCTTCACCTCTAAAAACATGAGAAATTTTAAAATAGTGATCATCAACTACAACAGCAAAGTTATAAGTTGGTATTCCGTTGTTTTTAACAATAACTCAATCGCCAAATTCTTTTCCTTTTACAGAAATATTTCCTCTAACAATATCTTCTCACATAAAATCCTGATTAGCAGGAACTACAATTCTTATTGCTGGTTTTTGAGTTTTTTCTTTAATTTCATCTTCACTTAAATTTTTACATTTACCTGAATATCTAGGAGGTAATTTACTAACAATTTGTTTTTCACGCTCAGCTTTTAGCTCTTCAGAAGTGCAATAGCATAGGTAAGCTTTTTTTTCTTTTAATAATTGGGCTGAATATTTTCTATAAATTTCTAATCTTTCGCTTTGTCTATATTTACCAATTTGTGGATTGGGATTTTCAGGAGATTCATCAACTAAAATACCTAGTCATGCTAGATTATCTAATTGGGATTTTTCTCCATTTTTAATATTTCTATCAATATCTGTATCTTCAATTCTTACAATAAAATCACCATTGTGTTTTTTTGCATATAAATAATTAAATAATGCTGTTCTTGCTCCGCCAATGTGTAATTGTCCAGTTGGTGAAGGAGCATATCTTACTCTAATTTTGTTCATTATTTATCATACTTAGCATAGAGTTTTGATATTGAGGAGTGTTTTTTATATGCCACAATAACATCAGCGATAAATCCAGCAAGCGATACAACTTTTATTTTTTTATTTACTTTGTTTATTGGTAATTCAATTGAATCAGTAATAAATACTTTATTAATTGCTTTTGAATTAACAAGCTTTTTATAAACATCATTTGAGAATATAGGGTGGGTGCAGGCAATTAGAACTTTTTTTGCTCCTTTTTTCTTAAATAATTCAGCAGCCTTGATAATTGATCCACCTGTATCAATTAAGTCATCAACAATTACTACATTTTTATTTTTTACAGAACCAAAGACACTTTTGATTTTTGCTTGATTCTTTTTGTATCTAATTTTATCAATTGTAACAATTGGTATATTGACTCCTAATTTCTTTCCAAAATCTCTAGCTCTTGTTAAACCACCGTAGTCAGGTGAGGCAACTACAACATCACTTAATTTTTCTTTTTTAATTTCTTTTCTAATTATTGAAAGGGCTTTGAGATTATCTGTTGGAATATCATAAAATCCTTGAATTTGAGGAGCATGAAGATCAAATGTTACCACATTTGTTACTCCTGCTTGTTGGATTAAATTAGCAATTAATTTTGCTGTAATTGGTTGTCTACCAGCTGCTTTTCTATCTTGTCTTGAATATCCAAGATAAGGAATGATGGCTGTAATTGATTTTGCAGAAGCCCTTTTTAAAGAATCAACAAATATTAATAATTCCATTATAGAATCATTAACTGGATTAGATGTTGATTGAATAACAAAAACATCTTTTCCTCTAACTGATGTATCAGCTTTAGTTAAAATTTCGCCATTAGCAAATTTTACAAGTCTGGCTGTTCCTGCTTTTGTTTTTAGTTTTTTACAAACTGCTTTTGTTAATTTTGCATTGTTTGTAAGTGAAAATATTACTGTATCTTTCATTATTTTTGCTCACTTTCACTATAATTATATCAAATTAAAAGATTAACATTTTAAGTTTGATTATATATATTAATAAATTCATCTATATTTAAATTTTCTGGTCTTAATTTTTTATCTATATTTAAATTTTCTAAAATTCTTTTTGCTATTGTTTTATTATTTAAAACATTAGATAAATTATTTAAAATTGTTTTTCTTTTTTGTGAAAAAATTTCTTTTAAAAATTTAAAAAATTTATCTTCATTATTAATTTTTTTTCGATTTTTTTTAATTTGAAATTCAAAAACAACACTTTCAACTTTAGGCCTAGGAATAAAGACAGTTGGTGGAACAATAAATAATTTTTTAATATTAGAATAATAATTTACTAAAATTGTAAAGTTATTATATTTTTTAGTTGAGATTTTAGCAGATAGTCTTTGGCCAAACTCTTTTTGCATCATAAAAATAGCACTATCAATTTTATTTGATTGCAAAACTTTTACTATCATTTGAGATGAAAGATAATAAGGTAAATTTGAAATAACAACAATTTTATTAAATTCTTTTTTTAATTCATTTGTTTTTTTATTTAAATCAATCTTCATAAAATCTTTTTGCTTTATTTTAATATTTTTAATATTTTTAAAATTGTCCCTTAATAATGAAACAAGATTTTTATCAATTTCATAAGCTAAAAGGTATCCTGCATTTTTACTTAATTCTAAAGTTAAAGCACCTAGGCCTGGGCCAATCTCAATTACACATGTATTTTTATCAATTTTTTGAGCATTTACTATTTTTTTAATAATATTTTTATCTATCAAAAAATTTTGGCCAAATTTTTTAATGGCTTTGTGAGAATTGTTTTTAATATAGTCTAATGAATTTTTCATAAATATATTTTACTATAATTTATAACCAATCATATTAATTCATTTAAATAATGTTTTTGAATTAGCATATGGAATATTTAATTTTTTACAAAGACTTTTTCTTTTTAATGCTGAGTCAGTTTTACCTATATATCCAAGTGAAACATATTTTTTTCAACTTATTGAAAAATTATTTATATTTTTAAATTCAACTAGCGAATCAATTGCTTTAAGAATATTTTCTCTAGAAGCTTCTGCTACACCTAATTTATTATTTTTTATTGCATTTTTTTTATCTATAAAAGCATGTTTTAAGTTTGGTACTTCTTTTAGAATAATTTGTCTAATTTTTTTACCAGCTAAATCAGGATCAGTAAAAACAATAACATTATTATTAATGCTAACTTTTTTAATTAAATTAATTGTTTGATTTGAAATTGCAGATCCATTTGTTTCAATAGTTGTGCATTTAGGAAAAATGGACTTAAGTTTTGCACTATCACTTTTTCCTTCTACAACAAAATATAACATTATTATCTCTCTTTTTTAAAAAAGAGGCATAGCCCCTTACTTTAATATAATTCATTAACTGAATTTTCTTTTTTAGTTTTTTTATTAATAAAGTATGTATGAATAATGTATGATTGTGCAATTGTAAAGATAGGTGATATTACAAAATAAACTAGAATTGCAATTGTAACTTGTCATGAAATTCATAGCATCATAAGTGGTAAAATAATTTCCATATTTCTTTGCATACTTGCTTGTTGCCTATTAATTTGTTGATGCGGTTTTTGATTTCTTTTAGCTAAAATTGTTGGAATTTTAATAGCTATTCATTGAAAAACAACAAGTAAAATGATAAGTGAGATTATTTTAAAATCAAGCCCTTGTTTTAATATTTCTTTTGCTGTTAACTTAGTTGAATAACCAAACATTGTTGTTTCAGCTAAATAAGCATTATTCCTAATTGATGTATATACAGATAAGAATAATGGCATTGAAACAATTATTGGAGCCATTGCATCCATTGGTTTTATATTGTGCTTTTTGTATAGTTTTTGTATTTCAAGATTTTTTTGCATTCTTGAAGCTGCATCTGTTTTGCCAGCATATTTTGTATTAATAGCTTGCATATAAGGATTTAGTTCTTTTTGTTTTTCTGCAGCAACTTGTGATTTTGCTGTAAAAATTGATCCAATTGCTCTGTTGATAAACGTAACAATGAAAATTGTTGCAAAAGTGGATTGAATAATTTTATGAATTGAAATTGTAAGTTTTCCCATTGGATAAACAAATAATCCATGAAAAACAGTTACACTAAACAAATCTTGAAATGTTGTTGCTTCATTAATGGGTGTTGTGTCCCTTAGATTAAAACATCCCTGAAAAATAATAATAACAATAGCAAAAATTAAAAGGTTTTTAATTCTTGAGATTATTTGATTACCTTTTTTTTCTGGCATTTGTGGTTGGGTTGTTTCGTATGGATTCATATTAATTCTCCCTTTTATTAATTATAGATAAAATTTCTTTTTCTATGTCTAAAAATTTATTTGGTTGATAGGTTTTTCTTGGAAAAACTACATAATCATGTTTTAATTTTTCAAAATCATTGTTCATTGTAAATATAGATCTAATTTGCCTTTTGATTTTATTTCTTACAACCGCATTACCAATTGCTTTTGAAACAGAAATACCTATTCTTGAATGTTCTAATTTTTTCTTTTTAAAGTAAATGACAGTAAATGCTCCTTTATCAAATTCAGAAGTATTTTTTATTTTTTGAAATTCAGTATTTTTTAAGATTCTATATTGTTTTTTCATAGAAGATCTTAAACTGTAAGTTCTTTTCTACCTTTTTTTCTTCTGTTTGATAAAATTTTTCTCCCATTTTTAGTAGCCATTCTAGCTCTAAAACCATGAACTTTTTTATGTTTTCTTTTATTAGGTTGATAAGTTCGTTTCATAATTTTACCCTCTTTTTACCCATTGGTTAATTTACATAGATACTAAACTATTATATATATGTAGGCCTATAAATGCAAATGTTTTGATTATAATGACTTTTCCACACTTTTCCACACACCATTTAATTTAAAAATATTATTTTTTTGTTAAAACAATGTGGAAAACTATTAAATAAATATATTTTAAGGTTTTTTTACATTGTGGAAAACTTGTATTTAGAGTGTTTATAACTTGTTTTCCACACAATTTTTTGGTAATATTTTGTTAATAAGGTAGTTAAAAATGAAAAACATTAATAGCAAAGAGTATTGAAACTATTTTTTGGGATTTATTTCCTCTGAATTTGACCAAGGAATATTTGATCTTATAATTAAACCTAATGTTTTTAAGTCGTTTAAAAATGGTGTTTTTACTTTGGTTTCTTCAACTGAAACAGTTAAAAAATTAATAAACACACAATTTAAAAACAGGTTAGAAGTTTTTATTCATGCTGATTCAGGCCAAAAAGTTGAAATTAATGCTATTTTAAAAGATGATGTTCAGGATTTTGGTGGTTTTGGTTTTGTTGGAACAACAGAAAACCAACAACCTTTAAAAATTGTTGAGAAAGAAAAAAATTCTAGCGTAATAGAAATGGTTTCTGATAAGTTTTTAGAAGAAATGAAGCCTTTAAATCATAATTTTTCTGATTTTGTTGTTGGAAAATCAAATAAAATAGCTTTTTCATCTGCAACAAACTTTGTTGATTCTCAAAAAGATAATGTTTTGTTTTTGTATGGTGATTCTGGCGTTGGAAAATCCCACCTTCTTTCATCTGTCGGTAATAAAGCCATAGAAAAAGGCAACAGGGTTGGCTATATGACAGCTGCAGATTTTGTAGAATTTTATACAGCCTCGCTTGGGCATTTCTCTTCTGTTAAAAATTCTTTTGGAAGTGTTGATGAGTTTGTTGGTGTCTTAAACACTCTTGATTTATTAATAATTGATGATGTTCAATATTTTGTTGGAAAAACCTCTTCAATTGATACTTTTTTTGATGTTTTTGAATATTTGCAAAAACGAGGTAAGAAAATTGCAGTTGCATCAGATATGCCACCAAAAGCTTTAAACGATATTCCTGAGAGATTGAAAACTAGGTTTTCATCTGGCGGAACAACAAAAATTTATAGCCCTGGATCAGAGCTTGCAAAAAAATATTTAGAAAAAGAGTTTAAAAAGGAGTTTATTGAAAACGCTGAATTTATAATAACAAACGATGTTTATGATGTTTTAGTTTATCATTTTGGTAGTGATTTTAGATCTCTTCAAGGTGTTGTTAGAAAGCTTGGGATGGCAGTTACTATTAACCCAACAAACATTGTAGATATGCCTTATGTTACTAAAAATGTTTTAGATGAGCCAATAACAAAAGAAAAAATAAAAGGAAGTGAGATTCAAAGAGTTGTTTGTGGTAAATACATGATTGAAAAAGCACAGCTTTTAGGGAAGGGAAGAAAAAAAGAGGTTAAAGATGCGCGGCATTTAGCTATATACCTTTATAGAAAAAGGTTAGATTATTCTTATAAAGAAATTGGTTCTGTCTTTGGCGGCAGAGACCACTCAACTGTTATGCACTCTGAAAAAATGGTTATTAAAAAAATGGGCGAGGATCGTGTTTATAAAGATTTTGTTTTGTCAGTTGAAAAAGAGATTTTTAACTAAAGTTATTAACATTAAAATCAACAAATTATTAACAAACAAAAATGATATAATTAAAGTAGATAAGGTTTTTTGGTTAACTTTAAACATTTATCAACAACATAACAATAATAATAAAAATTATTTAAATTAAATTTAAAGATTCAAAAGAGGTTTTTATGAAGTTTAAAATTCAAAAAAAAATAATTGAAGATGTGATGAACGATGTTTCATTACTTGTTAGTTCATCAAACATGATATCAACACCAGTATTTAAAGCTGTTTTGTTTGAGGTTTTTAATAACGAAATAATAATCATAGCATCAAACACAACCACATCTATTAACACAAAGATAAAAGCAGAAGAATCAAAATTAGTTGTAGAATCAACAGGATCATTTTTAACACCAATTAAAAAACTACATGAATTAATTAAAAAAACAGATGCAAACTTTTTAATTTTTGAAAAAACAGAAAAATCTATTTTAACAATTACAACAAAAAAATCAAGATATTCATTACAACTTTATAATGTAGAAACATATCCAAAAATTAATTTTGAAACCACAGGGCATGTTTTTGATATAAACAAAAAAACTATTGAAGAAATTTCAAATACAATAATGTTTTCAGCAGACAAAGAACACAAGCAAGCAAGAAAAGAGTTTGCCGGCATAAATCTAATTTCTGCCAACAACAAATTAAATGTTTTTGCAACCAACACCCACAGGCTTTCAAAGCTAACAACAGATTCAAACGAAAAAAAAATAAATATAATATTGCCAACAACATTTTTTAAACTTTTTAATAAAACAAACACAACAAAAGACAAAGATCAACAAATCTGAATTTCAGAAGAAAAAACACAAATCAAAACCGATCTAACAACAATCCAATTTCAAAACATAAATGGAAAATACCCAGATGTTAACAAGGCCATACCAATAGAGTCAACAACACAATTAATAGTTAATAAAACAGAAATTGAAAAAGCTTTAGATAGAATAGAAATGTTTACAAACGAGGAAAATAAAATTAAATTAACTTTATCAAAAGAAAAACTTTTTATAAGTTCAACAAACCAAACCACAGGAATTTCAATAGAAAAAATTAATGACTTTAACAAACAAGGAGAAGATGTTGAAATATTGATTTCTTCAAAATATTTGCTTGAAGCTATTCAAGCAACAGACAACAAAGAAATAAAGATAGATTTTAATAAAAACCAAAAACCAATCATAATAAAAAACCCAAACAAAGAAAACACAATCCACATAGTTTCACCATATAGGTGAGAGGATTAATGAAAACAGTTGTTATTGATAGTGATTTTATAACTTTAGCAAAATTTTTAAAGTTTGTTGGAGAAGTAAATTCAGGAGGTCAAACAACCGAGTTAATAACAAAAAAATTAGTAAAAATTAATGGTGAATTTGCTCAATTTAAACGTCAAAAACTAACAAACAATTCAGTGATAAAAATTAACAACAACACCTATAAAATAGAAACAGCTAAATAGTGCTGTTTTTTCGTGTTTTAAAAAACACCTCATTTTTCCACAAAACACCTTAAATATGGTAAAATACATTAGATATAAATGGTAAAAATATACTTAAATATTTTTGAAAGGATTTTTACAAAATGATAGATAAAATCGAAGCAGTTTATGATGCTAGTCAAATCCAGGTTTTAGAAGGGCTTGAAGCGGTTAAAAAAAGACCAGGAATGTACATTGGTGACACAACCTCAAGAGGACTACACCACCTGGTGTGAGAAGTAGTAGACAACTCTATTGATGAAGCTTTGGCTGGACACTGTGATTTTATTGAAGTCACAATTACAAAAGACAACGAAGTTAAAGTATCTGATAACGGGCGTGGAATACCGATTGAAACACATGAAAAAACCGGAAAATCAACTGTTGAAACAATTTTAACAACTCTTCACTCTGGTGGTAAATTTGACGGAAAGGGATATAAGGTTTCAGGAGGCCTTCATGGTGTGGGTGTATCCGTTGTAAACGCGCTTTCTGAATATTTAAAAGTAAAAGTTTGAAGAAACAACAAAACATATGTTCAAGAATATAAAAAAGGATTACCAGAATTTGATTTAAAAGAAACTGAAACATCAGATCAATCAGGAACTGAAATAATTTTTAAACCAGATAGTGAAATTTTTAAAGAATCAATTGAATTTGATATAGAAATTTTAAAAAAAAGGCTAAAACAACTATCATACTTAAATAAAAAAATAAAATTAAGCTTAGTTGACGAAAGAACCAACTTTAAAAAAGAATATTATACCGAAGGCGGACTTCAAGAATATATAGAAGACTTAAACAAAGGTAAAGAACCAATTCATCAAGAAATAATTTACATTGAAAAAAAATATAATTCAAAAGAATCGGGAGATATTGGGCTTGAAATAGCAATGCAATACACAAAATCAGATAAAGCTACACTTGCCTCATTTTGTAACAACATCAACACCCATGAAGGTGGTACACATGAACAAGGTTTTGATTTGGCTATTACAAAAATAATAAATCGATATGCATATGATTACAAAATGCTTAAGCAAGATGCTGACAAACTTTTAAAAGAAGATGTTAAAGAAGGAATAACTGCCATTCTTTCTGTAAAACATAGAGATCCACAATTTGAAGGACAAACCAAAACAAAACTTGGAAACGGTGATGCAAGAAAAGCTGTTAATGAAGTTTTATCAAACCAATTAGAAATATTTTTAGGTGAAAATCCAGAGGTTGCTAGAATAATTGTTCAAAGAGCAATCTTAGCCCAAGCTGCAAGAATGGCTGCCAACCGAGCAAGAGAAGCAACAAAAAGAAAAGGAGTTTTGGAATTCTCTTCTTTACCAGGCAAGCTTGCTGATTGCCAATCTAAGGATCCTGCCGACTCAGAGATTTATATTGTTGAGGGTGATTCGGCTGGTGGATCTGCCAAAATGGGTAGAGATAGATTTACTCAAGCCATCCTACCACTTAAAGGTAAAGTTATTAATGTTCAAAAAGCAAAAGAAGAAAAAATATTTAATAATGATGAAGTTGCAACAATTATTACAGCATTAGGTTGTGGTATTGGCCCTGAATTTAATCATGAAAAATTAAGATATCACAAAATTATAATTATGACTGACGCCGATGTCGATGGGGCTCACATTAGAACACTACTTCTAACATTTTTCTATCGATATTATAGAGAATTGATTGAGCAAGGAAATATTTTTATTGCCCAACCACCACTATTTAAAACTTCGGTTGGTAAAAAAGTTGAATATTTCTACAATGAGTCTAAACTTGAAGAATGAAAATTAGCAAATCAAGATTCTAGATTTAATATTCAAAGATATAAAGGTCTTGGAGAAATGAATCCTGGACAACTTTGAGATACAACAATGAATCAAGAAAACAGAACACTACTTAAAGTTACAATTGAAGATGCACTTGAAGCTGAAACAACATTTGCCACACTAATGGGAGATGATGTTGTTCCACGTAAAGAGTTTATTGAAACCAACGCCAAATACGTTAAAAACATTGATGCATAGGAAAGAGATAAAAAAATGGAAAACAATAACAAAATAATTGATATTAACATTGTAAAAGAAATGAATGAATCATTTCTAGATTATGCAATGTCAGTAATTGTATCTCGTGCTTTGCCTGATGCAAAAGATGGAATGAAACCAGTTCATAGAAGAATCATGTATGCTATGAATCAAATAGGTAATCATTCAGATAAACCATATCAAAAATCAGCTCGAACTGTTGGTGAAGTAATTGGTAAATACCACCCTCATGGTGATTCATCAGTTTATGATACCATGGTAAGAATGGCTCAAGACTTTTCATATCGCTACCCACTTATTGATGGACATGGAAACTTTGGATCACTTGATGGTGATGGAGCTGCTGCTATGAGATATACAGAAGCAAGAATGTCCAAACTTGCAATGCATATGTTAAGAGATATCAATAAAAATACAGTTGATATGAAGGATAACTATGATGGGCAAGAAAAAGAACCAGTAGTCCTACCTTCTAAATTTCCTAACCTTTTAGTTAATGGGGCAACAGGAATTGCTGTTGGTATGGCAACCAATATTCCTCCACACAACTTAAAGGAAGTTATTGATGGAATAATTAAATTAATTGATAATAAAGAAATTTCAATTGAAGAACTAAATCAAACTATTCAAGGACCAGATTACCCTACTGGAGGCATTACTTTAGGTGTAGCAGGCATTAGAGCCGCTTATAATCATGGTAAAGGCTCGGTTGTAACAAAGGCTAAAGCAGAAGTTATTGAAAAAGATAGTGGTCGTGATCAAATTATTATTACAGAAATTCCATATCAAGTTAATAAAGCTAAGCTTCTTGAATCAATTGCTGATTTAGTTAGAAATAAATCAGTTGAAGGTATTGCTGATTTAAGAGACGAAACCAACCACAAAGGGCTAAGAGTTGTAATTGAACTAAAAAGAGATGCAATTGGTCATGTTATACTAAACCAACTTTATAAAAACACAAATCTACAAACATCATTTGCATTTAACAACATTGTATTGGTAAATGGTGAACCAAAAAGATTAAATCTAAAAGAAACATTAGAGATTTATGTCAAACACCAATTTAATGTTATTACAAGAAGAACAAAATTTGATTTAGAAAAAGCTGAAAGTAAAATTCATATTCTTGAAGGACTTTCAAAAGCTCTAAGCAACATTGATAAGATAATTGAGTTAATTAAAAAATCAAAAAATTCAGAAGAAGCTCAAAAAGAATTAATTTCAGCTTATTCTCTATCAGAATCTCAAGCAAAAGCAATTCTTGAAATGAAATTATCAAGATTAACAGGACTTGAAAGAGAAAAACTTGAAGCAGAAATCTTGGAGTTAAAAAATATTATTGCAAATTACAAAAATATTTTGGGAAATGAACCTGAAGTTTACAACATTGTTAAATCAGAATTAAATGAAATTAAAGAAAAATTTGGAGATGATAGAAAAACATATATTGATCCATCAGCATCAGTATCAATTGATGATGAATCACTAATCCCTGTAGAAGATGTAGTTATTACTCTATCAAAATCTGGATATATCAAGCGTATACCAGCATCAACATATAAAGCTCAAAACCGTGGTGGTAAAGGGATTAAAGGTCAAAACACCCTTGAAGAAGATTTGATTTACAAAATGCTATACACTACAACTCACAGAGATCTAATGTTTTTTACTGATAGAGGTAAAGTATATAGATTAAGAGCACATGAAGTCCCAGAATTTAACAGAATATCAAAAGGAATTCCAGCAATTAATTTAATTAATATTGAAAAAGGCGAAAAGATTAAGGCTCTATTAAATATTGACCAATATTCAGAAGAAACATTCTTTACATTTGCCACTGCAAATGGACTTATTAAAAAAACTAAATCTTCGGAATATCAAAGAGTTAGAAAAACAGGTAAAATTGCTATTGCACTAAGAGAGGATGATGAATTATTAGATGTTGCACTAACATCAGGTAATGATGAAATCATCCTAGGAAATTCAAATGGTAAATCAGTTAGATTTAATGAAATTGATGTAAGATCATCAGGACGTAAATCATTTGGAGTTAAAGGAATGAATGTTGATGGTGGAAAAGTTATATCAATGGCAATTCCTGGTGGATACACTCACCTACTTTCGGTTTCATCAAGAGCAACAGGTAAATTAACACCAATTCAAGACTACAGATTAATTAAAAGAGGTGGAAAAGGTGTAAAAACTATTAAGATTACACCAAAAACTGGTAAATTAGTTGAAGTCTTACCACTAAATGGATCAGAAGAGCTAATGTTAATTACTACTAAAGGTCAAATTATTAGATTAAAAGTTGAGCAAATCTCAATTTCATCAAGAAATACACAAGGTGTTAGACTAATGGATATTGATGAGTCAGTAAGAATTCAATCTGCAATTGCAATTGAAGCAGATCCAGTTGAATTAGATGAATATGGTAATCCAAAAGAAAGGATTGACACTACAATTGACACTATAGATGACAATATTGAAGAATTTAATGTTTTACAACAAGCCACAGAAATAGAAAATTCTGAAATTTTAGATGGAGAACTAAAAGAAACAAGTCAAAAAGAAATAAAAGAAGAAGTTGAATAAAGAGGCAAATCAACCCACTTCTCTATTACTATTAATTTAGATTATGTGTAATTTTCTTTGTAAAATACTATAGATTCAATACATTAAATGAAATTGAGCTATTTCTCTACCATTTGTAATAATGCTAATTGAATAAAAAAGTTTAAAACATTAAATTTAAAAATATTTTATGGATATTGCCTGATTTAACCTATCTGATTTAACCTATTGTAATAAGTAAAATTTCTATTACAATTTATTAGATTAGCATTAACTAGGTATATTGTTAATACTATATTTTAGTAATATAATATAAATATGAATAATAAATTAAAACTAGATTGATTCTTTCCTCTTTTGTTATTTTTTATTTTATTTGAATATGGACTTTTCTTATTATTTAAGAATTCAAGCATGGAATGAATTAAAAAAATTAACTCATTTAGTGGAATTGGGACTATAGCATTGCCAGCATTTATCACAATACCTGAAATGCGTAAGCAAAAAATATGAAAATTAACTATTTTTTGATTAATATTTATAGGATTAACATTTTATTCATTTAAAATCCTTGAAGCCACTGTTGAACGTTATTCAACAGATTATTTTCAAGTATTTGCAGCACTTGCAGGTATAGAATTCTACTATGTTAAAGAATCTGAAGGTAAAAAGGGCATGATAGATTACATGAAATATGTTGCCATTACATTTTTGTTATCAGCATTAATACTCACAATATTTTATTATTTATAAATAACACTTATAGTGTATATAAAAATATTAAAAATATGATATAATAATGAAGCAAAGACGGAACAAGTAATTAATTAAATTGTGAAATTAGAGATTTGGTAATTTGCTGCAAACCAAACACAAAAATTAACGAAATCTACTCCTGAGCTTTATCAAAATATGTAATTAAGAAAAAAAGAAGGATGGCACCGCGATCACTCGCTCCTCAACACAATTATTTTGTGTGAGGTTTTTTAATTAAGGAGAAAAAAATGATTAACATTAAATTATTAAAAAATGATCCAGTAAAAATTATTAAAGAGTTAGAAAAAAGAGGCCAAAGCTTCTCTTATCTAAAAGAAGCAATTGACCAAGAAGCAATTAGAGTAAAGATAATTAAAGAAGTTGAAGATAAAAAAGCTTTTAGAAATTTTAAGTCAAAAGAAGTTGGTAAAATCAAAGCTAAAGGTGGAGATGTACAACCAATTTTAGATGAAGTTGCAAATATTGGAGATGAAATTTCAAAACTAGATGAAAAACAAAAAGTAGCAGAAGAAAAAATAAAAAAAATTTTATTAAAAACACCAAATGTTCCACGTGAAACAGTGCCAATTGGTAAAGATAAAACTGAAAATGTTGAAATGAGAAAAAATGGCAAAATAAGAAACTTTGATTTTCAAATAAAAGACCATGCTGATCTAGGAACAAATCTAAAAATCATATCATTTGAAGATGCAGCAAAAGTAACAGGCTCAAGATTTGCCATTTATAGAGGTGATGGCGCTAAAATTCATAGAGCTTTAACACAATATCTATTAGATAAGCAAACAGAATTAAACAAATTTGAAGAAATACTAACCCCATATATTGTAAATCATGATTCAATGCAAAATACTGGTCAATTACCAAAATTTGCTGAAGATTTATATAAAATAGATAAAGAAAACTTTTATTTAATACCAACTTCTGAAGTTTCATTAACAAATATTCATAAAAATGAAGTAATTGATGTAGAAAAAACTATAAAATACACTTCATATTCACCATGTTTTAGATCAGAAGCTGGATCAGGCGGAAAAGACATCAAAGGTATCATACGTCAACACCAATTTCACAAGGTAGAAATGGTCATGTTTTCTAAACCTGAAAATTCAATGAAGGATTTAGAAGAAATGACTAACTATGTAGAACAAATTTTACAAGAATTAGAACTACCTTATAGAGTCATTGAATTATGTACTGGTGATTTAGGGTTTTCTAGTTCAAAGACCTATGATATTGAGGTTTGACTACCTTCACAAGAAACATATAGAGAGATTTCTTCCTGCTCAAACATGTCAGATTTCCAATCTAGAAGAGCTAATATTAAGTATAGAAATATTGAAGGTAAACTAGAGCTTGTACACACTCTAAATGGGTCAGGTTTACCTATTGGAAGAACCCTTGCAGCTATTATAGAAAACTATCAACAAAAAGATGGTTCAATTAGGGTACCAAAAGTATTGATTCCATATATGAAAAAAGATTTAATTAAGTAATGTTCCACGTGAAACATTGTGATATAATAAATATGTCACAACAGTACCTACGAATCTGGTCAGATCAGGAATGAAGCAGCCATAAGTATTAGTATTGTGTGTGACTTTTTAAAAAAAGAGACTAAAATGAATGAAAATTTATTAAAAAAACTAAAAAAATTATCAGAAAAAGCATATAAGAAAGATGAAGTGCCTATTGCAGCTATAATTACCTTGAATAATAAAGTGATTTCATCAGCTATTAATAATAAAGAAGATAAAAACAGTGTGTTAGGTCATGCTGAAATTAATGTTATTAAGAAAACTAGCAAGAAATTAGGTACTTGAAAGTTGGATAACACAGTTTTATATACAACTTTGGAACCTTGCAATATGTGCCAGGAAGTAATTAAGGCCTCTAGAATTAAAAAAGTCTATTATTTGTCTAAATCAATCAAGGAGATTAATTATAAGACTAAATTTTCTTTTAAAAAGATTACTTATTTTGAAGAAATCATTAAGAGATTCTTTAAAAACAAAAGAATTTAGTTAAAAAGTGTTATAATATTATTGAAATAAACATTATTAATCGTTTTAAAGTAAAATACTCCCCTATAGGGGAGTATTTTATTATATAATTAAAATGTAGATTGGAGAGATAAATGCACAAAACTCTTTACAGAAAATACCGTCCACAATCATTTAATGAAATTATTGGTCAAGATATTATTAAAAATTCCCTAATAAAAGCAATCGAAAAGAATAAGATAGCTCATTCTTATCTTTTTTCTGGCAAATCAGGCACAGGTAAAACAACATTAGCTAAAATTATGGCTAAAGCAGTCAATTGTTTAGAAGAAAACAAGCCTTGCAACACATGCAAATCATGTTTGGCTATAAATGATAATACAACAATGGACATTATTGAGATGGATGCCGCTTCTAATAATGGTGTAGATCAAATAAGAAACCTAATTGATTCAATTCAATATCCACCCATAGTGTGCAAATACAAAGTTTATATAATAGATGAAGTTCATATGCTAAGTACATCAGCTTTTAACGCTTTGCTTAAAACATTAGAAGAGCCTCCAAGTAATTCAATCTTTATTTTAGCTACAACAGAAGAACATAAAATTCCAGAAACTATTTTAACAAGGTGTCAAAGATATACTTTTAAAAAAGTTACATCAAAAAATATTAGTAATCTTCTATCTAACATAATGGAAAAAGAGAATAAAGCCTATGATCAAAAAGCTTTAAAAACAATTGCTGATATGTCTAATGGTTCTGTAAGAAAAGCACTATCAATAACAGAACAATGCATCCATCTAGAAACTAAATTAACAATTGATGTTATTAACCAAGTGCATAATTTAATACCTACAAAAGATTTAACAGAACTAATTTCATTAGCTTACAATGGTGATTTACAACCAGTTTATCAAAAACTTCAAAAGGTAAATCAAAGCTCAACTAATTATCATATTGTTCTTGAAGATATATTGATATTTCTAAAAGATGTTTTAGTAAAAGACTATATTGAAAACAATGATGGTAAATACATTTCTGTTATTAAAGATAAAAATATTGAATATAGACAAGATTTTATATTTGCAGCAGTTGATATAATTAAAAACTCACTTGAAAAAATAAAATATTCAGCAAATCCAAAACTTCAATTTGAAATTTGTATTTTTGAATTAACAAAAATTAATAATAATGAAAAAAAAGGTGAAATTTCAAAAGAAGAACCAACATCACAATTAATTGAAGAAAATTTAAAAACAGAAATAAAAAAAGAAATAAAGATTGAAGAATCAAATCCAGTTGTTGGAGAAAAAGAAATTGAAATTAAACCCTACAACGACCCATCTGAGATAAAAGAATATCCAAAAGAAGAAGTTAAATTATCAGATGATCAAAAAAATGAACTTCTTGCTGAAATTAAGGCTGAACAAAAAGATATAACTGCTGAAATAGAATCTGAAGCCATTGAAAGTACATTAGAACAAGAAGCAATAAATGAAATTTTAAATATATTATTACTTTCTGTTAAATCTCAAAGAGAATTCATTTCACAAAAAGTTAGAGATTTAGATAAATTAGAAAGAACAAAAGAAAATTCAAGATGAATTGCCTTATTTTCTAACTGTAAAATAGCTGCAGCTTCAAATGATGCAGTAATTGTCACATATGAATATGAAGCTTCATCAAATGTATTAAATTCTTATGCAAAAGATAATGACTTTTTAAAATTTGTAAAAGAAATTTTTGGTAGAGAATATTTATTTGTAGGATCATGAAAAGAACAATGAAATCAAGAAGTATCAAATTATAAATCATTAAAAGCAAACAAAAGTTTACCTAATCCAATAAATATTGAAGTACCCAAATATCAAGAAAAAACAATTATGGATAAAACAGAAGTACAACAAGCACAAGACTTATTTGGAGATGTTTTGGAATTGGAGGAATTTGAATAATGAAAAACTTATTTATTACAATTGAAGGATGTGACGGTGCTGGAAAATCCACTGCAGCTAATTACATTTTTAAATATCTTAAATCAAAAGGTATTGATGTAATTAAAACTAGAGAACCTGGCGGAAATAAAGTAGCAGAAAAATTTAGAGATATTATTGTTAATGAAAAGATTTCTCCAGAAGCAGAAGCTCTAACCTTTGCTGCTGCTAGGATTGAACACATCAAAGAAATTGTTAAACCAGCACTTGAAAGTAATAAGTGAGTGGTTTGTGATCGATACTTTGATTCTTCAATTGTTTACCAAGGATATGCCAGAGGACTAGGAATTGAAGAAATAAAAAACATTAATTGAAATGCTATTGAAAATTTCACACCAGATTTAACAATTGTTTTAGATGTAGATATTAATATTGCTCAAAAAAGAATCAATGATCATAATAGAGAAATTAACAGATTAGATAATGAATCAAAAGAATTTCATATGAAATGTAAAGAAGGTTTTAAAAAACTCCCTGAATTTTTCCCTGGTAGAAATATTAAATTTGTAGAATCCTCCGATTCTATAGAAAAAATGAATGAAAATATTTTAAAAATTATAAAAGAGGTTTTAGATGAAACATAATAATGCCAATGCCTTTATTGTAGAATCAATAAAACCTCAGCAATCATTAATTTATGCCCTTGGAATCATTAAAGATAAAGTTTGTGGATTAAATGATGATTGTAAAAATTGTAAATCAATTGATAATCAATTAAATCCTAATTTAGTCATGGTAAATGGTTATGAAGATAAAATAAAGATTGAAGCAATTGAATCTCTAAAAGATTTCTGTTCTACAGCTGCATTTGGCAATCAACCTAAGATGATTATTATTCAAGGAATTGAAAATATTACACCAAAGGCAGCAAATGCTTTTCTAAAATTTATTGAAGAACCAGATTTAGATGTAATTTTTACATTTACAACTACAAATGCCAATGCAGTTTTAGAAACTATTCAAACAAGATGTCAAATTATTCATTTAAAAGATAATGAAGCTGAAGCTGATAAAAATGAAAATTTAGAGCATTTATTAAATTCAAAACCTTTCGAAATTGAATGACAAAATCTATCAAGAGAAGAAATTAAATCCTTATTGCTTAAATTTACACAAAGTAAAAATTCAAAAGAAGATTTAGAACTAAACAAAAATATACTTGAAGTCATTAATTTATTAAATGCTAATGTAAATATTAATTTAATAATTGCAAAAGTATTAAATGAACTTAAATAGGAGAAAAAATGATTAAAAAAAGTTTTAACAATAACAATCCAACTCTATTTATTCTAGCTACTCCTATTGGAAATATAAATGATGCTTCAATTAGACTAAAAGAAACTCTAGAAAAAGTTACATTGCTTCTTTGTGAAGATACAAGAGTCACTGGAAAGCTATTAAAGCTTCTTGAAGTAGAAAATAAACCAAAACTTTTAAGATATGATGTGGTTAAAGAAAATTCTATGACTGATAAAGTAATTGAATTATTTAAAGCTCATCAAAATATTGGTTTAGTTTCAGATTCAGGAACACCATTAATATCAGATCCAGGCTTCCCTTTAGTTAGAAAATTAAAAAATAGAAAAGTCAATGTAGTAGTAGTTCCAGGACCAATTGCATATACAAGCGCTCTTGTTGCATCTGGATTTCCAACTACTAATTACTTTCATGGATTTCTGCCTGATAAAACTTCTCAAAGAATAAAACTATTTAAAGAATTAAAAGTTATAAAACAAACATTAATATTTTATGTTTCATGTTTTAAATTAAGAAAATCACTTAATGAGTTACATGAAACTCTAGGCAATAAAGAAATATTTGTTGCAAAAGAACTAACAAAACTCCATGAAACATATTATTTTGGAAAAGTTGATGAAGTTATTGATGATTTACCAGAAATCATTAAAGGTGAATATGTATTACTAATTAATAATAAGGAATAAAAATGAAAATATGAAAACAATGCACAAATCAAGGCTGCAGATCTAAAGCTAAAGAAAAGTTTAGCAATGGGCAACAGCTTTGTACATTATGTCTGTTATTGAAAAGTAAGCTTGATGAAAATAATAATTTTGTTTGTAATTCATGTAAAACAAAAACAAAAATAACAAAAGATGAAATACCAAAATGCAGTAATAAAAGTTGTCAACCTAATTATAAAAATATTACAATAGGAATTATTTGTTTAGTTTTTGGACTCTTATGATTAACCACTTCCTTGAAAGAGCCAACAGCTAATAATACAAAAACCAATATTTCCGCAAGCCCTCCAATAAATCATTTTGACTTAATCCCGTATTATAAATTTTCCGAATTTAAAGATGATTTAGACTTCACAAGAAGATCATTATATTTGGAAAAGGATGATAAAGATAACGAAAATAGAGGTATGAGAGTAATTTGAGAATTAGAGACAGGAGAATGAAAAAAAGCTTATATTAAAATAGGTGTAAATTGTCAGTTTCTATTTGAAAATATTTATAAATGGATGGAAAGTGATGGAATTTCAATAATTGAAATTGAAAAATATGAAGAGAGTAAAATAAGATGTTTAAGAGAAACAACTGGATTCGAAAATATTAATTTAAAAAATGACCCTTATGTATTTTGAAACTTAAACAATACATTTGATCGAGCAGTTAAAACAACTAAAATTTTAAAAAATAGTAATTTGTTAAAATATTTTCATCCAAATATGGGAGATGAAGAAAAAAACATAATAATAAAGAAATTAACAGAAACATTATATACAGAAGAAGATAAATTAAAATGATAAGAATATCAAATTTAATTATAATACTTATTTTAATATTATTTTCTTACTATTTAGATAAAAATTATTAAAAAAATATTTAGTACTATAAGATTAGGTAAATCAAATGAAACTTACTACTATAGATATTAGGCATACGGTACTATAATCAATACTAACATATAAGGCAAAACATATAATTATTTATCAAGGTTGAAATGAAATAACTAAAAAGTAAAATAAACACTAAAAGAATAATTTGAAAGAGAGAAAATTGAAAATGAACAATAAATTAAATAATGGTACTGACCTAATAAAATTTAGTTCAGATCTAATTAAAGCTGAAGTTGTTGCAGATAGCATCAATGAGCAAGGAGATAGAATTACAACATTTGTTTGTACATTCCCAAGAATAATTCTATCTGAGTTTAACACTCACAGATTATTTTCAAGAAACTCAGCATCATCACGTGCTATTCCATTTGCTAAGCAAGTGGAAAAACTTGAAAATGAACCATTTATTCCATCAGGATGAATGGAAGAACATAAAGGAATGCAAGGAAGCCACTATTTTGAAGAACCAGAAAAAGTAGCTGAATTTAAAAAAGTATGACTTGAAGGAAGGGATGCTGCTATTGCCTCAGCTAAAAAGCTTTCAGAAATGGGACTTACAAAACAAATTACAAATAGAATTATGGAACCATATATGATGCATACCATAATTGTTACAGCAACAGAATGAGATAACTACTTTGCCCTAAGAGCTCATGATGAGGCTGAAATCCATATTGCAGAAGTAGCATTTAAAATGCTTGAAGCATACAATGCATCAAATCCTAAAAAACTTAAAGGTAAAGAATGACATATTCCATTTGGAGGAAAATTCAGAATGGATGAAATTGAAAAACTTGCAAAAGAAAAAGATATGACAATTGATGATGTAATGATTGCCATTGCAACAGCTAGATGTGCTAGAGTTTCATATCTAAATTTTGCTGGTCAAGATGACTATGCAAAAGATCTAGGTTTATTTAATAGGTTATCAAGTGCAGGACATTGATCACCATTTGAACATTGTGCCCAAGCAATGACTGCTGATCAATATCAAGAAATGGTTAGATATGATCAAGGAGAACTTCAAAAAGGATGATATGGTAATGTTCGGGGATTTGTTCAATGAAGAAAAACATTTAAAAATGAAAATAAAGAAGATTTAAGAGTAAAAAAATAATGTTAGTTAAAGAAGCCAAAGAAATTTTAGTAACTGAAAGACAAATTAGAAAAAAAATTAAGATGTTTGCCCCAACTCTTAATGAATATTACAAAGATAAAGACAAACCAGTTATTGTTGGAGTTTTAAAAGGATGTGTATTATTCCTCTCCAATTTAGTTATTTATCTTGATTTTGACTCTCATTATGAATTTATTTCAGTTACTAGAACTAAAAATAATAAATTAGTTGATAGTGATAAGTTTTATCATAAATGATTAACCAAAGCAGATCTTAAAGGGCGAAATGTTTTAATTGCAGAAGACGTTGTTGACTCAGGCATTACTCTTGAAAAATTAAAAAGTTATTTGCTTAAAGAAAAAAAGGCAAAAGAGGTTAAAACCATCACATTAATTAACAAACCTTATGGAAGAAAAACAGATTTTGAGCCAGATTGATCTGTTATAACACTTGATACAAAAGAGTGATTAATTGGTTGGGGATTTGATTATGATGAAAGGCTAAGAAACCTTCCCTACATAGCAATTGTAAAGGATGAATATAAAAATGGATAGCAGAATTAAAGAAATATTGTATACCAAAAAAGAAATACTAGAAAAAATTAAAGCAACTACAACATCAATTAATAAATATTACAAAAATGAATCTGAACCAGTAATTACTCTAGGATTATTAAAAGGATGTATAAACTTTTTTGGCCAAATAACAACTAAATTTGAATTTGATACTGTTAGTGAATTTATAAAAACTTCTGTTACCCATGGTGCATCATCAAAATCAAAGGTATCAATTGATTTTGGATTAGAAAATCTTGATATTAAAGGTAAAAAAATTCTAATTTTAGAAGATGTCGTTGATTCAGCTACTACATTAATGGGCGTAATTAAAGCATTAAAAGAGCTTGGAGCTGCTGATATTAAAGTTGCTACTTTACTTGATAAAGTTAATGGTAGAAAAATTAAATTTAAACCTGATTGATCAGTAATTGAAAGTGAAAATAAAGATTGGCTTGTTGGCTGAGGACTTGATGTTAATGAATGAGGAAGAAGATTTCCCTATATAGGATCAATAAAAGATGAATTTAAATAATAAATATATCCAAGACATAATTAATTACAATCAAATTCATATGTTAACTGGATTTAAGACCAAAGAAAAAATTCAAAATAACCTAATTGATGATTCAATTGCTTCCTTTAGTAAAATTGATATTAAAAATAAATCAATTTTAGATATTGGAACAGGTTGTGGAATTCCAGGAATACCATTAAAGTTAAAAGATAGATCAATTTCACTTACATTACTTGAAGTTAAAGAAAAAAGAATTAAATTTTTAAAAAAAATTAATAAATATATTGATTTTGATTTGATTACAACAAGAGCTGAAGATGCTTGGGCTAATTATAAGGAAAAATTTGATATTGCAACAACAAGAGCATTTGGCCATTCAAGCATTTGCCTTGAAATTGCCAGTCAATATTTAAAAGTTGGAGGCATTTTAGTTTTAATAAAAGGAGCCAATGTTGACAAAGAACTAAATGTTGCTAAAAAAGCAGCAACAATATTAAATTTTGATCTTGAAGAAAATTACTCTCTTGAAGACTCTGTTCTTAATACAAAAATTTTAATCTTTAAAAAGAAAAAAGAAACAAATGATAAATATCCACGTAAATTTAATTTAATTAAACAAAGGATGTTAGGAGAATAATATGCCAGTAGATATAGTAATGGGAGCATTGTGGGGAGATGAAGGAAAAGGAAAAATTTCTGATTATCTTGCCAGTGATGCCAAGGCAGTTGTTAGATGATCAGGAGGAAACAATGCCGGTCATACAGTTGTAGTTAAAGACAATAAGTATAAACTACATTTAATGCCATCAGGTGTTGTTAGAAAAGATACATATGCAGTTGTTGCAAATGGTTGTGTTTTAAATCCAGAGGCATTTATTAAAGAAATAGAATATTTAAAAGAAAATAATCTATATTCTAAAAATATTGTTATTTCTGATCGACTACATATTATTATGCCTTATCATATTTTACTTGATGAGTATCAAGAAGAAGCTAAAAAAGATAACAAAATTGGTACAACTAAAAAAGGAATTGGACCAACTTATAGTGATAAAGCAAAAAGATCAGGAATTAGAATGGCTGAATTTATCAAAGAAGATATTTTAGAAAAAAAATTAAAAGAAAATGTTAAGTTCTATAATAAGCTATTTAAAGAAGTTTATAGAAAAGATGAAATTAGCTTTAATAAATTATTTGAGGATGCAAAAAAATATGCTGCAATTTTAAAACCATTTGTAAAAGACACCGGCAAGTTTCTAAATGACCTTGCAGAAGCAGGTCAAAAAATTGTTTATGAAGGAGCTCAAGGATTATTGCTTGATATAGACCATGGTACATACCCATTTGTTACATCGTCTAATCCAACAGGTTCATCTGCTTTAGTTGGTTCTGGAATTCATATGAAACATATCAATAGAGTCTATGGTGTTGTTAAAGCATATTGTTCTAGAGTTGGCCAAGGAAAAATGCCTACATTAATAGATGGAGAAATTGGTAAATATATTCAAAAAACAGGAAATGAATTTGGAACAACGACAGGTAGACCAAGAGATGTTGGCTGACTTGATATTGTGGCATTAAAACATTCCATTAGAACTTCATCAATGAGTGATATAGTAATAACATTACTTGATGTATTAACTAATATTGATGAATTAAAAATTGCTACATCATATGAAATAGATGGTAAAAAAGGAATTGTAGAATTTCCTGCTATTGAATCTGATTTAGTCAAAGCTAAACCAGAATACATTACACTACCAGGATGAAAAGAAGATATTACAAAAGTGACCTCATTTAATCAACTTCCACAAAATGCCCAAAATTATATTAATAAAATAGAAGAGTTAACAGGGCTTCCAGTTTCAATCTTTTCAGTTGGACCTGAAAGAAGCCAAACTATAGTAAGACAATAAGGACAAATTATGTTAGATAGATATTCAACAAAAGAAATGCAAAAAGTTTGATCTAATAAGAACAAACTTTCAAAATGACTTGAAGTAGAACTACTTTCTCTTGAGGCATTTGCTCAAAAAAAATTAATTCCTAAATCTCAAATTAATAAAATTAAGAAAAATGTAAAAATTAATCCTAGGTTAATGGAAAAACTTGAGAAAGAAACAAAACATGATGTTATTGCTTTTACAAGAATGATTTCGCACTCTTTAAAAGAAGAAAAAAAGTGATTTCATTATGGATTAACATCAAGCGATGTAGTTGATACAGCAAATGGACTTCTTTACAAGGAAGCAAATCAACTAATTGATAATCAAATTAAAGAAATTTTAAAAACACTAAAAAGCCAAGCCAAAAAATATGCCAAAACACCATGCATTGGAAGAACTCATGGAATCCATGCTGAAATTACAAGTTTTGGATTAAAATTTGCATTATGATTTGATGAAATGAAACGTAATCAAGAAAGATTTAAATTAGCAAGAGCAAAAGTTGAACAAGGCAAAATTTCAGGAGCAGTTGGAAACTTTGCAAATACAAAACCATTCATTCAAGATTATGTTTGCAAGAAATTAAAATTAACTTCATCAAAGATTTCAACTCAAATTTTACAAAGAGATAATCATGCAGAATATTTTGCAACTCTTGCAATTATTGGAAGTACACTTGAAAAGATTGCAACAGAGGTTAGATCATTACAAAGAAGTGAAATAAAAGAAGTATATGAGAAGTTCTCTAAAAATCAAAAAGGATCATCAGCAATGCCCCATAAGAAAAATCCAATTGGTTCAGAAAACATTGCAGGCCAGGCCAGATTGTTAAGAGGATACGCTTATGCTGCACTAGAAAATAATAATCTTTGACATGAAAGAGACATCTCACATTCATCTGTTGAAAGAGTCATTGGACCCAATGCAAGTGCAACTTTAGAATATTCACTAAAAAGAATGAATGGAATTTTAAAGGGATTAATTGTTGATAAAAAACAGATGATTAAAAATATTAATCTAACACACTATGCAATCTTTTCTCAAAGAGTATTAAATTATTTAATTAAAAAGAAAAAATATTCAAGAGAAGATGCATATGATGCAGTTCAGAAACTTGCAAAAATATCATTTGAAAAAGACACTTGTTTCAAAGAACTCTCAGTTGATAAATTTAAATTATCAAATCAAGAAATCAAGGAATTATTTGATATAAATTACTATTTAAAAGAAGTAAATACTATATATAAAAGGGTAGGAATAAAATAAGGAGTAAATATGGCAAAAATAATCGCAATTACTAATCAAAAAGGTGGTGTTGGTAAAACCACAACAGCAGTTAACCTATCAGTTGCTATTGCACGACTTGGAAAAAAAACATTAATAATTGATCTTGATGCTCAATCCAATGCAACAACAGCTCTAAATGTTACTCCTCAGGATGAAAATTCTAAAATATACAACTTACTTACAGGGCATGTTAGTGCAAATGAATCAATTGAGAAAAACTTAGAAAAAAATCTTGATATTATTGCAGCTTCAAGAGAGCTTGCATCAATAAATATGGAAATGGTCAAGATAAAAAATTATCAATATCAATTAAAACATCAACTTGAAGATATTGAAAAAGACTATGATTATATATTTATTGATTGTCCACCAACATTGGGCGCAATAAACACAATGGCTTTATCTACAGCCCATAGTGTATTGATTCCTATTCAAACAGAACATTTTGCTATGGAAGGAATTAGTCAATTATTCTCAACAATTAGAGTAGTACAAAGACTTCATAACAAAAATCTTGGAATTGAAGGAATACTTGTTACTATGTTTGATCAAAGAACATCTCTATCTAATGAAATTAAAGATTTAATTCAAGAAACATTTGGATCAAAGGCCTTTAAAAGTTATATTCCAAGAAATGTTAGACTAGCTGAAGCCCCAGGGCACAAAAAATCAATATTTGATCATGATCCAAAATCTGAGGGAGCAAAAGCATATCAAAAATTAGCAAAGGAATTGGTAAAAAACAATGAGTAAAGTAAAGAAAATTAAAAAATCAGGAATGACAGTTTTGCTAGGTGATCAATTAAAAGAAGCACTTAGTGATATTGAGCAATTTTCTACAAAAAAGCAAATAGCTAAAAGTGGAATTAATGAAATTCCTGTTTCAAAAATTAAACTTAATCCATTTCAGCCAAGAAAAATATTCAAAAAAGAAGAAATTAAACAATTAGCAAATTCTATTGCTACAAATGGACTAATCACACCAATTGCTGTAGTTAAAGATGCAGCAGGATTTATACTGATTGCTGGTGAAAGAAGATTAAAAGCCCATCAATTAAATAAAACCAAAACAATTAAAGCTTATATTCTAAAAGTTAAGCAAGATAAACTTCAAGAAATGGCCTTAATTGAAAACATCCAAAGAGAAGATTTAAATGGAATTGAAGAAGCCCAAGCTTTTCAATCACTGATTGTTAAAAATAAATTAACACAAGATGATCTTGGGAAAAGAATTTCTAAATCAAGAACATATGTAACAAACCTTCTTAGATTATTAAAACTTCCAAAAATAGTTCAACAAATGATTTTAGATGAAAAACTATCTGTTGGACATGGTAAAGTTTTGCTTTCCTTAGAAAATTCAAAGGATATTTTAGATTTTGCAAACAAATCTGTTAAAAATAATTTATCTATAAGAGCTCTTGAAGAACTTGTTAAAGGAAAAAAAGTTTCAAGTGGAAAAAAAGTTAAAAGACCAAAATCAAAAGATATAAAATATGCAGAAGGTTTACTAAGAGATAAACTGGGAACAAAAGTTTTGATAAAAAACAAAAAAATTGTTATTAGTTATAGTTCAACAAGCGATCTAAATAGAATTATTGAAGAAATGGGAGCCTTGGAAAAATAATGGCACTTACCGCCGGAATAGTAGGGTTACCTAATGTTGGTAAATCAACATTATTTAATGCTATTACAAAATCACAAGTAGAAGTAGCTAATTATCCTTTTGCAACAATTGATCCTAATGTAGGAGTAGTTGAATTACCAGATGTTAGATTAAATAAATTAGCTAAGCTTATTAAACCAGAAAAAGTATTGCCAACTACTTTTACTTTTACTGATATTGCAGGCCTTGTTAAAGGAGCTTCTAAAGGTGAGGGACTAGGTAATCAGTTTTTAGAAAATATTAAATCAACAGATGCTATTTGTCATGTTGTAAGATGTTTTGATGATAGCTCAATTACTCATGTTGAAAACACAATTGATCCAATTAGAGATGCAGAAATTATTAATTTAGAATTAATAATTAAAGATGAAGAACTAGTTCAAAATGCATTAGATAAAATTAAGAAAAAAGCTTTAGTTACAAATGATTCAACATTAAAAAAAGAAGTAGAAGTTTTTTCAAAAGCTCTTGATCATTTAAAGGAAGGAAAATTATTGAATTCACTTACTTTTGAAAATAAAGAAATTGAAATAATTAAACAATTAAATTTAATTACTATTAAACCCATGTTATATGTAGCAAATGTTTCAGAAGAAAATATTTCATCTTTTAAGTTAAATTCACATTATCAAGCTCTAGAAACTTTTGCTAAAAATAATAATAGTCAAATTGTTGCTATATCAGCTAAGATTGAATCAGAAATTTCTATCTTAGATAATGAAGATAAAAAAAGATTCATGAAAGATTTAAAAATTAATGAATCAGGACTTGATAAATTAATTAAAACTTCATATGCTCTATTAAATCTTGAAACATTTTTTACTATTGGACCAAAAGAAGTTAGAGCCTGAACTTTTAAAAAAGGATATAGTGCATCTGAGTGTGCTGGAATTATTCATACTGATTTTCAAAAAGGATTTATTAAAGCAGAAGTAATGAAGTATAATGATTTTATAGAACTTGGTAGTGAAATTAAGGTTAAAGAAGCAGGAAAATTAAACTTAGAGGGAAAAGAATATTTGATGAAAGATGGAGACATTGTATTATTTAGATTTAATTTATAAGGAGTAAATATGACAAAAAAAGAACAGTTAATTAATAAAATTAAAGGCTTTGAAAATAGGTACTTTAATGAGGATCAAAAACAAATTGCAATTGATATACTTGAAAGAGCGCCAGAAAAGCAAGTTCAAGAAATTGCAGATTTTATTTTTATGAAAAGAAGGACTGGCTTTGCTTTTGATTATTCACCAGAAATTGCAAAAGGCAGATTAATAACATTAAAAGAAGACATAGATAGAAGAATAAATGTTTCAGACAAAATTGATGATGATGAAAATAAATTAATTATTGGTGATAATTATAATGCCTTGAAAACATTACTTCTTACTCACAAAAATAAAATAGATTTAATATATATAGATCCCCCATATAACACTGAATCTGCAAAAGAAGATGGTAACCAATCAGAAAAAGAAGGCACCTCATCTAAATTTGTTTATAAAGATAAATTTGGCAGAGGCGGATGATTGAATATGATGAAATCTAGATTATTAATGGCAAAAGAATTATTATCTCATGATGGTAGTATTTTTGTTTCGATTGACGATAATGAACAAGCTTATTTAAAAATACTTATGGATGAAATATTTTCAGAAAAGAATTTTATAGCCTCTATACCAATAGAAATAACAAAAACTCAAGGCATGAAAGTTGCCTCAGCTCAAAATGGTTCTGTAGCTAAAAACCATGAATATATATTGTTTTATTCTTTAAAAAGAAATCCTGTGACAAATTTATTATATAATTTTGTGAACTATTATGATGATCATTATGATATGTATTTAGATAAAATCGAAGATAACAAATTACATTTTATAAAAATAACAGATTGAATAATTCAAAACAACTTAGAAAGATATTTCAAAAAATATGATTTATCACTATCAGTAAAAAACATAAATAAAATTTGTTTCTATGATAAAAAATTTAAAGATACAATATATAATAATAGTGATAAAATATTTAGAATTTCTATGGTGGGAGTTCCATCAGATAATGTAATTGAGCAATTAAGAAAGACAAAAGGAAATAGAAAAATTGGTTATTCAATAGGAAGATATATATTGTATATGAACTCAAATGATAAATTTGAACAATTTCAGTCATTAGCAGAAGGCCTGCATAATTCCAATGATTTTCTGCCAACATATGGAAGGTGTTCAATTAGAGGAACATTATGAAAGAATTTCTATTCAGATATGATGAATGTTGGCAAAGAAGGTTTTGTTAAATTTAAAAATGGCAAAAAACCAATTAGACTTATTAAGCAATTGATAAAATGAGTTGAAAATGATAATAAAATAACCATTCTAGATTTTTTTGCAGGCTCTGGAACAACTGCACATTCAACTATGGAGCTCAACAATGAAGACAATGGATCAAGAAAGTTTATTATTTGTACTAATAATGAAAATAATATTGCTTTAGACATAACTTTTGAAAGATTGCACAAAATAATTAAAGGGAGTGGCTATGCAGATAGTAAGAACATTAGGTTTCCCAATGGGATGAAAACATTTAAAAAAGAGAAATTGAGAGTTATTAATATTAATGATAGCATAAAAATTTCGTTAAAAGACAATATTGATCAAAAAATTTACAGTGATTGTGTAAAAGGAATAAAATTGCTTGATAAGAATTATAACAAAAAAGATTTAAATTTATACTATGATTTATCGGCTTTAAATCCATTAGAAAATAAAGAGGATAAATTATTATAATGATATTAACAACTTCACAACAAAAAATCGTGGATAAATTATTTCATTCTTTTATAAACTATAAGGAAAATAAAAATTGTTATTTAAAAGCTCCAACTGGTTCAGGCAAAACATTTATGGCCTCTGAATTTATTTCAAGAGTATTTTCACATAATAAATCTAGAAATAAAAAAACTATGATAATAATTGCAACAGTTTCTAATGCTGAATTACCAAAGCAGTTTGCAAACAAGCTCTTAGATTACAAAAAATATCATGAATATCAAAAATATAATATTGAATACATACAATCACCATCAGCATCAAAATCAACAAAGATTGAAGATATTCCTGATTTTAAAATAGAAGATCAAAAAGTTTTTGTTTTTGGTGTTTCTTCTTTTGGTAAAAATACTCTTTTCTATCAAGATAAAACTATACACACATTCTTACAGCAAGTTCAACATTATGATTATGATCTTATATATATAAGAGATGAAGCTCATATAGGAAGAAAAGAATCTATAAATAAAGATGATTTAAAAACATTTGATGAATTAGTTAAGAATTCTTCAAAATTTATTTTAGAAATGACTGCAACACCCAAAACTCCAATAAACCTAATTGAGATGTTAGTAAAAGATTTGGAATCTGATAATCATTATTTATTAAAAGATAAGGAAATAAAATCTAAATTAATTGGAGATGATATTACTAATGAAGAAATTATTGATGATGCCATTACAACATTTAAAAAATCTAAAAAAGAATATCAAAAGCTAGATGATATCATAAATCCTGCAATGTTAATCCAAGTGGTAAATCAGCCAAGTGAAAAATTAGATAAAGTTGGTTTTAACAAATTTAATGACTCACTTGCAATATTAGAAGATAAATTAAAAAAAGCTGGATTATCTTACTTAAAATATTTAGATAGTAAGCCAGTAGTGATTAATGCATCTGTACCTGCAACATTAAAATATGCTTCTCAAATAGATTCTCAAATTGATGCGGTAATATTTAAAGTGGGACCAGCTACTGGTTGAGATATACCAAGAGCTAATATGTTATTACAATTAAGAAACGTTTCTTCTAAACAATTAAATGTTCAAACATTAGGTAGAATTATGAGAAATCCTTATCCTGGCTTAAAAAAACATAACACAACAAATAAATATTATGTTTGATCAAATTATCAAAAACCAACAAGAGAACTAGCTTACTATAAGATAAAAGAAAAATTTAAGAATATTAAATTACCATCTGGTTATATAGATAGAAATGTTGATTCAGTAAAAAATGATGATACTGCATATATTGAGGAAGTAAAAGATTTTATAAAATCAAAAGAATTTCAAAACAAATTAAAAGATATAAATTCTTACCCTAATAAATATGTATATTGATCAATGCTAGATTATGGAGATTCACAAGTAAAAGATAAGATTGAAAATCATATTGAATTAAAAATACATAATATAAAAAAACAAAGACTTTATGAAGATAAATTTTATATAAGCACATTATATGATCTGTTAAAAAATATTGCTCAAAAAAATAATATTAATTTTGAAATTGTATTGTTTACATTATTTACTTTTATAGGCAAATTATCTGAAATTAAAAATTCAACAAATAAATGAGCCGACTTACAACAACCCTATAAAATAAATGAATCAAATGAATTATTAGAGGTATACAAACTTTGAAAAGATAATGCCAATCTTAAAAAAGTTAATACATCTAAAATAATCAATTATGGTTATAAACAAATATCAAATGAAGAACCAGAAATTCAATATTTAGATTCAATGCCTGAAAAAGCATTTTATGATAATTTTGTTCGCGTGTTAAATTCTGAACAAAAATCTAAAATAAAATTTTTTGCAAAAATGCCAACATTAGGATCTAAAATTTATTGAGAGTACTATAATAAAAAAGCTGGCTCAATAATAAAAACATATGTTGATTTTGTGATTATATATAATGAAAAAATTATTTTTATAGAGGTTAAAGGTTTTGAGGAAAATGATTATGATTCAGAAAAAACATTAAATCTTTTAAGTGCATATAAAAAATATCAGAATGCCTATAAACACAAAAACATTGATTTTGCTGTATTCAATTATAAAGCTGATGCTGGTAAAAATGATGAAACACAATCTATTGAAGCTGAAATAAATGGTAAATGAGAAAAAAAAGTTTATTTTCCAGACTTTGTTGCTGCAAAATTAAAATAATATTAAGGAGAAATTATGTATTTAATTGGACAATCACAAGATTTACATCAACTTGTTAAAGGTAGAAAATTAATCCTTGGTGGAGTTGAATTTAAAGAAGATTTAGGGCTTTTAGGTGAAAGCGATGCTGATGTATTACTACATGCAATTACTGAAGCCATTTTTGGAGCAATTCAAGAAGGTGATTTAGGAACACATTTTGGGAAAGATGTAGTAGATTGACCAGATGCTGATTCAACAGATTTATTAAAATATGCTTTAGACCTTCTTGATAAAAAAGGATATGAACTTGTTAATATTGATTCACTTGTTATTTGTCAAAATATATTAATTAAACCTCATAGATTAAAAATGGTTGATCACATTTCTAAAATAACAGGCTGCAATAAAGTAAATGTTAAGGCAACAACAAATGAATGACAAGATTCAATTGGAAAAGGCAAGGCAATTGTTGCCCAAGCAATTGTTCTTGTAAAAGAGAAAGGAAAATAAATGAAATTAATTGTTGGCCTAGGAAATCCAGGAGATAAATTTAAAAATACAAAACATAATATTGGTTTTGAATCATTAGATAAGTATGCACTGGATAATGAAATTAAATTTATTAACAAACACAATTGCTTATTTTACAAATCAACTGATTTTATTTTAATTAAACCTCAAACTTTTATGAATAATTCAGGAGATGCAGTTTTAGCAGTGACCAAATTTTATAAAATTAATTTAGAAGATATTTTAGTTATTTATGATGATGCATCAATGGATTTTGGAAAAGTTAAAACTAAAAAAGATGGTTCTCATGGTGGTCAAAATGGTATAAGAGATATTATTGAGAAATTAGGTAGTGATCAATTTTGAAGAACAAAACTAGGAGTTGGTTTTAATCAAAAATATGAACTTTCAAATTGAGTATTATCTAAATTTTCAGACAAAGATCAAAAAATTAAAGAAGAACTAATAGAAAAAGCTAATAAAATTATTGATTTATTTATAAAAGATGAAAAATTAGAGATAGGGAATTTATTTAACTAATGAATATTGTCTCAAAAATAAAACAACATCTACCATTTAAAAATGAAAAACTTATTATTGGTGTTTCTGGCGGTGTTGATTCAATGGTTCTTCTTGATATTTTAAATAAACAAGGTTTTGATCTTGTAGTTTGCCATGTAAATTATAATTTAAGGCAAGACTCTATAAATGATTTTCTTTTAATTAAAAAATATTGTAAAAAACATGATATTAAACTTGAATATTTTCAAGTAGATAAAAAAATCTTAGGCAATATTCAAGGAGAAGCAAGAAAAATTCGTTATAAATATTTTAAAGAAATTTCAAATAGTTATTTTACACCTCGAGTTGTAATTGCTCACCATCAAGATGATAATATTGAAACTTACCTATTACAAAAAAATAGAAATATCATTGTTGAGCATTATGGACTTAAATATTCAAGAGATGTTTTCTCAATGAATATTTTAAGACCAATGCTTGATGTCAATAAACAAGATATTCTAAATTATGCATCAATAAATGGAATTAAGTGAAATGAAGATTCTACAAATTCAGAAAATAAGTATTTAAGAAACAAAATTAGAAACACTGTATTATCTGAAATGTCTTGAATTAAAAAGAAGGCAATATTAGCTCAAATTCAGATAAATAATAAAAAGACAAAATTATTATTTAAAAAAGTTAGAGAAAAAATGGATGAATATATTGTTGATAATAAGCTTTCAGAAGAAATTTTTGTATTGCCAAAAACTCAAGCAACAATTATAATTTATTCGTATCTACAAAAAAATAGATATCCAGTATCAAGAATTAATAAAAAGATTATTAATGAAATAATAGACTTTAGCAAGAAAACTAAAAATATAGAAGCATCTTTAGATTTAGCAAAAGATTTTAAATTAAAAAAAGATCATAATTGGTACTACATTATAAAGGAGAAATAATGAGAAAAAGAAGAAACATGATGCCATTGATAGTATTTATGATGTTTGCAGCAACAGCATATTATCTGACAAGACAAAAAAATGCTGTTTCAATGAATCAATCACAATTTGAAACTACCATTAGTGATAATACAAAAACAGAATTTAGAGGAGTTTCAATTGCTCCAAAATCTAACTTCATTAAAGTTTCAGGACAAATTAAGGAAGGTGATAATTGATCTAATTTCACAACCCTTTATCCTAACACTGAAAGCAACTACAACAAGTTAGTTACTCAACTAAATAAAAAAGTAGTTGATAAGAAAAATGGAGTAACAATTAAAGAACCTGTAACTAGAGGTTGGGGCGCAATGATCTTCCAAGCTCTATTGTTTATGCTTCCTGTTTTACTAATTCTTGGATTTTTATCTAAAAATGGTCCTGGTAAAGGAATGGAATTTGGAAAATCTAGAGCAAGACTATCAAAAGGCGGAGGAGTTACATTTAAAGATGTAGCAGGGGCCATTGAAGAAAAAGAAGAACTTGCTGAAATTGTTGATTTTCTAAAACAACCAAATAAATATACTCAATCTGGAGCCAGAGTTCCAAAAGGAGTATTACTGGTTGGTCCTCCAGGGACAGGGAAAACACTTCTTGCAAAAGCAGTAGCTGGTGAAGCTAAAGTTCCATTCTATTCTATTTCTGGATCTGACTTTGTAGAAATGTTTGTTGGAGTTGGTGCCTCAAGAGTTAGAAGCATGTTTAAAGATGCTAAGAAAAACTCGCCTTGTATTATATTTATAGATGAAATTGATGCTGTTGGTAGACATCGTGGATCTGGAATGGGTGGAGGTCACGATGAGCGTGAACAAACACTTAACCAATTACTTGTAGAAATGGATGGATTTGCTAAAAACTCTGGAATTATTATAATTGCAGCAACAAACCGTGAAGATGTCCTTGATCCAGCTCTTATGAGACCTGGTAGATTTGATAGAAAAATCTCAGTACATCTTCCAGATGTAAAAGCTAGAGAAGAAATTCTTGGTGTTCATGCAAAAAATAAAAAACTTTCATCAGAAGTTAATTTTGAAAACTTAGCTAAAAGAACTCCAGGATTCTCAGGAGCTGATTTAGAAAACACACTAAACGAAGCAGCCCTACTTTCAGTTAGAGACAAAACAAATAAAGTATCAATTGATCATGTTGATGAAGCAATTGATAGAGTTATTGGTGGACCTGCCAAGCATTCTAAAAAAAGAAATGCAGCAGATCAAAAACTTGTGGCTTATCATGAAGCAGGACATGCCATTATTGGTCTTAAACTAGCAGATGCAGAAGTTGTTCAAAAAGTGACAATTATTCCTCGTGGAGCTGCAGGGGGATATGTTTTAATGACACCAAAAGAAGAATCATTTATTCAAACTAAAAGACAACTAAAACATAAGATAGCCTCATATCTAGGTGGTAGAGTTTCAGAAGAAATTCATTTTGGTAAAGATAGGATAACAACAGGAGCCCAAGACGACCTTAAAAAAGCCACAATGATTGCAAGAAGAATGGTTACAGAATTTGGTATGTCAGAAAAAATCGGACCTATCCAAATTGAATCACCAAATTCTCCAGTCTTTGTAGGAATTCAAAATCCTCAAGCTAAAAATTCATTTGGTGGAGAAATAAGCAAACTAATTGATCAAGAAATTAAAGTTCTAATTGAAGAGGGAACAAAAGAAGCATATAAAATCATTAAAGAACATAAAGATAAAGTAAAAGAGATTGCAGAAGCTCTCCTTAAATATGAAACATTAACTGCAGAAATGATTGAAAACATTGTTGAACACTCAGATCCATATTATGTTAAACCTGAAATTAAAAAACAAAAAGAAGAAACTTCTCAACCTGTTAAAAAAACTGAAGTTAAAAAAGAAATTAAAACAGAAAAACAATCAAAACTTGATATCGAATAAAAACTAATAAAATATGTGACTTATCACATATTTTTTATATGAAATTTATATTTTGATATTTTTTGCATGTTGTTAATATATGTTGTGTTTCTCTTTTGTTATAATCATTTTTCTTGAATATCTTCACTCTTGTAAAAATAATTTTTTTATTATAAACAATTATAAAATCAAAATATTTCATTAATTTTTATCAATAAATAATTGAAAACATTTACAAAATATTATATAATTAATAAGCTGAAAGGAGAATAAATGAAAGATTATATAAACTCAGTTAGATTCTTGGGTGTGGATATGGTTAACAATGTTAATTCTGGCCATCCAGGTGTTTGTTTAGATGCAGCACCTCTTGTTTCAGAGCTTTATGTTAACAATATGAAGTACTCACCTAAAAATCCAAAATGAATTAATCGAGATTATTTTGTTATGTCATGTGGACATGCAAGTGCATTGTTTTATTCAATATTACATCATGCAGGATTTGATATACCTCTAGATGAAATAAAAAGATTTAGACAGATAGATGCAATCACTGCTGGACATCCTGAATCAACTCTAACTCCAGGTGTTGATGCAACAACAGGACCACTTGGTCAAGGATTTGGTCAAGCAGTTGGTATTGCTCTTGCAGAAAAAATGATGGCAAGAGACTTTAATGAAGAAGGATTTCCTGTAATTGATCACTATACATATGTGATGTGTTCAGATGGAGATCTTCAAGAAGGTATTTGAGCAGAATCACTATCACTTGCTGGATCATTAAAACTTGGAAAGCTTATTACTTTTCTTGATTCAAATGATATTCAACTTGACGGAAGAGTTGAATTATCTTCAGTTGATGATTTAAAAATGAAAACAGAAGCTTGTGGATGACATTACATTCTTGTAAATGACGGGAATGATACACAAGAAATTGCAAAAGCAATTGCTGAAGCTAAGAGTGTTAAAGATAAACCATCATTTATTGAAGTTAAAACAATATTAGGTGAAGGTACAACTATGGCTAATACTGCAGATACACATGGAGCCCCAATTGGGGATGAAGAAAGGGAAATTGCAGCTAAATACTTTGGTCATGACCAAAAACCTTTTGAATTTAAACAAGAAGTACTTGATGAGATATCAAAACTTCAAGTTGATAAAGAAAAAAGTTTTGATGAATGAAGCAAAATGATGGAAGAGTATAAAAAAGCCTTTCCAGAAAAATATGCAGCATTTCAAGAAGCTAACCAAAGAACATATGAATTAGATGTAATTGGTCAATTTAAAGATTACAAACCAGAAATGGAAGCCACAAGAGTTTCAGGTGGTAGAATTCTTGATTGATTATCTAAAAACTCAAGATTACCAGTTGGTGGATCAGGAGATGTTAAAAAATCTACTGGAGTTAAAATTTATGGTGATGATTATCCAAAAGGTAATAATCTAAATTATGGTGTTAGAGAATTTGCTATGAATACAACATGTAATGGTATTGCTATCCATAGAGGATTTATTCCTTTTGCAGGAGCATATCTACCATTTTCAGATTATCTAAAACCAGCCTTAAGAGTTTCTGCTCTTCAGGGCCTACCAGTTATTATGATGTTTACTCATGATTCAATTGCAGTTGGGGAAGATGGAGAAACTCATCAACCAATTGAACAAATCACCGGATTACGTACAATTCCTCATGTTAATGTTATGAGGCCAGCTGATTGAAATGAAACAATGTATACATTCCACCATGCCTTTAATGAGAAAAAACGTCCTACTGTTATTGCTATGACAAGACAAGGTGTTGATCAGGTAACAAGTGGTTCTTATGAAGAATTTAAGCAAGGTGCCTACATTGTTAAAAAAGAAAGTCATTCAGAACCAGTCTTTACAGTTATTGCAACTGGTTCAGAACTTGCACTTTCACTAAAAGCAGTTGAAAAACTAGGTAGAGACGACATTAGAGTTGTTTCAATGCCATCTACTCAATTGTTTATTGAACTAGATGATAAAAAACAAAAAGAAATTATTCCAAATAAAGATAAAGCAATATTTATTGAAGCCTCAGATGGATTATACGGATATAAATTTGCTAAATTTGTTTATGCAATTGAAGATTCATTTGGTACATGTGGTAAAGGACCAGATGTCTTTGAAAGATTTGGATTTACTCCAGATAATATTGCAAAAGTAATTGAAGAAAAAATTAAATAGGAGAATTAAAATGATTATTGGAATTCCAAAAGAAATTAAAAACGGTGAATACCGTGTTGGTATCACAACAGTTGGTGTTGAAGAATTAGTTTCAGCAGGACACACAGTTAATATTCAAAAAGGTGCTGGTGTAGCTGCTGGATATTCAGATGCTGATTATAAAAATGCTGGTGCAAATATTTTAGATGCAGCTAGTGATGTTTGAGAACAAGCTGAAATGATTATGAAAGTTAAAGAACCAATTGAAGCTGAATTCAAATTCCTAAGAGAAGGACTAGTTGTTTATTCATATCTTCACCTAGCAGCAAACATTCCACTAGCAAAAGAATTTGCTAAAAAGAAATGTATTGCTATTGCTTATGAAAACATTACTGAACCAGGGGGAGGAACACCAGGTAACAGACCAATGTCTGAGACAGCTGGACGTCTAGCTATCCAAACAGGAATGTGATTCTTAACTAAAGCAGCTGGTGGATCTGGTACATTACTATCAGGCATCCCAGGTATCCCAAGAGGAAAAGTTCTAGTTGTTGGTGGTGGAGATGTTGGTCAAGGTGCCATTAAACTTGCTGTTGGTATCGGAGCTGATGTTACAGTTGTTGATAACTGAATCCCAACTCTAAAACACATTGAAAATGTATATGGATCAGGGGTTAAAACTAGAGTTGCCCACAAACCAGTAGTTGCTAAATTAATTAAAGAAGCAGACCTTGTTGTTGGTGCACTTGCAGTTAGAGGAGATAAAACTCCAAAGATTATTTCAAGAGAAATGGTTAAATCAATGAAAGATGGATCTGTTATTGTTGATGTGGCTATTGACCAAGGCGGATGTTCAGAAACATCAAGACTTACAACACATGAAGATCCAATTTATGTAGATGAAGGAGTTATCCACTACTGTGTTCCTAACATGCCTGGAACAGTATGTAGATCATCAACAATCGGTCTTACAAATACAACATTAAGATATGCCCTTGATATTGCCAATAAAGGTTGAAAAAAAGCAGTTAAAGAAGATAAATATCTAAGAGATGGTATGAATCTATGTCTTGGAGACTATACTCTAAAACCAGTTGCAGATGCCGCTGATGGAGAATATGTTGATCCAGAACAAAAACTAAAATAAATGCTAATTAGCTAAATATTAATAAAAATATGTAATTAAGGTTACATATTTTTTTATTAAATAATTACATTACTCACCATTTAAGTAAGTTTTTTAATGTTATAATTTAAATATGAATTTTCAAGAAATTTGAGACAAAATTGTCGCCATTCCTAATACAAAAAAAGACTTTAGTAACAAAAATATTGCTAAAGCGTTAAGTGAAGTTGGTAATCCACAGTATTTTTACAAAACAATTCATGTTGGAGGAACCAATGGTAAAGGATCAACATCAAATTTTATTTATAGCTTTTTAAAAACAAAGTTTAAAACAGCAATTTTTCTTTCACCATCTATTATTGATGAAATGGAAATGGCAAAAGTAAATGACAGGTTTATTTTAAGAGAAGAATTTACTAAAATTTACTTAGAAAATAATGAAATAATTGAAAAAAATAAATTAAGCTTTTTTGAAATTAAAGTTTTCATTTCTCTACTATGATTTAAAAAGCAAAAGGTAGAATATGCAGTAATAGAAGTAGGGTTGGGAGGATTGCATGATGCAACAAATGTTTTAAAGCCTGAAGTTTGCATTGTTACAAATATTGGAGATGACCATGAAGAATTTCTGGGAAATACTTTTAATGAAAAAGCAAAAAACAAACTAGGTATTCAACAAAAAAATGTTAAATTATTAACTTCAGAAAAAGAATTATTTATAGAATCTAAATATCCAAAAAATATTTTTGTTGTTGAAGATAAATTTCATTTTAATCAATATCCACTTTATCAAAAATCAAACTATAATCTTGCAATCCAAGCACTTAAATTTCTTAAATTTGATGAAATTGAAATTGTAAATGCAATCAAAATAACAAAATTACTACCTTATAGATTTCAAAAAATAAAATCTAATGTATTTTTTGATGGATCACACAACATTCATGGAATAAATGCAATGCTTTCCTCTCTAGACAAGAGCAATGATTATGTTTTTATTTTTTCAGCCCTACATTATAAAAACTATTATGAAATGATAAAAAAATTACAGGGAAATGGTGAAATTTATCTTACAAATTTTAATTTATATGATAATAAATATTCTTTTAATGCTCATAAAGTAGGGCTAGAACTAAAGATTAACTATTTAGAATCAATAAATGATTTAAAAAGAGATAAGAACAAAATTTACATCTATTGTGGCTCATTTTATTTCTTAAAGTCAATAGAAAATATTGTATAATTAAATAAATATGAATAACAAAATCAAAAATATATCTACTTTAGCTATATTTCTATCATTAACAGTTATTTTAAATGTAATAATACAATTTTTAACTATTCCACCTTTTGGTAGAATGGACTTTACTCATCTGCCAACAATAGTTTTAGCTATCACAAATGGGCCTATTATAGCAGCAACTAATGCATTTTTTGCAGATATAATAGGTGCAATGCTAAGAGGATATGCTCCATGATTGCAAATATCACTTGCAAGAGGAATTCAGGGACTCATTGCTGGTTATTTAGTGATATGATGAAAAAAAAGTGGAAATGAACTTAATATAATTTTTACAACAATGCTATTTATAATATTATTTTTTGGAATTGAGTTTATAGGATATGCTGAAGCATATAGATTTTACACAAAAAGAGCTTATTCAATATCAGCATCAATTTTCTATACTGGAAGAGCTCTAAAAACACCAATTATGCTTCCAATTTGAATTGGAATTGTTAAATATTTTGCTAAAAAGTAGCCACCTCAGTACAGATTACAAATATCTAGAGATAAAAAAACTTTTTATAATTTTTTTGAATATTAATTTTTTAAAAAATAATTATCTAAAATTTCCAAAACCTTTGGAAACAATGTGTTTATTAAATTTTTTTGTGAAAAAAATTATTTATTTGATAGAGTTCAAGTTTTTGTACATATTGATTTTGATTTATCAATAATATCATCAATTAAAGATTTAAAAAAATAGTTATTATTTAACTATCCTTCTTTGGCATATTAGTATTATCATAATCATCTGGAGGTGTAGACTTTTCAATACGTGAATCATCTGATGGCGGATCAATTAAATACATATGTTTGATATTTATTTTCATAATAAAACCTTTCATATTTTTATTATAGCACATAATAAAGAAGCTACTATCTTTTAATTGTTTATAAAAATAATTTTTATTGTTAAGGTGGGTTAACACAAGCTATAAAAACATTTATTATTTTGATAATTCATTAATTGTTGTAATTAATTTAGATTCATCTTCTACTCTTGATGATCTATCAAAAGCCATATGAGAGTCATCAGTAGAAAATTGGGCACTTGTTTCATATGCAATTCTTACATAAGGTTTGAAACCAAATGCATTTTTTCCATCTGCTAGTATTGTAGGCATTACATTATCATAAAATTCTTGTTGTATACGCCTTGGTTCATCAAAAAACTTAGTAATTTTTTCAATTGAATCTTTATCCAAAACATCACGACCTCTAAAAAATGTCACATCTTGTTTTCCATGCGAACCAAATATATAAAATGAATTTGGTTTTGGCATGTTTGAATTTCACACTGGTTCATTAGATTTTTTTGAATATTTGATTTCTAAAGGTATTATATGTGTTTTTGTAATAATTAAAAAATCTGGATAATTATTTGCCCCAAATGGTTGATAAACCAATTTATTTATAATAACATCTGTAGAGAATGTATTTTCTATGTACTCATCAGAGAATTTATTTAATATTTTTTCTTTAAGACTATTAAATTCAACTTTTTTTATAATGTTTATCAATGCTTTTTTACCTAAATTGTTATATCCAAGAATATAAAGTTCATCTTGCAAAAGTTTTTCAAATTCATCACCATTCCTTGCTTTAAGAAAATCTTGTTTATTTGATAAAATTTTTAAAAATAGTTTATCTAGCATTTTGAAACTCCTTTTTTAATTTTGTATATTCACCAATTAAATCTGTAGTACTAAATCCTGGTATAGACGTATTAGATTTAGCCAATTTTGTAAAATCAATTTTTTTAATAATCTTATTAGCCAAAGAATTTTTGCAATTAATAAAAATATATTGACGATTTCTAACTAATTCTTTTTCAGATGTTAAAATTTTTGAATAATCATAGTATCCTTGTCTGTGAATTGCATATTTTCATTTATATTTCTTCTTATTGAAATATTTTAGTGTTTGCTTTGTATTATTATGTATAAATGTCACTAAATCATCATGTTTTATGGGTAAAGCCCTTAATAATCTAAGATTCATTTTTCTTGTTTTTGTTTTTACTCAAATTTGAAAGACACAATTAACATTGTATGCCCTATCATTTATCAAAAAACTATCTCTAGGTAGTTCTTCAGAATGAATTAATTTAGCATCTTTATCAATGTGTTTTTGAATAGAATATCTATTAAATGTTTTAGGTAGTATCATAATTACAATGTTTGATTCAGTGAGTGATTTATTTAAAAATTTTAAAGCTAATTTGCCTCTATGTCCAAAAGGAGGGTTTCCAATTACTATTCTATCATTACAAAATTTAACATTTGTTTTAAGATAATCTAATTTTTTAATATCAGCATCACCTTTTGGATCTATATCATATGCTAGTATTTTATATTTTTTATTTAAAATATTATTTAAAGAATCAATAAAATTACCTGATCCAGCAGAAGGCTCAAGAAAATGTGAATATTTATTTATTAAATTCATTTTTGAAATTTTATTAACAATATAATCTGATGTTCTTGGATTTGTGTAAAATTGGTCTAATTCTTTTATTTTATTTTTTTTCATTTTTTAATAATATAATTTTAACACATTATGTTATTTTTCATATTATTTTCATATGATTTTTCATTGATTTTTTGTGATTTTTCATTGATTTTTTGTGATTTTTCATTGATTTTTTATATTATCTATTATGCAAATCCCAAAAAATACTATTAGTTTTGTGTGATTGTTGCAATCTTTAATAGGTTATTTTACTTCATTCAATATTTTCTTTTTGATTTTATTCATTCTAAACTTATTATTTTTCTATAATTTAATAGCTATTTTTAACTAAAAATCTTTATATGTTATAATTGTTTAGAGGAAAATATGGAAGCAAACCCAATTATAAATAATATTCAATTATTACTTCAAAAGTGTGTCAAAGTAAAAGATATTAGTGGAATTAGAAAGATTTCTACTGAATTCAACCATGTTGATATTGCAGAAGCAATTGATGATCTTGATCCCAAAGAAATTATTTTTATTATCAGAGCTTTAAACACAGATATAACTGCTGAAGTTTTTTCAGAACTTAATATTGAAACTCAAGAAACTATTATTAATAAATTTTCTGGTAATGAAATTAAGAAAATTACAAAAGAATTATTTTCTGATGATATCTCAGAGTTATTTGATGAGCTTCCTGCATCATTAAAAAATAAAATTATTAAAAACACATCTAAAAAACAAAGAGATGAAATTAATATTATTTTAAACTATCAACCTCATACAGCAGGATCACTTATTACTACCGAGTATGTATATCTTTATTCATCAATGACTGTTAAAGAAGCACTTGAAAAAATTAAAAATCTTAATAAAAAAGATCGTAATATTGAAACTTTTAATTATCTTTATGTTGTTGATAAATTTAGAAATTTAAATGGTGTAGTTAGCTTCCCAGATTTAATTTTTGAAAGAAAGAATAGAAAAATATCTTCAATTATTTCAAAAGAAAAAGTCATTTCAATTTTAGATACAGAAGATCAAGAAGTGGCAATTGATATTATGAAGAAATATGACTATTCATCACTGCCTGTTGTTAATACGCAAGATAAAATGATTGGCATCATTACCTTTGATGATATCCTAGAAGTAATAGAAGAAGAAGCAACAGAAGATATTCACAAAATGGCCGCTGTTATACCAACTGAAAATGAATATTCAAAATCATCTATTCTTTCATTATTCAAATCAAGAGTAAGTTGACTTTTGGTTTTGATGATTACTGCAACTGTAACACAGATTGTTATTGAAAATGGAATTCCAGCAAGAGACATTGCTATTTTAGCAGGCCTAATTCCATTAATGATGGATACTGCAGGAAATGCTGGAGGTCAATCAGGAGCAATGATTATTAGAGCTCTATCAACAAATGATATTACTACAAAAGATTACATTAAAGTAGTTGGAAAAGAGTTAGCAGTAGCGCTACTTATTGGTTCTGTAATTTTCTTTGCAAACTGAATAAGAATGATTATGATGGGCAAAAGTCATGCTACATCAATTATGACTTCTTCAGCTGTCTTTATTACAATTATTGTTGCAAAAGTCCTAGGTGGATCACTTCCCATTATTGCTAAAAAATTTAAATTAGACCCAGCAGTAGTAGCTGCACCATTAATCACAACTATTGTTGATTTACTTGCTATTATTATTTTATTTACTGTTTATTCTAATTTTCCATTATAATTAAAAAAATAGGATTATATTTATGATAAAACTAGAAATCAATGTCAAAGGAATGAATTGCAGTTCTTGTGAAGTTGCAATTGATAATCGTTTTGCAAAAATTGGAATTGAATCTCAAACATCACTTATTAATAATAAAACAGTAGTTGATTATGATGAAAAAAAATGGTCTCAAGAAGATATTTTAAATAATATTAGTGCCCTTGGTTATAAACCCACTTTAAACTTTACATATAAAAAAACATTAGAGGATTATCTTGAATTAACAGAACTAGCCATTTCTGTTGTTTTTACTTTTTTCTTTATTTGAAATATGTTTAAAGAAGCTAATTGAGTTGCCTATGCTCCAAGTTTTATGAGAAATGGATATATTCAACTTGCAATGGCTTCATTTATTCAACTTTATGTTGGTAGAAGATTTTATCGAAGTTCATATTATCAATTAAAAAATAGAAAATATGGAATGGATGTTCTTGTTGCTATGTCAACAACAGCTGCATATTTATACTCAATATATATATTAATAGCTCATGGAGCAATTTTAAGCCATGGACAACATTTCTTCTTTGATGTATCAGCAGAAGTTATTACATTTTTATTAATTGGTAAATTAATTGAAAAATTTGTTACTAAAAAAGCTACTGCTAAATTAAGAGAAATAGTTCAATCCTCTGAAAGAACTATTACATTATTAAATGGTGAAACTAGATTAAGTAGTGAGTTAAAAATGGGAGATGAGTATTTGATTCAAGTTGGTCAAAGAGTTTATGCTGATTGTCAAATAATTGAAGGAGAATCAACCATTGATGAATCATCACTAACAGGTGAATCAATCCCAATTTTAAAAAAGGTTGGTGATCAAATTCTTTCTGGAACAATTAATAGTTCAGCACCAATTAAAGTTAAAGTATTAAAAGAAAGTTCTAATTCCAAATTAGAGCAATTAAAGGAATCAATTCACAATCTACAAAAAAATAAATCCAAAATTGCTAAACTAGCTGATACAATTTCTCACTATTTTGTCCCAGTAGTATTTTGACTGATTATATTAACTTTTATTGGCTGACTATTTATAGCAAAAGTCCCAGGTAATAGAGCAATGTTTTATGCTATTGCAGTAGCAGTAGTAGCTTGTCCTTGCGCTATTGGTCTTGCAACACCGATGTCAGTGGTAACTGGGGCATCAGTTGCTATTAAATATGACATTTTATATAACAAGGGTGATGTTTTTGAAAAATTTAAAGACATTGATGTTGTAGCTTTTGATAAAACAGGAACAGTCACATATGGAGAGTTATTTATTGAAGAAATATATGGAGATTACTCACTTCACGATCAATATATTTCTCTTGAAATAATTTCAATGCATCCAATTGCAAAAGGATTTATGAATTATGGTGATGAAAATGGATGTAAAAGAAATTTACCTTTTAGTGAATATAAAGAATATGTTGGAAAAGGAGTAAGTGGTAAATATCAAAACTCAACATATGCCATAGGTTCATACAAATGAATTACAAAGGAAGCATCAATTTCAAAAGAATTAGATAATCAATACCAAAAAGCACTAAAAAATGGTTTTGTTACAGTACTTGGAGCTAAAGATAATGTGGTTACTACTATCTTTGCTCTAAAAGATAAAATTAAAGAATCTTCAAGGATAGCAATTGATGATCTCCATAAACAAGGCATTAAAACTGTTATGATTACTGGTGATAATAATAAAACAGCCAAAATTGTAGCAGATAAACTTGGCATTGATCAATATTATGGAGAAGTAAAACCTCTAGACAAAGCAAATATTATAAAAGATCTTCAAAGCAAAGGTTTAAATGTAGCTTTTGCTGGAGATGGAGTTAATGATGGGGCAGCTTTATCTCAAGCTGATTTAGCTATTGTTATGGGGTCAGGATCTGATCTTGCAAAATCAGTATCAGATATTACACTTCTTACATCTGATTTAGAATTAATTGCAAAGGCACTTGTTATTTCTAATAAAACACTAAGAAGCATTAAAACTAATCTTTTGTTTGCCTTTGTTTGAAATGGAACAATGATTCCACTTGCCATGCTTGGATATCTTCAACCATGAGTAGCTGCCCTTGCCATGTCAGGTGAGTCGCTTGTAATTGTTTGTAAATCCCAATTACTTAGATTAATTAAATTTAAAAAATAGAAAATTCTATTTTTTTATTATATCGATTCTTAATGAGCCTAAACCATTATGAACACCAAGTGTTGATGAATATCCAATCTCTTTGTATTTAGTTTTAAATTTTAAATCAAAGGTTGAAATCAATACTTCATCATTTTTGCCAATATATTTATTTTTAATTCAAGCAAAACCATCATCAATTGAATCACAAGCTTTTATTTTTTTGATGCCATTTTTATCATATGTAAAAATAACAAATTTTTCATTGGGATCAATGTTTTTAAATCTCCCACTTTTAATAATTGATAGACTTACTGGCAAAACAAGAAAAGTATTAAAGGCATTTAAGATAGATTCAATAGATTTTCTTTTTAATATTGCATCAGCTAAATATTTAATAATAATACCATTAGCTTTTGAATCAATAACTTTAACATTTTTATATTTATTGGCAATCAATCTAACATTAAAAAATTGCGATGAAAGTTTTGATGATGAACAAATGACATATACTTCATCAGAGTTTTTTGAAGCTTTATTTATTATCTCTTTTATTAGACCAAGGGGAGTAGTGCCAGTAGAAATATTTTTCCCTTCTTTAATTGCTTTTATAAGCTTTTGGTTTGTAATGTCAATTCCATCTTGATATGTTTTTTTATTAATATGTATTAAATATGGCAAATAATCAAAACCAAGCTGAAAAGCTTGTTTTTGACTTAATGCTGATGTTGAATCAATTATTATTTTTATCATATTTTTATTATAACAAATTAAATTCAGGGCTTAATGCGATCAGCCACAATATAGGCCATAACTCCCTTGATAATAGTAGAGGGAATAAAAACTATATAACCAACTACTAAAAGCCTTACAATATCTTTACTAAATGTTAATTCTGTTGATTGTAAAATCATTCACAAAATACCAAATAGACAAATAAATGTAATTGAACTAAAAACTCCAAAAAACCTTATTCAAATTTTATTATTAAATATTTTATTTGTTAGTTTAAAAAATAAGGGAGTAGTCAAAAAGGCAAGAATATAACCACCTCTTGGTCCTAATATTATACCTAGTCCACCAGTAAAGTTAGAAAATACCGGAGCTCCCATTGCTCCAATTAAAACAAAAAGGATAGTAGCTATTAAAGCCTCTTTTGTAGGCAGTGTCATAGCTACAGTTCAAAGAACAAATGTTGCCATTGTAATAGGAACTGGCACAAGGGGGATTGTTAAAGGAGCAACTGCACACATAAATGCTACAGTAATTGCAATTTTAGTTATATCTTTATTTTTCATATTTATTTAATATTATATCACAGCAAATGATGGCTATATTATATAATATAGTAATGAAATATATTGATTTAATAAATAACAATAAAGATATAGAAAATGTCATTAGAATATTAATTATTCACCATTCACAACTTAATTCTAGTGAAATATTTTTAAATATTAATAATAAGATTGATTTTAATTTAAATTTATTTAATGATGATTTAAAAAAATATCAAAATGGAGAGCCATTAGCTTATATTTTAGGATATAGCTATTTTTTAGATTTAAAAATAAATTTAAAACAAGGCATTTTTATTCCAAGACCTGAAACTGAGATGTTAACTAGTGAATTAATTTTAGAAATTGATAGTTATTTTGATAAAGATGATATTTTAATTGGTGATGTTTGTTCTGGCTCAGGGGCAATTGCCTTGGCATTAAATCATCATATCAAAGCCAAAACCTATGGTTTAGAAATATCAGATTTAGCTTTAAGCTTTTCTAAATTAAATAATAAAGAAAATAATTGCAATGTAGAATTTATAAAATCAGATGTTGATAAATATCTAATTGATAATAAGATTAAATTAGATATATTAGTATCTAATCCTCCATATATTAAACCAAATACAAAATTAGATTTTAGAGTCCTAAATTATGAGCCACATAATGCTTTATTTGATAACGATAATGATGGAATGAGTTTTTATAGAAGAATTCTTAAAAATCACTATAAAACTACTAAAAATAAAGCCTTAATTGCCTTTGAGTTTGGTTTTGACCAAAAAGAAGATATGAAAAAATTAATTAAAAAATATTTACCAAATTGTAAATATAATTTTATTTATGATTATCAAGGCCATCCTCGTGGAGTTATTATTTTTAAAGATAAAAAATAAGCTTTATATTTTGATATAATTATTGTTAATAAGGAGTAATCATGTCAGAGTTTTATAAAATTAGCCAAATGCAAAATAAGCTTGATGTTTCTATAAAAGAAAAGTTTGATTTAACTTGTCAGACAACAAGAACTAGAAGAATCCTTGCTACTCAAGTTGAATTAGCTGAACTTGCCAATGAAACTAGATGTTTTAAATACTGATCAACTAAAGGACCAGCCAAGAGATCAACAATTCTAGAAGAATATGCAGATGGAATTCACTTTTTGGTATCACTGGGAATATCTTATGGTTTTGATTTCCAAGCAAAAGATTTATTTGATATTGCAAAAAAATCAGAGGTTGATTTAATAGATCAGTTTCTTGATATGTTTCAACAAGTTGCCAAACTAAAAGATGATACAACAACTATGATATGAGAAAAAACTTTTTTAATGTATATTACAATTGGTTATTCACTTGGTTTCTCCAAAGAAGATATAGTTGATTATTACATTAAGAAAAATGAAAAAAACCATGACCGACAAGCAAATAACTATTAGTTTAAAAAAATATGGATTTGACCAAAATATGTTAGTTAAAATAACTAAAAATAAAAATTCATATTTAAAAATAGATCGTAATAACAACATTGTATTTTTAAAATCTATTTTTATGTCACAATTTCAAGCAGAAACATTTATTCAAAAACATATAGCTAGCTTTATTGAAAAAACTCGAATTCAAAAAGAAAATATTCCATATAATTTAAAGCAAGGTTGAGTAGTTTTATTTGGTAAATTTTATAATTTATTTTATTTAGGAAAAGGTAAGGGATTTTCCATTGATGACAAAACAATTAGCATCAAAGGAAAAGATATTGAATCAGCATTTAATAACTTTAGAAAAAAACAAGAAGTCAAAATTATTGATATAGCACAAAATATAGCACAAGCGGTTTGTATTAATACAATATTTAAGGTAAAATCATTAAAAGCAGTATGGGGAAATTGCACTCCAGAAAAAAATATCATTTCACTAAATACAAGATTGATATTTTTTAGAACTCAAGTAATTGAATATGTCATATATCATGAATTGGCACACTTTACTTACCCGCATCATCAAAAAGACTTTTGAAGTTTAGTTGAATCTTGATGCCCCAATTACAAGCTTCTAAAAAAAGAATTAAGAAATTGATAGGAAATCAAAATGGAAAACGACAAAATAACAATTGTAGCTCCTTGTGATGGAGAAATCATAAATATGGAAGATGTAGCAGATCCAGTATTCTCTGGTAAGCTAATGGGAGATGGTTTTGCTATCCTACCAGCAGGAAATGATTTTATTGTTCCAGTAACAGGGGAAATGACTACTGTTTTTGAAACAAAACATGCTTATGGGATTAAAAATGATAATGTAGAAGTTCTAGTTCACATTGGAGTTGATTCAGTTAATCTAAATGGCGAAGGATTTGAAACATTTGTTTCTCAGGGAGATCAAGTGAAACAAGGTGATAAAATGTGCACTGCTGATATTAAACTAATTAGTGAAAAATCGCTATCAATTCATTCACCAGTAATTATTACAAACAAAAAACCATTTGATGTTATTAAAAAAGGTAAAGTTAAAGCCGGAGATGTTATTTTAAAACTTAAATAATATAAAAAAATTATTATTTAGTTTTAGTATATATAATTAATAAACATTGAAAAAAGAATTAAAAAAATAAGAAATTTTTCTTTTTTATTTTGTATAATATATATGTAGTCAAAATGTATTTGGCTAGTACGGAGATAATATCTCTATGAATATAAATGGTGACTGCCATTAGCTATGCTAATAATTGATCATTTATATTGTCAACATTAGTTGAAAACTCATAGGCTGCAGTCTTTGCCATCTTATATGGAGAAGCCTTTGATCATCCTTTTATAAAAAAGAGGAACTGAAATTTCAGATAAAAAAAGACTATTTTTAAATCATATGAAATTTTAGCCTCTTTTATTATGCTAAGATTTCTAAAAAGGAAATAGAATGAAAAATAAAAACACAATAGCAATTATTACTCATGCTGGAGTATTAGCTGCAACACTTGTAGTGGCAAGATTTTTTGTTATAACATATTTAAAATCAGGAACACCACTTGGAAAATTACTCGGTGCTCCAAAAGAATTACAATTTTATGTAATTCCAGCAGCAACAATTTATTTAATTAACAAATTTGGTAGAAAAGATGGATTTTTTGTTGCATTATCAGGAGCAATGATTGGAGTAATAGCAGCAGGTTTTACTGGCACATATAGCTTTTATGTATCACCAATTTCAATTGCTTTTGATTATATGATTCCATGAGCATTATGTACAACAATTGCTTTTGTATCACTAGATTCAAAAATTAAGCAAGCTATAACATCGATTATTGTTTGAACATTAATAATGATGTCATGGGCAGTATCAGGAGTTTTTGCTTGAGGTGTCAAGCCCTATAGCACAGCTTTAAAATGAGGAATAGTAACATTTAATGGTTGAATGATGTGAATCATCTTACCAGTGCTAGTTATTATACTTTGCTCAAAATTTAAAAACATAAAATAATTATGAAAAGACAAGATCAAAAAAATATTACATCAATTAAATATATTGCAACAAATATATTTTCATCAGTTAAAAATACTAGATGTGGATTAGATGTTTCTTTAAAACTTTCTCCAATTCTCTATTATCTTTATAAAAATCATCTAAATATTAACCCATCTAAACCAAAGTGATTTAATAGAGATAGATTATTTTTCTCTCAAGGACATGCTGCTCCTGTGCTTTATTCAACTCTTTATCATTTTGGTTATGATATTAAAAAACAAGATTTAAAAACATATTCTAAATTAAATTCTAAATTACCTATGATACCCACACATGGTATTACCCCTGGCGTTGATGCAACAACTTATCCATTAGGTCAAGATGTTGCTCAAGCTACAGGCCTAGCACTAGCACAAAAGTTTGTTTCAAGTAAATTAAAACAAAAAGCAAAACCATATACATATGTTTTATGTATTGATGAAACCTTACATAATGGTATGACTTATGAGGCTATGTCATTTGCAGGTCATTTTAAATTAAATAATTTAATTATTATAAATGTTGGAGTTTGAAAGCAGGCAAAAAATTACTCTACCACTTTTAGTGATGATCTATCTAAAAGAGCACAAGGCTCAAAATTTAACTATAAAAATATTAATTTTGATAAACTAGAATCATTTGAAATTAATTTTAATAAAGCAATTAAAAATGCCAAAGCATCAAAAGCACCTACATTAATTAATATTAATGTGGGAATGGCAAAAGAAGCGGCTTTTGAAAAATTAATGTGTTATTTAAAGCCAATGGATGACATAACTTGAGAAGAATTAGAATCTAGAATTTCAATTTCTCAAAAAAAATGAAATTTAAATCAAGATGTTAAAAAATCTTTTAAAAAAATTATTAAAAAGAAAAAAGAAAACTATCAAAAATGAAAACTTAAAGAAGGAATTAAGATTACTAAATCTAATACTTATAAAAAATTATTAAAAACAGATAGAAGTAAAATAGATTTAATAAAACATTTTAAAACATGTGTTGGTCAAAAGCAAATGATTTATTCATATCAATGCCATTGCATTAAATTAAATAGTGTAAAAGAAAATTCACTGTTAAGAGTTCAAGAAAAGATATCAGAATTATTGCCATCATATATGGATGGCACAGGAGAAGTTTTAAATGTTGGCATTATGCAAGGCATTGATACTAGCTTTAACAATATTTATCAAAAAAATATTGTATATGGAGTTAGAGATGGTGCTATTTTACCAATAGTTTCTGGTATGGCATTTTACGAAGGTATTAATCCAGCTATGTTTGTTGATACAAACTGAGTAGACTACATTCTTCCAGGATTAAAATCAGCTGCTATATTAAAACAAAATATTTTGGTTGTACTAAATTATGTATTTGCAGAAACAGATTTACTTAGTCAATACCATCAATTAGTAGAACAAACTGCAATCCTAAGAGCAACACCTAATTTAATTGAGTGAAAACCAATTGATGCCCATGAAGCACTACTTGCATATAATTATTATTTAAAAGCTAAAGATCATCCTACTATTATTTTATTAAGAAATGAAATTGTTAAAACTTTATCAAATGTTTCATATGAAAAATTTACTAAAGGAGCATACATTCTTAAAAAAGAAAAAAATAAAAACTTTAAAACAGTTATTTGCTCTGGGGGAGAAATGGAATATGTCTACAAGGCCTTTAAAAATAGAGCAAATATTAGAATCATCTCTATGCCCTCAGTCTCTGTATTTAGAAAGCAAAGTAAAAAATTTAAAAAACATATTATTCCAAATAAGTCAAAAGCATATTTTATTGAAATATCAAATGATAGATCACCTTATGAATTTGCTGATAATGTAATTGGAATTAGAGACAATATATATAATAAAAATTTAAAAAGCTTGGTCTTGTCAGTTTCTAAATTAAAAAAAATAATATAAATAATTTAAAAAAAGTTTAAGATATTTCAGGAGCTGAATTCTTTGTCATTTTACATCGAGAGCTTTTGACTATTCTTTATAAAAATAAAAACTAAAATTTAGATAAAAAAACCATTTAAATAAATGAAATCTCAGCCTTTTTTATTATGCTAGGATTTCTAAGAAAGAAATAGAATGAAAAATAAAAACACAAAATTTAAAACTAATCACATAACTTATGTCGCTATTACTGCTGCTCTTTTAGCAGTCATATCAAGAATATCTGCAAGCCTTATACCACATAAATCTCCCATAGCAGTAATTATGGGAGCTACAAAAGAATGACATTTTTATATTTTGCCCTTAGCAGCTATTATTTTTGCTAAAAAATTTGGAAAAATTAATGGATTTAAAGTAGCACTAGCCACAGGATTTGTTGGTGTATTTGCAACATGAATTGCTGGTAATTTAGGCTCAAGACCACATCCTATAGCATTAATATTTGATTATATTGTTCCATATTTATTATGTGCACTTCCTGCTTTAATGGGTGATTCAAAAATAAAACAAGGTATTTACTCAGTATTAATATGGATAGGAGTAACATTATCATGAGCTATATCAGGTGTAATAGTGTATAAATTTCCTTTTTTTGCAGCTATTATATGATCAGTAGTGACATTTAATGGTTGAATGATGTTTATTATTCTTCCTACCTTTATAATATTTGCTAAAAGTAAATTTGGAAAACAATATGGAAACTAAAATAAACATAATTTTAAATAAAATATTATTTGAAATAAAAGATTTTACAAATATTGAAGATAACAATAATAAAAAACAAATATGCAATTTTTGCACAAATGGCTGCACAATTTGTAAATAACAGGAGTAAAAAAAATGAAAAATGAAGAAAAAATAATTAAACTATTATCAGAGATTTTAGTTGAAATTAAAAAAATCACTAGTCCAACAAAAGAACAGGAAGTCATTATGGATAAAAGACTTGGAGAGCTATTTAGAAAATCTATAAGTAGAACATTCTTTTAAATTATGAGAAAAATTGTTAAAGTTTTTCATCCTCGATTTGAAACATCAAAAGCTTGTAAAAAAGTTTTAAAAGAATATCCTGATTATGAAGTTTTTATCCACACAGACATAGACTTTGATCCATCAGAAGAAAGAAAATTACTTTTAGAAACAGATCAATTAGTTATTCTTTTTCCAATGTATGTTTATGCTGCTCCATACAATTACAAATATTGAATTGAACAATTTGACTTTATCAAGGATTATGACCACTTAAATGTTTGAATACATACAACTGTTTCTGGAACAAAGGAATGATATTTAAGACATGAACCATGCCTACCAGAAGAATTCCTTAAACCAATGGTTAGAACTTGATCTCAAATAATGAGGGCCAATCTATTGGGAGTAAAAGTGGAGTATTTTCCACCTAAACATAGTAAAGAATCATTAAAAAAATTACTTAATGATATTTAATATGCTTAATACAAATATTCAATTAATATTCTACACTTCAAAATAGAAGTGCAGTTTTTATATAGTAAAATTAACAAAATACAAAATATGCAATTGTCAACAAAAACTATTTAAAAAACCAGCCTAAATTCAAGCCAGTTTTTATTAAATAATTCCTAGTTTTTTTGCACATTTTTCAATTTTATCTAAACATTCATCTAGATCATCTTTAGTGTGTTCTGCTGAGACAATAAATCTACACCTAGCAGTCCCTTTTGGAACAGTAGGAAAAACAATTGGAGTAACAAATATTCCTTCTTCAAACAGTGCTTTTGACATTGCTTGTGTTTGTTTTTCATCTTTGATCATAAGGGGAATAATTTGTGTTTCTGAATTTAGTTCAAATCCAAGTTTTCTAATTCCATCAGCAAAGTATTTTTGATTTTCATGTAATTTATCAATTCTTGCTGTTGATTCATTTAGTTCTTTAAGAACAGCAATAACCGCCCCTGCTTCTGCTGGCCCAAGACCAGTAGAGAAGATAAATGGTCTACCTCTTTGGCGAAGATATCCAATTAATTCTTTTGAGCCTGTAATAAATCCACCTTGAACTCCAAAACCTTTAGAAAGTGTGCCAACTTCAAAATCTATTTCTGATTCTAGATCAAAGTGCTGCGGTGTACCTCTTCCAGTTTTTCCTAGTCCAAGTTCTCCTCAAGCATCATCAACATAAATCATTGCATCATTAGCTCTGGCAATTTTTACAATTTCAGGAAGATTAGCAATAGCTCCATCCATTGAAAAAACTCCATCAGTAATAATAACAACCATTCCTGATACCTCTGATCTTGCCTCTTTAACTTTAGCTTCTAGATCATCCATATTAGCATGTTGATAGATTTTTTTATTAGCTTTTGAAAGTCTAATTCCATCAATAATTGATGCATGGTTTAGTGAATCTGAAATAACACAATCATCAGCTCCAAATACTGTAGGTATTAATGTAGTATTAGCTTGAAAACCTGATTGCACTAAAATGCAATCTTCAGCCCCTTTAAATTCTGCTAACATTTTTTCTGCTTTTCTATGTAGGTCAAGTGAACCTGAAATTGATCTAACAGCCCCTGGACCTACTCCAAAGTCTATTAGTGCTTTTATTGAAGCATTAATAATTTTTGGATCTGATGCAAAGCCTAAAAAGTTATTAGAGTTAAAGTTTAAAATTCTTTTGCCATCAATTTGAGTAATAGTTTGGTTAGGTTTTTCTAGTACTCTAATTGTATTAAATAAACCATCATTTTTTAATTCTTCAAGTTTTGAAGCAAATAATTTAGTTACTTTTTCATTTTTCCTCATTATTTATTTTTTACCTTTCGTATTTTTTGTTGGGTCATTGCCAATTCTTAGAAGAACTTTACCAGCTTTTCCTGATTCAATTGCTTTAAATCCTTTTTGGTAATCTTTAAGAGCAAATTCATGGGTAACAATTTTATCAATTGCTGATAATTTAATTTTACCAGTATTAATTAATTTAAATGAATCCTCTCATGTTTCAAATATTTTTCTTCCACAAATAAATTGCATATTAATGTTTTTAAACACAAGTTCATTAACTTCAATATCAAATTTATTTTTTGAATAAACTGATAGAACACCAATGTATCCACCTGGATTAATTATGTCAATCATGTTTTGAAGTGCAATAGGTGCACCTGAGTATTCACCAATAGCATCAATCCCTTGACCTTTAGTTAATTTATCTATTTTTGCTTTTAGATTTTTTGTTTTTCTAACATCAATAACTTTAATTCCACATTTTTTAGCTAGATTTAATCTAAATGTACTTGCTCCTGTTAGGTGAACTGTTTTAGCTCCTTTGGCTTTTGCAATTAGAGCTCCAAAGATACCTATTGGCCCATCTCCTGAAATTAATACATTTTTTCCTTTAAGATTTGTATATGAAAGAGTATGGTGGGCATTTCCAAATGGTTCTAGAATTCCACAATATTTTAGTGGAACTTTTCTTGTTTTAGGTATTTTAAATAATAGTTTTGAAGGAATTTTAATTTCTTCCCCTCATGTTCCATCCATATGAACTCCAAGAATTGTCATTTTTTTACAAACATGGATGTTTCCTTGTTTACACACTGTACATTTTTCACAATAGTAGTGAGTTTCATATGAAACAAAGTCACCCTTCTTAACATTTTTAACTCCTGGTCCAATTTCAACTACTTGACCAACACCTTCATGGCCATTTATTTGAGGTGTTTTAATTGTTTTTTTTGATCAATCATCTCATTGGTTAATGTGAACATCTGTTCCACAAATAGATGAATAGATCATTTTAATTTTTACTTCGCCTTTTTTAACATTTTTTATAGAAGGCATTTCTTTGTAGGTAAATCCTTTACCTGGCTTGGTTTTTACAACTGCTTTCATAGCTTTTTTCCTTATATTTTTAATTTTTTCAAGTAATGAGATTATACCATTATCTGAAAACATTTACAAACAAAAATTAAAAAATATTAATATATAATATTAATAGGGAGTGTTATGAAATACATATTTTTAAAGTCAAATGATCCATTTATAAATATTGCAACAGAAGAATTTTTGGCCAAAAATATCCAAGAATCAATCTTTTTACTATATATTAATAAACCTTGCGTAATTATTGGTAAAAATCAAAATCCTCATCAAGAAGTTGATTTAAATTATTTAAAAAATAATAATATCGAATTAATAAGACGAAATTCAGGTGGGGGAGCAGTTTATCAAGATTTAGGAAATCTTAATTTTTCATTTATTTTAAAAAATCAAAAAAATGATTTTAATGAATTTAAAAAACTATCACAACCAATCGTTTATGTACTAAATAAAATAACAAATCAAGAAGTTTATTTTTCTGGTAGAAACGATTTATTAATTGATGATAAAAAAATTTCTGGAATTGCCCAAATGGTTGTGGATGATAATTTAGTTCACCACGGTACTATATTATTTAATAGTGATTTTTCATCTATTGATAAAATCTTATTACCTAATAGTCAAAAAATTAAATCTAAAGGTGTAAAATCAGTTATTTCAAGGGTCACAAATTTAAAAGAATACATTAATGATAATATTGATGTAATTGATTTAGTTAATAAAATAATTAATGAAATTTCATCTAATCAAGAATACCTATTAAATAAAAAGGATTTAAAGACTATAGACCTTATAGCTAAAAACAAAAGAGAACAAATCAACTTTTTAATAAATAATAAAATTGATTATCAAAAAGTGAATAGTCAATATTTTCCAGGATTTGGTACTCTTCAATTTTCTTTTAACTTAGATAAAAACAATTTAATAAAAGAATTTGTCATACATGGAGAGCATTTTACTCAAAGTGATATAAATGAATTTGCTAATAAATTTATTAATATAAAATACACAAGTGTTAATATTAAAAAAATTGTAGAAGAAAGCAAAAAATTCTCTAATTATTTTAATAATTTAAAAAAAGAAGATGTAATTAATTTGATTTTAAAAACGTAATCTATTTATTACATTTATAGCTTGTGATATAATAATCTAGAATCTGGAGGATATAAATATGGCAGATAAAACATCAATTTGAATTGGAAAACTATCTCCAAGCGGTAAAGAAGCAATGCATTCATTTTTAGTTTATTTCAATACTAAAAAAATGGATGATAAATCTTTTGATTTATCTTCACAAGACAAAGAAGCGCTTTCAGTCATTGTTCAAAGATTAAAATTACAAAATTCAGTTGAAGACATTAATAAAGCTATTGAAGAATTCAACAATGTTAAACATACTGATTTAACAAAAATTAGCGAATAATTAAGAAAATAGAAAATTTACATATCTATTTTTTCTTTTGGTATAATACTAAGGCATATTATCAGATAGGTCCCATAGCTCAGTTGGTTAGAGCACCTGACTTTTAATCAGGGTGTCGTAGGTTCGAGTCCTACTGGGATCACCATGATGCGGATGTGGCGGAACTGGTAGACGCGCTAGACTTAGGATCTAGTTCCTTTAGGAGTGGGGGTTCGATTCCCTTCATCCGCACCAATTATAAAAAGAAGTAGGGCATACCTACTTCTTTTTTAATATATAATATATATGTTATGCAAAAGATTAAAATAACAAAAAATGATCATAACAAAAGAATAGATAAATTTTTAATATCTTATTACAATTTACCTAAATCTCATGTGATGAAGAAATTTAGATTAAAAGATATTAGAATTAATGGTAAAAAAACTAATGATCAATCTTATTTATTAAAAGAAGGTGATGAAATTATCACTTATTTTCGTGGAACTGAAATAAAAAAAATAGAAATTGCCAAATATGACTCAAAAATAAATATTATTTATCAAGATGATAATATTTTGCTTGTAAATAAGCCAGTAGGTATATTGGTTTCAGCAGATAAACCAAATGATCTACACTCAAAAGTTCTATCTTACCTTGATTCTAAAGGTAAAATACCACACAATACATCATACCAGCCTATAAATATTCATCGTTTAGACAAATATACTTCAGGAATTGTTATTTTTTCTCTAAATTATCAATCTCATTGTATTTTATCAAAAGCTATTGGACAAGAAAATATGATTGAAAAATACTATTTTGCTAGAGTTAAAGGTATTTTTCCTAAAAAATTATTTTTAAAAGATAAAATAGAGCATAATGAAATTAAACAAAAAATGGTAATTAATGCTAAATTTGGCAAGGTTGCTAAACTTGAAGTTAAAAAAATAAGGGATGATAAAAAGTCATCTCTTGTTGATATAAAATTAATAACTGGAAGAAAGCATCAAATAAGAGTTCAGCTTTCAAATGCAGGATATCCACTAATTGGAGATCCTAAGTATGATGGTCCTAAAGCCTCTGCTATTAATTTATGTGCTTATAAGGTTGTATTTAAAGAATTAATAGATGATTTAAAATATTTAAATGGTAAATCATTTGAAATAAAAAAGCCCATTTGAAAATAAGTACAAAAAAAGATGGGTGATCAAGCCCATCAGTAACAAAATCGATTATTTTGCTTTGGTGAATCAACAATAAACAAATTATTGATTCGATATTATTATAACTAAAAATTAATATTTTGTGTAAAAAAAAAAAAAAACAGATTTATTTTATTAATATATAATTAAATAGAAGGAGAAATTAAATGTTTTTAACTAATTACTCAATTGAAATATATATATTGTTTGTAATTGCAGTTTCTGGATTTTTGATGGCCATCTTTCTTTTTACAAGACAGATGAGATCAAAAAAACTTTCTGCTAAATCATTTAAGTTAGATGAACTTTTTGAAGCGTTAGGTGGTAAAACTAATATTAATGGCACTCGAGCTAATATTTCTAAAATTTATTTTGAATTATATAATAACAAAATAATTAAACCAGATAAATTAAAAATGCTTGGGGCAACTGGCATTATGGTTAAATCAAAAGAAGTGGTTGTGATTTTTGGTAAAAGATCAAGTGAAATATCAAATATCATTAATCAAGAATTAAAAAGATAGAGCAAAACATATAAATCTAATATTCAAAATTTATTTTTTCTAATTTTAGTTTTTATATTATTTAATTAAATATTAAAAGATTATATGAATTATGTTTTATATATTTATAAAATTTATTTTTTTAATAAGATTGTTTTAATCAATGGGTATCTTTTTAATTTTCTACCAATAAATCTTGATATTGATTTAGACATATCTTTTTCCATAGCTTCTTTATTAAAATTTGATCCTGAATATTTATTTGCAATATAAATAGCCATTTTTTGAATATCTTTAATTAACTGGGTGTTTTCTTTTATATAAATAAATCCCTTAGAAATAATTTTAGGTGATGTAATAATCTTTTTGTTTTTATCATTTATCACAACATATATTCCAATTGCTCCATTATCAGCCATTTTTACTCTATTTTTAAATATGTAATCACTAATTTGATCATTGTTTTGATCAATATAGAAAATACCAGAATGAAGATCTGGTCCAAGTGTAACTACACCATTTAATAGTTGAAGTGTTTGGCCATTGCCTCTAATAAATACTTTATCTTCATCAACTCCACAATCAACTGCAGTATGACCATATTCAACTTGCATACGATATTCTCCATGAACTGGCATAAAATTTTTAGGTTTCATTAATTCAAACATATATCTTTGCTCTTCTTTTGGAGCATGGCCAGATGTGTGAAGAATCCCATCTTCCTTATTAATTTTTAAACTAGCTCCTAGTCTAGAAAGCGAATTTAATAATCTAATGACATTAAGAGAATTACCAGGAATTGGTGATGAAGAAAAAATAACTGTATCTTTTGGTTTAATTTTGACATCCTTATGTTCTCCACGAGCAATTCTAGAAAGAGCAGCCATTTGCTCACCTTGAGATCCAGTTGATAAAATTAAAATATTTTCATCATCAATTTTATTAATACCATCAGTTTTCATAAATAAACTTTCAGTATTATCAATTAATCCAATTCTTTTTCCAATTTCTAATACTTTAACCATTGAGCGACCAAAAGTTATAATTTTTCTATTATATTTTTTAGCTGTTTGAACAATATGACCAACCCTATCAACATTAGAGGCAAAGGTAGCAATTAAAATTCTACCTTTGGCATTAGCAAAAATTTTATCCATTTCATCTTTAACAAGTGATTCAGAAGGTGTTGATCCCTCTATTTCAGAGTTAGTTGAATCCCCAAGCATTAAATCAACTCCAGCATTACCAATTTTTTTCATTTTTGCAATATCAGCTGCAAGCCCAACTGGGGTGTGGTCAAATTTAAAATCTCCAGTATTGACAACAACACCATTTGGGGTTTTTAGAACAACACCATATGATTGGGGAATTGAGTGATTAACTAAAAACATTTCAATTTCAAAATGTTTTGTTTTAATTTTTGAATCACCATCAAATTCAACAAGACCTGGATAATTAATATTAAATTCCTGAAATTTCTTTTCTAAAAGTGCAATTCCAATTTTTGGAGCATATATAACAGGTATTTCTTTATCAATCTTTTTAAACTCATTAATTAGATAAGGGATTCCTCCAATATGATCTTCATGTCCATGGGTTGCAATAATTGCACTTAGCCTATGGGCATTATCAATCAAGTATTTAAAATTTGGAATAATTGAGTTTACTCCAGGAAGATTAGAACCAAATTTTTGGCCACAATCCATTAAGATAATTTCATCACCATGTTCTACAACATAGAGGTTTTTTCCAACTTCATCTAGTCCTCCAAGGGCATAGACAAGTGTGGGTTTATTTAAACCTTTTTTAATCATTATTATTTTCCTTTCGTTTTAAAGCAAATAATGTTTTTAACATTTCTAGGTATAAATATACCATAATCAAAAACTAATAACAACTATGTTATAATATCTTTAATAATAAGGATAAAAATGCAAGTAATAACAGGAAAATATCGAGCAAAAAAATTAAGAGCTCCTAATTCAGAGACAACAAGACCAACACTTCAAAGAGCTAAGGAAAGTATGTTTAACATGTTGCCCCACAAGCTAAATAACACTATGGTATTAGATATTTTTGCAGGATCAGGACAATTAGGTATTGAGGCATTATCAAGGGGAGCAATCAACTGTGTTTTTAATGAATTAGATTTAAGTGCTTCAAAAATTTTATCTGATAATTTAAGAATAATTAATAAAGCAGAGTATCAAATATATAATTTTGATTATAAAAAATTAATAACAAAATTTAAAAATCAAAAGTTTGATTTAATTTTTATTGATGCCCCATATCCCTTAGCAAAAGAATCACTAGATTATCTCCTTTCATTTATTGATCAAAATAATATGTTAAATATGCATGGCTTTATTACTGGACAAATTCCCCAAAAAATAAATCTAGAAGATAAGTTTAATAATTTTAAATTAATTAAAACAAAAGATTTTTCTAAAATAACTAGGATTTGACAATATGAAAAAAGATAAATGTTTATTTCCAGGATCATTTGATCCTTTAACAAATGGCCATCATCAAGTAATAAAACAAGCATTAAAAGATTATAAAGAAGTTCATGTGATTGTGATGATAAATGATAAAAAAAAGCCACTCTTTAATTTAGATAGAAGACTTGATATAATTAAGTCACTAAATTATAAAAATGTTGTTGTTCAATTTTGAGATCAAAAAGCAGTAGCATATTGTCAAAAAAATAATATTTACACTATTGTTAGAGGTTATCGTAATCAAAATGATTTAGCATATGAAAAAGACTTGGCAAAAATTTATAAAAATTGTTGAAATCAATTAGATGTTAAACTTTATCAAACGAAGTCTAATGCCTCATCAACTCAAGTAAGAAAATTAATTATAGAAAAACAAGATATATCTCATCTTGTTCCATGAAAGGAATAATTGTGAAAGGAAAATTAATACTATATTCAGGACCCTCAGGTGTTGGCAAGGGAACATTAAGAGAAATATTTTCTAAAAATAAAGATTTAAATCTTGGTTTTTCTATTTCCTATACCACAAGAACTCAACGTTTAAATGAAGTAGATAAAAAAGATTACTTTTTTGTAAGTGAAGAAGTTTTTTCAGAAATGATAGCTAAAAATGATTTAATTGAATGAGTGGAATTTGCAGGTAATAAATATGGCACATCAAGGGCATATGTTGATAGTTTGCTTACAAAAGGTAAAAATGTTATTTTAGAGATAGAAACCATTGGTGCTATGAGAATTCTTGAACTTTATCCTGATTGTCTTTCGATTTTTTTACTTCCCCCATCTCTTGAAATTTTAGAAAGTAGATTAAAACAAAGGGCAACAGAAACACCTGAGTTAATTAAAAAAAGATTAATTAAAGCTAAAGATGAAATGGGCTATCAAGAAAAATACAATTATGCAGTTGTTAATGGCGATGCTTTAAGTGCTGCAAAAGAAATTGAAAATATTATATTAAAAGAAATAAATAAGGAGTCTTAATGGATTTGGCCACATATTCTACACAAGGCAAAATCAGGCCTGATAATCAGGATACTGCTGCCTACTATAAAAAAGCTGGTGGTGAATTCATCGCCGTTTTATGCGATGGAATGGGTGGTCATAAAGGGGGAAAGATAGCTTCAGAAACTGCCACTAATCTAATTGTAGAAGAATATAAAATTGCTCCTGATTTTAGAGATGTACCAAAAATAGAAATTCAAGAGTGATTTAAAAAAATCACTGATGATATTATTAAACTTTATCGCTTAACAATTGAAGATGATGATCATTATGAAGATATGGGAACAACTTTGTGTGTTGCCATTGGTGTTGGTAAAGATATTTATATAGCAAATATTGGTGATTCAAGAGCTTATGTTTTATATAATAATAAATTAAACCAAATTACAGAAGATCACACTGTAGCTAATCAATTACTTAATGATGGAAGAATTAATCGCAAAGAACTTAAAGAACATCCATATCGCAATATTTTATACAATGTATTTGGGTATCAAAAAGATTATTTAATTGATTGATATTCACTTGAACTGGTTCCAGGAACAAAATTAATTTTAATGTCTGATGGTATTTATTCAGAAATACCAGAAAATGAAATAATTAAAATTATTGCAAATTCTAATTCAATTGAATCAGCTACAGTAGGAATTTGTGAAGCTGCTGATTTAAATGGTGGCAGAGATAATTCAACTATTATTATAGGAGAGTTTTAATGATTATTGCAGGTAGATATCAAGTAATTAAAGAACTAGGTGCAGGAGGTATGGCTCGAACATACTTAACTTTAGATAAAACTACAGGAAAACAAATAGCTATAAAAAAACCACTTATTGATAGCAATATTAATCAAATACCAGAGAAACATATCAAAAGATGACAGTCTGAAATTGCAGCTATGTCAAAAATTATCCACAAAAACATTGTTGAAATTTATGATTATAAATTTGGTCCCAAACCAAGCGACTATTATATTGCCATGGAATATGTAAAGGGATTTGATTTAGATAAAATTATTCAAAAAAGAGTATTTTTAGATCAAAAAGAAGCTGTTGATTATGTTATTCAAATTTTAGATGCAGTAGATTTTTTAAATACAAAAGGAATTTTACATCGAGATTTAAAGCCAGCTAACATTATGGTTAAAAGTTCTGGTGAAATTAAACTGTGTGATTTGGGTTTAGCCAAAGCTAAGAACTTTTCACTAAACATTACATCAACAACAGGTGTTGCTGGAACACAATATTACATGGCTCCAGAAATTTTATTTAATTATTCAGCTACAATTCAATCAGAAATATATTCAATTGGAATTATTCTTTTTGAACTACTTACAGGATCAAAGCCATTTAAAGAAAGTGCCCTTGCATCTCAAAGAGCAGAAGCTGAGCGTAGTGTTAAAATGCAAATTAGTGATATGCCCTTACCAAATGTTAAAAATATTGCAAAAGAAGTTCCCCAAGCATTAGAGAATGCTGTAATTAAAGCAACTGCTAAATTACCAAGTGAAAGACATAGCTCATTTCAGGAATTTAAAAAAGATTTAGAAACAGCATTTGATAAATCTCGCCAATTTGAACAAAAGTTAGTTGTAGTTAATAAATTTAAAGCTCTTTTTGATCATGATGATTCATATGATGATAATCTTGAACCAAAAGGAAATCTTAGAAACCTTCCTTTACACGTTAAGGTATTTGTTATTATGCTATTATTAACAATAATAGGAGTAGTAGTATTTTATGCAAGATAAAGGGGTTGTCGTTCAGGCAGTAAAAGATAATTTTTTGATTTTAGCCAAAGACAAAATGTATGTTTGTTCAGCTAGTCAAAAAATCAAACTTAAAGATACTATTGTTTGTGGTGATAAAGTTATTGTTAATTTAGAAAATAACTATATCACAGAAGTTTTGCAACGCTCAAATTTAATTATTAGACCCAAAGTTGCTAATGTTGATCAGGTATTTATTACAGCATCATTTAAAAAGCCTGATTTAGCTCCACTTTTAGTTGATAAAATGATTTTATTTTATAGTTTTTATAACATTAAACCTATTTTAGTATTTACTAAAAAAGATTTAAAAAAAGGTGAAGAATTTAACCATATTTTAAATGAATATAAAAAAGCTGGTTATCAAGTTTTAGAGTCTTCATGAAAACATATTGATAAAGAGTTTTTTAAAAACAAAATAAAAAGTAAAATTTCAATATTTGCTGGTCAATCTGGAGTTGGTAAATCAACGATACTAAATAAATTAGATCCAAAACTTGAATTAAAAACAAATGAAATTTCAAAAACCTTAAATAGGGGCAAACACACAACTACTAAAAACACTTTATATAAGATTTTTGATGGTTTAGTTTGTGATACACCTGGGTTTTCATCGATAAAACAAATCGCAGCACATCCAATTGACCTTGCAAATCAATTTTTAGATTTTAAAAAACTAATGAATGAGTGTAAATTTAATAACTGCATTCATCTAAATGAAAAAGATTGTAAAATAAAAGAGCAAGTAGGAAAAAGTATTTCCCAATTAAGATATGATAATTATAAAAAAATAATTAAAAACCTAAAAGGAGAAAAATAATGACAATTATAGCACCATCATTACTAGCAGCAAATTGAAATGATATTAATGGAGAAATGAAAAAACTAACCCACAAGGCAGTTAAGTGAATTCATTTTGATGTTATGGATGGCAATTTTGTACCAGCTACAACATATAGTCCCCAGCAACTAAAAGAAGTTGCAAAATTTAATCAGTTTCATTTTGATGTTCACCTAATGGTTTCTAACCCAATTGAGCAAGCAACTGCTTTTGCTAATGCAGGCGCAGATTCAATAACTTTTCATATTGAAGCTACTGATGACCCCCAAAAAGTTATTAATCACATTAAATCATTAAACAAAAAAGTTGGTATATCGCTAAAACCAGCAACATCAGTTGATTCTGTAATACCATTTCTTGATCAAATTGATATTTTATTAATAATGAGTGTAGAACCTGGAAAAGGTGGTCAAGGATTTATTGATGGCTCACTAGAAAGAATTTCTAATTTTGCTAAATTAAAAGAAAAGCATAACTTTTTAATTGAAGTAGATGGAGGTATAAAAGACTTTAATGCCCCAGATATTATTGCAGCAGGTGCTGATGTTCTGGTTGCTGGTTCTTATATTTTTAATGCAGGCAATTATAATAAAAATATTGATAAAATGTTAAAAAAATAACATTTACATTTTTGCTCCAAAAATATATAAAATGTTTTATAATAAGTTTTGAATAACAATTTTATTCAAATAAAAATTCATTCAAGGAGAAAATATGAAAACAATCGTTGCCGTTTGCGGACACGGTCTTGGCTCATCTTTTATGGTAGAGATGAACATTAAAGCTGTATTAAAAGAAGCAGGTATTAGTGGTTATTCAGTTTCACATGAGTCACTAACGTCTTTTGACAATAAATGCGATATTTTAGTTACAGGAAAAGACTTGGATGATGCAACAAAACAATATAAAGGAACTAAGGTATTATTAAACAATCTTGTTTCAAAAGATGAAATGAGAGAAAAATTATTACCAGTTCTTTCTAAGTAAGGAGACTATATGATTGGATTCTTTAGAGAATTATTTTCAGACCCAGCAATGTTGCTTGGATTAGCAATTGCTATTGGTCTAATAATTCAAAAAGATAAAAACGGATCTGATGTTTTGCGTGGTACATTTAAAGGTATATTTGGATTTCTAATCCTAGTTGCTGGTGCTGGAACAATCGTTGGATCACTGGAAAGCTTTGGTAAGCTTTTTGAACAAATATTTAATGTTAGAGGAATTGTTCCAAACAACGAAGTATTTGTTTCTACTGCAATTGGAAAATTCGGTAAGACAACTGGTGCTATTATGATTGGTGGTATGGCAGTTAATATTTTCATCGCTAGATTTACAAAATGAAAATATATTTTTCTAACAGGACACCATACCCTATTTATGTCAATGATTCTAGCAATCGTTCTTGACGTAGCTGGACTAACAGGATTTACACTAATCCTTTGTGGATCACTTGTTACTGGATTTACAATGACATTTTTCCCGGCTATTGCCCAGCCGTATATGAGGAAAGTTACGGGAGGAGATGACATTGCTCTTGGGCACCTTGGGACTATTGGATATATTACTTCAATTTATGTTGGTAAATTGGTTGGTAAAGGATCAAAGTCAACAGAAGATATTGCAATTCCAAAAGGACTTGGATTTCTAAGAGATTCATCTGTTTCAACAGCTATTGCTATGGGTATTATTTACCTTGTAACATCAATTGCTGCAGGACCAGAATTTATTAATGGAACACTAGGTGTTTCAGGACATTATATTCTATGAGCAATTAAACAAGCTCTGACATTTGCTGCTGGTCTAATTATTATTCTAACTGGGGTTAGATTAATTATTACAGAAATCACACCAGCTTTTAAAGGTATTGCTGATAAAATTGTTCCAGGTGCTATTCCTGCACTTGATTGCCCTGTGACATTCCCATTTGCTGAAAATGCAGTTATTATAGGATTTATGTCAACACTACTTGGTGGTCTAATTGGAATGTTTATTCAAATTAGCATGGGTTCACTTGTAGTTGTTCCAGGATTAATTCCCCACTTCTTCCTAGGAGCTACTGCTGGAGTTTTAACTAATAAAGTTGGAGGTAGAAGAGGAGTTGTAATTGGAGGCATCATTCAGGGGCTAATGATTACATTCCTACCAGTTCTACTTCTACCATTTATGGGAGAACTAGGATTTGCTAATACAACCTTTAATGATACAGACTTTATTGTTGCAGCTCTTGTTATGGGAAGCGCAGCTAAAAAAGGAGCAGCAGTTGCTATTGGAGTATCAGTTGCACTATTTTCAATTCCATTTATTGCAAATATGGTTGGTAAAAAAAGATAAATTAATCTTTTATTACAAAACTCACATTTTGTGAGTTTTTTTTTTATTTTATATGTGGTTTTATTTTATTTTCAATTTCATTATCATCTAGCATATTTTCAATACCAATGATTTTAGCTTTTTTATTATCTTGAAAAGTTGACACTTTTCCTTGTGATGTAATTATTATATCAACTTTATCAACAAGAGCAGTGGCATTAGATGCTGATTCAACACTAATTGTTGGACTTACTCCTAATTTATTGCATATTTTTTGAGTTTTGGACTTTAAAACAATAGATGTACCCATATCATTTGCAAAGGCTGATACAATTTTCATATTAGGCTCCTTTTACCAATTAAGTATTTAATTAGTATATAATATTAAAGAATAAAAAGATACAAGGAATAAAAAATGCCAATAGTAAATTTAAATGAAATGATTAAAAAAGCTCATAATGGTAAGTATGCCATCCCGCATTTTAATGTAAATAACTTAGAGCAAATTAGAGCAGTTTTACAAGGAGCTCAATTAGAAAATTCTCCAGTTATTGTAGCGGTTTCAAGAGGAGCAGCTAAATATATGGGAAGTTTTAAAGTGGCAGCTAATCTAACTAAAAACTTAGTTCAAGATTTAAAAATAACTATACCAGTAGCAATTCATGTTGATCATGGTGATTATGATGACTGTATGAAGGGAATTGAGGCTGGTTTTACATCAGTTATGTTTGATGGTTCAGCACTTTCTTTTGAAGAAAATCTTAAAAAATCAAAAGAAATAAGAGAAATTACATTACAAAAAGACATATCTCTTGAAGTTGAAGTGGGAATTATTGGTGGTAAAGAAGAACATGTTGAAGGCGGAGATGGAGAACTAGCCGATATTGAAGAATGTAAAAAAATGCAAGAAATTAAACCTAACATTCTTGCAGCTGGTATCGGAAACATTCATGGATCATACCCAGAAACTTGAAAAGGACTAAATTTTGATCGTCTTGATGAAATTCAAGAAGCAACAAGGCAAACACTACCACTAGTATTACATGGTGGTTCAGGAATTCCAAAAGAGCAAGTTAAAAAAGCAATATCACTAGGAGTTGCAAAATTAAATATTGGAACTCAACTACAGATTGTTGGCTCTGATGCTATATCAGAATATATAAAAAGTGATAAATTTAGTCAAAAATCAGGTAAAGATGTTAGAAAACTTAATTTACCATCAATAGCAGCAATGGAAAAATTTGTTGCAGAAATGATTTCATTTTGTGGCTCAAAGGAAAAAGCATAAATGCTTGCAGAATTAATTGGCAATAATATTTTATTAATTAATACAAAAGTTTCTTGGCAAGAAGCTATAAAGATTTCATTTAAACCATTACTAGATAATAACTCTATTGAACAATCATATGTTGATGCAGTAATTAATGGAGTAAAAAAGCTTGGACCATATATTTGTATTGCTCCAGACTTTGCTATGCCTCATGCAAGACCAGAAGATGGAGTTAATAAACTTGGAATGTCGGTATTGGTTTCTAAAGAAAATATTGAATTTGCAGATAATCAAACTGCAAAAGTATTTATTACCCTTGCAGCAGTAGATAATAACTCTCACATCGATTATATTAAAAAATTAATGGAATTAATCCAAAATGACCTTGAATCACTAAAAAATGCTTTAAATATTGAAGAAATTAAAAGTATTATATCTAAATATTAGATAATAAAAAGCAGCTTATTTAGCTGCTTTTCTTAATGTACGCATTTCTTTTGCTGTTAACTTTAACTTTATTGTTTCTCCTGTTTTTGGATCTTTAATCTTAACTTGCTGTAGATTAACATTTCATTTTTTTCTATTTGCATTTAGCGCATGAGATCTATGATTTCCAAAAAGAGGACCTTTACCTGTTAAATCGCTTTTTCTAGCCATAATGACCTCCTTTTAGTACAAATTAAATTATACATTAAGGTAAAATAATATACAAGTATTGACTTAAAAGAGCTAAAATATGTATAATATAAAAAGTATAAAATAATTAGAAATAATTAGGAGATATTATGAAAAAAATTAGTGCTGAATTATTTAAGCAAATGCTTATTGGTGGAGCAAACAACCTATCACATAGAGTAGATGAAATAAATGAGTTAAATATCTTTCCAGTCCCAGATGGCGATACTGGAACAAATATGAACATTACAGCTCAATCAGGTAAAAAAGCTATTGAAAGCTTAAAAAAAGGTTCAACAATTGAAGAAATTACTGCAGCCTTTTCTAAATCATCATTACTTGGAGCCTCAGGTAATTCAGGAGTTATCTTGTCTCAATTCTTTAAAGGAATTTCAATTGGAGTTCAAGGAAAAGAAGAACTTGCAGAAGAAGATTTTGTTAAAATATTTAACGAAGCTAAAACACTTGCATATAAATCAGTAAAAAATCCTGTTGAAGGAACTATCTTAACATTAACAAAATCACTTGCAGAACATGCCAAAAAACATAACTTTAAAAAAATTATTAAAAAGTCAAAAGATCCTAAAACAGCATTTTTTAATGAAGTTTTAAAAGTTATTAAAGAAACAGTAGAAAATACACCCAATCTATTACCGGCATTAAAGGAAGCTAATGTAGTGGATGCAGGTGCTTTTGGACTTGGTATATTTATTGAAGGAATGATTAAAACATACCAGGGAGAAAAAATAAGTGTTCCAAAAAAAACTAAAACTAAAAAAATTGTTAAACATAATATAGGTGAAGTTGGATTTTGTACTGAAGTCACAATTCAACTAGATAAAGCAAAAATTGATAAATTTAAATCTACAACTATTGAAAAATCAGTAAATAAATTTGGTACATCAACAGTGATTGTTGTTGATCAAGAAATTGTTAAAGTCCACACTCACACTTTAACTCCTGATAAATTATTAAAACTTGCACAAAAACAGGGAAAAATTATTAAATCAAAAATTGATAATATGCAGGACCAAATAAATCATAATAAGGCAATAGATAATAAACAAAAAGTATCAAAAGCTCTTATTGCAGTTTCATCTGGAAAAGGTATTTCAGATACATTTAAAAAACTTGGAGTGCACTATATTATTGAAGGAGGACAAACTCAAAATCCTTCTACTCAACAATTTGTTAATGCTATAAAAAGCATTGATGCAAAACAATATTATATCTTTGTTAACAACAAAAACATCTTTATGTCTGCCCTTGCATCTAAACTATCTTTTAAAAGAAAAAAAATCTATGTTGTTAAAACAAAAACAATGTGAGAAGGCATTAATTCACTAATGCAATTTGTTGATGATGATAAACATAGTGATATCAAAAAAGAACAAAAAGAAATTAGAAAAAAATCAATTACTATTCAAGTTACAAAAGCAATTAAGAAAACAAAATTTTTAGATAAGAAAATTAAAAAAGGTGATTTAATTGCTATAAGTAATGGAAAAATATTGTTTAACTGCAAAACTCAACAAGAATTATTTATAAATATTGCAGAACATTTCCAAAAAGTGGGATGTGATTATGTATATATTATCGTTGGTAAAAAAGCCAAAGGTCTAAAAACTCTTGAAAAAGAATTAAATACACAAGGTATTGACTTTGATTCAATTAAAGGTCAACAAGAAGTTTATTCATTTATTATTGGTGGAGAAAAATAATATGAACAAAATTATATTTGATGTTATGTCAGGAGAAGCACAAACAATTGAGGCATTAAATGCTGCAGTTGATTTTGCTAAAAAAAATCCTAATATTGGTTTAGTGCTTGTTGGCTCAAAACAAACTTTTAACCAAATTAAAAATTACCCTTCCAATATTGAATTTAAGTACTCAACACAAAAAATTTTAATGAATGAAACATCAGCTTTAATGTTTAAAAGAAAAAAAGACTCATCTTTAACAATTGCTATTAATCAACTATTAGAGGATAAAAATGCAAAAGCTATTGTTTCTTGTGCTAACACAGGGGCTTATGTTACAGGAGCTTTTTTAACATCAAAACCCTTTAAAAAAGATTTAAGACCAGGAATGGCAGGATTTATGTATTCTCAAAGTAATAAATTAAAAGTTATGATTGATCAAGGTGCAGTAGTTGATCCAGATGCATCAACATTAGAAAATTTTGCTTTAATGGGCAGTGTTTATCATTCAATTTTAACTGGAACTAAATCACCTAAGGTTTCACTTTTATCAAATGGTATAGAAGATCATAAAGGAAATAATGTTACAAAAGAGGCATTTAAATTAATGAGGGCAAATAAAAACATTAATTTTATTGGCAATGAAGAGGCAAAAACATTGCTTGAAGATAAATCTGATGTTTTTGTTGCTGATGGTTTTACAGGAAATATTCTTTTAAAAGGTTTCCAAGCAACTGGCCAATATATTTCCCATAGTTTAAAAGCCAACCTTTCTAAAAATATTTTTAGAAAAATTGGAGCACTTTTTGTAATGGGAGCTCTAAAAGATACTAAAAAAACAATTTATGCAATTGAAATTGCTGGAGGCTCAGTAATGCTTGGTTTAAATCATATTGTTATTAAATCACCAGGTAGTGCAAAACAAATATCTATGTATAATTCTCTGAAATTAGCCAAAAAACTAATTGATAAAGATATTGTAAATGAGATTAAAAGGAAACTTAAATAATGAAAATTTGAAAAGAATTTAATATTATTCCCAATAATAAAGAAATTTATGAGCAAGCTTTTACTCATAAATCTTTTAATAATGAAAACAATTCTTCACAATTAGATTATGAACGTATTGAATGACTTGGTGATAGTGTATTAAACCAAAAAGTAACAGAATATATTTACATGCAAAATGCAGATCATGATGAGGGAATGATGACACTGATTAGAAAAAATGCAGTAGGTAATAATGCCTTAAGTCAATTTTCTAAACAACTTGGATTACTTGATTTTTTAAAAACAGGAAATTCAAATGATAATAAATCAGAAAAATTATATGCAGATATTTTTGAATCATTTATTGGAGCCCTATTTTTAGACAATCAACATAAAGTCATTGATGTTGTTTTAGATGCTACTGTTTTTAAACTAGTTGATCAAACAATAAATGATCCTGATATTTTAAAATCTCCCAAAACAGTCTTACAAGAAAAAGTTCAATTAGATTCATCTAGTCATCTTGAATATATAACAAATGATGAACCGATAAATAATCAATTTCATTCCAAAGTTATATTGGATAAAATAACTCTTGGTTCAGGTTTTGGAAAAACTAAACAAAAAGCAGAAATTACAGCAGCACAAAATGCTTTATCTAAAATGACAAAATAAGACTATGTCTTATTTTTTTGATATAATTATTGTTAAGAGAATACTATGAAATTATTGACCATAACTACAAAAGGATTTAAATCATTTGCTGATCAAACTATTATTAATTTTCCAGAAAAAATAACTGGTGTTGTTGGTCCAAATGGTTGTGGTAAATCAAATATTGCTGATGCAATTAAATGAGTTTTTGGAGAACAATCACCTAAAAATCTGCGTGGTAAAACTATGAATGATGTTATTTTTTCAGGTTCTCAAAACAGAAAAGCAACTAATTATGCTGAAGTAAAACTTTTATTTGATAATTCTGATAAAAAAATTAATATGGATTTTGATCAAGTTGAAATAACAAGAAGACTTTATCGTGGTGATGGTGCAAACTATTATTTTATAAATCAAGAAGATGTAAGACTAAGAGATGTTCAAGAATTAATTATGGATAGCGGACTTGGCAAAGGATCACTTGGATTAATTTCTCAGGGAACTGTTTCTTCTTTTGCAGAATCTAAACCAGAAGATAGAAGAGTAATTTTTGAAGAAGCTGCCAATGTTTCAAAATATAAGAAACGTAAAATTAAATCAGTTAGAAAATTGCAAAGAACAGAAAGTAATCTTGAAAGAGTAGCTGATATTCTTTTTGAATTAGAAAAACAATACAAACCTCTTAAAAAACAAGCAAATAAAGCAAAAGAATACATTACCCTTAGAAATGAACTTCAAGATAAAGAAGTAACTTTAATTGTTTATGATATTTTAGAATCACAAAAAATATTTGACCAAGCAAATAATGAAATTAAAAGTAAAAATGAAGAATTAGAACAAAAAAAATCTATTTTAGATCAAAAAACAACTCAATTAGACTCAAAAAAAGATGCAATGTATGAACTTGACTTAAGAATTAATAAGCTTCAATTAGATTTAATTGAAATTTCATCTCAGGCAGATAACACCTTAAAGTTAGAAAGCATTATTGAATATCAAAAAAATGAATTAATCAAAGCAGAAGATAAACCAAATAGAATTTTACAACTTAAAAAATTAATTCCAAATATTGTTGAAGAAAATAAAATCAATAAAGAAAAACACAAAAAAATTAGTGAAGACATTGATCTAAATAAAGAAAATTTAAAAATACTTTATGAAACTAAAAAACAGCTTGAAGATTTTCTATTCCAAAATGATACTGAAATTAACAAACTAAATGTTCAAAAACAGCTAAGTGAAAATAATTTGATAAGAAACTCCAATTTTCCTTATGGTGTTCAATCAGTTATAAATGCAAAAGATCTATTTCCTGGATTATTTGGCCTTGTCCAAGAGTTAATTTTACCTCAAGAAGGATATGAATTAGCATTGGCATCTGCATTTGGTAAACAAAATCACTCTTTGATTGTAAAAACTAAAGAAGATTCAAACAAAATAATTAAATTTTTAAAAAATAATAAATCAGGTAGAGCAACCCTATTACCATTAAATGGTTTAAAAGAAAAATCAATTCATTCAGAAGCCATAATAGCTGCTCAACAATCAAGTGGTTACGTAGGAATGATGAATGAATTTATTAAATATGACTCAAATATTGAAGTTGCAGTTAACTTTGTACTGGGAAATATTTTAGTAGCTCAAGATATTGTTTCAGCTAATGAAATAGCAACTTATACAGAAAAAAGATTTAGAATCGTTACTCTTGATGGTCAAATCATCAATGTAGGTGGTTCAATCACTGGAGGACATGCCACACCAGTTAAATCAAAAGAGAATCTTAAAGCCCTACTTGAAATGATTGAAAGTAAGCTAGATGATGCAAATGTTAAAAGAAAGTCATTGCAATTGAAAGTTGAATCAACTAACAATCAAATTGATAAGACAAGAAATGATATAAATATTTTAAATTCCAAGGAATTAAAATCAAATTCATTAGTTGAAGCATTAAGTTCAAAAATTATTTTATTATCAAGTGAATATAAACAATTAACAGGAGAAGATTGAACTAATCAATCAGGAGATAGTCAAGAAGCCCTTGTTGAATATAAAAAACAAGTTAATCAACTTCAATTCATTAGAGATGAAATAAAGGCTTTAAATGAACAAAAAAATGATTTATTAGTTAATATAAAAGAATTTGATAATATTGTTAAAGATAAAAGTAATGAAATCCAAGGATTACAAAATATTGTTCATAATTTAGAGCTTTTAATATCTAAAGAAGAAATTAAATTAGAAAATAATTCTAATCGTTTATTGACTGAATATAAATTAACATTTGAATTTGCCAAGGAAAAATATAATGATTTTTCTAATTTAGATTCTTATCGTGATATTGTCAATGAAACCAAATCCAAACTAAATGCTCTTGGATATGTTAATGTTGAAGCAGTTGAACAATTTATTGAAATTGAAGAAAGATATCTAACTTTAAAAAATCAACATGAAGAATTATCATCTGCCAAAGATTCAATAACAGGAGTTATTTCTGATATGGATAAAAAAATGACTAAAGATTTTGATGAAACATTCAAAAAGATCAATCAAGAACTTCAATCAACCTTTACTAGATTATTTGGAGGTGGTTCAGCCTCACTTGCATATAGTGATTCAGCTAACATTTTAGAATCTGGAATAGAGATTAATGTTAAGCCACCAGGAAAATCAATTACTAACCTAAATTTATTTTCAGGAGGAGAAAAGTCACTAATAGCTCTTTCAGTGCTATTTGCTATTTTAAAAGTTAATCCTTTGCCTCTTGTTGTACTTGATGAAGTAGAGGCACCTCTTGATCAAGTTAATATTGAAAGATTTGGAGATTACCTACATGATTTTTCAGAAAAAACTCAATTTATTGTTATTACTCATCGTTCTGGAACAATGCAGAAATGTGATAACATTTATGGAATTACTATGCAGGAGCAAGGAGTTTCAAAACTAGTATCTGTTAACTTGTCAGAAGCTCAAAAACTAGCAGAAGATTCACATTAAATAAAAGTTATTTTTGATTTTATAATGTTATAATCAATTAAGGAGATTATATGTATAGTGCAGGAAAAATTGTTAAAGGTAAAATTACCAATATCACTCATTTTGGTTTTTTTATTGAAACCGATCAAGGATGAAAAGGATTAATTCATATTTCAGAGGTATCTGAAAAATATGTTTATAACATTGAAGATTACTTTGATAAAGGTCAAGATGTTGAAGTTTTAATATTAAGTGTTGATGAAGAGAAAAAACAGCTAAGCTGTTCTTATAAACAAGCAAATAATATTGCTTTAGAACAAAAAACATTTAATTCAAAAGAAGACTTTGATAAATTGCAAAATAATTTGCAAGTTCATATTAAAGATACTTTAGATAAAATAGAAAAAGATTAAACAATAAATGGTAGTAGAAAAATAAACATAGTATTTACTAAACTACATTATTTTTTATCAAAAAATAAATTATTAAATATTACAAATAGTTAAATGCAAAAAAGTAAATTCTATAAAAAACAAACAACAATAAAACTTTGTTTGCATATTGATAAAAAAAATCATAATTTACTAGTGTAAATTATGAATATATAAAAATTATAATATTTTTAATAAATTAGATAATTTCTCTAATTTCTCTTACAATTTCTCTTTCAAGAACATGTTGTTTAAATTTTAATCAAAATCAACCACTTCAAGTTTTTTCATATTCAGCTCTCATTTGATTAAGCTTTTCATTTAAAATATTTCTTTCTTCTTCTAATTCTTTAATTTTTGTTAAATCTAAATTAAATTTAGCAAGTAAAATTTCAGCTTCAACATAATGAATTATTGATTTAACGACTTGAATGTTTTTATATTTATTACTATTATCAAAAATTGAACGACTTTCTTTTGCAGCAAAGTTTCGGGATGCAGCAACCTTTTTTTTTGCAGCAATGACACTTTGCCTAAAACTCTCTTCCATATATTCTTTTCTTCATTCAAGACCACCTTTAATATTGTTAAAATAATGAATACGTCCTTTTTCCTGAGTTCTAGCAAATTCTTTTATTTTATCTAAATCATTTAGTGTAATTTTTTCAATATTGCTATCTGCTAGAACAAGATCATAATCACTAGCAACGTCCCCAATATCGGTATATATTTTTTTCTTAATTAAATTAATAAAATTAAATTCCTCTGCTATTTTATATTTAGTATAAGCCATTAAGTTTTGACTATTTAGGTAAGTTTTGATTTTATTAAATTCATTAACGATAAGATCATTTGATTTTGATTCATAAGATGAAGTTTGTTTTGTAGTAAGAGCATCAGTTTTTGGTTCATAAACATTGCTTTTTTCTTCTGTTGAAGAAGGCACTTCAATTTGTGAAATAGGCGTTTTTTTAACACTTTCTTTAAATTCACTCACAATAGGATCATTTAATTTTGATTCATAAGATGAAGTTTGTTTTGTAGTAAGAGCATCAGTTTTTGGTTCATAAACATTGCTTTTTTCTTCTGTTGAAGAAGGCACTTCAATTTGTGAAATAGGCGTTTTTTTAACACTTTCTTTAAATTCACTCAAAATAGGATCATTTAATTTTGATTCATAAGATGAAGTTTGTTTTGTAGTAGGAACATCAGTTTTTGGTTCATAAACATTTATTGAGCTTCTTTTTGAGTCTGTTGAACTTATTCTTCTTTTTGAAGAAAGTGTATTTCTATCCTTCTTTTTCTTGTTTTTCTTTCTTGTTTTTGGAGAAACTACTTCTAAGTTTCTCCCTTTTCTTGAAGAAATTTTTCTTCTACTCTTCTTGTTCTTATTTCTTCTTCTTGTTTTTCTTGTTCTTTTTTCTTCAGTATTGCTTTTTTCTTCATTATTTATCAAGCTTCTTCCTCTAGGATCTATTAAGCTTCTTCCTCTAGGATCTATTAAGCTTTGTTCTCTATTTGAAGGAAGTACTTCAAGTGGTGAAATAGACGTTTTTTTAGCACTTTCTTTTGCATTTGCATAAGCAACTAATAATTTTTGTTGCATATCAAAGTAAACAGATTCATCTATGTTTCCATTTTGAACTTGTCTAAATAAAGTCTGTCTTTTCTCTTCCCATTCTTTATCAATAGCCTTTACATTTTTTGATCTTATTTTAATATATTCATTTGGTAATTGAATGTTTTTAGTTTTTTGAAGATCAAAAATTTTTGGTTTGTTTGAATTATGAATTAATGGCTCAAAAGTGCCATTAAATGCATAGGTTTTATTTGTTTTTATTTTAATGTTATTAACACTGCTATTTAATGCGGTTAAAGTTGTTAAAGTTAATGTTGTAAATAATTTTTTCATGTTTAATTTCTTTGTTTTTTTCTTTAACTTATAAAAATAAGTCAATTGATAATATAACAATAAAAAAACCTTTGTCAATACTTTTTTATAAAAAAAAAAAAAACAGAAATTACCTACTTGTTTTAAGCCATATATTAGCTAATATATAAAAATAATTTTAATATTATTGAATACTTTTTTTACATTTATTTTACTTTAAATTCAATTATTACAATTTAAATAAGTATGTAAAATATAAATAATATAAATTTAAATACATTATATTGATAGCTTTATAAGTATGGGGGGTAAATTTCCCCCTTTGTTTTATTTTGTTATTTTTTCACTTACTCCAAAGTGGTCTTTTATTATTTTTTGTGATCTTTCATCAAAATCAAATAGTTCAAAACCTCTTGATCTGCAATGTCAATTACATCTTGGTTTAAGAATGGTACCATTCTAATGTATTCAATAATTACTCTCAAATACTCAAATACTCTCAAATAGTTTAAGAATTGTACCATTCTCATGTATTCAATAACATTTTACATTCTTTCTAGGACATCAATACCGTTTAAGAATGGTACCATTCTTATGTATTCCATAACCTTGAGTTAATTAAACAAAGCATTCTTATGTATTCCATAACAAAATAACAATTCCTATGCCATCATCTTCTGTTTAAGAATGGTAACATTCTTAAACAACACCTTTCCAACAACTAAAAAGATTTGTCATTAATACTAGTTAACTACATTCCAGCATTAAATTTCATTGCTATACCAACAATGATTGTTGCAGTATATGCTTTTGGTTCAAAAGATATCTGAGGATCATTATTCATCGGAACATTTGGAACAATAATTTTAAGGTTTTTAATGGGCTTACCATTAGCTTTGCATTGATCATTGGCTAATGGAGTTCATCTAGCAGTTATTGCTTTGTTTTCTAAAATAAAAAACAAAAAATTAAATTGATTAAAATTAATTATTGGAGCATCAATTGGATCACTTGTATACCCGCTTGCATCAATAATTACATATGTAATTTATAAATCAGAAACTTTAGCAATTGGACAAGGATTTTTCTATGCAGGCATTTCAATATTATTTTCAATACCAGTGATAATAATACATCCAATTATAAAGAATTATTTTGACTTAAATAAAAATGTAATAAAGGAGGTGAAATAAAGTGATAAAAAAAGAAAAAGTATGAGAAAAAAAATTCAAAAACAAGAAAAAAGGCTTGGATAGATTTGGTTTAGAAGTTGAATTTAAAAATTATTGCAATGTCCCTAAAAAAACATGTGATGAAAAAACAAAATGTTGAACATTTGATCATATATGACCAAAATCAAAAAAGGGATACAATGGTATTGAAAATTTAGAAGCTCTGCATTGTAAAAACAATTTAGATAAAGATCAAAAAACACGTGGCAAAGTAAATGGTATAAGATTTGCAATTATACCAGCATCAACAATAGAAGGGAAAAAAGTAGGTAAACACATATTTTAAAAATAAAATTTTGAAAAAATATAATTAATTAAAAAGCAATTGTTAAAGGCAAAATTACTAATATTACTAATTCTGGATTCTTTATCAAAATTGATTAAGGATAAAAATAATTAATAATTTAGAATTATCTAAAAATATGTTTATAAAATTTAGGATTATTTTTATAAATTACAAAAAAATTGCAAAGTTATATTAAAATATTTTGGTCAAAATAAAAAAATAGTACTTGGAAAAGGGCTATTTTTTTGATATAAATTATATGAGGTAAATACTGCCTTTAAAACAATCTATTATTGTTTTAAAAGTTTGACTATTGAAATGAGAGCAATAGTCCTAATACAATTAAGTATTAGTTTTACAAGCTATTAACCTCAAATTAATAAAAAGAGGTTATTGTATTTCTCATATTATTAATAATCTCGGAAAGAGGTTTTTAAATGAAACCAACTAATAAAGATTTAGAAGTCTGAAATAATTTTTTTGGCAATAAAAGTCAAGGATATGATTCTTTCGGGTCTCTGATAAAAAAAGATGATTGAAACGAAAGAGGAAAATATGGTTGAAATACAGAGCATATTTGACCTAGAAATCCAAAAAATCCTAATGCACCTAAAGGATCTCAAGATATAGATAATTTAAAGCCAATGCATTGAAAAAATAATAAAGCAAAAGGTAATAAGATGAAAAAAATACGTGCAAATAACAGAGTATTTTCAATAAAAGAATATACTAGAGATGAATATGGCAAAGCCATTGGTTATTTTATCGAAATTACAAAATAGAAAGGAGGTGAAATTATGATTAATTTAAATTTTGATCCAAATGATAGAGGAGATGTTAAAAATCCTAACAATCCAAAACACAAACCTGATAGGGACAACAATGCAGACCAACAAAATCCTAATAATGATAAATATCAAGGATAAAATATAAAGAGAGTTAAAATAAGCATAGAAAATAAACTCTAGGCATTTATAATTTTACATCTCTAACAACAAAAATTTTAGATAAAGAAAAGTAGGTTTAATTTAACTTACTTTTCTTTATGGTAAAATATATTCACTATGAATGACCATATCACAATTGCAATTAAGGATAATATAAGAATTTATGTTGCAACTACTACCAATTCACTATTAGAAGCAACTAAAAGACATAACTTGTGACCAGTAGCAACAATGGCTTTATCTTATTCTTTAACAATAACTGCTATTATGGGTAAAATGTTAAAAGGTAAACAAAAAGTTGTTTCTATTTTAAATGGAGGCGGACCACTTGGAACAATAATGGCTGAATCTGATAGCAAAGGAAATATTAGAGGCTATGTAGCCAATCCTTCTGTTGATTTAAAAGACAATAAAACAGGTAAATTATCTATAGATAAAGCAGTTGGTAAATCTGGTACATTAAAGATTATTAAAGACCTTCAAATAAAAGAACCATTTACTGCACAATTAGAAATAATTGATGGATCAATCACCCAAGAATTCACTCACTATTTTTATCAATCAGAACAAACAAAAACAGCAATTATGTCTGCCTGCCTTTTAGATAAAGAAAATGGCGTTGTTTCATCAGGTGCAATTTTGTTTCAACTTTTACCTGGCCATAATGAATCAGATATTACTGATATTGAAGAAATTATTAAACAAACAAAAGATTTTTCACAAAAATTTTCTTTAAGATCACACAATGAAATTTTAGAAGAATTAATTCCTGGTTTTAAAATAAAAGATAAAAGTAAAATTGAATTTAATTGCTCTTGTGATATCAATAAGATGAAAAGTGCAATACTTACTTTAAATGATAAAGATAAAAAAGAACTCCTTAAAGAAGGAAGTTGTCAAATCAAGTGTCAATATTGCTCTGAAATTAAAACATTTAACAAAAAAGAATTAGAAAAAATATTTAATAAGACAAAATAAAGTATAATATAGTAGAAAATATTTAAAGGATTAAAAATGAATTTATCAGTAATTGGAACAGGTAGCTGAGGAATTGCTCTTGCTAATGCCGCAAGTGAAAAAGCATCTGTTAAAATTTTAGCAAGAAGAAAAGAAATTTCTAATCAAATTAACGAAAAACAAAAATTAGATCATCTTTTTCCAAATGTTGATTTAAAATTTTCTGCAACATGTGATGTTAAAGAAATAAATGATTTTTCAGATAATGTTTTAATTGTTGTTCCAATGAAACACATTAAAAAATATTGTATTAAATTAAAAAATACTGGGTTAAATCCAAAAAATATTATTTCTGCATCAAAGGGATTTGATAAAGAAACTTTAAAAACAGGATCTCAAATTATTGAAGAAATTTGACCAGAGGCAAATGTGGGAGTTCTTTCAGGACCATCACATGCTGAGTCACTTGTAAAAAAAGCTTATACTTCAGTTATGATATCTTCAAAGAATGAAAAATTAATTCAAATTGCAAAAGATATTTTTAAAAGTAATTATTTTAATTTATATAAAAGTGATGATGTTTTTGGAACTGAATTATATGGAGCAGCAAAAAATGTTTATTCAATTGGTGCAGGAGCTCTTGATGCTATGGAAATGCTTGATAATACAAAAGCAGCATATATTACAAGATCAATTACTGAACTTGCAAGATTAGGAAAAGAATTTAATGTTTCAACAGAAGCAGTCTTTTCTCTTGCTGGTCTTGGAGATCTTCTTGTAACGGCATATTCTTCTAATTCAAGAAACTATCAATATGGTAAATATGTAGTAACTAAAAATAAAGAAGATAAACCAAACCAAACAGTTGAAGGATTAAACACTGTTGAATCACTTTATAAGATGATGCAAGATAAGAATGTAAGAATGCCAATTTTAGATGCTATATACAAAGTAGTTATTAAAAATCATTCAGTAAAAGAAGTTGCAGAAAAACTATTAAAAGGAGCAAATAATGAATAGAAAATTCTCAGAACAAGAAATTATTAGAAGAGAAAAACTAAAAAAATTACTTGCAGCAAAAATAGATGCTTTTGGTTCTCGTTTTGATCAAAGTACTAATTCACAAGAAATTATTGCTCAATTCAATTTAAAAAATAGAGAAGAATTAGAAAAATTAGAATCAACTTCTAATACTTTTAAAATTGCTGGAAGAATTATGACTAAAAGAGCTAAAGGTAAAGCTGGTTTTGCTAATCTAAAAGATTTTTATGGTCAAATTCAACTTTATATTAAAGAAGATTTAATTGGTCAAAAAGATTTTGCAACAATTTGAGAAACATTAGACCTTGGTGATATTGTTGGTGTTGAAGGTTTTGCTATGAAAACAAAAGTTGGTGAGCTTTCTATTAAAGTTAAGAAGCTAACCCTACTTACAAAAGCACTTAGTCCACTACCTGATAAGCATAAAGGCCTTCAAGATCCAGAACTAAGAGCCAGAAAAAGATATCTTGATTTAATTGTTAATGATAAAGCAAAAGAAGTTGCAATTATTAGGCCAAAAATTATTAGAGCAATTCAAAATCACCTTGATTCAAAAGGTTTTATAGAAGTTGAGACTCCAATGTTACATGAAATATTAGGTGGTGCAGCTGCAAAACCATTTGTTACTCATCATAATACATTAGGTATGGATTTTTATTTAAGAATAGCAACTGAATTACCACTTAAAAAATTAATTGTTGGTGGTCTTGATAAAGTTTATGAAATAGGAAGATTATTTAGAAATGAGGGAGTTTCTAAAAAACATAATCCTGAATTTACCTCAATTGAAATTTATGAAGCATATTCTGACTATAAGGGAATGATGGATCTTTGTGAAGATATTTTTAAAGCAATTAATAATGAGGTTTTTAATAATCAAAATGTTTTTGAATATGAAAATCAAAAAATTGATATTTCCCAGCCATTTAAAAGAATCAATATGATAGATGCAATTAAAAATGAAACCAAAATTAATTTTTGAAAAGAAATGTCTTTTGATGAAGCTAAAAAACTTGCTAAAGAAAATGATATTGAAATAAAGAAACACTGAACAAGTGTAGGCTACATCATTAATGCTTTCTTTGAAAAATTTGTAGAAGAAAAAATTATTCAACCAACATTTATTACTGGGCATCCAGTTGAGTTATCACCATTATCAAAACTTAATAAAGATGATGCTCGTTTTACTGATAGATTTGAATTATTTATTTTAGGAAGAGAGTATGCTAATGCTTTTTCTGAGCTAAATAATCCAATTGATCAACTTGACAGATTTCAAAGTCAAATGAAGGAAAAAGAATTAGGTAATGATGAGGCATCTGAAATTGATATGGAATATATCAAAGCAATGGAATATGGACTGCCACCAACAGGAGGTATTGGTATTGGTATTGACCGTACAATAATGTTTTTTACTGGTTGCAAGTCAATTAGAGAAGTGATATTATTTCCTCATAATAAAACAAAGGATGAAAATAAGTAATGATTTCAAATGTTAATCTAATTGCAACTATTGATAAATTAACTAGAGTATCAATTGCCACTCTATTTGCACTACTTTGCTCTGAGCTATTTTTTAATTTCCAATATTCTGGCATTTCCTTTTATTTATTTGCTATTTCAATTGCTGCAGTAGCTCTTCCCTTTTCTGAAGCTTTAGCCGTTTATCTTATTTCAATGTTGATAATTCAATTTGGTCATGAATATATTCATCTTAATATTCATCTTACCCCAGATAAACTTCCAGTGAATCTAGGGAATTTAAATACTTCTATATTATCAATGGTATTAAGAGCTACATCAATTATTCCAATTGCCATTTTTGGAATTATTAAAAGATCAAATTTTTCAACTAGCGTTCATGTTTTAACAATAGTTTGAACAATAGTTTCTTGACTTTTATATTCATTTGCAGTCCCAATTTTATATGTAGCATTTTCTGGAAATAGTGTTACTGGATTATATGTCCCAATATATCGATATTTATTTTCTAAAAACATTTTAATACACCTTGCACTAGGAATATTTATATGTACTATTTTCCCTGTTTTTTGAACAATAATTGAAAAAAAACGAAAAAGAATTAGGAATAAATACCAAAAATTACAATAATGTAATTAAGAGATATTTACATCTCTTTATTTTTCATATATAATCATTTAGAGTATTTTTATTTACTATAGTCTTTTTTGTTTAAAGAACTAATTTAAATACTCCTTTGTAGAAATACAAAATCCATAAGGAGACTCTAAATGAGACACTATGAAATTATGTACATCTTAGTACCAAACTTAGATGATAAAAAAATTAAAGAGGAAAGAAAAAATCTTGAAGATATTATTACATCAAATGGTGGAAAAATTACCAAAGAAGATATTTGAGGTCTAAAAGACATCGCTTATCCAATCAAAAAATACAAACAAGGTTATTATGTTGTTATTGATGTCGAAGCACCTGCTAAAGCTATTTCTGAATTTAATCGTCTTGCTAAAATCAACAAATCTGAATTAAGACATATGATTATCAATAGAGAACGTATTTTAATTGCCAAAGCTAAAAAAGAGGCAGTTAAAAAGTTAAGAAAACCAAAAGTAGACGAAATTAAAAACAAAAAACCTTTTGATAAAAAACCAAGAGTTAAAAAACCTGAAGTTAAAAAAGAAAAACCTCAAAGTGAAGAATAGGAGGTATTATGATAAATAGAGTAGTATTAGTTGGAAGACTAGTTAAAGATCCAGAGTTAAGAAATTTAACAGAAACATCAAGTGTTTTAAATTTTTCACTTGCTTTAAATAGAAATTATTCTAAAGAAGAAAAAACTGACTTTATTGATTGTACAGCATGAAATAAAACTGCTGAGCTTATGGCTCAATATCTAGGAAAAGGCTCATTAATTGGAGTTGATGGTAAATTACAACAAAACACATTTACAGATCAACAAGGTAACAATCGCTCACAAACTGTTGTTGTTGCTGATTCAGTGCAATTTCTAGAATCTAGAGCTAAAGCTGAAGAAAGAGCTTCTCAGGTAAGAACTCCACATTCAGCAAAAGCACTCCACAACCAATCATCAGATGATGACTTACCATGATAATAGGAGGAATATAAAATGCCAAGAAAAAAACAATGCTTTTTTACAAAGAATAATATTAAATATATTGACTATAAAGATGTTGAACTATTAGAAAAATTTATCGCAAAAAACGGTAAAATTGTTCCTAGAAGAATTACAGGAACAAAAAATAAATATCAAAAGGCCTTAGCCCTTGCAATTAAAAGGGCAAGAGTAATGGGATTAATTGGTTATTCAGAAGAATAGTTTATGATAAAGACACTATTATCCAATAGTGTTTTTTATTGCAAAAATGTATAATAGTAATAGACTGGAATACATTATGAAAATTATATTAAAAGTAGATGTTAAAAATTTAGGTAGTAAAGATGATGTTGTGGAAGTAGCAGATGGTTTTGCTATTAATTTATTAATTCCTCAAGGAAAAGCAGTAGCTGCAACTCCCAAAGAAATTGCTAAATCACAAAAAGAAAAAGAAACTCATCACCAAGATTTAAAACAAGAGGCTAAAAAATGACTTAAAATCAAAGCTGAACTTGAGTCAAAAAAGTTTTTTACTACTATCCCTTGTCAAGATGGAATGTTGATAAAAAATATTTCACGTAAATCGGCTTTGGAAATTATTAATAAAGATCCCTTATTAAAGCTAGAAAAAAATCAATTACCAAGTAACTTTGAATTTGTTTTAGGTAATAACTTATATCCAATTGAATTATATCCAGGAATAAAAACAGTAGTAAACATTGAAATACAGGAGAAAAAATAATGACGCAAAATTTACCTTATGCAGAAGAATCTGCTATTGTTAATGCTCTACATAGTAAATTAGCACAAAATGAATTGCTTTCAAGGTTAGATTCAGCAGATTTTACAAATGCAAAATTAGCTTTAATTTGTTCATCAATGCATAAAATGAATAAAGTTGGTTTAGAAATAAATTTAATTACATTAGTAGAGTTTTTAAAGAAAAACAATCTCTTAGATAATGCTGGTGGTTTTGATTTTATTCAAAGTCTTTCTGATTCTTATATTTCTGATGCTAATGCCTCTTCTTATATTACAACAGTTGAAGAACAATCATTAATTAGAAAAATGTCAGTAGCAACTAAGAGAGCTGCAGAAATAGTTAGAGGTGGTTCTGGCAGCATTTATGATAGAATGCATGAAGCTGAACAAGAAATTTTAGCTGTTTCAAAAAATTATTCACAAGGAGGATTTGCCTCATCAGATGAATTTATTGATGTTGTTTCTAAAAAAAGAATTGCTTTTAGAGAATCAAGCAACAAACATACTGGTTTAGAAACTGGATTTAAAAAATTAGATGATATTACATCTGGTTTTCAAAATTCTGATTACATAATTTTGGCAGCTCGTCCATCAATGGGTAAAACTGCCTTTGCCCTAAATTTATTTAAAGATATGGCTACAAGAAGTGGTAAACCCATTGGATTATTTTCACTTGAAATGCCAACTGAACAAATTGTTAATAGAATGATTTCATCTATTTCTCAAGTTCCACTTCAGGACATTAAATCACCTAAAACATTAAGTGCCGATCAAATCAATAGAATTAATTTGGCTGAAGAAGAATTAAAGGGACTCCCGCTTTATATTAATGAAGATGCTGGTATTACTATTGGTAAATTAGTTTCAGAGGCAAGAAAATTGCATGCCGATTTAAATGGAGAGCTAAGTTGTATCATTGTGGATTATCTAACATTAATTAGAACAAGTAGAGTATATCAATCTTTTGTACAAGAGGTTGGAGAAATTTCTTCTCAATTAAAAAAACTAGCAAGAGAATTAAACATTCCCGTTATTGTCCTATCACAATTATCAAGAAGCGTTGAAAAAAGAGAAAGTAAAATACCTATAATGTCTGATCTAAGAGATTCAGGTTCAATTGAACAAGATGCTGATATGGTTATTTTCCTTTATTCAGATGATTATTATAAAAAAAACAACACTAATGAACAAGAGCAAATGCAAAGTGATGATTCAGTTTCAGAAACCGATATTATTATTGCCAAACATAGAAATGGGCCAACATCAAGATTTAGATTAATTTTCTATAAAAAAGTTGGAATCTTTAAACAATAAAATGTTAAAAATTAATATTATTAGTGTAGGTTCAATTAAAGAGTCATATATTAAAAATGGTATTAATGAATTTTCAAAAAGAATTAGCAAATATGCTAATATCTTTTTTATAGAATTAAAAGAATCTAAAAGAGATTCACTAACTTCTCTACAAGAAGAACAAAATAGTATTTTAAAAAATATAAAAAAAGGATTTAATATAATTCTTGATGCAAAAGGTAAAAAATTAAACTCTATTGATTTTGCAAAGTTATTAGATGATATTACAAGTCAAAATTCAGAAATAAATTTTATCATTGGTTCTAGTCATGGACTTTCAAATAAAGTAAAAAAAGAAGGAGATTTGTTAATTTCATTTTCAGATTTAACTTTTCCACATCAATTATTTAAATTAATTTTAGTTGAGCAAATATACCGTGGACTATCAATTAATAGTGGTGGAAAATACCATAAATAAAAATATTAAAGTATAATTTATATGAGTTAATTTAAAAAGGATAAATATGTTTAAACTATATAATTCTTATACTAAAACTATTGAACCATTAAATATAATTGATAATAAAGTATCAATGTATGTTTGTGGTCCAACAGTATATAACTATATTCACATTGGCAATGCAAGACCGCTTGTAGTTTTTGATACTCTTAGAAGGGCAATGGAATTTGAAGGATTAAATGTTAGCCATATCTTAAATATCACTGATATTGATGATAAAATTATTGCAAAAGCTATAGATGAAAATAAATCAGAAAAGGAAATTAGTGATAAATTTACCAAAGCCTTTAATGATGATTTAAAAAAAATTTAATATTCTTGAACCACACATTAAACCAAATGTTAGAGATAACATAGATCAAATAATTGCCTTAATTGAAAAATTAATTAATAAAGATTTTGCTTATGTTGCAAATAATGGAGATGTTTATTTTGATATTTCAAAATCACAAGATTATGGTAAATTAGCCAATACATCATTGGATGATAATCTAGAAAATGCATCTATGAGATTAGCAAAAAATAGTGAAGGACAAAATTTTGTTTTGTGAAAACTAAATCAAGAAGGAATTAGTTTTGATTCTCCATGAGGCAAAGGAAGACCAGGCTGACATTCTGAATGTGTGGCTTTAATTCATAAATTTATGTCCAAAGATGAAATTACAATTCACGGAGGAGGAATTGATTTGAAATTTCCTCATCACACTAATGAAATTGCTCAAAGCTATGCTACTTACAATAATAGACTTGCTACTCATTGAATTCATAATGGTTTTGTTCAAATCAATAATGAAAAAATGGCAAAATCAGTTGGTAATACAATTTTATTAAAAGACGCCTTAGAAAAATATGATTACAGAACTATTAAACTTCTATTTTTATCTACACATTATCAAAAACCAGTTAATTTTACTGAATCTGAAATGGATCAATTAAGCATAGTTATTAATAAAATTGATAATGTATTAAATGAAATTAGGGAATTAAACATTAAAGAAGAAAAAACTAGTGGAGAATTTATCAAAAGCACTATTGGACATTTAAAAAATAATTTAAATACTCCAAATGCCCTAAGCCAACTTTATGCTTTAATGAAGGAATTTAATAAAAGAGATGATAAAAAACAATTAGGTAAAGAGTTTTTAAATATTACCAAAATATTGGGATTAAGATAATGAAAAAAAATTATATTTATGGAGAAAACACTGTAAAAGAATTTATTAAATCTAACAAAAGATTGAAAAAAGTTTTCTTAACTGCAAATCGTAGAGATATAATTTCATATTGCAAAGCAAAACAAATAGACTTTGCAATTAAACCAATTACTTTCTTTAAAAAAATTTCCTTGCATTCACAAAACATTGCAGCAGAAGTATTTCCATATGAGTATCATTCATTAGATTACATCAAAAAATTAAATCAAAATGCAACTATACTAATATTAGATGAAATTCAGGATCCGCAAAATTTTGGAGCTATAATTAGATCAGCTGCAGCAGCAAATGCCCAAGCAATAATTATTGCTGATAAAAGACAAGTTGATGTAAATTCAACAGTTGAAAGAACATCTGTTGGAACCACAAATAAAATTCCTATTATTAAAGTTGCCAACATTACTAATACTATTATTAAACTAAAAAAAGAAGACTTTTGAATTTATGGTGCAACATTAGCTCATAATTCAATAGATTATAGAAAACCTAACTATGAAGGTAAATGTGCAATTGTAATAGGTTCTGAGGGATCAGGTATCAAGCCAGCTATTCAAAAAAATTGCGATCAGCTAATCTCCATTCCTTTGTCTAATAATGTTGAATCATTAAATGCATCAGTAGCAGGTGCCCTGATTTTATACCATGTTTATAATCAAAAATTTCCTTACTTAAAATAAATAAATGAAAACAATGCTAGTATATTATGCCCAGCGTGGGCACTTTTATGCAAAAGAAGCTCTATATTATAAAATTAGAATATTAATGATATCTATAGCTTATAAAGAACATAAAAAACACTCACATCTATTTACATTTGAAGAACTAATTGAAATGGGTAAAGAAGTTTTTTATGAATCTATTAAAACTTATTCGTTTAATAAAAATGCTATTTTTACAACATATTTTGTTAAATCTTTTAAATATAAAGTGCTTAATAATGTTAGACATCAATATCGGAATCACTCAATTATTAATCATTTAGCTAAAAAAAGAGATTTTCAAGAATATTCTGGTAATATTTTAGAAGATAAAAATATTAATTTAGAATTAAATGCCTCTAATCTTGATTTATATAAAAGATTAATTAAGGCGCTTAAACCAGAAGATCAAGAGCTAATAATTCTTTGATCAAATGGTTATTCATATAATGAAATTAGTAAAAAATATAATAAAGAAACTAAATGAGTAGATAATAGAATAAGACTAATTTTGACTTTTCTTAAAAAAAGAAAAATTAAGGGTTTGATAAAATAAAGTTACTATATTATAATTAGATAGCAAAAGAGGATACTATGAGACAAAAAGTCATTTTAATCTGCCCCAGTTGTCTTTCAAGAAACTATACTACTTTTAAGAATAGATCTAATGACCCAGGCAGACTTGAAATTAAAAAGTTTTGTTCTACATGCAATAATCACCAAATCCACAAGGAGACAAAATAATGAAATTTCCAACACCCATCAATCTTTATAAAGGTTTAAATAAGGAATTTAGAAGAATTAGATGAATAGACCAACAAGTTCTATGACCTCTAACTTTTGTTGTTCTTGGTTTTATTGTTGCCTTTGCTATATTCTTTGTTGGTCTAGATGCACTTATCAATCTACTACTTAGATTATTTAATATTAAAAATTAGGAGTAAATATGTCACAAAAAACAACATCATCTACACATTGATATGTCGTTAACTGTTATTCAGGAAACGAAGAAAAAGTTAAAGAAGCTTTAGATAACAGGATCAAAGCTGAAAAACTAGAAGATATCATTAAAGAAACATTAGTTGCAAATTATATTGAACAAAAGAAAAAAGTTGCCAAAGATGGAAGTGAAAAAGTAGTAGAAAAAGTTAAAAATAATTTTCCAGGCTACATCTTTGTTAATATGAAAATGTCAGATACAGCTTGATTTATTGTTCGTAACACTCCTGGTGTAACAGGTTTTCTAGGCTCTTCAGGTAAAGGGGCCAAACCCTTTCCAATTACAAAAGAAGAAGTCTTAAAAGTAAAAGAACTTCAGGGGAGAATAGATGATTCAGGATTGAATATTGCCTATTCATTAGATGAAGTTGTAGAAATTAAGTCTGGGGCAATGAAAGGTCAAACTGGAAAAATTTATGAAATGAATTTAGATAATAATACAGCTACTTTACATGTTGATGTATTTGGTAGAATAACTCCAGTTGAAGTGGATTTTAAAGATATTATGAAACATAGTGAATAATTAGGTAAGTTAATCTTACTTTTTATTTGCAATAAATTAAGAGAGGAGTATAATTCTATTTGGGACATATTAGTGGAAATATTAACTATAGAATTATCTACATATGAAAATGTATTTTACGCTCTTGCAACATTATTAGTTGCTGGTTTTATAGTTTCAAAAACTTTGGCATATATCAAAATTCCCAAACTTTCATCTTATGTTATTGCCGGAATGCTTGTTGGTCCATATGGTATTCAACTTCTTAATGTTGAAATAATTGATTCTCTTCAATACATAACTCATTTTGGACTTGGGATGATTGCTTTTATGATTGGCATGGAGTTTCATAGATCTTCATTTTTTGGAATTAGAAAAATATTATTTATAACAATTTTTCAAGCTCTGCTAACAGCTCTATTTATTTTTAGTGCAATTTACTATATTAATAACAGCAATTGACAGAATGCTTTGCTGCTAGGGGTAATAGGAGCAGCTACAGCTCCTGGGCCAATTATTTTATTTATTAAAAATAAAGGTATTAAAAAATGTAATTTAAAAAACATATTACTACCAGTTGTTGCCCTAGATGATGCAATTACTGTTATTTTATATGCTTTTGCAATATCAATTGTTAGTTCAGCTAAAAACCCTGATTTAATTAATAGTGGAATTGAAGTATTTAGACATATTGCAATATCTATAGTTTTGGGAGTAATTATTGGAGCATTTTTAGAAATGTTAAAAGAAGTAGAAGAATCAAGTGAACAATATTTGACTTACTCAATTGTGGCCATTGCAGCAGGAATTGCTTTTTCTATTAAATTCAATGGATCATACATTATTACCCTTATTATTGCTGGAATGGTATTTACAAATTTTCTTGATAAAAAATCATATCATAAACAAGATAAATCATTAACAAGATTTAGCCCGCCCATTTTTATTTTATTTTACACAATGGCTGGAGCTCTTTTACCAATAAATGAAATCAATAAATTTTGACCAATAATATTTACATATATATTCATTAGAATTGTGGGAAAAATATTAGGATTTTATATTCCATCAAAAATATGCCATATTGATAATAAAGTAGCCAAGTACATTGGAATATCAGCGTTGCCTCAAGCAGGAATTGCAATTGGTCTTGCAACATCTCTTGGTGAACCTTATAGGTCATTTGTCTTACCAGTAATTATTGGAGCAGTTTTCTTCTTCCAATTAATTGGTCCATATTTAGTAGAATTGTCTTTTAAAAAAGCTGGAAATTATTCTAATGGAGTATTTATTCCTGATAAAAATATTCAACACAAGTATGATAGCGCTTTTGGTTTTAGCTACTCAGATGATTCAAGTTCAAATATCTTTAAAAATGCAATTGAAAAAATAAAACATAAAAATAAAAAATAATAGCAAATAATAATTTGTTATTTTTTTACATTTTGCTATAATATATTCGCCTATATGGCGTAAGTGTGGGAGATAGTTAAACTGTCGTTTTGACCACAGCAATAAAACTAATTAAAGGAGATTATTGTGGCTAAAAAAGAATTAACAAGAATTGCCAAGCTAGAATTTATGGCTGGCCAAGCAAAGCCAGGACCTGCTCTTGCTGGTCTAGGAATTGACATGGGTGGATTCACCAAAGAATATAATGATGCTACAAGAGATATGGGAGGAAGCATTATCCCAGTAGAAATTAAATGCTACTCAGATAGATCATATGAATTTGTGTTAAAAACAACACCAGCTTCAAGAATGATTTTAAAAGCAGCTAAAATCCAAAAAGGAGCTGTTAATGCTTTTACTGACCAAGTTGGTAAATTGACAAAAGCACAAGTACAAGAAATTGCTGAATATAAAATGAAAGATCTAAATGCAAATGATTTAGAAAATGCAATGGCGATTATTGTTGGTACAGCTCATAACATGGGGATAGAAGTTGAAGGATACAAGAAAAAAGAAAGAGATGAATCTCAACAAAAACTTATTATCAATGAAAACTATGAACAACAAATTGCTGAAATGGAAGCTGGTATTGCTGAAGCTAATGCTGAGGCAGCTGCTAAAAAAGCAGAAGAATCAGATGATGCAGTTGATAAAAATGAAGATGTTAAAACAGATGATTCAAAATCAGATGATGCAAAAACTGATGATTCAAAATCAGATGATAAGGATGATAAAGGAGATGCAAAATAATGGCTAAAAAATTAACCAAAAACCAAAAAATCACATTTGCTAAAGTAGATTTTAATAAAAAGTATTCATTTAAAGATGCTATTAAACTTATAAAAGAAACTTCAAGAGTAAAATTTGATGCCTCAGTTGAACTTGCATTTAAATTAGGTATTGATCCAAAAAAAAGCGATCAACAAATAAGAGGAGCATTTAACCTACCTCATTTTTCAGGTAAAATTAAAAAAATTCTTGCTATTTGTGATGGAGATAATCAAAAAGCAGCAAAAGATGCAGGTGCTGATTTTGTTGGAGCAGATGATATGATTGAAAAAATCAAGGTTAAAAATTGAATGAACTTTGATATTATTGTATCAACACCAAAAATGATGGCAAAATTAGGTGCCCTTGGTCAAATTTTAGGGCCAAAAGGTCTAATGCCTAACCCCAAAACTGGAACAGTAACTACTGATATTCCAAAGGCAATAAAAGAAATTAAAGCAGGAAAAATTGAATATAAAAATGATAAAGAAGGTAATGTTCATGTTGTCATTGGGAAAGTATCATTTGATGATAAAAAATTAATGGAAAACCTTTCTGCAATGATTGATTTAATCAAGTCATTAAAACCTTCTAGTGCCAAAGGGACTTTTGTTAAAGGGATAAGTATTTCTTCATCAATGGGACCTGGCATTAAATTAGCAACAGATTTGTATTAAAGAAAAATAAAAGTATAATATAGAACAAAATAAAGGAAATATTATGAAAAAAACTTTGCCAATTTTACTTATTGCCACTTTTTTAACTCAAAAATGTGGAGAAAAAGTTAAAGTACAATATGATGACTTTGATAAAAAAATTGATGATTCAGATTTTGAATTACCAGATTTGGAAAAATATCTTGGTTATAAAAAGATAGGAGTTGTTGCAAAAGAACAAAACCAACCACTTTATGGAAAAGAAGTTTATCAAACTGTTCGTGATTGAACATATGATTATGACAAATCCAAAATTGGTTCAAAATATTTTAATGTTAAAGGCGTAATTCAAATGGGTTCATCATCTCACTTTGATGCAACAAAATTAAGTTTAGCAATTAATTCATATGATTTTAAAACGGCAGTTGCTATTTTACAAGGCACATTAATTTATAATGCTAGTTTAGCAAGTGGGACACCTAATAAAGTTATTACCACACCAACTGGTATTTCACCAAGTGATATTTTTACAGATGAATTTGTTTCAAAAATTTATATTACATTAAATGATAAAACTAGAAGCACCCTTACTTTTAGTGATATTAAATCAGCTATAAAAATAAATGCAAAATATCAACCTGCTTTTGGTGAAATTACTTTTGCAGACATGTCTGATTCTATCAAGCTTGTCCCAAATAGTAATGGAGATGCAGTTCTTGCTGGATATCAACCATTTTCAACATGACTTTCTGATACAAAATATAAAGAATATACCAAAGAAGCTCTGACATCTAAAAAATTAGGATTAGCTCAAAAATCCCTTGATTTATTATTTATTCAAGTTGAAGATGAAATTCATAATTCAGAAAAAGTTTATAAAGCTTTAAAAGAAGATAAAATCTTTGAAGATGAGGATCTAGATACACATATTGTATTAATTGGTGATAAAGCAAAATATCAATCAGGAGCTAAAAGTAAAACTTTTGCTGGAGACAAAATTTCTACTGCAAGCTACTCTAAATATGCATCAGCATGAATGTCAGGATACCATTCAGCTATTTTGCAATTAAAATGATCAAAATCAGAACAAGTCTTTGAAGAAACTGATGTAGTTTATTTAATTGGGGCAATTTCTGAATCAAAAAGTAAAAAAATGGCTTTTGCATTTAGAAAAGGAGTAGAAGCTGCTGCAGCTAATAAAGACTTTTCAAAATACTTAAATGTAAAATTTGTTTCTAAAAATGAAGATAATTCCAAATCTTCTAAAAAACTTTATAGAGAAATTTCTTCTTGAAAAGAAAGAGAAAAATCAAAATCAAAACTTTATGAATTTACTTCATCAGATACCTTTAGCGATTCACCTAATAGAGTAATCTATATTGCTGGTGCAACTGCAAAAGATTGAAGAGGAACATCAACTAATATAAAAGCAAATACTTGAAATAGGCAAGATGATACAGGACTTATTGGAGCAATGTTTAACTTTAAACCGCCATCAAGTGCAGATCAAAGCTCAGAATCACTATCATCTAAAACATTTAATGGTAGAGTATCAATTATTCTAGATAATAAAATCACTCTAGATAGTGGCAAAGACGATATTGCTGCTGATAATACAAAAATTGAATACAAAAATGTTAAAGTTTTGGGCTCAATTGGTAATCAATCAAAAGCTATTGAATTATATGTAGAAAATATAATTGCTGGTCTTTGATTTGAAAAAGAAGACAAATGATTAGAAAAACATTCAGTATTTGGTTATGGTTTAACACTGAATGAAAAGATAATGTGAAATGATTGAAAGCTAAGAGAAAGAAATAGAAAATATATTGATGCATTAAGCGATGCTTCTAAAGCAGCACCAATTGATGAAGAATCACTAGTTAAAATTGGAGCTTGATTGTAGGTGTTATTATGGCAAAAGTATTAATAGAAACAAAAGGGCTAACAAAAAAATACAATGAGCTTTTTGCAGTTAACAACATTGATTTAAAAATTCATGAAAATGAAAAAATTGCCATTATTGGCGCTAATGGTGCAGGTAAGTCAACATTAGTTGATATGATTGGTGGAATTAGAACACCAAGTAGTGGAGAAATTAAATATCACTTTGATAATCCCAAGATTAAAATTGGTCTTCAAATTCAAGATACAACTTTCCCTGATGGCCTTAGATTATCTGACATTATTAAATTTTATTGTAATGTCTTTAAAAAAAATATGAAATCAAAAGAAATTCAGGATTTAATAATTTTCTTTCAACTTGAAGATTTAGTTAATCGAGAGTGTTCAAAAATGTCAGGAGGACAAAGACAAAGAGTTAATGCTATGTTAACTCTTATCAATAAGCCCAAAATATTAATTATTGATGAAATGTCAACAGGATTAGATATTACTACAAAACTTAAATTAATTGAATTTATTAATAAATATGTTGAAGAAAATGAAATAACATATGTTACAATTTCCCATTCAGAATCAGAGATTATTCAAACTGCAAATAGAATTATAATAATGGAAGATGGCAAAATTATAAAGGATACTACTGCCAAAGATATTGGCGGAGAAAAAGGAGTATATCAATACTTCAAAAATAAGGTGTTATAATGAGTGCATTAATTAGATTATATTTTATATCATGATGAAGAGGAATTATTGGGCCTTTCTTTTCGATTTTCTTCCCACTTATGATGCTATTTTTATTAGGACAATTTGTTCCCTATAATGTTTTTGCTCCTACTTATGTTGCTTATTGTGCAATAACACTTGGAGTTCAATCCTTGGCAGTTTCACTAGTTCAATTTAAAAACTCATCTTTGATTAAAAGAATAGGACAAACCCCAATTACTAGAAAAGAATTTATTTTTTCAATTATTGCATTTAATTTTATATTAATTATTTTTGCAATTTGTACAACTTTAATTGGAATGTATTTACTTGAAACAATCAATGCTGTTAAAATAGTTCATTACACCAAAGTTCCTGAATTTATTGATGGTAAATTAGAATTTATAGAAAAAGCAAAAGATTTTAGTATTACATGAGATAAAATTCAAGTTAAATTTGTAATAATGCTTGCTATTATTGCTTCGTTTTTCTCAATTGCTTGTGGAATCTTTTTGGGAACAGTTTGTAATTCTGCAGAAAAAGCCAATGGTCTTGCCTTGATCATCTATTTTATCATGACATTTTTATCTGGAATATTTTTCCCCCTTTCTTACATTCAAAATACAAAATCATTAGATTTTATGTCAAGGGCTATCCCACTAAGGCCTGTTGCCCAGGGGCTTGCAGAGTCATTTAAAGGGGAATATGATATATTTGCTACTACAAAACTAACAACCAAAGTTGTCTCAGGACATGCAACTGAGGCAATATTGATTGGCCATAATTGACAATGATTGTTTTATCCAATAATTCTTGGAATAATTTTGATTCTAATTTCAATTAAACTTTTTAAATGAGAATAATTATTGTATTTTAAAAATGATATTGTTATAATATATTGGCATATACTTAAGACAGCAACAGGGAAACCTTAATAAGTTGCCAAGGTATTAATAACAATATTTTTTAAAAAGTTATTAAATAGCACCGTCTTTATATGTAGGTGCTTTTTTATTAAGTTATGCAATAAAAAGCGAAAGGAGATTATAGTGAGTGAATTAAGAAAAGCTAAAGAAATATTAGTATCAGAAATCTCAGAAAAAATTCAAGATTCAAAATCAGTTTATTTATTTGAGTATCTTGGTTTAACAGTTTCAGAGATTACTAAATTAAGAAATGAACTAAGATCAGAAGGTAATGAACTTAAAGTTTATAAAAATAGACTTATTAAATTAGCTGCTAAAAAAGCTGGTATTGCAGGACTTGATGATGCACTACTTGGACCAAATGCAATTGTCTTTTCAAATCAAGATGAAGTATCTGGAGCTAGAATTGTTGCTCAGCATTCCAAAGGCAAAGATTTTATGAAATTCAAAGCTGGAATTTTTGAAGGAAAAGTTATTGATGCAGATTTTGCAAAAGAACTTTCATTAATACCTTCAAGAGAAACACTTCTTACTCAAATTGCTACAGGACTATTACAACCATTACAACAAATTGCTATTGGACTAAATATGTTAGAAGCATCACATGTTGCAAAAGCAGGAAAAACCAATGAAGAAACAAAACTTGAAACTAAAGATTTGCAAGTAGAAGAATCTAAAGAAGAAGTAAAGCCTAAAGTCAAAACTAAATCAATAGACGAAGTTAAAGAACAAATAATTCCTGAAACAGAAATTAAAGAAAAAACTATGCCTGAAACAGAAATTAAACTAAAAGAAAAAGCTAAAGAAGAAACAAACTCTAAATCTGAAGCTAAACCAGCCAAAGAATCTAAAGAAGAATTAAAAGAAGATGCAAAAACATCTCTAGAAGAAAAAGGAGAAGAAAATGGCTAAATTAACAAAAGACGCTTTTATAAAAGCATTAAAAGAAATGTCGCTATTAGAAATTAAAGAACTTGTAGATGGAATGAAAGAAGAATTTGGAATTGACCCAACAGCAGTTGCTGCAGCAACACCTGCAGATTCTAATCCAACTACTGAATCATCAGAAGTAGATGTTATTATTACAGCTGATGGTGGAGCAAAAGTTGCTGTTATTAAAGCAGTTAGGGAAATAACAAGTGTTGGACTAATGGATGCTAAAAAAGCAGTTGAATCTCTACCATATACAATTAAAGAACAAGTTTCTGCTGCAGAAGCAGAAGAAATTGCCAATAAATTAAAAGAAGCTGGAGCAACAGTAGAAATTAAATAATTTTAATTATACTGACTAAACTGAAAAAAATAATTTTACACATTAGATTGCAGTTGATTAGATTTAAATGAAGCTAATCATTGCAATCTTTTTTGTATTGTTACTATATCATTCAATATATTTATTGCACAATTGCTTTATTTTATTAAATTTTTAATTTATTTAGTTCTTTTAACATTAATTAAAAACTCTGCTTTAAGACAAAGAAATATTTTGCTTCTAGATTATCTAGTGAATTACTTTTTCTTGGCGTTGATATTTTTCAATTGTTTTCTTTTGCGAATTTTACAATTAATTTAGTAGAATACTGAAATCTATGATCTGAGTGAATAATAATATTTCTCTTTTTAATTTTTTAAGACAATAAAAAAACACTTATGGTGTTTTTGTAATTATAATTAAATAATCAATGTCTAATTATTTTAGTCATGGTGAAGATTTTGTAATCTCTGCTTCTGTAATCTCTACTGATCAAGCATAAGCTAGTGATTTTCTAAATCTATCGTAGTTTTTACCAACTGTATCTTTTCCAGTTTTTTGGAATTGTCATGGTTCTTTTCTGGCAATTGAAGACTCTACTCCAGAATCTGTTGGTTTAAATTTAGCTTGATATGGAGTTATTGGTGCTCCAAAGATTGTGTGTTTACCAACCATGTAGTTAGCTTGACCCATAAAGTGTCCTCTAATAGCAAACTTAACATAATTTGTTGTTCCAGAAGCTTCTCCTCCGATGAATCCCATAAATTGAACTTGTCTTCTTTCAAATTCATCTCCCTTACCAGATGATGGATCAATTAATGGACTGTTTGGTGATTCAAGGTTATCATCTAGAAGAATTCAAACTCCTGAGCCACCAAATGTTTTGGATGATAATGGTGATGAATCATCAGGATCAGATGTATCATCTGAAGTCACTTTTTTATAATTATATAAAGCTCCAATTAGACCTGTATCATCATCCTTGTTTCATTTTTTAACTCCATCATTAGTAGTTTCTCCTGCTCAATCTCTAGCTGTTGCCCCAGCAATGTAAACTACTCTACGATCTCCATCTGAGAAAGTATCAGATGATGAAAATTCATATAGTTTAGTTTTTGAATCATCAATTGCTTTTCACTCAGAGATTTCTCTGTAAAGTTTTTTAGATGATTTTGATGAATCTGCTGTTTTTGAAACAAATTTTACTTTTAGATATTTTGAGTAAGCTGGATGAGCTGCTGCTGCTTCAACTCCCCTTCTAAAGGCAAATGCTTTTTTCTTATCTTCTGATTCTGATGTTGCTCCAATTAAAAATACAACATTTGTTTCTTCATATTCATCTTCTGATGATGAATATTTAATTGCTCCAACAGCTGCTTGGAATCCAGCAACATATGTTGCTGCATACTTATTAAATGAAGCTGTTGAAACATTTCCTCCAGCAAATGTTTTTGATGAAGCACCTGATTGAGATTTAGCTTTTTCTCCAATGAAGAATAGTTTTGTATCTTTAAATTCTTTTTTTTCTACAACGCTTTTGTAAACATCTGAAGAGTTTTCCTTTTCATCGGTAACATGAATAAATAGTGCATCTAGATTTTTAGAAGCAAGCTTTGTTTTGTCTGAAAGCATTTTTTTAGGCGCCATATTTGAAGACAAAAATTCTTTATTAATTTTAGTTGTATCTTTATATAGAGGTGCAGTTGAAATTTTAGAATGTCGTATAGATTTTATTTTATTTCTTCAAGCCTCTGCTTTTGGCTTGGCTTCCTTTAATTGAGATAATAATTCCATTCTTTTTATTGGTTTTCTACCATCAAATGGATTTGGAACATCTGTTTCATTAATTTTTTCAAAAAAATCTATAGCTGCTGAAAGCCTATTAATTGATCTTAATTGGAATTCATCAAAAATAAATTTTATTAGTCAGTCTCCAGCTTTAGGGTTTATAGTTTTTTGAATAGGGATTTTAGCATCACTTCTTCCAGTATTAAAATAAACAGTGTTTAAATCATCTATATTATCTGAATTTGGTGTTATTTTATCAAAATCAACACTTGCAACTTTTAGTCCAGCAGCTTTAAATGCCTTTTGCAGGTCAAGAGCTGTGGGTTCTGTTTTACCTTTTAGTGCATTATAAATTTTTAACACTATTTTATCAGTGAACATATTTTCAAATTCTTTAATAGTTGCAATTGTGTCTTTTGTTCCACCAGTAATACCAAATATTGCATTATCTTTATATTGTTTATGTTGCAATTGCAAACCTTTATCTGTCATTTTTGTATTAAAATAATCACGTAAAGGTAACACATAATTTGGAATTGGTTGTTCATTTGGATTTTTATGATTATTTATTAATAATGCATTAAGTGCAGTCATATCATAAGAAGTATGTTGTTCTTTTTGCCTAGTAAGGCCATATTTATCTTCCGTTTCCTCAGTATAACGAATAATATAATCAGTATGAGTAGATCCATCTTCTTCATCAGAATCAAGCAATATAGTTTTTCTAAGAAGAAAGGCTTTTAAAAGATTTAGTGAAATTATATGATTGCTATATTCATGCAAAATAGAATTATATTTTGTTGATGATTCTAGAAACAATCCTGATGGAAGTTCAAAATATTCTTTACCTGTATCAGATTTTGCAGTAACATCTTGTGTATATAATTTAACTGCATTTCTTAGATTTAAAGCATAATCAGGGTTTGATGAAACATATCCGATTTTGAATTTACCTTTTGCTTTTTTTCCTCTAACAACAGTTTTAGAAGTTGTAGAAGATGTTCCTTTTTCTCCTTCTTTATTTTCTGTTTTTGCATTTTTTGTAGTTGCTGATTTCGCTTTGTCTTTTTTACCACAGAAGGCAAATGAAGCTACTGTACCAGCAACTACAAAAGATGAAAATAATTTTTTCATTTTTTATTCCTTTCGAAATTTGATTTTATAATTTGTTTTTGTGTAATTCTTAAAACAAAATTAAATCAAATTTAATTCATAAAGGTGATTAAGTCTTTACTAGAGCAATATAAAATTGTCCCTTTAATTATAATTAAAAAAAAAAAAAAAGCAATAATTTGTAATAAAGAAGTTGCATTTGATAATTGATATGATTTGATAAATTTTGTTTTGTGATTTATATCAATTGAAAGATAAAATAATGTTTGTCTTTCAATTTCAGGAATGTAGGTTACATCAGTTGCAATAATTATTTTTTAGCAATACAAAAAATACACCTCTTTATTTTGAAGTGTAGAATTTATTTTTCTTAGTTTAACAAAGATTTCTTTTATATGATTTTATAACATATTAGAAAAACAAATTATTATCAAAAATAATTTTTAAAAAGTAATTTAGTAATTATGTTGTTTGCAATAGAATATTTTGGAAATAAAAGTAATGATTTAACAATGATTGCATTTATTGAAATTAATTTGATTATTAGATATATTTCTAGCTAATATTATATAAATAGAAATTACACCTAATTACTTCAAGGTAATAAAAAAACACCATTTTTTTGGTGTTTTTGTAATTATGATTTAAATAATTAATGTTTAATTATTTTAGTCATGGTGAAGATTTTGTTATCTCTGCTTCTGTAATTTCTAATGATCAAGCATAAGCTAGTGATTTTCTAAATCTATCATAGTTTTTACCAACTGTGTCTTTTCCAGTTTTTTGGAATTGTCATGGTTCTTTTCTTGCAATTGAAGACTCTACTCCAGAATCTGTTGGCTTGAATTTAGCTTGATATGGAGTTAATGGTGCTCCAAAGATTGTGTGTTTACCAACCATGTAGTTAGCTTGACCCATGAAGTGTCCTCTAATAGCAAACTTAACATAATTTGTTGTTCCTGAAGCTTCTCCTCCTAGGAATCCCATAAATTCAATGTCTCTTCTTTCAAATTCATCGCCTTTACCAGCTGATGGATCAATTAATGGACTGTTTGGTGATTCATGGTTATCATCTAGAAGAATTCAAACTCCTGACCCACCAAATGTTTTTGATGCTAATGATGTTGAATCAAGTGTATTGTCTGCAGTCACTTTTTTGTAGTTATATAATGCTCCAATTAGACCTGTATCATCACCCTTGTTTCACATTTTAACTCCATTATTAGTACTTTCTCCTGCTCAATCTTTAGCTGTTGCACCAGCAATGTAAACTATTCTACGATCTCCATCTGAGAAAGTATCAGATGATGAAAATTCATATAGTTTAGTTTTTGAATCATCAATTGATTTTCATTCAGAGATCTCTCTATAAAGTTTTTTAGATGATTTTGATGAATCTTCTGTTTTTGAAACAAATTTTACTTTTAGATATTTTGAGTAAGCTGGATGAGCTGCTGCTGCTTCAACTCCTCTTCTAAAGGCAAATGCTTTTTTCTTATCTTCTGATTCTGATGTTGCTCCAATTAGAAATACAACATTTGTTTCTTCATATTCGTCTTCTGATGAAGAATATTTAATTGCACCAACTGCTGCTTGGAATCCGCCAACATAGGCTGCTGCATATTTGTTAAATGATGCCGTTGAAACATTTCCTCCAGCAAATGTTTTTGATGAAGCACCTGATTGAGCTTTGGCTTTTTCTCCAATGAAGAATAGTTTTGTATCTTTAAATTCTTTTTTCTCTACAACACTTTTGTAAACATCTGAAGAGTTTTCTTGTTCATCAGTAACATGAATAAATAGTGCATCTAGGTTTTTAGAAGCAAGTTTTGTTTTGTCTGAAAGCATTTTTTTAGGAGCCATATTTGAAGACAAAAATTCTTTATTCATTTTAGTCACGGCTTTATATAAAGGTGAAGCTGTAATTTTAGAATTGTGTATAGATTTTAATTTATTGAATAAAGCTTCCATTTTTTTCTTTCTTGCCTTAAATATAACTAATGTTTTTTTAATGTCAATGTATTTCTTCTCATTTGTGATCGGGTCTTGAAAGTCAGTATATAAATGCCCATCTTGAATGTTCTTTTCAATTTTATCTATGTTAAATTGTAAAGTAACAATGACTTCATTCAAATATTCATCATAAATATATTTAGAGTCATCGGTTTCGGCATTTGTAGCTATCTCCGGAATAGGGATTTTAGCATTACTTCTTCTCCCGGCATTAAAATAAACAGTGTTTAAATCATTTATATTATCTGAATTTGATGTTATTTCATTAAATTTAACATTTGAAACAACTTTTAATCCAGCGGCTTTAAATGCCTTTTGCAGATCAAGACCTGTGGGTTCTGTTTTATCTTTTAGTGCATGATAAATTTTTAACACTATTTCATCAGTGAACATATTCTCAAATTCTTCAATAGTTGCAATTGTGTCTCTTGTTCCACCAGTAATACCAAATATTGCTTCATCTTTATGTTGTCTGTTTTGCACTTGTATACCTTTTTCTGTCATTTTTATTCTAGAATAATGATGTTTAGGTAACACATAAGGTGGAAGTGGTTGTTTATTTGGATTTTTATGATTATTTATAAATAATGCATTAAGTGCTGTCATATCATAGAAAGTATGATTCACAACCTTATCACCATCAAGGTTAATATATTCATCACTAGTAGTAGATCCTTCTTTCTGATCAGAATCAAGCAATATTGCATTTCTAAGAAGGAAAGCTTTTAAAAGCCCTAGTGAAGTTACACCATCTTGTGGAATAGAATTATATTTTGTTGATGATTCTAGAAACAATCCTGATGGAAGTTCAAAATATTCTTTACCTGTATCAGATTTTACAGTAACATCTTGTGTATACAATTTAATTGTATTTCTTAGATTTAAGGCATAATCAAAATTTGATGAAACATATCCGATTTTGAATTTACCTTTTTGCTTTTTTCCTCTAACAACAGTTTTAGAAGATGCACTTTTACCGCCTTCTTTATTTTCTGTTTTTGCATTTTTTGTAGTCGTTGATTTCGCTTTATCTTTTTTACCACAAGCGGCAAATGAAGCTACTGTACCAGCGGCTACAAAAGATGAAAATAATTTTTTCATTTTTTATTCCTTTCGAAATTTTTATTTATTTTATAATTTGTTTTTATGTAATTCTTAAAACAAAATTAAATCGATTTAATTCATAAAGGTGATCAAGCCTTTACTAGAACAATATAAAATTGTCCCTTTCATTATAATTAAAAAAAAAAAAAAGCAATTAAACATGGAAAAAAGGTTATTTTTCTTATTTATATAATAAAGTTGTAAATTTTTAAAAATTGTCTAAAAAACCTTCAAAAATTCACCAAAATCTCATACTTTTTCCATCTTCTATAAAAGCAAAAAACAAGCAATAAAAAATATTATATACAGCTATTTTCATATTATTTATTACTAGTTCACTATAATTTTTTAAAATAAAAATATTTTTTGTGTATAATGCTTAAAGGAGGAAAATAATGCTAGAAAATATTCAACCGCTATTGGGTATATTGGCATTGCTTTGAGCAATATACTTTATTAAAGCAAATAACAAATTAGAATCTAAGGGACTTCTTTATGCAACAGCAACATTATTGTTTGCTACATTTGTCACTTTTGATTTTAAAGGAGAATTATCATCTTCTTATTCAGTGGCCCTTATTGCAATGATGCTTTTTGGTTTTTGATTAATTAGGGTTAATAAAAAAATTACAAAACAAAGCAAATTATTTTGATATACCTTTGTTACATTTGCAATGATAATTGGACAAAGTATATGAGCAATATCAAATATTAATAAGATGGTGCTACTGGCACAAATGATACCAATATTAGTTGCAACATGAATAGCTATAAAAATTGTTAGCTCATCATTACCATTTATTATTAAACCAATTGCTTTTCTTGCAACATTTAATATTGCAGAATTATTTGGTTATATAATTGCCTTAAAAATTAATCCAAAAGGTGCCGCTCATTTAAAAGACAAGTTTACAATTGAACATTTCTTATCAACAAAAAATATGAATGGTTTATTTAACATTTGATTTTATGTAATCATAATCATTGCTTTTGGACTAGATAAGATTATGGTAGAAAAGAAAAAATCAGGCCTCTTTAGAGGTATGGCCATTGCTTCTATTGTATTAACATTTCTAATGCTACTACTATTGATTAATTCACATAAAATTTAAAGATATAAAATAAAACTAGCAACAAATGTTAGTTTTTATTTTATAATTATTAAGATATGAAAATAATAAAATCTAATCAAAATCAAATGATTAAATATTACAAATCACTTTTATTAAAGAAAAATAGAATCAAATATTCTCAATTTTTAATAGAGGGTTTTCATTTGTGTCAAATGGCTCAAGAGGCTAATCTTTTACAAGAAGTAATTTTAACTAAAAATACTAAATTTAATTTTGATAAAAAAGTTTTTGTAACAGAAAAAATTATTAAATCCCTTTGTGATGCTAAAAATCCCCAACCTATTGTGGGAATAGCTAAGTTGCAACATCAACAAGAATTAATCAAGGATAAAAACGTATTAGTAATAGATGATATTCAAGAGCCTGGCAATCTTGGTGCTATTTTAAGAAGTGCAGTTGCTTTTGATTTTAATAATATTGTTTTAAGTTTAAACACAGTTGATTTATATAATCCAAAAACATTAAGATCAGCTCAAGGCGCTAATTTTAAATTAAATATTATAAAAAAAGATTTAAAAGAATTTTTATCTAAATTTAAAGGTCACATTATTGCAACTGATTTATCTAAAATTTCTATTAACAAAAACAAATTAAAAACCTTAAATGGTCCAAAATGCTTAATTATAGGTAATGAAGGCAATGGAATTAGAAAAGAAATTTCAGATTTAGCAAGTAATAATTTTATAATTGATATTAAAAATGTTGATTCATTAAATGTAGCAGTAGCTGCATCTATCTTAATGGAGAAATTAAAATAAGCTTCTTTTTTTGACTTATATAATATTTTATAGTATAATTTACTATTGACTCTAAATACTATATTTAGATAAAAAAACATTTATAAAAGAAGGATCATCTATGAAGCTATCAACTATTAAGTACGGTAAAAAAGCAGAAAGAGTTAATTTTGGAAAAATTAAATCAAAAATTGATGTGCCAAACTTATTAGACATTCAAGTTAAATCATATGATTGACTTATAAATCAAGGGATTGATGATATTTTTAATAATATTTTTCCTATTGTTAAACAAGCAGCCAATGTTACAAAACTTGAATATTTAGGATGTGAGTTTAGAGAATCAAAGCATTCACTAGAGGAAATCAGAAATAAAGCACTAACTTACTCAAAACCACTTTTTGCAAAAATTAGATTAGAAAATGGTAAAACTGGAGAACTCAGTGATGCTGATGTTTTCTTTGGTGATTTTCCAATGATGACAGATAAGGGAACATTTTTAATTAATGGATCTGAAAGAGTAATTGTTTCACAACTTGTAAGATCTGCAGGAATCCATTTTTACACAAAAAGAAAACCAACAACAATTGAAGAAGAGTACATTGTTATTCCTACTCGTGGTTCATGAATTGAATATGTCGTTACTAACAAAGCACCAGTTGTTTATAAACCCAATCGTGATCAAGTTGATTTAACAAGAAATCAAAAAGATTTAGAAAAATATTTTGTTAAATTAGATAGAACAAAAAGACTGCTTGTTCCAACACTTCTTCTTGGACTTGGAATTTCAATTGAAGATCAAATTAGTTTATTTGGTTTATCAAAAATATTTCAAAATACATTACTTGCAATTCCTGAGGTTCAAAAAAACAAAGAAGATTTTGTTCAGGCCAAAACTAATGCTTTATTTGATATTTATTCAAAAATTAAACCAGGAGAACCTGCTACAACAAAAGGTGTAGTTAACTTACTTAAATCAAAATTCTTTGATAAATCAAGATATAATCTTGCTGGTGCAGGAAGATATAAATTTAATTCAAAACTTGCTGTTTGAAAAAGAATTATTGGCACAACACTTGTAGAAGACATAAAATTAAAAAATAAGATTGTTGTTAAAAAAGGTACATTTTTAGATTCAACTAATTTTGCTAAAGCTAAAAAAGCACTAATGGATGGAGCTAATATGGTTGAGTATCAACCAAATGATATGTTAAATACAACTGATAGCGATATTTTGGATAAATCTAAAATAAAACTTGATCATGAAGAAATTAAAATTCAAGTTGTCAAAGTATTGGCAAATGAAGATAGTAAAACTCCAATCACTGTTATTGGTAATTGACAAAAAGAAACCAAACATCACATTACCATATCAGACATTATTGCTTCATTTTCATATTTAATTAATCTTAAAGAAAATGAACTTGCAAAATTTGATGATGTTGATAATTTAGCAAACAGAAGAATTAAGCATGTTGGAGAACTTGTTCAAAATCAATTTAGAATTGGTTTAACAAGAATTCAAAAAAATGTTTTAGAAAAAATTACATCTGTGGATGCAGATAAAATGACTCCAAAAAACCTTATTAATATTAAACCTCTAACTTCATCAATTAGAGAATTTTTCTTATCATCACAACTTTCACAATTTATGGATCAAACAAATCCACAATCAGAGCTTTCAAATAAAAGAAGAGTATCTGCCCTAGGTCCTGGGGGACTTTCTAGAAGTTTTGCTGGTACTGATGTTCGTGATGTTAATCCATCACACTATGGAAGAATTTGTCCAATTGAAACTCCTGAAGGGCCCAATGTTGGATTGATTAATAATCTTGCACTATATGCAAGAGTTAATGAATTTGGCTTTATTGAAACACCATATGCTCTTGTTGAGAAAAAAGGTTCAAAATACTTTGTTTCCAATAAAATTGAATACCTTTCTGCTGAAGATGAAAAAGAATATGTAATAGGAGGTGTTAATATTAATACAAGTGCAACAGGTGAAATTAAAGATAAAGAAATTGTTGCTCGTTTCAACGGTGAAACAAATACTTACTTAGTTGATAAAATTAATTATGTTTCTATATCTGCACAACAAATTCTTTCAATTGCCTCATCTTGTATCCCATTTTTAGAACATGATGATGCTACTCGTGCTGCTATGGGTGCCAATATGCAAAGGCAAGCAGTCCCACTTATTAAGCCACATTCACCAATAGTTGGTACTGGTCTAGAACATATTGCTGCTAAATACTCAGGTGCTGCATTAATTTCAGAAGATTCAGGAACTGTTAGCTATGTTGATTCAACAAAAATTATTATTTCAAAAACTGCTAAAGAAAATGTTGAATATAAACTTGATAATTTTAATATTTCTAATCAAGGAACTGTGATTCACCACACTCCAATTGTAAAAGTAGGAGAAAAAATTACCAAAGGCCAAATCATTGCTGATGGACCTTCTATGAAAAATGGTGAATTAGCACTTGGAGCTAATGTTAAAGTGGCCTTTTCAACATGAAATGGTTATAACTATGAAGATGCTATTATTATTTCAGAAAGACTTGTTAAGGATGATGTTTATACATCATTGCATATTTCTGAATATGTTTTAGAGTCAAGAACAACACCACAGGGTGACGAAGAAATCACAGGGGAGCTACCTAATGTTGCTGCTAAATCAAAAAAATTTCTAGATGAAAGGGGAATTATTACCATTGGCTCAACTGTTAAGCAAGGTGATATTCTTGTTGGTAAAGTTTCTCCTAAAGCTCAAGTAACAACTTCAGCAGAAGAAAAATTAATCAGAGCTATCTTTGGAGATAAGTCCAAAAACATTAAAGAAACATCAATGAGAGTTCCATATGGAGCCGAAGGTGTAGTTCAAGATGTAAAAGTCTTTACTGAAAATGATTTGAAATTACCACCTGGTGTTAATACTATTGTTAAAGTTTATATTGCCCAAAAACGTAAAATTCAGGAAGGTGATAAAATGGCTGGTAGGCATGGTAACAAAGGGGTTATTTCAGTTGTGCTTCCAGAAGAAGATATGCCAATTATGCCAGATGGAACACCAATTGATATTTTACTAAACCCTCTTGGAGTTCCTTCTCGTATGAATATTGGACAGGTTTTAGAAATTCATCTTGGTATTGCAGCAGAGAAACTGGGAGTTAAAGTTGCAACCCCTGGATTTGATGGTTGCTCAATTGATGAACTAACTGAAATTATGAGTCATGCCGGAATTGATCCAAAAGGTAAATTTAAGTTAAGGGATGGTAGAACAGGTGAATACTTTGATAAACCTATTTCTGTTGGTGTAATGTATATGCTTAAACTATCACATATGGTTGATGATAAAATGCATTCAAGATCAACAGGACCTTATTCAATTATTACCCAACAACCACTTGGTGGTAAGGCACAAAAAGGTGGCCAAAGATTTGGAGAAATGGAAGTTTGAGCTCTTGAAGCATATGGAGCAGCTTATACACTCCAAGAACTACTAACAGTTAAATCAGATGACATTGCTGGTCGCTCTGAAACTTATAATGCTATTTTATATAACAAAGAACTTCCAGATGCAGGAATTCCTGAATCATTTGGAGTTTTGCAAAAAGAACTACAAGCTCTTTCATTAAATCTAGATGTTGAAATTAAAAAAGAAGCTATAGAAGAGACACAGGAGAAATAGAATATTATGATAAATTTAAATAAAATTAGAGCAAATGATATTGAAGGTGTTAAATTGACACTAGCCTCTCCTGAACAAGTTCTTAACTGATCTTTTGGAGAAATCACTAAACCTGAAACAATTAACTATAAATCACAAAAAGCAGAAACTGATGGTCTTTTTTGTGAAAAAATCTTTGGTCCAATTAAAGATTGAGAATGCTCATGTGGTAAATATAAAAAAGTTAGATTTAAAGGAACAAAATGTGAAAGATGTGAAGTTGATGTTGTTTCCTCTGTTGTTAGAAGACAAAGAACAGGACATATTGAACTTGCTTCACCTGTTTTTCATATTTGATATTTAAATGAATTTGTTACTAAAGTTCTTAATATTAAACTTTCAGATATAAAAGAAGTGGTTTACTTTGTTTCTCACATTGTTTTAGATAAAGGAAACAGTGAAGAATTATTTAATAAAGAAGTATTAAAAGAAAATGATGCTAGAAAAAAATTCAAAGCTATTATTGAAAAAATTGCAGAAACTACAAGTGATCATGATGATAAAATAAGAGCATTAGATTATGTTGCAAAACTTGGAACTAAAAAAGAAGCTTTTGAATTTCATGTTTATTCACAATTTATTTCAAGGTATACCGGAGCAAGATTTGGTATTGGGGCTGAAGCTATTTTAGAATTACTTGAAAAAATAAATATTAAAAATGAAATTAAAGCTACTAAAAAAGAAATTGCTAAAACTAAATCATTTTTTGTTGGGGGATCTGTTAAGAAAAAAACCATTATGCCAAAGTTAGAAAGACTAACTTGATTTGATGAATCTGGAAATCAACCAGAATGACTGGTGTTAAAAAGAATTCCAGTGCTGCCTCCTGATTTAAGACCAATGATTGAACTTGAAGGTGGACGTTTTACTACATCAGATGTCAATGATCTATATCGAAGAATTATCATTAGAAACAATCGTCTAAAAAAACTAATTGAATTACAAGCACCTCTTGTTATTATTTATAATGAAAAACGTATGTTACAAGAATCAGTAGATGCTCTTATTGCCAATGGTTCAGGAAACAAAAAAGTTGTTACTGGGCAAGGTGGTAGAGCACTTAAGTCACTTTCTGATTCTCTAAAAGGTAAACAGGGACGTTTCCGCCAAAACCTTCTAGGAAAAAGAGTAGATTATTCAGGTCGTTCAGTGATTGCCGTTGGCCCTGAACTTAAAATGTATGAATGTGGTTTGCCAAGAAATATGGCTGCATCACTTTTCAAACCATTTATTGTACAACAATTAGTTGAATTACAATATGCACCTAATATTAAAGCCGCTGATAAAATGGTTGAACATCAAGAACCAGTTATCTGACCAATTTTAAATGATGTTATTGCCCATAGACCAGTTTTACTAAACCGTGCTCCAACTCTTCACAGACTTGGTATCCAAGCCTTTATGCCAAAACTTGTTACAGGTAAAGCTATTAGACTTCACCCCCTTGTTACCCCTGCTTTTAATGCTGACTTTGATGGTGATCAAATGGCAGTCCATGTTCCATTATCTGAAGAGGCAGTTGCTGAAGCTAAAATTTTGATGATTGGTTCATCAAATATTTTAGGACCAAAAGATGGAAAACCAATTGTTACTCCATCTCAAGATATGGTTTTGGGAAACTACTATGTTACAAAAGAAATTCGCGGCCTAAAGGGAGAAGGAACTATATTTAGAAATATTGATGAAGTTAATCAAGCTCTTGATAATGGTAAAGTTGATCTTCATGCTGTTGTTATAATTTCATGTAAAAATTATGTTGAAAAAGGATTTGAAGCAAGTCATTACATTATTACAACACCAGGAAAAATTATTTTAAATTCAATTTTTACAAATGATTTTCCATATATTAACTCAGATGCTGATATTGGAGTATTGCCAATTGATAAAAAATATATCATTACCTCAGCTAACAAAATTAAATCAGAGTTTAAAAAATATAAAATTAATCAACCATTTAAAAAATCAACTCTTTCCAAAATTATTGCTGAAATTTTCAAAAAGCACTCACTAATTGAAACATCATCAATTCTTGATAAAATGAAAGACATTGGATTTAAATATTCAACAATTTCGGGATCAACAATTTCTATTGGAGATATTGAAAGATATGATTATAAACATGAATTATTTGGAGAAGCTCAAAAAAGAATTGAACAAATTCAGGATGTTTATAAGCAAGGAATGCTAACAAATAGTGAGCGCCATTCACATGTTGTTAAAGTTTGATCACAAGTTAAAGATAAAGTACAAGATAATATTGAAGAGCAATTTAATAAAGATGTTGACAATCCAATTTTTATGATGTCAGATTCAGGAGCTAGAGGAAACATCTCTAACTTCACTCAACTATCTGGTATGCGTGGATTGATGGCCTCTCCATATGGAGATATTATTGAGCTACCAATTAAATCATCATTTATTGATGGACTAGATGTTTCTGAATTCTTTATTTCTACCCATGGAGCTAGAAAAGGTATTGCCGATACAGCTTTTAAAACTGGTACATCAGGATATCTAACAAGAATTTTAGTTGATGCTGCCCAAGACATTACAGTACTAGAAGAAGATTGTGGTATTGATAAGGGACTTATGGTTGAAAAAATAATTGATGTTAAAACAAATACAGTTATTGTTCCTCTTGCCAAAAGACTACTTGGTAGAATTGCCAACCAAACAGTGCTTGATGCACAAGGTGAAACTATTATTGAATTTGGAGAAGAAATTTTAGAAGATCATGTTGATGCAATTTCAAATGAAGGTATTGAAAAAGTTGAAATTAGATCGATAACAACATGTAAGACACCAAGGGGAGTTTGTCAAAATTGTTATGGTAGAAATTTAGCTAATAACCAACTTGTTCAAATTGGTGAAGCAGTTGGAGTTATTGCTGCCCAATCAGTTGGAGAACCAGGGACTCAGCTAACAATGCGTACATTCCACACCGGTGGAGTTGCTGGTCAAGCTGACATTACTCAGGGGCTACCAAGAATTCTAGAATTACTAACAGTTAGATGAAATCTTAAAAATAAGGCTGTTATTTCTGAAATTAATGGAGAAATAACTTATGCCAAAACAAAAAATGGAATTAGCGAAGTTATTGTTTCAAATAAACTTAATAAAAGAAAATACAAATTTACAAATCATTGTAGAGTTAAAAAAGGCGATAAAGTAAAATTAGGTGAAAAACTATCTGATGGATCAATTTGCCCTCGTGAATTACTTTATATTTCTGATGAATCACATGTTCAAGAATATATTATTAAAGAAGTTCAAAGAGTTTTTTCACTTCAGGGAATTGACATTTCAGATAAACACATTGAAATCTTTACTAAAAAAATGTTAAGAAAAATTGTCGTTCTTGATGAAGGTGATACTGGATTATTACAAGGTAAATTCATTGACCGTCACTTATTTACCGAAGCTAACAAAAAAGTACTTGCAGCTGGTAAAAAACCTGCAATTGCTAAACCTATCATTGAAGGTATTATGTCAGTTTCTGAAAACAATGAATCATTTATTGCCACATCATCATTCCAAACAACAACTAAAAAACTAAGAGAAGCAGCTGTTGAAGGAAAAATTGATAAATTAACAGGTATTAAAGAAAATGTTGTTGTTGGTAAACTTATCCCAGCTGGAACTGGTATTCCTAAATTTAGAGATAATCTAATGACTAAATATAATATTATGCTAAGCTCAGAAGAGTAAAAATTAAATTTGCTTATTGCAAATTTTTTATTTTTTACTTTTTAATATATTAGATGTAAAAATTTTATTTTTATTTGACAAATAATTAGTTTTAATGTTATTGTTAAATTACAACATAGGAGGTTTTATTATGTTTGGACCAGGATGCTGTGGAGAATAAATTATCTACAATTCATTATAAAAGCACTATTGGTGCTTTTTTATTTATGTTATATTATTAATATATAGTATAGGAGGAAATATGAAACAAACATTCATAAGTTCAAATCAAATAAAATTAGGTGATATTGCACCAGATATTAAACTTGTAGATAAGGATGTTAAGGACTTTTCAATTAGTGATTTAAAAGCTAAAACTAAAGTTATCTTAACTGTTCCTTCAATTGATACTGGAGTATGTGATATTCAAGCAACAAGATTTGCAGAAAAATTAGCAGGGCATGATGATATTGATTTAGCACTTATTTCACTTGATCTACCATTTGCCCAAGATCGTTGATGTGGAGCTAAGTCAATTAATAATATTAAAATGCTTTCAGATTACAAATATTGCCAAGCAGCAGAGAAATGAGGCTTAAAATTAGAGGGATTATCGCTTCTTGGTCGAAGTGTTATTATATTAGATGAGACTAATAAAATAACATACATTGAAATTTGTAAAAATGTTCCTGACCATCCTGATTATGATGCTGCATTTGCCGCCCTAAACCTATAAAAATAAGACCATTATGGTCTTATTTTAAAAAACATCTTGATACACCTGGTAATGTGTGATACAATTTATAAGCATATTAAAATTATTTTAACAAAAAACAATAAAGGAGAGAGATATGCCCACAATTAGTCAACTTGTACGTAAAGGACGTCAAGATAAAGTTGTCAAAACAAAAACTCCTGCCCTTGCTGAAGGATACAACACTTATAAAAAAAGACCAGTTTCTTATCCATCACCTTTCAAGAAAGGCGTTTGTACAAGAGTAGGAACACTGACACCTAAAAAACCTAACTCAGCGCTTAGAAAATATGCCAAAGTTAGATTAACAAATAAATTTGAAGTTAATGCTTATATCCCAGGAGAAAAGCATAATCTTCAAGAACATGCTGTTGTATTAGTCCGTGGTGGAAAAATTAAAGACCTTCCAGGAGTAAGATACACAATAGTTAGAGGAGTACTTGATACAGCTGGAGTTGAAGAAAGAAAAAATTCTAGATCAAGATATGGTTCTAAAAGACCTAAAAAATAAACTTAGAAACTAAAAGGTAAAAAAAATGAGAAAAAATCAAGCATTAAAAAGAAAAGTTATCGCTGATCCAATTTACAATTCAAAATTAGTTACTAAGGTTGTAAATGGCATAATGATTGACGGTAAAAAAGGAACTGCTCAAAAAATTTTATATAAAGCATTTGATATGGTTAAAGAACAAACAGGAAAAGATGCTCATGAAATCTTTATGCTAGCAGTAGAAAACATTACACCTCAACTAGAGGTAAAGGCTAGAAGAATTGGTGGAGCTAACTATCAAGTCCCAATTGAAGTTAGAGAAGATAGAAAACAAACATTGGCACTTAGATGATTAATCAATTATGCTAAATTAAGAAATGAAAAAACAATGATTGAAAGATTAGCAAAAGAAATCATTGATGCATCAAATAATACAGGTGGAGCTGTTAAGAAAAAAGAAGATATGCATAAAATGGCTGAAGCTAATAAAGCCTTTGCACACTTTAGATTTTAAATTAAGAAGGATAGAGAAAATAAATTATGGCAAGAGAATTTTCATTAGAAAATACACGTAATATCGGAATTATGGCCCACATTGATGCAGGTAAAACTACTACTACAGAAAGAATTTTATTTCATACAGGAAAGATTCATAAAATTGGTGAAACTCATGAAGGTGAATCACAAATGGATTGAATGGAACAAGAGCAAGAAAGAGGTATTACAATTACCTCAGCTGCTACAACAGCTCAATGAAATGGCAATAGAATTAACATTATTGATACACCTGGTCATGTGGATTTTACTGTTGAAGTTGAACGTTCACTTAAAGTTTTAGATGGTGCTGTTGCAGTTCTTGATGGACAATCAGGAGTTGAGCCACAAACAGAAACAGTTTGAAGACAAGCTACTACATATGGGGTGCCAAGAATTGTTTTTGTCAACAAAATGGACAAAACTGGGGCTGATTTTAAATATTCAGTTTCAACAATTCATTCAAGACTTGGAGGAAATGCACATCCAATTCAACTTGCAATTGGTGCAGAAGATAAATTTGAAGGGGTTATTGACCTTGTTGAAATGAAAGAATATTTATTTGATGGCAAAGATGATGAAGAATTCCAAACAGTTCCTATTAGAAATGACTTATTAAAAGAAGCAAAAGAATACAGACAAAAATTAATTGAAGCTGTAGCTGATTTTGATGATGCAATTATGGAAAAAGCTTTAGAAGGTCAAGATCTAGAAAAAGCAGAGCTAAAAACTGCTATTAGAAAAGCTACATTAACATCACAATTCTTCCCTGTTATTTGTGGAACTGCTTTTAAAAACAAAGGAGTAAAGCCACTTTTAGATGCAGTTATAGATTATCTACCCTCACCATTAGAGATTCCAGCAATTAAAGGAACTAATTCAAAAAATCAAGAAGTTGAAAGAAAAGCTAGTGATGAAGAGTCATTTTCAGCTCTAGCCTTTAAAATTATGACAGATCCATTTGTTGGGAAATTGACATTTTTTAGAGTTTATTCTGGAACACTTGATAAAGGTTCATATGTTTTAAACTCCACAAAAGATAAAAAAGAAAGAATTGGTCGTATTTTACAAATGCATGCTAATTCAAGAGAAGAAATTGATAAAGTTTATGCAGGAGATATTGCTGCTGCCATTGGACTTAAAGACACTACAACTGGAGATACACTTTGTGATGAAAAAGCAATTGTTGTTCTTGAATCAATGGTGTTTCCAGAACCAGTTATTTCACTTGCTGTTGAACCAAAAACAAAAGGCGATCAAGACAAAATGTCTACAGCTCTTGTTAAATTAGCAGAAGAGGACCCAACATTCAAAACTTATTCTGATGATGAAACTGGACAAACAATTATTGCTGGTATGGGTGAATTGCACCTTGATATTATAGTTGATAGAATGAAAAGAGAATTCAAGGTTGAAGCTAATGTTGGTGCTCCTCAGGTTTCATATAGAGAAACATTTACAAGTTCAGCACAAGCTGAAGGTAAATTTATCAAACAATCTGGTGGTAGAGGGCAATATGGACATGTTTGAGTTGAATTTGAACCAAATAATCCTGGAGAAGGTTTTGAATTTTCAGATTCAATTGTTGGTGGTAAACTAACAAAAGAATATATTAATGCTACAAAAGTGGGAATTAAAAATTCAATGCAAAATGGACCAATTGCTGGATATCCAATGGTTGATATTAAAGCTAAATTATATGATGGCTCAATGCATGAGGTGGACTCATCACAAGTTGCTTATGAAGTTGCTGGTTCACTTGCTTTAAAAGAAGCTGCAAAAACTTGTAGACCAGTTTTGCTTGAGCCAATTATGAAAGTTGAAATTGTTGTTCCAGATGATTATTATGGAACAGTTCTAGGAGATATTTCTTCAAGAAGAGGAATTATTGAAGGAGAAGAACAAAGAGGTAATGCAAAAGTTATCCAAGCACATGTTCCGCTTTCAACAATGTTTGGATATGCAACAGACCTTCGTTCAAATACTCAAGGTCGAGGAAATTACACAATGTTTTTTTCACATTATAACCATGCACCTAAATCAGTTACTGAAGAAGTTGTTAAAAAACGTCAAAAATAATTTTAATAATATAAAAAACACACCTTCTTATTTTGAAGTGTGAAATTTATTTTGTTAATTTAAATTTTTGAATTTATTTTTTTAATTTAAAAACAAATTTATGAATTAGAATATTTTCTAAAAAATGGTCTTGCAATTATTTGAGGAATTGCAAGTGCAATTATAAATACAATACTACGATATACTTCTACTGGTGTTATTTGATCTAGTGATGAATAAATTTTACCATCATATTGTCATAGGAAAATAATAAAGTAAGTAAGGGCCATAAATATTAAATTAACATATTTAATATTCTTGTCTTTCAATATTACTGCAGATGATATTAATAGCATATAAATAACTAGTGGAACAACAGATGTTTTGGCTGCGCCAAATCCATATATTGTTGTTCAAAGATATCAAGTTGCAATAATTAAAAGTACTAGGGGAACAATTACATATTTACTTTTATAAGAAATAACATTGTAATATATTGCTAGTGGAATAAGCAGAAAGTGCAATGCTGAAAATATAATGATATTAAAATTTAATATATATCATGAATTATTTTCTAAAAATGCACTGTATTGTCCCATTGGTAGAGCAATCATACTTAAGAATATTAATACAAAACTAATTATGTATATGTTTTTAAATTCCCTTTTTGATATCATAATATACCTCCCTTCCTCGATACTAATATACACAAAAAAATCTCAATGTGGCAAAAAAAAAAAAAAATACATTCCAAGTTTTAAAATAGGTAGATTTTTATATTGTCAAAAACATAAAAAACTATGGTTACTAAAAATATTCAAATTAATTTATAGCAATGAGATAAATAATAATTTAGGTTTTATATAAAATTATTATCCTAAAAACCACTATTATAAAAAATGAAGATATAAAGTATTTTATAAAATGCTAAGAGAAAAAATTATTATTTACTTAGATCAAAGTACAATATTTTAATAAATAAGTTGTAAAATTTACACAGGGAAATAAATGAATTATGTGATTAATACATTAATTTATATAGTAAAAATTGAATACAAAAAAGGTTACAGCAATTAACCTTTTTTCAAACTAGTTAAATACCATCTAATTTGTAGAATTATTTTTTATATGTCTATGGTTTTATATAAAATATTTTATTTTATATTTAATTTATGATAAAATTAAAAAAATAAATGGAGAATCAACATGAACCTATTTACATTAGATAATTTATCAAATGATGAAGTGATATCAATTGTAAAGGATGCTTGTGTTTTTGATTTTTCAAATAGGAATATCAAAAATAAAGCTGATCGCTTTGTTGTTGGTATTCTTTTTTTTGAACCTTCAACTAGAACAAGATATTCATTTGAAATCGCTGCAAAAAGACTTGGAATAAAAACATTAACATTAATAGGAGATAATTCAACATCACTTGCAAAAGGAGAAAGCCTATTTGATACAGTTAAGACATTTCAAAATATTGGAGTAGATGCCCTTGTCATTAGGCATCCACAAAAAGAATATTATAAAGAACTTAAAGAAATAGATATTCCCATATTGTCAGGAGGAGATGGTTCTGGCGATCATCCAACTCAATCACTTCTTGATCTTACAACAATTTATAATGAATTTGGAAAATTTAATGGACTTAAAGTGTCAATTTTGGGAGACATCAAATACTCAAGAGTTGCTGCAACTAATATTAAAATAATGAAAAGGTTGGGAATGATAGTATCAATTGTTGCACCAAATGAACTAACTATTGATGGAATTAATAATATTACAAATGATCAAGCATTAAAAGAATCAGATGTAATAATGGCCTTAAGAGTACAATCAGAAAGGCATAATACAAAGTTATCAATTTCAAATGAAGAATTTAATAAAAAATATGGAATTAATAAAAACAACATTAAATTAATTAAAGATAAAGCCATTATTCTACATCCTGGCCCAGTTAATTGAGGAGTAGAGCTAGATTCATCAATCATTAAACATCCGGCATGTAGAATTAATCAACAAGTAGAGTTTGGAGTAAAAATTAGAGCTCTACTACTTGAAAGGACACTATTATGCAAATAATTAAAAATGGTAGTGTTTATCAAGACAAAATTTTTAAAAAACTAGATATTTTAATAGAAGGTCAAAAAATTAAGCAATTAGAAGAAAATATTTCAGTTGAAGATTATCCAAGTGCACATGTAATAGATGCAACTAATAAATTTATATCTCCTACATTTATTGATGTTCATGTCCACTTTAGATATCCAGGACAAAGCCATAAAGAAGATATAGCTACAGGCAGTGCCTCAGCTATTAATGGTGGATACACTACAGTTGTTATGATGCCTAATACAAACCCAGTAATTGATAATCAAGAAGTTTTAAATTTAGTAAAAAAAGAAGCAAGTAAATCATTAATTAATTTAAAGACATATGTTGCAACAACCCTTGGACAAAATGGAAGCATAAACACCCCTTATAAAAACTTCATCAATGATAATTTTGTACTTGGATTTTCTGATGATGGCTATGGTATTGTAAATGATCAAGTAATGGAACAAGCAATTAAAAATTCACATAAATATAATTTTTTAATTGCTGCCCATCTTCAAGATGATAGCCATTCTAATAAAAATTGTGTAATTAATGAAAGTAAAAAAGCCAATGAACTTAATTTGGTTGGATGCTCAGCTAAAGTAGAATATAGCCAAGCGCAAAGAGACATAGAAATTATAAACAAATATCCCAATGCTAGATATCATATGTGTCATATTTCCACAAAAGAAACATTAGAAGTAGCAAAAGAAGCAAAAGCACAAAGCTTAAATTTTAGTTGTGAAGTATCACCTCACCACCTTATATTATCTGATGATGATATTCCAGGTAATAATGGACTTTGAAAAATGAATCCACCACTTCGATCAAAGGCAGATAATGAAGCTTTAATTAAAGGATTGAATTCAGGAATAATTGACATAATTGCAACAGATCATGCTCCTCATTCATTAGAAGAAAAGTCAAATGGTTTTGATTCTCCTTTTGGAATCATTGGATTAGATAATTGTTTTTCTTCACTTTATACACATTTAGTTAAAACAAACAAAGTTAAATTAGAAACAATTATTGAAGCAATGAGTGTTACTCCCAGCAGAATATACAAATTAAAAGATCCTACATTAAAAATTGGAGCAGAGGCTAATTTAAATATTATAGATTTAGATAAAGAATTTATTTTAGATGAAAATTTCATTAAATCTAAATCAAAAAATACACCATTTATAAATAAAAAGTTATTTGGCCAAATAAGCCATACATTTTATAAAGGAAAGAATTTGAAGGCATAAGATATGAAACAAAAAAAATTAGTATTAAAAGATGGTAGAGAATTTATCGGCAAATCATTTGGTTATGATGCTGAAGTTATTGCAGAACTTTGTTTTAATACTTCAATGGTTGGTTATCAAGAAATAATGTCAGATCCTTCATATGGTGGACAAGCATTAGTTATGACATATCCTATTATTGGATCATATGGAGTTAATAGTCAAGATTATGAGGCACCAAATGCTGCAATATCAGCATTTATTGTTGGAAACTATATAGATTTTCCATCAAACTTTAGATCTTCAAAAACTTTTGGTGAAGAATTAGATAGACAAAAAGTAGTAGGTCTTTCTAATTTAGATACACGAATGCTTACAAAAATAATTGTAAAAGAAGGAAGTCAAAACATAATTATTACAGATATTGATACACCTACAAACAAAGCAATTGAAAAAATTAATAATTGAAAATTTCCAGAAGATATAATTGAGCAAGTTTCTTGCACTAGTCAAATAATTGAAGAACCAGATAAAGTTGATTACATAATTGTTGCAATTGACCATGGCATGAAACAAAATATCACAAGAAATTTTTTAAATAGAAATTGTAAAGTAATTAAATTACCATATGGAGCAACCAGAGATGATGTAATGAAATATAATCCTGATGGGCTATTCTTGTCTAATGGACCTGGAGATCCAAAATGAGCTACAAAATCAATTAAATTAGTTAAAGATATAAAAGGAGAAATCCCAATTTTTGGAATTTGTCTTGGACAACAAATTATTGGACTTGCCTATGGCGGTCAAACCAAAAAAATGAACTTTGGGCATCGCGGAGGAAACCATCCAGTTAAAAATCATTTAAATGGTAAAGTTGAAATTACAACTCAAAATCATTCATTTGCTGTAGATAGCAATTCTATTAAAGATACTGGTTTAGAAATTACCCACACAAATATTCATGATAATTCATGTGAAGGATTTCTAGATAGAAAAAATTATATAATGTCAGTACAATATCATCCAGAATCAGCTGCTGGACCAGAAGATTCATGATATTTATTTGATGATTTTATAAAAATGATTAATAAATTCAAGACTGGAGGTAAATAATGCCTAAAAGAAATGATATTCATTCAATATTAGTTATTGGTTCTGGACCAATTGTTATTTCTCAAGCTGCTGAATTTGATTATGCCGGAACTCAAGCTTGCCTTGCACTAAAAGAAGAAGGTTATAAAGTAATTTTAGCCAATTCCAATCCTGCTACAATTATGACTGATTTAAAAATGGCTGATGAGATTTATATGGAACCCTTAACTGTTGAATACTTAGAAAAAATTATTATTAAGGAAAAACCTGATGCATTACTTGCAACAATAGGTGGACAAACTGGACTTACCTTAGCAATGAAACTTTCAAAAGCAGGAATTTTAGAAAAATATAATGTTGAAATTATTGGTACTGATTTTGAATCAATTAATAAAGGTGAAGATAGAAATCTATTTAAAGAGATGTGTATCAAAATTGGAGAACCTGTTCTTGAATCAAAAGTTGCTATAACTGTTAATGAAGCATTAAAAGTTGCTAAAACAATTGGTTATCCAGTCATTATTCGCCCAGCTTTTACTATGGGTGGCTCAGGTGGAGGCTTTGCTTATAATGATGAAGAATTAATTGTCATTTCAAAAAATGCTCTTAAACTTTCTCCTACAGGCCAATGTTTAATTGAAAAGTCAATTAAAAATTATAAAGAAATTGAATATGAAGTAATGAGGGATGCAAATGACACTGCAATTGTTGTTTGTAATATGGAAAATATTGACCCAGTTGGTATTCATACCGGAGATTCAATGGTTGTAGCTCCATCTCAAACATTAACTAATAAAGAATATCAGATGTTAAGAAATTCATCATTAAAATTAATTAGGGAACTTAATATTATTGGTGGATGTAATGTACAATTTGCCCTTGATCCAGACTCGATGAATTATTACATCATTGAAGTTAATCCAAGAGTATCACGTTCTTCAGCTCTTGCCTCAAAAGCAACTGGTTATCCAATTGCTAAAGTTTCAGCAAAAATTGCTCTAGGTTATCATTTAGATGAAATTCAACTTGCATCAACAAAAGCATCTTTTGAACCAACAATTGATTATATTGTTTCAAAAATTGCAAGATTTCCATTTGATAAATTTATTACAGCAGATCGCTCACTATTTACTCAAATGAAAGCTACAGGTGAAACTATGGCTATTGGAAGAAATTTTAATGAATCATTTTTAAAAGCAATTAGATCACTTGAAGTTAAAGCCAATCACATTTATCACCCACAATTTAAGCATTATACAAAAAATCAATTAATGGATTTAATAAATAATCCAACAGATGAAAGAATTTTCCAAATTGCACAATTATTTAGATTACAAGCTACAATTGATGAAGTTTGACAAGCCACAAAAATTGATAAATGATTTTTAAAACATTTTAAATATATTGTTGATTTAGAAGCAAAACTAGTTGTATCTAAAGGAGATGTAAAACAATTAAGAAAAGCAAAATTTAATGGGTTTTCTGATGAATGTATTTCTCACCTCTGAGAACGACCTATGGAAGATATTTATGACTTAAGAAAAAAAGAAGGTATTATTCCCGTTTATAAAATGATGGATACATGTGCAGGAGAATTTGATTCTTATGTTCCTTATTTCTTTTCAACATATGGTCAAGAAAATGAATCATTTAAAACTAAAGAAAAATCAGTAATTGTTATTGGCTCAGGGCCTATTAGAATTGGACAAGGTGTTGAATTTGATTATTCATCAGTTCACTCAATTCAGGTTCTTAAAGAAATGGGTTATCAAGCAATTATTATAAATAACAATCCAGAAACAGTTTCAACTGATTATGAAGTTTCTGATAAACTTTATTTTGAACCACTAAATATTGAAGATGTAATGCATGTTGTTGATTTAGAAAAGCCAGAGGGAGTCATTGTTCAATTTGGTGGTCAAACAGCAATAAATCTTGCTAGTAAACTGGCCTCAAGGGGCATTAAAATTCTAGGCACTCAATCAGAAAATATTGATAAGGCAGAAAATAGAAAACAATTTGAAGCTATTTTACAACAAGTTGGAATTCCTCAACCCAAAGGTAAAACTGTTACAAATATTGATGATGCCCTAGTTGTGGCAAATCAAATTACTTACCCAATATTAGTAAGACCCTCATTTGTTTTAGGTGGAAGAGGAATGCAAGTTGTTCACTCTGATTATGAACTGAAGGGTTATTGAATAGAAGCATTAAAAGCAAATAAAAAACAACCAGTGTTAATTGATAAATATATTTATGGAAAAGAAATAGAAGTTGATGCAGTTTTTGATGGAAATGATATATTTATTCCAGGCATTATGGAACATATTGAAAAAACAGGAATCCACTCTGGAGATTCAATTTTAGTGTATCCTACATTTTCAATTAATAAAAAAGTAAAAGATAAAATTATTAATTATACTTACAAACTTGGTAAAGCATTAAATATAGTTGGAATGTTTAATGTTCAATTTATTGTTGATGAAAAAGATGATGTATATGTAATTGAAGTAAATCCAAGGGCATCAAGGACTGTGCCATTTATTGCTAAATCAACACAAATTGAAATTGCCAAAATTGCAACAAAAGTTGCCTTAGGCCATTTGCTAAAAGATCAAGGAATAACAGAAGTTATTTTAGCAGATCCGGATTCTTGATATGTTAAATTTCCTGTATTTTCATCTTCAAAAATTATTGGTATTGATGCAATTTTATCACCAGAAATGAAATCAACAGGTGAAGCAATAGGTTATGACAAAACATTTGAAGGAGCTATTTTTAAAGGATTTGAAGCTGGGGGAATTAAAATTGTTAAAAAAGGGAAAGTATTTATTTCAGTAGGAAGAAACCAAAGAGAAGAAGTTAGAGAAATTGCAACTACTTTTAATGAATATGGATTTGAAATTTATGCAACACCTGGAACCCATAAACATTTTAATGAAAATGGAATTAAATCAATAGTTCAACAAAAACTATCACAAGGTAGTGATGAAATAATTACAAATTTAAGAGCTGGATTCTTTGATTATGTTATTAATCTTCAAGACAATAACTCCCAATCAACTACTGATGGATATGAAATTAGAAAAACTGCAGTTGAAAATAATATTCCAATTTTTACATCTATTGATACAATAAAGTTATTATTAAAAGTTATGGATAATAAAGATTTTGAAGTAAATCCAATTGATAAGGTAGGTAAATAAAATGATAAATTTAAAAGTTAAAATTCCGGGAATGGAATTAAAAAACCCAGTAATGCCAGCGAGCGGTTGTTTTGGTTTTGGACATCAATGAGCAAAACACTATGATTTAAACATTTTGGGTTCAATTATGATTAAATCAGCCACTTTAGAAACAAGAGTTGGCCATCCCAATCCTAATTTTATTAAAACTGATGCTGGTTGATTAAATGCCATTGGTTTAGCTAACCCAGGACTTGAAAAGATTATGATAGAAGAATTACCAAAACTTGCAGAAGTATATGATTCTAAAGTTATTGCAAATGTTGCTGGAAAAACATATGAAGAATATATTGAAGTTGCCAAAAAAATTTCAACTGCTCCAAATGTAGGTGCACTTGAATTAAATATTTCTTGCCCAAATGTTAAAGAAGGTTCTATGGCTTTTGGAGTTGATCCAAAAGCAACAGAAGAATTAACAAGAAAAGTTAAAGATGTTTCTTCTGTCCCTGTTTATGTTAAGCTTTCTCCTAATGTTACAGATGTTGTAAAAATTGCTTTAGCTGCCCAAAAAGGTGGAGCAGATGCAATTACAATGATTAATACCCTTGTTGGAATGGAGCTAAATTATAAAACCGGAAAACCAAAGTTATCTAATGGTACAGGTGGAGTTTCTGGAAAAGCAGTATTTTTAGTTGCCATTAGACAAGTTTATGAAGTTAGTCAAGCTGTAGATATTCCCGTAATTGGGATGGGTGGAATTGAATCAGCTAAAGATGTAATTACAATGATGTCAGCTGGAGCAAGTGCTGTTGCTATTGGATCAATAAATTATTTAAATGCCAAAATTTGTAAACAAATCATTGAAGATTTACCAAAAGAACTAGAAAAGTTAGGTGTTAGTGATATTAATGAGATTGTAGGTAGAGCATGAAAATAGAAAATGTAATAGTAGCGCTAGATTTAAAAGGTAAAAAAGAACTTGAAGAGTTTGTTGCTAAGTTTCCCAATCCTATATGATTTAAAGTTGGTATGGAGTTAATATATGATCAAGGTTTTGGTGTTATTAAATACTTAAAAGACAAAGGTCATAAAGTCTTTTTAGATCTTAAATTATTAGATATACCCAATACAGTTAAAAAAAGTATAGAATCAATTTCTAAGTATAATGTTGATATGACAACTATCCATACATTAGGTGGCCTAAAAATGCTTAAAGCTGCAAATCAAAATATTAATATTTTGGGAATTACAATTCTTACATCAATTGATCAAGAAATATTAAATAAGGAAATGAATATTGAATTAAGTATTGAACAGCAAGTAATTAATCTTGCAAAACTTGCAAAAAAAGCTAATTTATTTGGAGTTGTTTGTTCATCACAAGAAGCAAAATTAATTAAAGATTTAAAATTAAATATTGTTACTCCAGGAATCAGAAGAGAGCAAGATGCAGTCAATGATCAAAAAAGAATTACAACACCACAACAAGCTAAGGCAAATGGAGCAGATTATATTGTTGTTGGTAGACCCATTACCCAAGCACAAGATCCATATAAAGAATACCTAGATTTTGTAAAGGAGTTTAATAATGAATAAAATTGCAAAAGCACTACTTGAGATTAAAGCAGTCTTTTTAAGACCAAATGATTTTTTTATTTTTTCCTCAGGTGTAAAATCGCCAATTTATTGTGATAATAGATTAGTTTTATCATATCCCAAACAAAGAGATTTAATAGTTAATTCTCTTGTTGAATTAGTTAACAGGGAATATCCAGAAGCACAAATGATAATGGGAGTGTCAACTTCAGGTATTTCTTATGGAACATTAATTGCTGATAGATTAAATTTGCCAGCAGGCTATGTTAGAAGTTCAGCTAAAAAACATGGTAGAGTAAATCAAATAGAAGGAAAATTAAATAAAGGTACAAAAGTAATTATTGTAGAAGATTTAGTTTCAACTGGTAAATCAATACTAGAAGCCAAAAAAGCATTAATAGAAGCTGGAGCAAATGTTATTGGATCAGTTGCAATATTTACATATGGAACTTCTTTTGCAAATGAAAAATTTAATGAAGAAAATTTAAAATTAAAAGTATTAACTAATTTTGATGATTTAATTAAAACAGCAATAGAGCATAATTATATTTCAGATGAAGATACAAAAATAATTTATGAATGAAAAGATAAATTTGACCAACTCTAAAATATTGAAAAAATCCATTTTTTTTAATGCTCTAGTAAATAGTGTAAAATAGTAAGTAGAAAAGGAAAAGACATGAATAAGTTTAATATAATTTGAATTGCTTTAGCACATGTTTTATGGGTTTGAGAAAACATTTATGTTTTTCAAAAGAATCCTAAAACTAAAGGTTTTAGAGCAGCAACCTACATATCCTTAGTATTTTTATTATGAATTAAGTTAATATGAATTTGATATTGAACAGGAGGAAACTTAAATTATGAAATTAAGGATTTATTTAAAGTCTCAGCATCAATAACAACATTAATTATTTGAGTTTATGGTATTTGGTGAGCATTTGTTACTCCACAAACAATAGATCAATTAGCTAAAAAATTATTATATTGTGCTTTGATTACTAATGGAATAGTAATAATAAATATAATTATTTATCTTGAAGTAATTTATAATTGATTTTATAGGGATTGAGCTATAATTAGAGCTCTAATTGCCCAATCTATAGTTTGAATATTAGTTTATAGGGCTTATGTAATTAAAAATATTTCACCATGAACAAGAGCATTATTATGTTTTTTAATTATGGCAATTGGTAAAATTTTTATTATATTTGCAGGGAGTGTTATACCATATAGCGAACTAATAGAATTACTAAAAGAAAATTTCTATACAAGAAACATAGAATATAGATCAAGTGCAACAAATGCATTGTTCTTCTTTGATTTAACATATATAAATATTGTATTTGTTATTAGATGATTTGCAGCTTGGATTGCATATGCTGTATCATTTAAATTCACTAAAATTGAATCTAGAAATATAGCAGTACTATTATCAACAATGTTTATTGCAAATGCTATTGTTTCTATTGCAATAATGTAAAAAATATCTAATGTATCAAAATTTATAATATATTTAATTAATGATGTTATAAAAAATGGAGCTAAAGTAGAAAAAAATTCATGGTTTTTTATATATTTTAAATAAAAGTCTTTACCTAAAAAATATTTTTTTGCTATAATATTTTCATAGCAATAATAAAGAATATGATTTATTACTTAAGTTTTTTACAAGAGAGATCTATTGGTGAAAATGGTCAAAAACACTTAATAAATTACTCTCTTTTAGCTCTCTTAGAAATAAGACGTAGTTCTGCGTAAATGGACTAAATTAAGTAATAAAGTAGGATGGTACCGCGATCACTCGCTCCTACCCAAGAGTGATTTGCGGTTTTTTATATGATCTCAAATCATTTACTCAAAAAGGAGATTACTATGATTAAGATAAAACTACCTGACAATTCAGTTAGAGAAATAAAAAAAGGCTCAACAATTTTAGAATTAGCAAAAGATATCTCATCTTCACTTGCAAAAGCTACAACATCAGCTATTGTTGATGGAAAAGTTGTAGATTTAAGAACACAGCTAAATAAAGATTGTTCAGTTAAGATATTAACAAATAAGGATGAAGAATCACTTGAGGCACTAAGACATTCACTTTCCCATATTATGGCTTCAGCACTAAAGGTTATTAGGCCAGATGCAAATTTTGGAGTTGGCCCAGCTATTGAAGATGGGTTTTACTATGATGTAGATGTTGAACCAAAATTAATGGAAGAAGATCTAAGAGTTCTTGAAAAAGAAATGAAAAAAATTATTTCGTCTGGAATTGAAATGACAAAAGAAGTTTTAAGTAAAAAAGAAGCTTTAAAAACATTTGCCAATGATAAATATAAAGTTGAAATGATAAATGATTTACCAAATAATGAAATCATTACAACTTATGCAATTGGTGATAAGTTCCTTGACTTATGTCGTGGATTGCACCTTCAGAATACAGCTCATGCAAAAGAAAATTTTAAACTATTATCTCTTGCTGGTTCATATTGAAGAGGAGATTCAAATAGAGAGCAATTACAAAGAATCTATGGAACAGCCTTCTTTTCAAAAGGCAAATTAGAAGATCATTTAAAAATTCTTGAAGAAAGAAAAGAAAGAGACCATAGGAAACTAGGTAAAGATCAAAAAATCTTTATGATGAATCATTTAGCAGGACAAGGATGTCCAATTTGATTACCTAATGGTTATAAAGTAAGAAAAGTTTTACAAGATTATTTTTATAAAGTAGAACTGAAGTATGGCCATCAACATGTTCTTTCACCAGTTATGGGTTCAGTTGAACTTTATAAAACATCAGGGCACTGAGAAAATTATCAAGAAAATATGTTTCCAATGATGGAAAACGAACATGAACAACTTGTTTTAAGACCAATGACATGCCCTCATCATATGCTTATTTATAAAAACGAAATTAGATCATATAATGATTTACCTTTAAGAATTGCAGAAAATGCCATTTTACATCGTTTTGAATCATCGGGATCACTAACAGGACTTGAAAGAGTTAGGGCAATGAATTTAACTGATACTCATATTTTTGTAACACCAGATCAAATTAAAGGAGAAATTAAACATCTCTGAAAATTAATTCAAGAAGTTATTGCCAAACTAAATCTTGACATTCATCACGTTGAACTTGCCCTAAGAGGGAAAGAAGGTAAATATCACAATGATGATAAAATGTGAAATGAATCAGAAAAAGTTTTAAAAGAAGTACTAGAAGAGCTTAATGTTGAATATAAAACTATGGAAGATGAAGCAGCTTTTTATGGTCCTAAAATTGATTTACAAGTAAAAACAGTTATTGGCCACATCATTACTCTTGCAACACTTCAGCTAGACTTTCTACTTCCAGAAAGATTTAAACTTGAATTTATTAATGATAAAGGCAAAAAAGAAAGACCAGTTGTTATTCACCGTGGCCTTGTAGGAACATATGAAAGATTAATGTCAATTTTGCTTGAACAATATAAAGGAGCATTTCCAGTATGAATGGCACCAGTTCAAGTAGTGGTTCTTCCAGTTTCAAATGAAAATTTAAAATATAGTCAAGAAGTATTTGATGAATTAAGCAAATATGATATTAGAACAGAAATAGTAGATGCCAAAGAAAGGTTATCTTATAGAATTAGAGAAGCTCAAATTTCTAAAATACCTTATCAAATAATTATTGGTAATTCTGAGCAAAATAATAAAACAATTAACATTAGAGAATATGGTTCAAAGCACGAAGAATCAATGCCAATTGATAAATTTATTAAGCTAATAAAAAATTCAGAATAAAAAATCTAAAATAAAAATTTCTAAAACAAGAATTTTTGATGTATATTAATTTTTAGAGATTAATTGATGATTTTATATAATAAAGTCAATTTCTCACAAAGGAGATTACTGTGATTACAAAAAAAGAATTTAAATTTATTTACATAACATCTGTATCAGTATTAATTATAACTAGTTTAATATTATTTTTAGGTAAAGACATTTTTAAAACAAATGCTTTTCGTTGATATTTTTTAATTTTTGCTCAAGCTTTAGGATCATCAATTATATTTTTACTTATCCCATTATCAGTTTTTTATAAAACTATTTCAATAAAGGAAATATGAGTTATTTTACCATTAGTTTTATTAATTCCATTAACAATATTGTTAAGCAATACAATTTATGGTTGGGGTGCTGCAAAAAGTGCTGGAGTTCCTTTGTTTATATACTTAATATTACTTTTTATAGCTTCTATAACACAAGACCCAACTAAATATATGTGAAATCTTATTTTGCTTGCAATAACATATTTTACATTGTTTTACTGACAAGAAAACTCACAAGTCTATTCATCTTGAATACAAGGACAGCCAGTTAAAATATATCGGGGATTTTCAGCTACTATAACTCTTTTGATTCCACAAATAGTTGCAAGACCATTTTTTAGAAAGTACTGTTTAGTCCGCAAATGTGTTGCTAAATTAAAAAAATAAATTCAAAAATTTACATTGGCAAAATAAATTCTACACTTCAAAATATAGAATTGTTATTTATACTACTAAAAACCCAACAAAAAAAAATAGTGACTAAAAGTATTTAAATTAAATTCATAACAAAGAGGTAAATTAAACATTTCAGTTCACATAAAACTAAATTCTAAAATTTATATTCATAATAAATGTAGACTTAATCAAAAAAAGGAATTATATAGTATAATTTTAATATGAAAAGAAATAATTTTTTAAAATCAAGAAATATCAATTTTATTAATCCTAATCATATTCAAAGATTAGATAACCAAATTAATAATTTAAAAAAAATAGGTAATAGTAATATTGAAGCCTTTGCTATTAATATAAGAAAAAAATTAGAATATTTTAAAAACATAATAATTAATATAATTAAAATACATGAAATTAAAGTAAATAAAAAAGACAATATATCTTGACAAGACATTATGACTTTTCTACAAAAATCAAATTTTAATTTAACCACTTCTAAATTAAGCGACATAATTCAACAAGCTTCAGATCTACTTTTTCTTTTATCTGGAAATAAATCTAAAAATCCAGAAAACATACTAAATTATTTTATTCATACAGAAGAAGTTTTTGATAGCACTTGAGCTTACAATAAAAATTTATATATTATGGATAAAGATGACCAAACATCAATCTCAATGGTTAGTGCAAATGAATATCGGTCTTCTTCAGAGGAATTTATTAATTATATTATTGTCCAATTATTAAATTTGAACAATTTTTTAACAGAAATGCTTGAATTATGAAATGATGAATATAAAAAGGAATATAAGATTAGTAAATATACTACTCGCTATTGTTATCATATTTTATTTGGGTGTAAACATTTTTTGGGAGTAAAATCTCGTTCTCAACCACATTTATTTGATAAGATGAAAAATATAATTAATATTGAAAATAATCACAAAAAATGCAATCCATGTGATAAAATTGCTAATCGTAAAATTGATATTATAAAAAGGGAAAAGAAAGAGTTAAAATTGCAAAATAAAGAATAATTAATGAGAAAAATATAGAAACATAATTGAAAAATAAATTCTATATATTAAATACTTTCTTTTGTGTTTATTTCATAACCAATAAAGTTTTTATTTTTTAAGTAAGGTTTAATTAAATCAATAGTTTCATTGGTTAGAATTATTCCCCACATCAAACCTTTAGCTTCAAATTGTTTAATAGTTTGATTAATAATTTCTTTATAACTCAATTTATCAACCTGGCTTTTAAAATGAATAGTAACCCCATGTCTGTTTAAAACATCAAGGCGATCAATTCATTTTTGCTCATTTTTAATTTGATCAAATTCAATTCCAGCAACAACATAGTTTGGACCATTAATTTTACCAAGATGTCCATAAAGAAGACGTTCCTCTCTATCTGATTCTCCAAGAAGAGAACCTATAGATGAATTAATTACATCTCCAATATGAATTAATCCTATTGCTCCATAATATTTTTGAGCTCCAGATCATACGCCCACTGTACACATACATGAATCTTTAGTAATTGCTTTAAATTGCTGTTTTTTTGCACAAATATCATAAATGGTATCACCAATAACTAGTGGTTTAATTCCTCGTGTATCAAATTCTTCAATTTTGCCTACATTAATATTTGATTCTAGAAGTCCAAATAAATCTTTTACATCATCAAGTATTGGAGTCATAACTCTTTGATCACCAATCACCTCATTTTTAATTAATTCTTTAATAACATAAAGCATTGAAAAATCTTCAAGACCAATTCCCACTGAATCAAAAACTGTAATTTGATTATCATCATCTCTACCTTTTTTTGATTTATCACAAATTTCTGACATTTGAGCATAGACTATTTCTTGTGCTATTTTTTTATCAAAATTTTGGATTTCACCTTCAATAAATGATTGTTCAAAAAATTCTACAACCACTCTTGAATTATCAAGTTGCAAAATTTCTTTTTCAAATTCAGTCTTGCCAGGACAATCTCCCCCTAAACCATTTAAGTGCATTCCTGGTTCTATTCATTGAGTTTTAATAACTTGCATTTGAGCTTTTGTAGCTGTACAGACAGTTACAATATCAACTCCTTTAATAGCATCTGGCACTGAATCAAATCTTTTAAATTTTACATCTGGATATTTTTTAATAACATTTCTTTCAAACTTATCCATAGCTTTTTGATCTGTATCAAAATAATGAATTTCTTTTAAATTTCTAATTAATAAATGTGCTTCTAATTGGAATTCAGATTGAGCACCTGTACCAATAATAGCCATAGATTTAGAATCTTCTTTAGCCATATATTTTGCAGCAAGGGCAGCTACTGCTGCTGTTCTAATTGCAGTTAAAATAGTCATTTCAGTAATAAAGATTGGATAGCCATCTTTTGTTTTAGACATTTGTCCAGTTGCAGCTACTGTTAATTTATTTTGCTTTGGATTTATTGGATGTCCATTAACATATTTGTATGTAAAATATTCTTTATCAGCAGAGGGCATTAATTCAATAACTCCCCCTGGAACATGAAAAGCAGGTCGAGGAATAATATCAAATTCTTTTCATCTTGAAAAATCATATTCAATACGTTCCATTGTTGATTTAATGATATTTTTTAAACCATATTTTGCAACTAAAAGTTTAATTGCATTTACATCTAATATTTTTTGCATTATTATTCTCCTTAATGTGAATAATATTTTATCATAACTATTAAAATATAAGCCTTCTATTATTAAAATAATAGTTTTTTAAATAATTATTCCAAAAAAATGGAATAATATGTTATATTGAAAATAGAAGGATAAATGAAAAAGTTTTCAATAATGTTAGAAAAAGGTGTTATTTCACAAAAAACATTTAATTATGTAGAAGAAATAATAAACAAACTTGAATCAAAAGGCTACACCAAAAATGATGAATTAACAACTCACTTAGCTATTGCTATTGAGCGATTATTTAAAGGTGAAGTAATTGATCCAGTTAATGATATAACTCAAAAATCAATAGACAAAAATCCTAATTTAGAAGAAGGAAAAGAAATATTTGATTGATTATTTTTTAATCCACCTGTTGAAATTTCAAAAAATGAAAAGCAATATTTAATGTTGCATATTTTAGCATTAATCCTTCGAAGAAGATAGGAGGCTTTTATGAAAATAGTAGTAGGAGGGCAATTAGTTAAAAAAGAAATTGCTGCTAAAATACAAAACATAAACCCTAAAATTGAAGTAGAAATTATGTCTGATTTAGATGCTGCAATGGCAATCGAAAGCGGACAAGCTGATTATTATGTTGGAGCATGTGATACCGGGGGAGGTGGAGCTCTTGCTATGGCAACAAGCTTTTTAGGAGCAAAAAAAACAGTTACAATTGCTACCCAATCTTCTAAAAAAAGTGAAGAAGAAATAAAGGATTTAATTAAATCTGGATATATAGCATTTGGATTTGTTGCAGCAGACTATGAATACTGCATCACACACTTGCTAAAACATTTAAAATAAAAAGGAAAAATTAAAATGACTGAACAATTAACACAAATTTCACTGTTACCACAATTGAAAACTATTGGTATGTTTCTAATTACTGCACTTTCAGCATTAACAGCATTTTTAGCTAACAAAAACATTGCTGTTTATAATGATGGTGTTAGACCACTTGTGGGGCAAAGAAAACAAGGAAATTTATCATTTAAAGCATTGGCTGCAATGTCATTCTCAATGTCAATTGGGTATGTTGTAGGATTTATTCCATTTTCAATTGCTACAAAAATTCTTATTGTACATGCTGTACTATTAGGTGCAGAAATTATTGGTTTATCATTTGACCATGATCAAAAATGAAAAACAGGAGTAGCAACTATATTAGCTGCAATCTATGGTTTGGCGCTATTTTATGGGCTAGATGCATTAGGAGCCTTTATTGGTAAGATTTCTTATCCAGGATTTGGATGAGAACTTGGATTAATCGGAGATGGAGCATTTCCATTTGTATTTTCATTATTCCCAGCAGTAGCAGCTTATGCTCACTCAGGGGCTAAAAAGGGAACACCAGTTCTAGTACTGTCAATAATTACATATATATTAGTTGCAATGTTTGGGTGAAATCAACATAAAATGTACCCAATGGCTTTAACAATGCTTGTTGGTATTATTGCATTTTTTGCATTAACAAAATCAAGTGAGCCAAAAGTTTCAAATAGTAATCTTGATTCCAAACTTAACACTTTTAAAGAAGGTGCTGAACAAATCAAGAAATATAGATTATGATTAATGATATCAGGTGGTATTGCTGCAGCTGCAGTAGCTTCATTTGCCATTGCCCCACTTGTATCATTGGGACTACACACAACTCATAAATTATATGCTGCAGCAATTGCTGATTTATCATGAGTAATTGGATTTATTCCATTAGTTGTACTAACATCATTACTAACTGGTGTATATTCACCAATTGGACTTACTGCAGTTTTGATGTTTGGAACAATTGCTAAACTTATTGGTTTTCAATTAGTACAATCATCAGGAAATACTAGTTCATATCTAACAGCAATTCCAATTGCTTTTGTGATGGGTGCAATTTCAATGTTTCTAGAAATTCAATTTCTGCAAGTTATTGCAAAAGTATTATTCAAAGTGCCTGGAATTCAAAAACTATCAGATTCACTTAGAGAAGGAATTATTAGGACTGTAAAAGCAGCATTCTTATTTGGTGGTACAATTGCTGCCTTTTCAATGGGTAAAACAGTTGCAGGATTAATTGCTAAAGTTTCGATACCATTTGGCGGATTAGCTACATGACTTCCATCAATGTCAGCTGGACTTGTAATTGGAATGTTTATCATTAACCAACAAACAAAAAGAAAAATTTCTGATCTTGCTATTGGACCAATTGGTGCTTTAACTGTCGGCGTTATTCTAAACGTCTTATATAAAATAGCTACAAGTCTATAATGATTAGAACTGTAAGAGGTCTAATGGATCCCAAAGATGTAAAACTAGGATCATCGCATGAACATCTTTCTATGGATTTAAGACATGTTAGAAAAGATGAAGATTCAATTTTACAAGATATTGAGCTTCAATCTCAAGAATTAAAAATCTTCAAAGAACAAGGATACAATATTCTTGTTGATTGCTCAAATCAAAGCATGCATAGAGATCCAGAACATTTAAAAAAACTTTCTGAAAAAATTGGTATAGAAATAGTAGCATCCACTGGATACTACCTACATGAATATCATACAGAAGACTTTAAAAAATTAACAGTTGAAGAAATAAAAAAAGAATTCATAGAAGAAATTACCAAGGGAATTAATAACACCAACATTAAAGCTGGAGCCATAGGAGAACTGGCAACTAGTTCTAAACAAATATTTCCCTCAGAAAAAAAAGTGTTATTAGCAGCAGTAGAGGCACAAAAAGAAACAGGGTGTCCGGTTTTCACACATGTAGATCATGATAATAACACAATGGAACATGTTGATATTCTATTAGAGGCAGGTTGTGACGTTAAAAAAACCGTTATTGGTCATATGGATTTAGTAAAAGATATTAAAACATTAATTAAAATACTTGATTCAGGACTCACAATTGCCTTTGACACTATTGGCAAAAATCGTATTCAAAGTTGTGACCTTAGAGCACAATGAGTTATTGAATTAATTAAGTTAGGATATGAAAACCAAATCCTATTAGCACAAGATATTTCAAGACTAGTTTATCTAAAAAAATATGGTGGAACAGGTTATGGATATATTGTAGAAAAATTTTATCCAAAGCTTAAAAACCAAATTTCAAAAGAAGCATGAGAAAAAATTTCTTCAAAGAATCTTGCAAAAATATTAGATTTTTAACTCAAAACACCAATTATTTATTAAAATAATAGTATGGAAAGCAAAAGACAGCAATGTATAAAAATGTTAGCACGCAAATTTTTTCTATATAAAAAGAATTCAAAAGTTAACAATTCACAATTTTATAATAACTATACCTTTTCAAGAGGGACTGTTTATTTTGCACTAAATTTTCTTATAAAAAATAAAGCAATTAAAATTAAAAATAAAACCAAAGATGGTTCATATATTGATTTTATTGATTATTCAAAATTATTTGAACTTTCTAAAGAAAAAATAATACTTTGTGTTTCTCCTATTCCTTTGACAATGAATTTAAAAATAATTTCATCAGCTTTAGAATACATATTTAAGCAAAATAAAATACCATTTGAACTTTTGTATAAACCAGGTAGTTTAAAAAGAGCAGAATTATTAGAAGACCAATTATCTGATATTGGCATTATGTCAAAAATTGCTGCAAAAAAAATTGTTAAAAAATATTCTAATTTAAATATACCAGTTGAATTAGGAGTGGAGTCATATACTAGCTCACATGCTATTATTTTTTCTAAAGCAAAATTTAAGAAAATAGAAGACGGAATGATAGTAGGTATTGATGAAAACTCAATTGACATTGCTGTACTTACAAAAGAAATTATTGGAAATAAAAAAGTTAAATTAGTTAATAAAAAATATCACACATTAATTGAAGATATACAAAATAAAAAAATTGATGCAGTTATTTATAACATTGATGATGCTATCAATAATATAAAATATGTTGTACCTATTAAATCATTTACCAGTAACAAACAACTACTTATAGATTCAACTGTTGCAACTTTGGTTATCAACAAAAACAACCAAATTATTAAAAATATCTTTAAAAACATCATATCAGAAGATAAACTACTAGAAGCTATAGAAAGGATAAAAAAAGACCCAAATCTTATAAATTACTAAATTATGTTTATAAAAAAATTACAAAAAAGAAATCCAAAGTTAATTAATGTAGCCATCAATCTCTATTCTAGACTAGAGCCCAACACATATATCATCGATCTAGATACAGTTAAAAAAAATGCTTCAATTATGGCAAAAGAAGCTAAAAAGCATAATATTGAATTGTATCAAATGACCAAACAATTTGGCCGAAACCCTTTGGTAGCTAAAGCAATAGGAAAATCAGGCATTCCAAAAGTAGTTGCAGTTGATCCATGGGGAGCAATGGTAATGATTAAAAATAAGATTCCGCTTGGAAATGTTGGACACTTAGTTCAAACTCCAAAATGCTTTCTTGAACCAATAATTAAATATAAGCCAGATGTTTTAACTATTTTTACAGAACATAAGGCAAAACAAATTTCTAAAATCGCTTCTAAAAATAATTTAGTACAAGATATTTTAATTAAAGTAGTTGGAAAAGATGATGATATTTACCCAGGCCAAGAGGGGGGAGTTAAATTAAAAGATTTTTCAAGTTTTTTAAAGAAAATAACAAAATTAAAAGGAATCAATGTGGTTGGACCTACTTCTTTTCCATGTTTCTTATATAAAGGTAAAAGTATTAAACCAACTCAAAATCTTCAAACAGTAAAAAAAGCAATTAAAATTGGTAAAGATTTAGGTTTTGAGTTTCCTCACATAAATATTCCAAGTGTAAATTGCACTAAGACAATGAAGTTGATTAAAAAACACCAAGGAACACATGGTGAACCTGGCCATGCTTTAACTGGAACAACACCAGCCCATGCAGCTAAGAATTTAGAAGAGATACCAGCTATGTTATATGTTTCTGAAATATCACATGTCTATGAAGATAGAGCCTATTTCTTTGGTGGAGGACACTATCGAAGATCTAATATGAAACATGTACTATTAGTTTCAGGTAAAAAGAAAAAAATCCAAAAAACATTACCAATTGCTCCAGAGGCAATTGATTATTATTTGGGTTTTAAAATTAACAAATCCAGACCAAAAGTAGGCGATATGGTTATTGCCTCATTTAGAACACAAATTTTTATTACCAGATCAAAAGTAGCAGTAGTTTCTGGAATTCAAAAAGGAAAACCAAAAATTGAGGGTATATTTACCTCTCTTGGAGAAAAAATACATGAATAAAAGATTTATATTATTAATTTTAGATGGTCTGGGAGTTGGAGCAATGGATGACTGTAAAGATGTTCGTCCTCAAGATATTGGCTATAATACAGTAAACTCAGTTGTAAAAAATCCTGATGCATTTCCTAATTTAAATAAATTGGGATTATTTAATATTGCCAATGATAAATTTAAAAATAATTTTGCTTCTAATGGTAAGTTTAAATTACAACATTATGGAGCTGATACATATTTTGGTCATCAGGAAATAATGGGTTCAAAACCAATCAAACCAAAACTTTCTATTTTAAATGACAATAAAGATAAAATAAAAAAAATATTAGATAATAATAATGTTGAATATAAATTTGATAAATATTTTATTGTTGAAGATAAAATTGTGATTGCAGATAATTTAGAAGCAGATTATGGTCAAATCATAAATGTTTCTGCATCAACTTTGGAAACATCATTTAAAAAAATTCTTAAAATTGCTAATCTAGTTAGATCAACAGTAGGTAATTCAAGAGTTATTGCCCTTGGAGGTACAAAATCAAGTATTGAAAAAATTCAAAATTCAATTAAAGAACTACCTGATAAAAGAGTTGGATTAATCACCTCTGATTCTGGAATATATGATGAAAATTATCAATGTCTACATATGGGTTATGGAATTGATGCATCAAAGCAAATTCAAAACAAACTAATTAAAAATAATATTGATGTATCACTAATTGGCAAAATTCAGGATATTATTCTTGGTGATAATATTTGAAGAAAACAAGCAGTTAAAACAAATCTAGTTATGAATAGCATTATTCAAAGAATGTCAGAGCAAAAAGATGGTTTAATTGCTGCAACAATTCAAGAAACTGATCTTGCTGGCCATAGTCAAGATAAAAAATTATTTTATCAAAAGCTAAAAATAGTTGATTATAAAATTAAAACTATTATTAACAATTTAAATGATAAAGATATTTTATTAATAACAGCAGATCATGGTAATGATCCTACAAATGGTACAAATCAACATACACGTGAATATACACCATTGATAATGTATTCAAAAAGTATTGAACCAAAGGAAATAGCCACAAGGGAAACATTATCTGATATTGCAGCTACAATAAATGATTATTTTAATTTAGATAAATTTTACAATGGCAATTCTATATTGAAAGACAAGTAGTAAAATGCTTGTTTTTTTACTTACCTTTATATATAATATTAAAACATCAATAGATGTTATAGAAAGAGAAGCCACACTTCCACCTGCGGATTAATAATCCAAGGTCAATGCTATTAGTTATTATTAAATAAATAGTATTTATAAGTGGGTTTAATATACCACTTTTTATTTTAAAAGGAGAATCAATTGGCAAGATTTAATCGATATAGTAGAAAACTACCAAAAAAAACTGATCTGATAAATAGAGATATTAGGTTTCCAATGGTAATGGTAATTGGAGAAAAAGGACCTCTTGGGCAAATGTCGCCACAAGAAGGGATTAAAAAAGCTGAGGCACTAGGACTTGATTTAGTTTGTATATCACCCAATGCAAAACCGCCCATTTGTAAAATTTTAGATTATGGAAAATATAAATTTCAAAAATCTAAAAAAGAAAAAGAAGCAAAGAAAAACCGTACTATTATTAGTTTAAAAGAAGTTAGAATCACCCCAAATATTGGACAGCATGATTTAGAAACAAAGGCTAAAAATGCAAGAAAGTTTCTAAAACAAGGTTCAAAAGTGAAAGTATCTCTAAAATTTAGAGGAAGAGAAAGGGCCCACACTGATGTTGGTAGAGAAACTCTTATGAAATTTTATGAAGTAGTTAGTGATATCTCAAAACTTGAAAAGCAACCATATTCAAATGGAAGATTCTTTGATATGATTGTTGCCCCAGAGAAAAAGAAAAAATCTCAAGATAGTATAAAAAATACTAAAACAATTGAAAACTCTCAAGAAATAAATAAAAAGAAAATAGGAGAATAGCTATTATGGCAAAAGTTAAAATAAAAACAAAATCTGCACTTAGCAAACGTATTAAAAAAACAGCTAGTGGCAAGCTAAAGCGTAAAAAAGCATTTATGTCTCATTTAGCTTATGGAAAAACAACAAAGCAAAAACGTCAACTTGCAAAACCAACAATGGTTTCAAAAGGTGATTATAAAAGAATTAAAAATATTGTATAAGGGAAGGTAGAGTATTATGCCAAGAGTAAAATCAGGTGTTGTAGCACGTAAAAGAAGAAAAAAAGTTTTAAAACAGGCCAAAGGATATTTTGGGGCAAAACATAAACTATATAAAACAGCACAAGAACAGCTATTTAATTCTCTAGCTTATTCATATAGAGATAGAAAAACTAGAAAAAGACATTTTAGAAAACTGTGAATAACAAGAATTTCAGCTGCAGCTAAAAATCATGAAATTTCATATTCAAAATTTATTAATGGATTAAAAAAAGCTAATATTGATCTAAATAGAAAAATGTTATCAGAAATGGCGATTCATGATCCAGAAGCATTTAGCAAATTAGTTCAAACAGCTAAAAAACAAATTACAAATTAATTATAAAATACCAACTTTGGTATTTTTTATTTTTTTAAAATAATAAAAAAATTAGGAATTTTTATTTTTTTTGGCTATGTATGTTATAGGAGGAAAAATTATGAGTAAAAAACAACCAAACATTAACTCAACTCTAGAAAAAGTTAAAACTGCATTTGGTGAAGAATCAGTTATGACCTTAGGAGATAAACCTAAAGCCAATATTGATGTTATTCCCACAGGATTATTGTCACTAGATAATGCACTAGGAATAAAAGGAATTCCAAAAGGAAGAATTGTTGAAATATATGGACCAGAGTCTTCTGGTAAAACAACACTAACATTAGAAATAATTAATCAGGCACAAAAACAAAAACTTAATTGTGCATTTATTGATGCAGAACATTCATTAGATCCAACATATGCAAAAGAATTAGGAGTTGAATTACCAAAATTAATTTTTTCACAGCCAGATTCAGGTGAACAAGCTCTTGCAATAGTAGAATCGTTAATTAAATCTGATAATATTGATTTAATTATTGTAGATTCAGTAGCAGCACTTGTTCCTCAAGTTGAATTAGATGGAGAAATGTCAGATCAAACTATTGGTGTTCAGGCAAGATTAATGTCAAAGGCATTAAGAAAAATTGCAGGACTTTTAAGAAAGCACAATGCAACTATTATTTTTATTAATCAAATAAGAATAAAAATAGGAATTATGTTTGGAAATCCAGAAACAACACCAGGGGGCAGAGCACTTAAATTTTATTCTTCAATAAGAATTGAAGTAAGAGGGTCAACTAAAATTAATCAAGGTAGTGAAATTGTTGGTAATGAGGTTAAAATTAAAATTGTTAAAAATAAATTAGCACCACCATTTAAAACAGTTATGGCAAGTATTATATATGGAACAGGATTTGATAATTTAGGTGATTTAATTTCACTTGCAGTTGAAAAACAATTGATTGATAAATCTGGATCTTGATACTCATATAATAAAAAGAAAGTTGGACAAGGCATAAAATCTGTTAAACAATGATTGATTGAAAATCCCAAAATTCAAAAAGAAATAAAAGTAAAACTTGGATAAAATAAAATTAAAAACTTCAAGTTTTTTTATTTACATATTTTTTTATTAGTGTAATATATATAATGCAAAATGGTTGAAAATATTTGGAGAAATAATATGCGCAACCCAACAATATTATTAATTTTACTTTGTTTATTTTTGATAGGCTATGTAATATATTTAAAACAAAATAATAAAAAAGAAATTAATTATGAAATTAATGATTTTTCATTTGATGAAAAAAAAGCAAAAGCAATCATTCTAGATTCTCTTGAAAAGGCTTATTCTGGCTTTCTTAAGCATCCAAGCACAAATCTTATAAAACTAAAAAATCAAGATATTAGATCAGCTATTATTGGTAAATCAGGTAGAAATTTAAAATTAATTGAAAAATTAACACAATGTGATGTTGTATTTGACAATAATACAGATAAAATACAAATCTCATCTTTTAATCCAATTAAAAGAGAAGTTGCAGTTGAATTAATTAAGCAATTAATTGAAGCTAAAAGTATTAATGCAAGAACTATTGAAACACAATTTGATAATGCTCTTTTAAAAACTGATGATATTTTACTTAGAAAAGGACAAGAGGCATTTCAAGCACTTGATTTAAAAGAAATTAATATTGAGGTGACAAAAACTGTTGGAAAATTATTTTTAAGACATTCATATGGACAAAATGTTTTATCTCATTCAATTGAAACTGCAAAAATCATGGCGAATTTAGCTATTGAGTTTAAATTAGATCAAAAAAAAGCTATGCTTGCTGGTTTAATGCATGATATTGGTAAAGCAATTGATATTGAAAAAAGTGGTTCACATGTTGATCTTGGAGTAAAATTTGCTCAAAAACACAACCTACCCTTTGAGGTGATAGATGCAATTGCAGCACATCATAATGATACACCAGCAAAGAGCTTAATTGCAGCTCTTGTAGCTTTTGCTGATAAAATTTCTGCAGCTAGACCTGGAGCAAGAAAAAATGTTACAGAAAAATTATATGTAAGAATTGAAAAAATTGAAAAAATAGCAAAAAGACATAATGAGGTTAAAGATTCTTATGTGATTAGGGGTGGTAAAGAACTTAGAGTCATCATCAAGCCAAAAGCTAATATGAATTTAAATGATATTGCTTTAAAAATTAAAGCTGATATTGAAAAAGAAGTTAAATTTCCAGGTTCAATTAACATTGTTTTAATTAAAGAAAATAGATTTAGCATTGAAGCTATTAAAGAAAAATAGTGTATAATTTTAATAATAGATAGAAAGAGAAAATTAATATGAAAATTTTATTTATCGGTGATATTTTAGGTAAATCTGGAAGAAGAGCAATCAAATCTGAACTTTCAGCACTTGTTAAAAATCACAATATTGACTTTGTAATTGCCAATGGAGAAAATGTCTCACATGGAAAATCACTTGAACAAAGTCATTATTTAGAACTTAAAGAATTAGGAATTGATGTTTTTACAGGTGGCAATCATTCATTTTTTGGAAACAAAATTGAAAAATATGTAAATCAAGTTAAAGACTTACTTGTTCCTGAAAACTATTCACCTTATACTTCGCAATTAGGTTCAAGAATTTATAAAGTAAAAAACAAAAAAATTAGAGTTACATCACTTTTAGGAAAATCATTTATGCAACCTATCCCAGAGTCTCCTTTTGCTGCATTAGATTTTATTTTATTAGATAAAGAAAAAGCTGATATTCATTTTGTTGATTATCATGCTGAAGCAACAGCTGAAAAAATTGCTTTTGCTCTTGAATACGATGGTAAAATTACTGCTTTGGTTGGCACCCATACTCATGTTCAAACAGCAGATGAAAGGATTTTACCTAAGGGCACTGCTTTTCTTACAGATGCTGGTATGACAGGTCCAAGAGATTCGGTAATTGGAGCTAAGCCAGAAGCAGTAATTTATCGTACAAAAACAAATATTCCTGCAAAATTTAGTCCTGCTGAAGGTAGATATCAATTTATGGGTGTTATTATTGAAATTGATGATAATACTAACAAAGCCAAATCAATTGAAAGAATAAACATTATTGAAAATGTCTAATTATTTTTTAAAAACAAAAAAAATAGATATTCATCATATGGTAGAACTTGAAGCTAGAAAATTTCTTGAAAAGGAAATTATTAGACTTCATAAATTGAGTTATAAAAGATTGATTGTTATTCATGGCTATAAAGGTGGAAAAGTTTTAAAAACAATGGTTAATAAAACATTAAGATCAAAATTAATAATAGAGCGTAATCCCAATCCTTTTAACTTAGGCGAAACAGAAATTATATTAAAATAGACACTCAAGAGTGTCTATTTATTAACAATAATAAAATATAAAATTGGAGATTATTTTATTTTCTTGTTTGTGATAATTTTACAACATTATTAGCAACATATGTAATAAATAGTGATAAGATAACTAGTCACATTGTGATTTTGGCACTAGCCAAGAAGTAACCAATAATGTTCATAACAACAACTCAAAGAGCAAGAACTGCTGCTGATACTTGTAGGCCGATTCATTTTTGTTTTATAACCGGTAGCCTATTTGAGAATCTATTGGCAAATACTCCAAGTGCAACTAAGGCATATAGTCCAAAGGCAAATTGGGCACCTGCAGTACCAAAGTTATCAAATGTAGCTTCTTTTGTAAGTTTTGCTGCATTAATTGCATCAAATTCTACAAGTCCAGCTTTTTGAATTGAAGCTTCTGAAATTAGGAAACATAATGTCATATAGAACATTCCCATTCCAAATAGCACTCAAGTTTGACCTGCATGTCTTCCATCAGATTCAACTTTTGAAATTAACTTGAATGGAATAAATCCTTTTTCATCATTCATTCCTTTTAGAGCTCTGGCTCCTGCTACAGTAAATCCGTTAGCAACAGTATAAGCTGAAATAGCAATTAGCATAAAGATAGCAGTTGCTCCTTTTTTTCCAAATGTTTTTTCAAACACTGGGAAAAGAGAACCATTATCTGTACCAAATCCAACGGCTGCAGCAAATATTAGATAAAATATAGCAACAGACACAACTGAGAAGAGAGAAGCTTTTGTAGCATCATTTGGTTTTTCCTCTTCTTTAGAAAGGTTCAAACCACCCATAAATCCATCAAAAGCAAAGAATACAGCTGGAATTGCTAAGAAAATTGACCCAAAGTTTCATGTCTGAGCTTTCCCATTAACAATACCTGCAAATGTGTTTGCATCTGAACTTGCAACTGGTGCTATAAATCCAAGAACACAAACTAAAAGCAGAGGGATAAATTTAATTACCGTACCAACAAATTGCAATGCTTTACCAAAGCTATATGACATAACATTACCTATTGTTAAAGCAAGGTATGCTAATGTAGTAGCTCCATAGATTATGATTCATTTAGATTCAATGTCTGCACCCTTTCATCCTAGACCTGTAAAGGCAAAATAAACTGCATAGTATACAAGTAGTGATGAAAATACTGGGTAGTAAACTCATGACATAATTTGCTGTGAGATTCGACCCATTGTTTTTCCACAAAACTGATTTACTCAGTTTGGAACTGTACCTGATATATTGTTTTTACCTGTGTAGCTTTGCGCTTCAGCAAAAGACAAACACAGCCCATAAACCAGCACAGCACCAATTGCTCAGGTAGCTAGAGCTAGGTAGATGTTGTTAGTAGTTTTTAAGATCCCTGGGTTCTTAAAGAATATTCCAACACCAATCATAGAACCTACGTTAATAGTAACTAGGTTTATAAATGAATATGATTGTTTTTTCATATACACTCCTTTTATTATTTACCAATTTAATAATGCATTATTAATTGGCATATTTATTTTAACAAAAAAAACAATGATTTGTAAATGTTTTCAAATAATTTTATTAATTTTTAAAAAAATAAATGAAATCATTTTCAAAATTATGAAGATTTTATTAGTAGATTTGCAATGATTATACTTGATATATTTGCACTTATCATCAAAGTAATAAATAGTGTAATTCATCCATCACCAACACTTGAATTATTTAACATTACAGTTGATTTAATAATATAAAGAGGTATAACAAAAAGTATAAAAGTTAAAAATGGGGTAACTAAAATTAAAAATATTTTTTTTAAGTTTATTTTAAAATTTATTGGCTTTTTTCTTATTATTGAAAATATAAAATAATATAAAATTACTAATGGGTAACTAAAAAGAGACACAAAATGTAAACCATCAGCTTGAATAAAATTAAACATTTAGACCTCCTATGTTATGTAATATCCAATAATAAATAAAAATTGAATTCCAGCAATATATTTACTTTTTGCAAATATTGATTTAAATTTTTTAATTTTATGATTAGTTAAAATAACAATAGCATAAGCACCTATTGCCCCGATGAATGCTGATAAAATTAATATTCAATTACGAATTCTTCAACTATTTCACTTTGAAGCCTCTTTATCATAAATAAACATTGCTGCAGAAACAACATTAGCCAAAACTAAAACATAAAAGAACAGTTCTTTTAAATAAGTATAATTTATAGTGTTCATCATACTATTAATATAACATTTATTTTAATAAATTATTAATTAATTTTTATAAAAATCATTTTATTTATCTGCTATTTTATCAAATTCATTATCAAAAGCTTTATGAAAAATAATATCTATTTCATCTGCTAAAAATGGAAAATCATGAGGAATGTGATCTTTTAAATCTTTAATTACATCATCATCACCTACATCTTTAGCTAATTTTTCAAGATATTTATAAAGTTTATCACTATCTTGATAAGTTTTATAAATTAGATGACCATATTTTCTTGCAAAATCTCTTTCTTTTTGTGAAAAACTTCCAGCAGGCAAATCACCTTGTGAACTATATCATAAAATATTATTGTGAGTTAATTTTTTAGGATCAATTTCTTTTGTATAATCATAATCCAATGTTGCACCATCAAATACAGTTACAATAAATCCTTGAGGTGATGATCATTTTGCTTGCTTGATTTTATATTTTGTAAAAAATGAATCATTATTTGAACCATCATATTTATAATTTGTTACAATTCTTTTCTTTCAAAGTTCGGCTTGGCTTTTTGGACCATTAATTCTTCCTACAAGAGAAACAATGCCATCAGGAGTTGTTCCATTAACTCTTAAAAAATCATTAATTTGATTCCCACCATATGAGTGTCCGGCAAGTACCACTTGCCTTCCTTGGTTTTGATAATGTCTAACAATTTTATTGACAATTTCCATATATTCTGTTTGCTCCAATTTAGCCTCATCTGGGTCAATGTCCATTCCATGTAGCAACAAATTGTGTTTCATATGTCAAATTTCTTTAACAACAGCTATGTCTCAAGGTGCATCTTTACTTGTATAACCTTGGATTGAATTGCTAATTTCATTAAAAATGTCTTTTGAATCTTCAAGTTTACTTTCTGAAAAACTAAAGAATGGCATTGGCCCTCCATGTAGTCACACAACAACTTTTTTATCATCATTTTGTGCATCACCAAACCTTATTCAATCTTCAACTTTAAATTCTTTATCACATGCTTTATATGTATATTTCTTTTTATAGGAATTATCTATCATACAAGATACTCCTGTTACTTTTGAATCTGAAAAGACACTATTTTTATTAAAAGGTCTATTAATATTTGATAAAATAATCAAATTGTATCCTACTACCACACTTAATGGTATGGCAATAATTGCCTTAATGATTTTGTTCATATTTTTTCTCCATTTTTTAATTATCTAATTATAGAATAAAAACTCATAAAGTAAATAGACAAATTAGGAATTTTGTATTTATATCTATTATATTAAAAATAAAAGTGTATAATATATTGTTATGAAAAAATGAATTAAAATCACAATAATATCACTAGCGATTATACCCATAATATTATTTTTACCAAAAAGAAGTTATAGTAAAAATATAAATGAATATGTCAATAAATCACATGTTGAAAATAAAATAGTTGATGAAACTATAAATTTATTATCCCAAAAAATATCTTTATTAGATGTTGGTGCATTTAGAATTAAAAATGCTGCATTTTGAAAAAAAGATCCATGATATAGAGTTAACAACAATACTATATACCTGGCAATTAATCCTAAAAAAACTTCTAATTATCAAAAAATATATCAATTTTCACATGAAATAATACATCATATTATTTACCAAAAAGAAGGAAAAACTAAGAAATATGATGGAAAATTTAGTAATGCTCATGAAAAATTAGCATTAGCATTTAGTTACTATGCTCTTGATTACTTTTTTGAAGATAATACATATTTAGATAGAGAAATAGAAAATGTTGGAAATGCCAATGATAATTATTCATTAATTTTACCTGATGCCAAAAAAATATGAAAAGAATTAGAAAATTCAAATGATTGAAGCCAAATATTTACTAACACCATTGACGAATGAAACAGAGAAAGAGAAAAATAACAAACATAAGATAATTAACTATTTTTATATATTTAATATATAAGGTTGTTTTCTTTTATTATTTCATATATAATCTTATAGACTGACCAAAGATTTGTGAGGTTGCCGATACACCTGTAATAGTTGTAATTGTAGGGGAAATTTACATTGAGGTAGTCAATCTAAAAGATTAGACGAAAGGACAACTAATAAAATGGCTGATAAAGTTAAAATTAAATTAAGAGCCCATGATGTAGCTTTACTTGATTCAACTGCAAAAAAAATTGTAGAAAACGCCAAAAAAGAAGGAGCAATAGTCTCAGGGCCAATTCCGCTACCTACTCACAAAGCTACTTATACAATCAAAAGAGCAACACATATTTATGGTTATGCTCAAGAATCATTTGAAAAAAGAACTCACAGAAGGCTTATTCAATTAGAAAAGGCTTCTGATAAAGTAATTGATTCATTACAAAGAATAAGTGCATCAACAGGAATTGAAATCTCAATTAAACTTTAAATTAAAATTCAAGGAGAAAGAAAATGAAAGGAATCTTAGGAAGAAAAGCTGGAATGACCCAAGTTTTTAACAAAGATGGGGAACTAATACCAGTATCAGTGATTGAAACTAAGGGTAATATTGTTACACAAGTTAAAACTCATGATACTGATGGTTATAACTCAATTCAATTATCTTATGGTGATAGAAAAGAAAACAAAATCATAAAAGCAAAAGCTGGACACTTCAAAAAAGCCAAGTCCACACCTAAGCGCTTCACAAAAGAAATCAGAAATATGACTGGTTTTGAACTTGGAGCCGAAATTAAACCAAGTGAATTATTTGCATCTGGACAATTAGTAGATGTTACTGGAACTTCAAAAGGTAAAGGATTTGCTGGAGTTATCAAAAGACATAATGCTCAAAGGGGCCCAATGTCACATGGATCACAATTTCATAGACAAATTGGATCAATGTCAGATGTTGAAGGAAATAAAATTCAAAAAGGTAAAATTATGCCTGGGCAAATGGGGAATGTTCAAAGAACAACTCAAAACCTAGTTGTAGTTGATATTAATGATGAAGAAGGTTACATTCTAATTAAAGGATCAGTACCAGGACCTAACAAATCATTTGTTGTTGTTAAATCAGCAATTAAAGGTCTAGAGCCAAGCAAAACTATTGAACTTGTTGATTATGAAACAATAGTTAAAGAAGAAAAAGAAGCTAATGAAATTTCAAAAGTTTCTGCAAAAGAAAAACCAAAAGCAGAAACAAAAACAGAAGCAAAAGAAAATCCAGAAGCAGAAGAAAAACCAAAAGCAGAAACAAAAACAGAAGTAAAAAAGAAACCAGAAGCAAAAGAGAAACCAGAAGCAAAAGAGAAACCAGAAGCAAAAGAGAAACCAGAAGCAAAAGAGAAACCTTCAAAAAAAGAAGTTGAAGAACAATCGCCTGCAAAACCTGAAGTTGAGACAAAGGAGTAAGAGATGAAAAAAGTAGTATTTAAACTTGATTCTGATGTATTTGGAATCAAGCCTAATAAACAAGTAGTATTTGATTCAATTGTTGCTCAACAAGCTTCATTAAGGCAAGGCACTTCAGCTGTTAAAAATAGATCAGCAGTTGCTGGTGGTGGTAAAAAACCTTGGAGACAAAAAGGTACTGGTAGATCTCGTCAAGGAACAATTAGAGCGCCTCAATGAGTAGGTGGTGGAGTTGTCTTTGGGCCTCAAACTAATGTTAATTATAAAAAAGCTATTAACAAAAAAGTTAGAAAACTTGCATTAAAATCTGTGCTTTCAATTAAAGCTAAAGCAGAAGAAATAATTATTGTTGATAAAATTGAATTTCCCAAACCTTCAACAAAACTTATGTTAGAGTTTCTAAAATCTCTTGGAATTGAAGATAAAAAAGTTCTAATTGTATCAGAAGAATTTAATAGCAATACATTTAGATCTCTATCTAATTTAAGATATGCTGATCATTGCGGGGCAAGTGAAATAAATATCCTTGATCTAACACATTATGACTACCTAGTTGCTTCACTTAAAGCAATTGATAAAATCACAGGAGGACTTAAATAATGAAACAATATTCAGAAATTATCATTAGACCAGTTCTTAGTGAAAAAACATATTCCCTTCAAAATAAAGAAAACATTTATACATTTGAAGTTGCACCTAAATCTTCAAAAACAATGATTAAAGAAGCTATTAAAAAATTATTTAAAGTAAATGTTAAAGATGTAAACATTGTTAACACAAAACCTAGAAAAAAAAGAGTAGGAAGATATCAAGGTAAAATATCAGGAATTAGAAAGGCTTATGTTAAGTTGATGCCAGGAGAAACCATTGGAGAGAATCCAAACCAAGAAGAAAAAGCAAAAGCTAAAAAGAAAAAATAACAAAAGAAAAAAACTATGGCTAGATTAGGAAAACCTATCTAATCTATGCCGATAACAAAAGGAGAGAAAGTATGCCAATTATCAAGTATAAACCAACTACTAACGCAAGACGTAATATGTCAGTTTTAGACTATAAAGCAGAAATCACAAAAAAGACTCCAGAAAAATCACTCTTAAAAAAACTAAATAAGCATGCTGGAAGAAATAATTCTGGTTCAATTACAGTTAGACATAGAGGTGGAGGAGCAAAGCGTAAATATCGTCTTATTGATTTTAAACGAAATAAAGATAATATTCCAGCTAAAGTTGATTCAATTCAATATGACCCGAATCGAACAGCTAATATCGCTTTATTACATTATGCAGATGGAGAAAAAAGATATATTTTAGCTCCAAAAGGATTAAAAGTAGGAACAAAGGTTATATCAGGAATTGAGAAAATTGATATCCAAGTTGGAAATGCCACTATCTTAAAAAATATTCCAGAAGGTACAGTTATTCACAATATCGAATTAAAGCCTAATAAAGGTGGACAACTAGCAAGATCAGCTGGAGCATCAGCCCAAGTACTTGGATTTGATGATTCAGAAAGATATGTAATTGTAAGATTGCAATCAGGTGAAGTTCGAAAAATTCTTGCCACCTGCAAAGCAACAATTGGAACAGTTGGAAACGAAGACCAAGCATTAGTTAATATTGGTAAGGCTGGTCGTAATAGGCATAAAGGTATTAGACCAACAGTTAGAGGTTCAGTTATGAATCCAAATGATCATCCCCATGGTGGTGGTGAAGGTAAAGCACCAATTGGAAAAGCAGCTCCAATGACACCATGAGGTAAAAAAGCCCTTGGTGTTAAAACAAGAAAAAAACATAAAGCATCAGATAAATTAATTATTAGAAGAAGAAAGAAAAAATAGGAGGAAGATAATATGTCAAGATCACTTAAAAAAGGTCCATTTGTAGATGGCTATCTACTTAAAAAAGTAGCAGCAGCAACAAAAGCAGGATCTAAAAAACCAATTAAAACTTGATCAAGAAGATCAACTATCTTTCCTCAATTTGTTGGCTTTACATTTAATGTCTACAACGGAAAAACATTTATTCCAGTTTATATCTCAGAGGATATGGTTGGACATAAACTCGGAGAATTTGCACCTACAAGAATATTTAAAGGACACACTAAATAATGGCAGTTGCAAAAGCAAAAATGGTTAGAATAACAGCCAGAAAAATAAGACTAGTTTGTGATTTAATCCGTGGTAAATCAATACTTGAAGCAATGCAAATTCTTGAATACACAAACAAATCAGCTGCACCTGTTATCCAAAAACTTATTAAATCAGCTGTTGCCAACGCTGTTAATAATGATGGAAAAGATATCAATAAATTATATGTTAAAGAAATTTATGCAAATGAAGCACCTACTATGAAAAGATTTCAACCAAGATCTCAAGGTAGAGCCTTTCAAATACTAAAAAGGTCATCACACATTACTGCTGTAGTAGATGAAAAATAAAGGAGAATAGATATGGGACAAAAAGTATCACCTAATGGACTTAGAGTTGGAATTATTAAAAAGTGGAAATCTAATTGAATTACTTCCAAACAAAACCAAGCTGTTTTTCTAAATGAAGATATCACAATTAGAAAAGCTCTTCAAAAAACACTTGGTAGATCAGCGATGTTTTCCAAAGTTATTATTCAAAGACAAAATGACAAAGCAGTTGATATTGAAATTTTTTCAGCAAGACCAGGAGTTATCATAGGAGAAAATGGTGAAAGTTTAAAAAAATTAAATGTTTTACTTTCAAAAGTTATTAAAATAAAAAGACAAATTAATATTAAAGTTAGTGAAGAAAAAAATCCTGATGGCTCAGCAAAATTACTTGCCGAATCAATTGCTGAACAATTAGAAAATAGAGCATCATTTAGAACTGTTCAAAAAAGAACAATTCAAAGAGCTATGAAATCAGGTCTAAAGGGAATTAAAACTCAAGTATCTGGTAGACTAGCAGGAGCTGATATGGCTCGTTCTGAGGGATATTCAGAGGGAGTTGTTCCACTACATACACTAAGATCAGATGTTGAATATCATCTAGCAGAAGCTCATACAACCTATGGATTACTTGGAGTGAAAGTTTGGGTATGTCATGGAGAAGTATTGGAGGGAATGAAATAATGTTATTACCAAAAAAAACAAAATTTAGAAGACCTCACAGAGTTAAATATGAAGGGCCTGCTAAAAAGGGAACAACAATTGAATTTGGAGAATGAGGAATAGTTGCCCAACAAGGAAATTGGGTTACTAACCGTCAAATTGAATCTGCTCGTATTGCTATGACAAGATATATGAAACGTTTTGGTAAAGTTTGAATTAGAATATTTCCCCACTTTGCTCAAACTAAAAAACCTCTTGGAGTAAGAATGGGTTCTGGTAAAGGTTCACCAGAAGCATGAGTAGCAGTGGTAAAAAAAGGAACTGTTATGTTTGAAATTGCTGGTGTTTCTGATGAAATGGCCCAAGAGGCCCTAAGACTAGCAATGCACAAACTACCTATGAAATGTAAAGTTTTAAATAAAGCTACATTAAATGGCATTGATAAATTACCAGAAGAAGCATCAAAACAAAAAACACAAATAGAATCTAAGCACAAAGAGTTAAAAGAAGAACAATAGGAGGCCTATATGGATAACAAAGAAATACTAAATCAAGTTGCCCAACTGAAAGATGAATTATTAAAATTACGTTTTCAAGCAGCAGTAGGTCAACTAGAACAACCACATAAAATAAAAGCAGTTAAAAAACAAATAGCTAAATTATTTACTAAACTAAACTCTCAAAAGGAGATAAATAATGAATAAAGTATCAAAGACATTTATTGGCATTGTATCTTCTGATGCAAGAGATAAAACAATAACTGTAAAAATTGAAAAATATGAAAAACACCCAATGTATGGTAAGCGTGTTAAAAAAACTAAAAAGTTCCACGCCCATGATTTTAAAAATGAAGCTAAAATCGGAGATAAAGTTTTGATTTCAGAAACAAGACCAATTTCAGCTACTAAAAGATTTAAATTAGATAAAGTCTTAGAAAAAGCAGTTATCTTATAAGAAAGGCAATGAATAAATTATGATTCAATCAGAAAGCAGATTAAATGTTGCTGATAACACTGGTGCAAAAGAAGTACTTGTTATAAGAAACTTGGGTGGTTCAGTTCGTAAGTTTACCAATGTAGGAGATATTGTAGTGGCTACAGTTAAAAAAGCTGCTCCAAATGGTGCAATAAAAAAAGGTGATATTGTTAAAGCTGTAATAGTTAGAACAAAATATGGTGTTAAAAGAAAAGATGGTTCATATATTAAATTTGATGACAATGCTGTTGTAATTATAAACAATGAAAAGCAAATCAAAGGTACCCGTATCTTTGGTCCAGTAGCAAGAGAAGTTAGAGATGCTGGATTTAACAAAATATCATCTCTTGCCCCAGAAGTACTATAGGAGGTAATAATGAAAATTAAAGTCGGAGACAAAGTGGTAGTTATTACTGGTAAACATAAAGGTTTTGAAGGTAATGTTAAAAAAATTATTAAAAAAACTAATCGTGTAATTATTGAAAAAGTAAATATGGTTAGAAGATATATCAAACCATCTCAAAGCCACCCTGATGGGGGAGTAGCAGAATTTGAAGCATCAATTCACATTTCAAATGTTGCCTTGTCATCAAAAAAGAAAAATAAACCTAAAAAGAAAGTTATAGATACTAAAAAAATTGATGCTAAAAAAGATCAAAGTAAAAAAGTTAAAAATAAAAAATCTGAAATTAAAAAATCTGTATCTACAAAAAAAACTACTAAAAAAACATCAACTAAAAAATAAAGGAGTAGATTATGTCGAGATTATTTGATAAATACAAAAATGAAGTATGTCCATCAATGATGAAGAAATTTTCATATTCTTCTCCAATGATGATACCTAAAATAGAAAAAGTTGTTATTAACCAATCTATTGCATCAGCTACAAGCGATTCTAAATTAATGGAAATAGCAATGAAGGAAATTGCAGCAATTACAGGACAACAACCTGTTAAAACAATTGCTAAAAATTCACTTGCCTCATTTAAATTAAGAGAAGGACAACAAATGGGGTGTAAAGTTACACTTAGAGGTAAGAAAATGTATGAATTCTTAGATAAACTATTTAATGTTTCACTTGGTCGTATTAGAGATTTTAGAGGAATTTCACCTAAATCTTTTGATGGACATGGAAATTATGCCCTAGGAATTAAAGAACAAATTATTTTCCCAGAAATTGATTATGATAAAATTAAAAAATTATTAGGAATGGATATTATCATTGTTACATCAACAGATAGTGATGATGAAGCTAGAGAATTGTTAACTCAGCTTGGTTGTCCATTTAAGGCTAGTTAGGAGATAATATGGCAAAAAAAGCATTAATTGAAAAAAGTAAAAAGCATCAAAAATTTTCAGCAAGAAAATATAATAGATGCCAACAATGTGGAAGACCACATGGATTTATGCGGGAATACCGTGTATGCCGTATCTGCTTTAGAGAACTAGCATATAATGGTGAAATTCCAGGCGTTAAGAAAGCATCTTGATAGAAAGAGCAAAGGAGATATATTATGTTAAATGATCCAATAGCAAATATGCTAACTATTATTAGAAATGCCAACCAAGTATATAAACCATCAGTTTCTCTTTCTAGTTCAAAACTAAAATTAGAAATTGCAAAACTTCTTAAAGAAGAAGGCTATATTAGAGAATATAAAATTTATGGAAATAAAACCAAACCACAACTTGCTATTAAACTTAAATACAAAGGCAAAATTAGAGTAATCAATAATTTAAAAAGAATTTCAAAACCAGGTCTAAGAGTTTATGTTAAAGCAGCTGATATGCCAAAAGTTCTAAATGGACTAGGGATAGCAATTGTTTCTACTAACCAAGGTCTTAAAACTTCAAAATTTGCAAAACAAAACAATCTAGGAGGAGAAGTACTTGCTTACATTTGATAAGCAAGTATCAAAATTAATATGTCAAGAATTGGAAATAGAATTTTAGATATACCAGATGGAGTTAATGTTGAAGTTAATAATTCAAATGTTAAAGTCAGTGGTCCAAAGGGTAATCTAGAACAAACATTTAAAACAGATGTTATCAAAATTGAAGTCAAAGATAAGCAAGTAATGACTCTAAGATCAAATGAAGAAAAGCAGACCAGGCAACTACATGGAACTTACAACTCACTCATTCAAGGAATGATAAAAGGTGTTAGTCAAGGATTCAAAAAAGAGCTTGAAGTTTCTGGAGTGGGATACAAGGTGGCAATGAAAGGCAAAACCTTAAATATGTCAGTTGGTTTCTCACATGATATTAACATTGAACAACCCAATGGCATTATTATTACTACACCATCACCAACAGAAATAATTGTTGAAGGGATTGATAAACAACTTGTGGGAGAAACTGCAGCCATTATTAGAGCATTTAGAAAGCCAGAGCCATATAAAGGCAAAGGAATAAAATACAAAGGAGAACACATTATTAGAAAAGTTGGTAAAACAGCTGCAAAATAATGAAAAATAAAATGAATAGAACAAAAGCAAGAATCAAAAGACATTTGCGTATTAGAAACAAAATTGTTGGAAGTTCAACAATCCCAAGACTTTCAGTATTTCGCTCTTTAAAAAACATTGAAGCTCAATTAATTGATGATCTAAATCACAAAACCCTAGCATCATCATCATCTGTTTCTCTTAAGCTAAAAAATGGTAGCAATATTGAAGCAGCCAAAAAAGTAGGAGAGGCTTTAGCTGAAGCTGCTAAAAAAGCAAAAATTACAAAAGCTGTATTTGATCGTGGAGGGAATCTCTATCATGGTCGAATCAAAGCCTTGGGTGAAGCAGCAAAAGAAAAAGGACTTAAATTTTAAGAAAGGTTAGAATATGGAAAATAAAGATCAAAAAGATATCAAAAAAGAGATCCCTACAGTTAAGACTACCAAAAGTGTTGAAGATAATATTCCAGCAATAAGACCAACTAAAAGTGTTGCTGATGATATTCCTGCAATCAAACCTGCAGAAAGAAATTCTGGTGATTTATCAAATGTAAGAAAACCTTTTGCTTATAAAGATGGTAAAAAACCATTTAGAAAATCAGATAGAAAAGGTGGTAAAGGCCGCAACCAAAGGCGTGGTAGAAAAGAATCACCTTATCAAGAACAAGTTGTTGCTATTAATAGAGTTTCAAAAACAACAAAAGGAGGACGTAAAATGTCGTTTAATGCTCTAGTTGTTGTTGGAGATAAAAAAGGAAAAGTTGGATATGCAATTGCCAAAGCCTCAGAGGTACCATCAGCAATTAAAAAAGCAATTCAACAAGCGCAAAAAAATGTTATTACAATCCCCCTAGTTAAGGGAGATACAATTCCCCACACTATCACTGGACAAGCTGGTTCAGGAAGAGTATTTTTAAAAAACGCTCCTGAAGGTACAGGAATTATTGCTGGTTCAGCTGCTCGTTCAGTCTTAGAGTTAGCTGGAGTAAAAAACATTTACTCAAAAGTTCAAGGATCCAAAACACCTATTAATGTAGTTAGAGCTACATTCCATGGTCTTATGAATTTAAAATCAAAAGCAGAAGTTGCCGAATTAAGAGGCAAAGATGTAAAGGAGCTTTAATATGAAATTACATCAATTAAAATCTGAATTTAAGCGTCAGAACAAAAAAAGAGTTGGTAGGGGAATTGGTTCTGGAGTAGGTAAAACTTCTGGGCGTGGTCAAAAGGGACAAAAAGCACGCTCGGGAGGTGGAACTAGACCAGGATTTGAAGGTGGGCAAACACCTTTATTTAGAAGAATTCCTAAGTTTGGATTCAAAAATATAAACTATAAAGAATTTACTCCAATTAATTTAGATGATTTAGAAAAAAACTTTAAAAATGGTGATAAAGTTAATAAAGAAACCCTTTTTAAAGTTGGATTGATTAAGAAATCAACCAAATTAGTTAAAATTCTTGGCAGAGGTAAGTTAACTAAAATGTTAACTGTAAATGTAGATGCTATGTCAGCATCTGCTAAGTTGGCTATTGAAAAAGCTGATGGAAAAATAGAGGTAAAATAAAATATGTTCAAAACACTTGTATCAATATTTAAACATAAAAAATTAAGAGGCCAAATGCTTTATACATTGGCAATTTTGACTCTATTTCGTTTTGGTGCATCAATTACAATTCCTGGTGTAAGGATTGAGGGCACTTTTGATACAAACTCATTTTTGGGACTTGTTAATATGCTGGGAGGAGGAGCTCTAAAATCATTTTCACTATTTGCTCTGGGAGTCTCACCCTACATTACATCATCAATTGTTGTTCAACTTCTAGCCCATGATGTAGTGCCTAAATGAAAAGAACATTTAAAATCAGGAGAAAATGGTAAAAAAGCTTTGGCTGCTATTACTAAAAAACTAACACTATTATTATCAATTCTGCAAGCATTTGCTTTAACTAGGGGAATGATGTTTAGTGGATTAATTGCTAGATTAGATACAGGGCAATACATCTATGTAATGATTGTTCTTGTAGCAGGTGCTATGATTACTCTATTTCTAGGAGATAAAATTTCAGAACACGGTATTGGTAATGGGCTTTCAATAATTATTTTTGCAGGTATTGTTGCAAACCTACCATATCAAGTTCTTCAAACATTTCAAATTTTTGTTATTGGCGATTCTGCCCAAGAATTATTTACTGGGCTTTTAAACTTTACATTTTATATGGTCGCTTGATACTTCTTAATTGCCTTTATGGTCTTTGTAGATCAATCTGAGCGTAAGATTCCAGTACAATACTCACAATCTTATGACATCAAAAGAAAGGAAGAAGTTTCATACCTACCATTAAAAGTAAATATTGCAGGAGTTATTCCCATAATTTTTGCCTCATCAATGGTTTTGGCTCCAGCTTCAGTTGCTTCATTTTTTCCAGAAAAAGCTTGAGCTCTTTGAATTAATAAATACTTTACATTCAATAACCCATGAGCCTATGGTGCATTTCTGATATTAATATTTGGCTTTACATTTTTCCAGGCATTTAACTCAGTTAATCCCGAAGAACTTGCAGATAATCTTGCTCAAAATTCATCATTTATTCCCGGAATTAGACCAGGAAATGAAACAAAGGCATATATTGAAAGAATTATTTATAGAGTAGCAACATATGGAGGATTATTCCTTGTCTTTGTTGCAGCTTTGCCCCAAATAATTTCAAATGTTATTAAAGTTACAACACCTTTATCTATCGGGGGATCAGCTATGATTATTGTTGCTGGTGTTTCACTTGAAACATATCGTCAAATTAAAGGACAACTTTTCCAAGCATCTTATAAAGGATTTACTGAAGATAACTACAATCAAAAAGAAGTTCAAGAAAAACTAGAAAAAGGACATTGATAAAATGAATAAAAGTATTTTAATCATAGGTGCTCCAGGGACTGGTAAAGGAACTTTTGCCCAAAAACTTGTTGAAGATTTTAATGTTATTCACATTGCAACTGGCAATCTTTTTAGAGATAACATTAGTAATAAAACTACAATTGGAAAAAAAGCATTGAAATTTATGGATAAGGGAATACTTGTTCCAGATGAAATTACTGATGAAATGGTTAAATCAAGGTTAGCCAATTCTGATATCAAAGATAGTATTATTTTACTAGATGGATATCCCAGAAACATTCATCAGGGAAAAAAAATTATTGAATTATTAAAAGAAATTAACCGTAATATTGATTTTATAATTTTATTAATTTCTCCTGATGAGATCTTAATTCAAAGAGTTATCAATCGTAGATTATGCAGGGATTGTGGTTATGTTTATAATACAAAAGATTTATCAACAAAACCTATTGTTAAGGGAAAATGTAATAAATGTAAGGGGCTGCTGTATCAAAGAAAAGATGATAATAAAGAGTTTATCACAAAAAGGCTTGAAGAATATAATCAAGTTACAATTCCTCTAGTTAATTTCTTTCAAAATAAAGTTGATATCATTAAATTTGATACATCTAAACAAAATATAAATGAAGTATATCTTGAAATTACAAGAGAACTATATAAAAATTCAGATAAATTAAAAAATATGGCTAAAGCTGGAAAAGTTGCAGCGCTAGTACAAGGGCATTGTCAAAAAATTATCAAACCAGGATTAAATTTACTAGATTTAGATAAAGCTTGTCAAAAGGTCATTGAAGATAATGGAGCAACCCCGGCATTTATGGGAATTTATGATTATAACTTTTCAACATGTCTTGCAGTTAATGAAGTGGTTGTACATGGTACTCCAATTAATTATACTCTTCAAAAAGGAGATATAGTCACAGTTGATGTTGGAGCAAAAGTTAATGGTTGAAATTCAGATACAGCAGTTAGCTATGCTGTGGGCCCTATCTCCCACGATAAACAGAAATTGATAGATGTTACCAAAGAAGCGCTTAATCAAGCACTAGCTGTGGTAAAAGAGGGAGTAAGAGTTGGTGATATATCATCTGCTATTTGCTCTTATGTATATAAAAATAATATGGCTATTCCTGAAGAGTTCTCAGGACACGGGATTGGAAGAAGTCTTCATGAAGCACCATATGTACCCAATATTGGCAAACCCAATACTGGAGATGTTCTAAAAGCTGGTGATACAATTGCTATTGAACCAATTGTTATCTTTGGTAAAAAAGAAATTGAATTAAAAAAAGAAGATGGCTTTACTGCAGTGTCAAAAGATAAAACTCCTGCAGCCCACTTCGAGCATACAATTGAAATTACACAAGATGGTTATAAAATTTTAACATCATTAGATCAAAGGGAGGTCAAAAATGGCTAAAGACGTCATTGAAGTTCCCGGTAAAGTAGTAAAAATTTTACCAGGCACTAAGTTTAAAGTTGAACTAGAAAATGGAGCTATTGTTGATGCAACTCTTTCTGGAAAAATGAGAAAGTATAACATCAGAATTGTTCTGGGAGATAAAGTTGATATGGAAATATCACCTTATGATTTAACTAGAGGAAGAATTTCATATCGACAAAAATAAGGAGTTAAAAATGAAAGTAAGAGCTTCAGTAAAAAAGATTTGCAATAATTGTAGAATTATTAAAAGAAAAAAACGTGTTATGGTAATTTGTAAAACACCAAAGCATAAACAAAGACAGGGATAAGAAAGGATAGATTATGGCTAGAATTTTAGGAATAGATATACCTAAAGATAAAAGAGTTGTTATCTCCCTTACCTATATTTTTGGTATTGGAAAATCAACATCTCAAAAAATCTTGCAAGCAGCAAAAGTAGATCAAAACATCAGAGTTAAAGATCTTGATGATAAGCAAATAAATGCAATTAGAGATGAAGCTGCTAAATTTAAACATGAAGGAGATCTAAGAAGAGAAGTTGCCTTCAACATCAAACGTTTAATGGAAATTAATAGTTACCGGGGACAAAGACATAAAAGGTCACTTCCAGTAAGAGGGCAACATACAAAAAATAATGCTCGTACTAGAAAAGGTCCAAGAAAAACAATTGCAAACAAGAAAGTTGCAAGTTAAGGAATAGATAATGGCAAAAAGAAAAAATAAAAAAAATGTACCAAAAGCACTAGCTCATGTACATGCAACATTTAACAACACAATTGTAACATTCACTGATTTAGAAGGAAATGCCCTTTCATGATCATCAGCTGGTGCAATTGGTTATAAAGGTTCAAAAAAATCAACACCATTTGCTGCTCAATTAGCAGCTAAAGCTGCAAGTGAAAAAGCCAAAGAACATGGTGTAGTAGAAGTTGCTGTTCAGGTTAAAGGAGCAGGACAAGGTAGAGAGGCTGCAGTTAGATCAATTTCAGCAGCAGGCATTACAGTAACAAAAATTTCAGATGTTTCGGCAATTCCTCATAATGGATGTCGTCCACCTAAGAAAAAAAGAAATTAATTTAAAGGAGAATTTATGAAAAACTTATTTGAAAAACCAACCTTTAAAACAAAAGCAACCAGTGCAGACCAATCCCAAGGAGTATTTGTTATTTCTAATCTTTCACGTGGTTATGGAACAACAATAGCTAATTCACTTAGAAGAACACTTGTTTCATCAATTCAAGGAGCAGCCCCTGTTGCTGTTAAAATTACCGGAGCAAAACATGAATTCCAAGCATTAGAAGGTTGTGAAGAGGATGTTGTATCAATTATCTTGAATTTAAAAAACCTAGTAGTTAAATTTGAGGGTGATGAACCTGTTATTTTAAAACTTAATGTAACAAAAGAAGGACCAGTTACTTCAAAATCATTTGAAGTTCCACCAAATGCTGAGATTGTTTCTAAAAAACTAGAAATTGCTCATCTTGAAAAAGATGGTGCACTTGAAATGGAAGTAATTGTAGCAAAAGGTAGAGGCTATACTTTGGCAGAAGAAAATAAATCATATACTTCAGAAGTTGGATATATTGCAATGGATTCAAACTTTTCACCAGTTGAATCAGTTAACTTTGATGTTGAAGAAATTAACACTAATAAAATTGATATTTCAGAAGAAATCGTAGTTGATGTTAAAACAAATGGTGCTTTGTCTGCCAAAGCAGCTCTTGAAGAAGCTAGTGAAATCTTAATTTCACATTATATGCTTCTAACTGATTTAACATCACTTGAAGAAGTAAGTTCTGTGATTAAAGAAACATCAGAGCAAGAATCAAAAACTCAACAAATTATGGAAATGACACTTGAAGAACTTGATTTATCACAACGTTCATATAATGCTTTAAAAAGAGCTGGTCATGAAAAAGTTAGTGATATTGCCAATCTTTCACTTGCCCAACTTACATATACAAAAAACTTAGGTAAAAAATCTGTTGATGAAGTTGTTGAAAAAGTGGGACAACTTGGATTTGAAATTAAATAGGAGGTAAATAGAATGTCATATATACAAAAACAAGGACAAGATGCCGCTTGAGAAAAAGGGGTTATGAGAAACTTAGCTACTGATGTTATTCTTTATGGAAGAATTCAAACAACAGAATTCAAAGCTAAAAAATTAAAAACAGTTTTAGATCGTCTAGTTACCTTTGGTAAAAAAGGTACAGTTTCTGCAAGAAGAGAGGCTGCTAAGTTTTTAAGAAATGAAACTGATGATAAAAATGTTAAAGCTGTTAAAAAACTCTTTGATGAAATAGCTCCAAAGTATAAAGATCGTAATGGAGGATATACCAGAGTATTAAAAGTTAAAAATAGAAAAGGTGATAATGCTCCAATTTATTTAATTGAATTTGTATAAAAAATCTGAGTTAAGTATTTTCTATTAAAAAAATTGTTAAAAAATTATACTTTAACCAATTTGGTAAAATGATTATATAAAGAGTCATCTTTTTATATATGTACTATATGTGAAATAACTACTTTATGATAAAATTAAATGGTAATGAAAAAAGCAATTGAATTAAAAAATGTCTCTTTTAAATACAAATCCTCATCAGAATCAGTTCTGAGCAATTTTTCCTTAACTATTAACCAAGGAGAATGAGTATCACTTTTAGGACATAATGGTTCTGGTAAATCTACTCTATCAAAAATAATGGCTGGTCTTGTTGATGTTGATTCTGGATCTGTGGAAATTTTTGGTAAAAAATACAACCAAGAAAATCTTTATAATATTAGAAAACAAATATCAGTTGTTTTTCAAAATCCAGATTCACAATTTGTTGGAGCTACTGTTGAAGATGATATTGCCTTTGGTTTAGAAAATCATTTTTATCCAGTAGAAAAAATGAATGATATTATTTTGGATGTTTTAAAAAGAGTTGATATGAAAGATTTTATTAATTCAGCGCCACATGATTTATCTGGTGGTCAAAAGCAAAAGGTAGCAATAGCTGGTGTTTTTGCTATTTCTCCCCAAATCATTATTTTTGATGAAGCAACAGCTATGCTTGATCCAAAAGGAGTAAAGGAAGTTAATAACTTAATTGAAAAAATCAACAAAGAAAAAAATATTACTGTTATTACCATTACTCATAATATGGAAGAAGCAGCTAAAGCTCAAAGGCTAGTAATAATTGAAAAAGGTATAATTGTCTTTGATGATAAACCTCAAAATATTATTTTTGATGAAACAAGACTAAAATCATTGCAATTAAATTCTCCATTTAATGCCAAAATTTCCAATGAAATATTTAATCAAGGTTTGATTCAAAATAAAAGTATGGATATTGATGAGGTAATAAAATGACTAAAATAAAATTTATTAACACTCATCACATCTACAATGAAAATACATCCTTAGAAATAAAAGCTCTTAGTAATATTAATTTAGAAATTAAAGAAGGAGAAATTCATACCATAATTGGGCATTCTGGTTCTGGTAAATCTACTTTAATAAAGCATATTAATGGGCTTTTAAAAGCAGACAAAGGTAAAGTTATAGTTGATGGCTATGAAATTTTAAACACTAAAAAAACACAGAAACAATTAAAGGCAATTAGAAAAAAAGCATCGATTGTTTTCCAATTCCCTGAATTACAACTTTTTGCAGAAACTGTAGAAAAAGATATTATGTTTGGCCCAATGTCATTTGGTGCTAGTTTACAAGAAGCAAAAGCCCTTGCTAAAAAATACATAAATGTAGTTGGTCTATCAAATGATTTATTACAAAGATCACCTTTTGAACTCTCAGGAGGACAAAAAAGAAGAGTTGCCATTGCTGGAATTTTAGCAATTCAACCACAAATTCTAATTGTTGATGAGCCAACAGCTGCCCTTGACCCAGTTGGTAAAGAAGAAATCATGTCTATTTTTAAAAATCTTAATCAAAAACAAGGACTAACAATCATTCTTGTTACTCATAATATGGATGATGTTTGAAAATACTCAGATTCAGTCTCTGTTTTAAAAGAGGGTAAAATACAATTTACCGGAAGTCCACAACAATTGTTTAGACATGAGTTATTTTTAGAAGATAATTCAATTGATTTACCAAAACATATTAAATTTATTAATAAAATTAAAAAAGAATTAGGCATTGGAATTCCAATTGAATTTGATACACCACAGCAAATAGTTTCTTATTTAAAAAAAGCAAAAGGAGGTAAATAGTTATGCAAGCATCATTTGGAAAATTTATTCCTGATAAAACCTTTATTCATAATTTAGACCCCAGAACTAAAATTGTTTCATTAACGATGTTAATGATTTCAATTTTTATTCTAGCTGATTATAGATTACTTGCTTTTATGAGTGTGTTTTTAATGATTGTGATTAAAAAATCAAATATAGCATTTAAATCAGTAATAGCAGGAATTAAACCTTTAATGTTTATGTTTATCTTTTTAATGCTAATTAATATTTTTATCATCAAAGAAGGAGAAGTGATATTTAAGTTACCAATTTTAAATAGAAATGTTCATATGGGCGCTATTAATCAAACTACCTTTATCTTTTGAAGAGTAGTTTTGATTATTATGATGTCAATAATATTAACATCAACTACAAACCCCCTAACATTAACATTAGGTCTTGAAAAACTTTCCCAACCCCTTAAAAAAGTAAAAGTGCCTGTAGAAGTTTTTGCAATGATGCTTTCAATTTCCCTTAGATTTATTCCCACAATTTTTGATGAAGTTCAAAAAATTATGGATGCCCAATCATCCCGAGGGCTTGATTTACAAAATGGAAAAATAAAAGAAAAAATTAAAGCCATAATTGCCTTAATTATCCCCCTTTTAGTATCATCATTTAATAAAGCTGATGAACTTGCCCTATCAATGGAGTCTAAAAATTATAACCCAGATGTATCAAGGCCCAGATATCGAAAAATAATTATGTCAAATACAGATTATTTAATTGTTATTTTAATGATTATCTATCTTGGAATTATAATTTATCTAAGAAGGTATATTTAAATGAAAAATTTATTTTGTAAAGTTAAATATAATGGAGCTAATTACTATGGTTGAAATCTTCAACCAAATAAAGATACTATTGTTTTAAATCTAACTAGAGCTTTTAAAAGTTTTTATGATAAAAAAATTGAAATTCATGGTTCAGGAAGAACTGATCGTGGAGTTCATGCCCTTGAGCAAACTTTTTCAATCAAATTAGGTACTAATATGAAGGCAAATAAAATAATGATTGCTTTAAATAACCATCTACCTAAAGATATTGAAATTATATCAACAAAATTTGTTGATTTAAATTTTCATGCAAGATATTGAACTACAAGCAAAACATATCTTTATAAAATAAAAACTAATAAAAAAGATTTTATTTGAAATCAAGATAAGTTTTGATATATCGAAGAGAAACTAAATTTAAAATTAATCAAAGAGGCAGCAAAAAAATTATGTGTTAAACAAGATTTTACATCATTTGCTACAGTTTCTAAAAAAGATAAAATAAATCCTATTAAAAAAATTAATAAAATATCAATTACTAAAAAAGATGATTTAATTTTAATTAAAGTAAATGGCAATGGTTTTTTAAGACATATGGTTAGAAAAATTGTAGCTACATTAGTTGAAATTGGCAAAGAAAAACAAAAAATTACAATAATTTCCAAGGCATTTAAAGCAAGGAATCCTTCATCCATTCAATTTAAAGCCCCTCCAAATGGTCTATATTTAGAAAAAGTCTATTATAGATAATAGCTTTATGATATAATTTAATAGTCCAATATGGATGTAACCCGGTATAAGTTACAAACATTAGGAGGGACTCATAAAATGAAACAAACAACATGAGCCAAAGAATCAGAAATTAACAGAAAATGATTTATTGTTGATTTAGAAGGAAAAACACTAGGTCGAATAGCAACCCAAATTGCTGATATTCTTAGAGGTAAAAAGAAAGTAAATTGAACACCTAATATTGATTGTGGTGATTATGTAATTGCTATTAATGCATCTAAAGTTAAATTAACTGGAAATAAATTAAAAAACAAAATTTATTACAATCACTCGCAATGAAAAGGTGGTTTAAGGCAAAGAAATGCTGAAGTAATGATTGAAAAATATCCAATTGAGATGTTTGAAAGAGCAGTTAAAGGAATGCTGCAAAAAAACTCTCTTGGAAGAAAACAATTTAGAAAACTTTATGTATTTGCAGGCAAGAGTCATAATATGGAAGCTCAAAAACCTGAAAAACTTGAAATATAAGGAGGATGAATCTATGTCGGTAGTATATCAATCAGTTGGAAGAAGAAAAACTTCAGTTGCAAGAGTGACATTAAAACCTGGAAAAGGTTCAATCATGGTTAATGGCCAGGATGTTAACCATTATATGCCCTATGCAACATTAGTTCAAGATTTAGAACAACCTCTAGTTGCCCTGGAACAAAAAGATAAATTTGATATTTCTGTTAATGTTACAGGTGGAGGATTTAATGGTCAAGCCGGAGCCATTCGCTTAGGAATCACAAGAGCTTTAATTGAAGTTAATGCTGAATGAAAGCCAGCACTTAAAGAACTTGGGTTAACAACTCGTGATGCCAGAAAAGTTGAGAGAAAAAAATATGGTTTCAAAAAGGCCAGAAAATCACCGCAATTTTCAAAAAGATAGTCATTACCAAACGCTTCATAAAAGTGTTTTTTTTTTTTTTTTAAAATTAAAATAATTACAATATTTAGCACATTAAAATTATTATAAAAAAACTATTGACATATTTTTTTAATCTAGTATATTGGTATCAGGCATTTAGGCCTAAATTTTAATTATATTAATAAATTAAAATTAAATCAGGAGAATAAAATGTTAAAAATATTTATTATGTCAATTGCTTTGATGACTACACCATTTGCTTCAGCTAGCCTATCACCAAAGGCTGAACAAAGCAAGTCATTTGCAGTTTCTAAATTAGATGAATCTGATTTATCTGTTGATACTTATGAACCAGGTGATTCAAGCATGTCAAAATGATATACAGTAAGAAAAGAGATTGATAGTGATGGAACTTTTTCTGTTGTTTTAAGAATGGATCCAGAAAAAATCTTTGAACTTATTGATGATGCTGCTGGATCAGCAGGATTATTAACTGGCAAAACACCATATGAAATTCTAAGAAAAAACAACTCACTTGTTATGGATTATTATATGTTTAGAAGCACAACAGAAATAATGATTCTTGATAAAGCCACTCGTGAGTGAAAAAAGAAGACACTTATGAATGTTAAACCTCGAAGTTCAACATATTGAACATCACTAGAACCAGAAATAAAAATCATTCCAAGGTCAAATGTTGAAAAAATGATTATTAGACCAATGGGAAATCTTAAAGATATGAGATTTGTTGATAAAAATAATATGAAAAAATCATGAGGAATGATTTTCTCATCAGATGGAAAGAATAAGACTACTTTCATTGATATTTTTAGAGAACCAGGAGTTAGCCGAGATGATGAGGATTTTCAGGCCACTTTAGCATATTTTGTGTCAGAATTAATAAGAATTGCTGAAGAAGACTTTGTTCCTGCATCGAAGGATTATAATGTTATGATTGCAAACCAAAACTCTATTAAATTCCAATATAAAAAAGGACCAAACATTGTTATTAAAAATGAAAACAAAAATAGAGATATTCCATTTTCACCATATTGACTATTGTTTCCATCAATATTAATTGTTGCACCATATTCTTATTTTGCAATTAGAAAGGTATTAAAAAAATAGGTGTATTATGATTAAAAAAAATATTAATTCAAATAAAAACTATGCACTAGAAGTCATAAACTATACTAAAAAATTTGGTAAGTTTGTAGCTGTTCAAGATGTTAACTTTGGTGTTACTCATGGTAAAATTCATGGATTTATTGGACCTAATGGTGCTGGTAAAACAACCACAATTAAAGCTATAATTGGTGCTTATTCAAAATCTAGTGGCCAAATTATGATTGAAGGATTTAAAGCTGGATCAATTAAAGCTAAAAAAAGAATTGGATATATTCCTGAAAGGGCATCATTTCCAGGCTATATGACATGCATGGAATATCTTGTAGCTATGGCTCAATTATCAGGATTTAAATCTAAGGCTGCAAAAGTCAAAGCACTAGAAATTCTAAAAGATCTAGGACTTGAAGAGCACACACATAGAAAACCATCATTATTTTCTTCGGGTATGAAGAAAAAAATCTTAGTTGCCCAAGCTCTAATGACTGATCCTACAGTTCTTGTTCTTGATGAACCTGCTGCCAATCTTGACCCTACAGCAAGAAAAGATATGTTTGAAATGTTTACCAAAATTACAAATAAAGGATATTCAATTTTGATTTCATCTCATATTCTTTCAGAATTACAATTTATTGTTGATGAAGTAACATTTATTTCACAGGGACAAATTAGATTCTCAGGTGGTATTAAAGATTTAGCTTCAAAACCTGGACTACTTATTTCCTTTACTGATTCTGATAATCCAAAATCTAAAAACTTTATTAAAAAATACAAATTTCAAGATACAACCTCAGGTTGAAAACTTGAAACAAAAACAGCTGCTCAAGCCAAAGCAATTGCTAAAAAAGTTATTCACTCTGGAGTTCCAATTGCTTCAATTTCATTTTTAGCTTCAAACTTAAGTTCAGCTTATGATGAATTAGTTATTGCCCATGGTAGAGAATCTGGAGTTGATAAAAAGAAAAAAACATTTTTCTCAAAATTCAAAAAAGAAAAAGCCATAATTGAGTTTAACGGAACTTCTAAGATTTCTAATAAAAATGTTAAAACAAAAATTAAAAAGGAAGGTAAAAAATAATGTTAGTAGTATTTAGACAAACGTATAAAAAAATGGTATTTTCAATGGCAACAGTGGTTTTATTCCTGGTGTCAATGGCAATATTTACAATATTTTTAGGAGGATTTAATGCTGAAATAAAGGAAACATACTTTATTCCTAAAATTGCTAATGCTACTTTAATAGCAATTATTTTCTCATATTTCCAAACATTCCTAGTATTCTTTTTCCCAATTTATGTTGCAATTAACTCAGTTAAATTTATTTCTGATGAAATTGAAAATGGAACATTTTTAACTAGCTTATCAAAACCAATTTCAAGATTTAGCATTATTTTGCAAAAATTTGCTGCATTAATGTTTACAAATATGTCATTTTGTCTTGGAATGCTTGCATATATATGATTCTATGCTCTAAAAGTTACATGATCAGCAGAACTTTATGATGTTATGTTTGCAGTTCTTCCAACAATGTTTTTAGTTTCATTTGTTATTCAATTGATAATCTCAATTATATTAACAATAATTTCAATTAGATTTAACTCACTTATTATGTTAGGTATTGGTGTTGGATTTGCTCTATTTGGCCAATTATGACCACAAATTAATAGTGGAAGTATTGCAAAAAATAGATTATTCCAAACTGTTGGAACTACTATTACAGAAACAGAATTTCAAAAAGTTGATAGTGGTCAAAAACTATACAAAAAATTTATTAGACCATTTAGCTTCGTTGATCATATGAATCAATTATATTGAGAAAATGTTGCTGGTGCATTTGACAAATTTGGCTTAACTGAAAAAGCTAAATCTACTGGTTGAGTATATAACCAAGAAGTAATAATGGAAAAAAGAATGGTTGAAAAAAGAGATGCATTAAACAATTTAGTTACAGAAGAACAATATTATGTTGCAAAATTAAAACCTTGAATAGAAAATAAAACATTAAAACTCTTTTACTCAATTTTTTCAATATTATTAGCTATTTGCGGAATTTATTACTTTAATAGAAAAGATATTGTTTAGAAGATACATTCAATTATATAAAAAACCATCAAACATAAAAAAATAAATTCTACACTTTCAATATAGAAATATAGAAAGTGTGGTTTTTTATTTATAAATAATTAAATAAATTATATTTTCACCCCATAAAGTTAATCTAAAAATTACTGCAATAATTATCTTATTTCTAATCTTTTGTTTTTTACTTTTATATTTATCAATAAATTTTATTAAACTTTTACTTTTGATAATCTACCACTTTAATAAAAAGATATTGCATTCAAAATATCTTATCTATTTGTGTATAATTGATTAAAGGTGATGTAATAATGTTAGTAATTTTTAGACAAACTTATAAAAAAATGATTTTTTCACTAGGCACTATTGTTATGTTTATTTTATCTTTGATATTTTTTCCCTTAATTTTAATCGCTATTAAAAACTTTCTAAAAAACTCTTATTTTCAATCAGAGATTGCTAACATAACAATTTTTGGAATTGTTTTAATTTACTACAGATTATTTATGCTCTTTATCTTTCCTTTGTATGTAACTATAAATTCAGTTAAATTTATTTCTGATGAAATAAAAAATGGCTCATTTTTAATTTATATTTCTAAGCCAGTTTCTAGAATTAATGTTATAAGTCAAAAATTCTTAGCTTTAATTTTTACAAATATGTCATTTTGTATTGCAACATTAGCCTTTATATGATTCTATTCATTTCGTATTTCTCCATCATATGAAATGTATGATGTTATGATTCGAGTTGTACCAACAATGCTTTTAGTTTCATTTTTAATTCAATTATTTCTTTCAATATTACTAACAATCATTTCAATTAGATTCAATGGTTTGCTTATGATTGGAATTGGTATTGGCTTGGCTCTTGTAGCCCACATTTGACCTAAAACAATAAGTAAAAATATTACTAAAAATACTAGTGTCCAAAAATTAGGAATTAAAATTTCCCAAAACGAATATCCAAACATAGTATCTGGCCAAAAAATTTATAAAAGATTTATTAGACCATTTAGTTTTGTTGATCACATGGCTCAGATATATTGAGATGAAATGGGAGAGGCATATAAAAAATATGGCCTTCAGGAAATAGCAATACAAATGGGAGGCCTGAACAGAGAAGCAATTATAAAAAAAAGAACCATTGAAAAAACAAATGTTTTAGGAAACATAGAGAAAAGGCAAGAATACTTTGTATCAGAATTAAAACTATGAATACCAACCAGTTCTCTTAAACTATATTATTTTATTGCATCGATTTTACTCTCTTTATATGGAATTTATTATTTTAATAATAAAGATATTACCTAATATGTATCATAGATATTAATACTATTTTATTAACACAATAATTTTTAATTTTGATATAATATTTTAGCATGGAAATTTTCATGGGTCTGTAGCTCAGAGGTTAGAGCGCACGCCTGATAAGCGTGAGGTCGGTGGTTCAATTCCACTCAGTCCCACCATGGGCTCGTAGCTCAGTTGGTAGAGCGCCTGCCTTGCACGCAGGAGGTCGCAGGTTCGACCCCTGTCGAGTCCACCATGTTAAAAAAAATAAGGAGCTTATAGCTCTTTTTTGTTATAATTTATATATTATGATGATCCTAAAAAGTTTTATTCCTGATCGTAGTTTTATTAAAAGATATATCAAAATTGTAGCACCAATTATTGTGCAGCAAATTTTTATAAATTCAGCCATTTTTGTTGATAATTTAATGGTAGGAAGACTTGGTAAAGATCCAATTATAGCAATTGGGGCAATCAATGCTATTAACTTCTTTTTTATCATTGCTATGTTTGCAACTACACATGGCTCTGGTATATATGTCTCTCAATATAATGGTAAAAAAGATAAAGAAAATCTAAAAGCAGCAATTGCTTTTAAACAGCAACTTCTTTTTCTTTATTCTATTATTACAATTACCTTAATTTGAATTTTTGCTCCATGGGCAGTTAGACTTTATATAGAAGATATAGAAGCAAATCAAAATGCTATAAATTTAGCAGTAGCCTACTATAGAATATTTTCATTTTCTATACTATTTAAAGCTCAAAACTATGGTTTTTCAACTACTTTTCAAGAATTAGGTAAACCAAAACTTGGAATGAAAGCATCTATGGCATCTATTGTAACAAATATAGTAGTTAATTATATATTGATTTTTGGAGCAGGACCGGTTCCAGCAATGGGTCTTGTTGGGGCAGCATATGGAACAGTTATTTCTAAAATAGCTTCATTTTCTGTTTGAAACTTTATTTTAGACACTAGTGTAGTTGCAAAAAATATTTTTACAATTATTTTTTATAAAAGTAAGAATCTTTATAAAAAGGTTTTAAGCAAAACCATTCCCTTATTTTGATCAGAAATTTTTTGAGTATTAACTATGATGATTAAAACTAGAACTTTTTCTACTTTTTCAACAGATAATTTTGCTGCCTACTCAATCCAGATGAATATGGAAACAATTGTTTCTGTTGTTTGGGCAGCAATGTGGGGAGCAACAATTTATCTTGTTGGGAAAAAACTTGGTTCCAATAATTTAGAACACGCAGAAGAAAGAGCTCATAAAATAATTGGTGCTAATTTAATTTTAGGTATTATTATGAGTTCAGTTTTACTATTTTTGGCTACCCCAATCTTATCTTTATATAATATTTCTTTGGAAATAAAGGATCTTGCTTGAAAACTAATTATAATTTTAGCACTGTTTTATCCATTAAGAATGTCATGTGGTTCTTTTTTCTTTGTTATTAGAGCAGGTGGGCAAACAAATCAATCTATTAAAATTGATTTAATTTCTTCTTGACTAGTAATGGTCCCAATTTTACTAATAGCAAAATATTATTTTGCTCTAGATATTATCACTGTTTTTGTAATAGTTGAATTAACTAATATTTTTAAAGTCTTATATGGCTATTATTTCTTTAGAAAATATCATTGACTTACATCTTCTGTTAAATAATTAATAATGATACATATCACAATATTATTTGATAAAATAAAAATGACTTAAAACAAGTCATACAACATACAGGAGAACAAAATGAATTCAACTGCAATTTTCAAAGGTAAAAAGTTTTACTTTGGAATAGTTGTATTACTATTGGCTATAATATTTTTAATTAGCAATGGTAATAGCAACGTGCTTAATGTTTCAAAGCATTGATTAGATTCATCAATTCTAGGTTCAAAAGTATTTACACTAGGAAAACTTTTTGAACTACTTGGGGGTCTTGGTTTATTTTTGTTTGGGATCAAATTTATGGGTGAAGGCCTTCAGCTTTCAGCTGGTGATCAAATCAAACAATATATAACTAAATTTACAGATAATCCAATTAAAGGTTTTATTTTGGGATTAATTATTACCGGTCTTATACAATCTTCATCAGGAACAACAGCTTTAGTTGTTGCTCTTGTTTCAGTTGGTCTAATGTCTTTTAGGCAATCAATGGCTGTAATTATCGGTTCTAATCTTGGAACAACTATAACCTCAATATTAATTGGACTTAAAATCAAAAGATATGTTTGAATTATTATTGCCATTGGTGGATTACAATATATGTTTGCAAATAAGAAAAAAGCTAGATATATTGCCCAAACCGTTTTAGGCTTTGGTATTTTATTTTTAGGAATGAATTATATGGGTGGGGCTATGAAACCCTTAGCTAAAGAACTTTGATTTAAGGACCTACTTATTCAAATGGATAAAGGAACATGATATTCAACATGACTGGGATTAATAACCTCAGTATTACTTACAGTTCTTGTTCAATCATCATCAGCTTCTATTGGGATTATTCAAACCCTTCATGGTGATGCATTAATTACAGGAACAGCTGCTATACCAATGATATTTGGGGCAAATATTGGTACAACAATTACTGCTCTACTTGCATCATTTGGAGCATCGCTTTATGCAAAAAGAACAGCAGCTTTCCACATTATATTTAATGTAATTGGTGCTCTAATATTTACAGCAATTTTACCGTTATTTAAATTACTTGTATTATTTTTTGTAAATGGGAATTTACAATCAGCAGGACTAATTCCGGTATCTCATGTTACATTTAATATAACAATGGCTTTAATTTTCTTGCCTTTAATTCCTTTTATGGAAAAATTAATTAAAAAAATTATTAAAAGAGAAATTAATGATGATCATAGTGAAATGCTAAAGGGGCTAAACTATGAACTAGTAGAAAAATCACCAGTGCTTGCTGCTGATGGTGCTCAAAAAGCCATTGCCTCACTAACTTTCTTATTAAATAAACAAACAGATGCTGTTTATAAATTATTTAAACATGGAGATAAAAAATATATTATATTAATTGATGATATATCTCTTGCAACAGAGCAATATACTGAAAAAGTTATAGAATATCTTGATTTAATTTCTTCTCGTAAGTCATTAGATGATTTCCAAAAAGAACTTACTAATTTAACTTTAATTACAAGAGACATTTCAAGAATTAATCAAATTAATATAATTTTAAAAGATGTAGCAATAAACGTTAAAGAATCAAAAATTTTATTTTCCGAAGAAGCTTATAATGAAATAAAAGTTATGTTTAAACTTGTTCATAAAATTGGAATTAGTCTTTATACATTATTAAATGAAGGATTTAGTACAAGAGTTCATCATTCAATTTTAGAAAAAGAAGATCAAATAAATAAATTGGATAAAAAATTTAAGAAAAATAATGTTAAAAGAATTAAAAACAAAGAAGCTACCCAATCTGATAAAAAATATTTTGCTGAAATTATGACAAGAGTTGAAAGATTGGCTGACCATCAAAAAATGTCTGCTGAATTATTAAACCCTGAAGCAGAAGCAAATGAAAATATTGATTTGGAATTAATTAATGAATTAATTTCAATTGAAGATTAAAATAAATGCATCAAAATGCTGGATTTATTATTTATTGTATTTAATATTAAAAACTAGTATAATATTATCGCAATAAGTTATGGCCATTTAGCTCAGCGGCAGAGCACCCGACTGTTAATCGGTAGGTCACTGGTTCGAATCCAGTAATGGCCGCCATTATGGCCCGGTGGTGAAATGGTTAACACACCAGCCTTTCACGCTGGCATTCGCGGGTTCGAGCCCCGTCCGGGTCACCAAGGTCTTATAGCTCAGTTGGTAGAGCAGCGGATTGAAGATCCGCGTGTCGGCGGTTCAAGTCCGTCTAAGACCACCATTTTGCAATTTTAACACCTTTTAGGTGTTTTTTTATTTATAATAGTTTTACAATGGTCAAATTAGTAAATAAGATAAAATTAGCAGCTATTATTAATAAAAGTAGTGCCAAAAAACTAACAAGAGCAAAAATAAAACAAAGGACTCTTGGTTTTTCTAAAAACGAAATCTTGGAACGCAAAAAAAAGGTCTTTAATAAAATAGCTAAAAATCAACCATATACTTTAGAAGCCAATAGAGAACTTGTTAATATATCATATGAATTTAAATTAACTTTTAATCGTAAAGCAAATATATTAATTAAAGAACATTTAAAAACTACAAATGAATTTGCAAGAAAACTTATTCCAATTGAATTTAATGATTTTGCCTTAAATAAAGATGAGGTTGTTTATGAAAAATATGGTCAAGGATATTTTTCTGATTTCAATCATATTAAAAAATTTAAATTCAAAAAAATTAAAGAAATAATTTTAACTAACAAAAGATTAATTTTTGTATTTGGAGCAAATAGAAATTCATATTATTTTTCAAAATTTACTTTTTCAAAACTAACTAAAATAATTTCTATTAGTGATTTGGATAAAGAAAAATCTACAATATTACTTTATTGCAAAAAAAACCCAAAACTATTTATAGATATTAAAAAAGTTATTTAGAAAGGAATAATATGAGATATGATTTTGATGATTTTTATGTAGAAAATAATATTATCTATATAAAAAAGCATGTAAAAGCAGCAAAACCAATTACCGGCACTAAAATTGGAGCTATTACTGGTGATAATCCCTGAAGCTCCCCTTTTGTTATCTTTATGGATATGTACCGTTTTACTATTCCATTTGAAATGACTTTAGAGATGCAAAAAGGAATTGATTATGAGCCATTTGTTATTAAGGGTATAAATAAACTTTACAATACTAATTTTAAAGATTACAGCCCAAACCCTTATTATGATTGACCACTTGAAGAAATAGGTAAAAAATTTAATGGTAAAATTGATGGTTGAGATTCTAATAAAAGCATTGTTTTAGAATGTAAAGTAACTGGGCAAAAAAATTTATCAAAATGAATCAAAAATCAGCCACCAAAATATTATTTACTTCAAATGTTGCTTTATGCCAAATTAGCTAAGGCAAGTGAAGTTTGACTTTCAGGATATTTTTTAAATCAGCAAGATTATGATAGTGAAGCACAAAATATTGATCCTAAAAAATTAAGAGTTTGAAAATACAAATTTGATAATGCCCAATCAAAATTATTAGAAGATAAATTAACAATTGTAGATAAATTTGTTAAAAAGCATATCCAAACAAGAGTTTCTCCCAAGTTTGATCCATCTAAAAAATGTGATCGAGAAGTTTTAGATCATTTTAATATTCCCTACAAAAAACAAGATTAAACCTTATTTTTTGATATAATTTTATAGATAATGAAAGTGAGAGTTAAAAATAAATGAAAATATATAATTTTTTAGAAATTGAAAAAAAGTGACAAAACTATTGATTAGATAATAAAACTTTTAAAACTACAGAAGATGATTCTAAACCTTACTTTTATGCTCTAGATATGTTTCCTTATCCATCAGGTTCAGGATTGCATGTTGGTCACCCTGCAGGCTACAATGCAACTGATATATTTACCAGATATAAAAAAATGAATGGTTTTAATGTTTTACATGCAATGGGCTGAGATGCATTTGGACTTCCATCAGAGCAATATGCAATTGCAACAGGAAACCATCCAGCTAAATTTACTCAAAAAAATATTAATATTTTTAAAGAACAACTTCAGCTTTTAGGATACTCCTATGATTGAGACAAGGAAATCAATACATCAGATCCAGAATTTTATAAAACAACGCAATGAATTTTTCAACAATTTATTAAACATGATTTAGCTGAAATTAAAAATATTGATGTAAATTGATGTGAAGCCCTTTCAACTGTATTAGCCAACGATGAAATTGAAATTGATGATAATGGAAATTCTGTTTCTGAACGTGGCAAATATCCTGTGATTAAAAAACCTATGCAGCAATGAGTAATTAAATCAACAGCCTTTGTAGATGATTTATTAAAGGGACTAAATTCATTAGATTGAATTGAATCTACTAAAAAAATTCAACAAAACTTTATTAAAGGTGAAAATGGAAAAATATTACTAAGAGATTGAACCTTTTCAAGGCAAAGATATTGAGGCGAACCTTTCCCAGTTATTCATGGTAAAAATGGTGAAATCCAATTAATTAATGAAGCAAAGTTGCCACTTGTATTACCTGATTTAGATGATTTTAAAGGAAAAGATGGAAAACCTGCACTAGCTAATTCACAAGAATGACTAGATAACAAATATGATTTAAACACTATGCCTGGCTCAGCTGGTTCATCTTGATATCACCTAGCCTATATTTTAAAAGATGAAAATGGATATTTAGATATTAATTCAAAAGAGGCAAAAGCTAAAATTAAAAAATGAATGCCAGTTGATTTATATGTCGGAGGAACAGAGCATACAACAGGCCATTTAATTTATGCTCGTATTTGAAATATATTTTTAGCAAATATTGGTGTTATTGATCAAAAAGAACCATATCAAAAATTAATTCATCAAGGTGTTATTCTTGGTCCAGATGGTAAAAAAATGTCTAAATCAAAAGGCAATGTGATTAATCCCAATGATATAATTGCAAAATATGGAGCTGACACTTTAAGACTTTATATGGCTTTTATGGGACCATTTGAAGACTTTAAACCTTGATCAGATGATGGTTTAAAAGGAATACACAAGTGAGTTCACAGAATGTGAAGGGCAATAATGGAAACTAAAGTTGTTAAAAAATCTTCACAAAATATGACAAAATCATATTTTCAATTAATTAGAGATATTACTAGTTCAATTGAAAATAATAAATTTAATGTTGCTATTTCTCATTTTATGGTATTTATAAACACAGTAGTTGAAGAAAAGGAAATAACCAGAGAACAAATTAAGGGATTTATTCAATGTTTAAATCCATTTGCACCACATATTACAGAAGAAATGTGAGAAATTCATCAATTCAAAACACCTCTTTCCACAAGCATTTGACCTAGTTATGATGAAAAAATATTTGCTTCAAATACAGTAAGCGTTGCAGTGATGGTAAATGATAAATTTAAAACAAAATTAGAATTAAAAAAAGGTTTAAATGAAGATCAAGCATTTGAAATATTACAAAAAAGACCAGAAACAAAAGAATTAGTAAAAGAATATAAGAAAGTTGTTTATGTCCAAAATCAAGTCATAAACATTGTGAAGTAATTATGGATATTAAAACAATAGTATTTGATTTAGATGGCACACTTTTAGATTCAAATAGAGAATTGAGTGATGCTAATATCAAGGCAATAAAAGAAATACAAAAATATGGAGTAGATATTATTATAGCATCAGGTCGAGGAGTTAAAAATATGATTTGAATTGCCAATAAATTGAATATTGATCACATTATTGCCTTAAATGGATCAATTGTTTATTCTGTTAAAGAAGATAAAATATTATTTTCATCATTTTTAGGAAGTAAGATAGTTAAAAAAGTTCATAAATATTGTTTAGATAATGTTTTAGATGCTGTTTTTTATGCCAAAGATAGGGCATTTATATTAAAAGAATCTCCAAATTATAAAAAAATAGATGAATATTTTGGTTTAGACTCAAAAAATTATGAAGATAAATATGCTAATGAAATTTTAAAGATTTTATCATTGTATATTTCTGATAAAGATTCATCAATGAGCCATTTAAAAAACATAGAAAAATTGTTAAAAGATCATGATGTTGCAATTCAGCGTTCATCATCAAGAACTGTTGATGTAAACTCTAAGAATATTTCTAAATTCCAAGGTCTTGTAGAACTATCTAAAATTAAAAATATTGATTTTACAAAAACTGCTGCTTTTGGTGATGCTGGTAATGATAAAAAAATGTTAGAGGGAGTTGGCTATCCATTTGTAATGGCAAATGCTGCCTCAGAACTTCAAGAATTAAATTTTGAAGTAATTGGTGATAATAATTCATTAGCTATTGCTAAAAAACTAAATAGTTTTATAATTAAGAAAAGGAGAAAACATGAGTAAAGATAATTTAAACAAAATGTTACTGTCAGGAGCTGCTGTTTCTTCATTTGTTTTATTTCTTAATAAAGATAAAATTAAAAACAAAAGCGATATGTATTTTGAAAAAATATCTAATGCTTCTGGAGTCCCTGTTGATAAGATTAAACAAAGATTAAAACCTAACACTTGAAACAATATTGAACAATTAACATCAATAGTAGCAATATTAATTGCTGAATATGCTGTTAATGAAAAAACCATTAAATATGACAAAGTTGCAAAAGGAATTGTAAAATGAACTATTTATATTGGGGAAAAATCAAATACTATTTATAACAAAAAAGAAGTAAAACAATTACTGGAAGTAGTTGATTCTCCTGCTGTTGTAGAAGAAATCCAAAAATTCTTAAGTTTACCTAATGATTTAAAAAAATTAGCTAAAACAAGCAAATTATCAAAAGATAAAAATTTAGGAAATATAATTAAATATAAATTATTAAGTGCTATAAATGAAGAATTTAGTAAAATAAAAATTGTAAAACCAAAAAGAAAAATAGCCAAAAAGGTAACAAAAAAAATCTAAAATTAAAACAACTAACAGAAAAACAAAAGTTGCAAAACCTAAAACTAAAAAAACAAAAAAATAATCTAGGAGCAATATTATGCCAAATATAAAAGATGTAGCAAAAGAAGCAGGAGTTTCAATTGCTACTGTATCAAGAGTTATAAACAAAACAGATACTGTTGCTAAACATACAACTAGAAAAGTAGAGGCTGCTATTAAAAAAACAGGCTTTATTATTTCGGCGTCTGCTGTTTCAATGAAAAAACAACAATCAAGACTTATTCCCTTTTTCATTAACCACAAATTAGAAAAATCAAAAATAAATTTTCTAATTAATATCATTGTGCCATTTTTAGAAAGATATGGTTATTCCATAGTTATTTTCAATACTTCATCATTGTTTTTAAACAAAAAAAATGTTTTATATGCTTTAAGTCTAAGGCCAAAAGCAATTTTGGTTTTACAAACTAACAAAACAATCATTAAATTTGAAAAAGAAATAAAAAAACATAAAACAAAACTAATAAAACTTAATATGGAAAATACAAATAATGAAATCAAAATTCTAAAACAATTAGAATTAATAATAAAAAAAAGAAAGTAATTAAAAATGAATATTAAAGATTTAATTTTTGATACTACATCACCCAGCGCAATCAAAAAAATTCAATCAGGAAAATTAAAATTTTATCTTGGCATTGATCCAACATCTAATTCTTTGCATATTGGCCATCTTTCGACTATAGTTTTTGCAAAGCGTTTAATCGCTTTAGGTAATAAACCAATTATTTTAATTGGTGAAGCTACTGCCCAAATTGGAGATCCATCAGGTAAGAGCACAGAAAGAGAGCTTTTAGATTCAAAAATAATAAAAGCTAATACTAAGGCATTAAGTAAACAAATTGAAAAATATTTTACTAAAAATATTTTATTTGTTAATAACAATGATTGATTATCTAAATTATCTTTACCAATATTTCTAAGAGATTATGGAAAATTATTTAATATTGCATCAATGATTAAAAAAGACATTGTAGCATCAAGGCTTGATACTGGTATTTCATACACTGAATTTACTTATCAAGTACTTCAGGCAGTTGATTTTATGTATCTTGCTAAAAAATATGATTGCAATTTTCAAATTGGCGGACAAGACCAATGAGGAAATATTACATCAGGACTTGAATTAATTAGAAAAACAAAAACCAAAAAAGATGTTTTTGGAGTTACTATTCCATTAATTAAAAAAGAAGATGGTTCAAAATTTGGCAAAAGTGAAGTTGGACCAATTTGACTGGATTCTAAAAAAACATCCCCATATCAAATGTATCAATTTTTAAAAAATACACCAGATAATATGGTGCTTGATTTAATCAAAAGATTAACGCTTGTAAAAGAGGGCAAATTTAAATCTCTTCAAAAAGAAGTAAAAACTAATTCAAAAGATAGAAAAGCCCAAAACTATCTTGCTGAAAGGGTTGTTGCTTTTGTTCATTCAAAAGAAGATTTAAAAAAAGCAAAAGAAATTACCACAATTCTTTTTTCAGGTGATATTTCCAAAATGTCTTATAAAGAATTAATTTCTTGCCTATTTGATGTACCATCAACTAAGATTGCTAAAAAAGAAACTAATATTCAAGATTTGCTTGTAGCTATATCTGCTGCAAAATCAAAAAGAGAAGCAAGAGAATTTATTAATAATGGCTCAATTATGTTAAATGGTAAGTTAATCAATGATGATTCATATAAAGTATCTATACAAAATGCATTTGATAAAAAAATTCATGTTGTTAAAAGAGGAAAAAGAAAATTCTTTATTGGTAAATATTAAAAAATTAATTTAAACAATTTTACTCATTTCCCTTTTTTTAAGTTTTTAGTCATATAAAAAACACACTTCTTTATTTTGAAGTGTAGAATTTATTTTTATTAAGTCATTCTGTTGTATCATTCAACAATTAGGGATTCATTTATTTCTTTATTTAATTCTTTGCGATCAGGAAATCTTGCATATGTTCCCTTCATTGATTTTTGATCAAATGAGACAAATTCAACTGGTTTACCAGGCAATTCCAATGCCTCTTTAATAGCTTTATTATTTACTGATGTTGATTTAAGTGAAATTTCATCACCAATATTTACATTCATTGATGGAATATTTGCTTTTTTACCATTGATTCTAATATGTCCATGGCTAACAAGTTGCCTTGCAGCTCTTCTTGTTCCGGCAAGCTTCATTCTATAAACAATATTATCAAGTCTTGATTCTAATGTTTTTAGAAAGTTTTCACCTGTAATACCATCCATTTTTGTTGCCCTAACATAAGTTTTTCTAAATTGTTTTTCAGACATACCATACATATGTCTTACTTTTTGCTTTTCTTTTAATTGAATAGCATAGTTAGAATCTTTTTTACGAGCTGCACCATGTTGTCCAGGCCCATAAGCGCGCTTTTTACCTTTAGAAAACTCTTTTCCTGTTTCTAGTATTGAAAATCCAAGTCTTCTAGAGATTTTAAAGGCTTTATTTTTTGCCATAATTTTCTCCTTTAACTAAGTAATAATTTTATCTTTGATAATCCATTGATTATTAATGCTTTCAATAAACAGCTTATTACTTGCATCCATAATGTTAATCACTAGTATTTATCAACTATAAAGTTAGCTGCTACTTAGCATATAAATTATACATTATAAATTTATAGAATCAAGCAATATATGCTGTGGTATAATTTATATACAAAAGGAGACTGCTATGAGTCCTATTACTATTGCTTGAATTATTATAACTATAGCTATCATTGGCTTTCTTTTTTATGTTTTTGTTTTTTCTAAAAGAAAAGTTAGATCAGAATTACGATCAATTAGAGATTATTTTAATAAAATTAAGAATTTACCTATTAAAGCAAGATTAGATAGAGTTCAAGCTATTGCTTTTGAAAATAGAAATTTTCAAAAAGGTCATGATGTTTGAAAATACCGCTATAATAAAGAATATTTAAAATTAGAAAAAACTATTAAAGAGCAGATTTCTTTTATTGAAACTTTAATTACTAAACAAAAAACTAATGAATTACTAGATATGATTTCTGAAACAAGAATTAAAGTAGAAGAATTTGAAGAAAAATCACATTCATTACTTGTCGAAATTGAAAGATTTATTGAGCTTGAAACTATTTTAAGAAATGAAGCAACATTTTATAAAAAGATTTTTAGAGACACAATAGATATTTTTGAATCAAAGCGAAGTTCTACAAAAAACTCAGCTGCCCACATTGATGAATTAATAAAAAAATTAGAAGATGCTTTTGAAACCTATGAAAATTTTATGACAAAAGTTAATTTTCAAAAAGCTACAAACCAAATTGAACTAATATCAAAGGATATTATGGATTTACTTGATAAAATTAATGTTGCATCTCAACTACAATTATTTTCCAAAAATATTATTCCAGAATACATTAAAGAGATATCACAAAAAATTGTTATTGCAAAAACTAATAATGAAAAAATTGATGATAAAAAATTAATTGCAACATTATCACTAGTTGAAAAAAACTTAGAGGCAGTTGAGATAAAATCAAAAATGAAAAATTTTGTTGAATCAAAAGAGCTCATTGAAAAATCACTTAGTCTTGTTAATAGTGTAGATAAAGAAATTTGGGACGAATCAAATGCAAAAGAAATATTTATTGAAATGCTTCCAGTTTGAAAACAACAAATAAAAAAATTTTATGTTATTTCAAATGATTTAAATCCATTAATTGCAACTTTGAAAAAAAGAGTTAAGCTTTCCAATGAAGAAAATGGATTGATATTAGCTTTTAAAGAATCACTTGAAACCACAAAGCAACATGCTAGATTATTATCATCCAAATTAAATAAAAGCTTAGATTATCAATATAAAATATTGCTTAAAGATTTAAAAACAAATACTAAAAATATTATTGCCACAATTACTTTAATTAGAAAAGTATATGATGTCTTAACTAAAAAAGAAAGTGCTGATATTAGATGTGATAGAGAAATAGTTTCTCTTACAATGTCATATTCTGAACTATCAAGTGATATTCAAAATAATAAATTAGTTAAAAACAACATCAAAATTAAATCAGCAATGAATCATCTTGCCAAAAACATAGAAAAAACAAAAAAAGCCCAAAGTCAATTTCCTCGAGATGTAACTAAAGTTAAACTAATGATTGATACTTGTGTTGATATTACAAAAAAAATTGCTCAAAACTTTTATGTAACTCAAAAAAGATATAAAATAGCAGAAGATCAAATTATGTGAATGTCTAAATTTAGATTTTTAGATAATGCAAAGGATTTAGATTCATTGTTAAATCAAGCAGAAATTTCTTTTAACAATCAAAACTTAGAAGAGGTAGAAAATATTTTAAATATAGCTTCTCAAACCAAAATAATTAAAGAAAATATGGAGAAGTAATATGAAAACTATATTACTTATAAAATATGGTGAATTAAATACCAAAGGCGGAAATCAAAGGGCTTTTATTAGAAAACTGGAAGGAAATATCCATAATCAATTAAAAAGTTTTGGTACATTTACAACCTCAGCTAATAGCTCACGTTTATTAATAGAGGGTAAATTCAAAAATATTGATAAAACTATTGCTAAATTACAAAAAACTCCAGGTATTGAAAAAATTTCTAATGTTTATAGTTTTAAAAAACCATCTAGTGCTGCTTTTAATAAATTTTTACTTTCTAGTTTAAAAGACAAAAAATATAAGACTTTTAAAATAAAGGCAATAAGAGCAGATAAAAACTTTGATAAAACATCAATGAAAATTCAAAAAGAAGTTGGAGAATTTGTTGATCAAAATACTAATTTAAAAGTGAATTTACAAAATCCTGATATAACAATATTTGTTGAAATAAGAATTAACCAAACTTTCCTTTATTTTCAAAACTACAAAGGAACAGGAGGCCTGCCAGTTGGCTCATCTGCTAATGTAATGGTATTGTTATCAGGGGGAATTGATTCACCAGTTGCAGCTTATGAACTTTTAAAAAGGGGATGCAAGGTTGATTTAATTCATTTTACATCTCCACCTTCAACCGATGAAGCATCTATTAAAAAAGTTATAACTTTAAGTCAGAAATTAAAAGAATACTCATCAAGAATTAGTTTAACCATTGTTGATATTAACAAAATACAAAACGAAATATTTTGTACTTCCCTAGAAAAATATCGCATAATTTTACTTAGAAAAGTATTTTATTCAATCGCTTCTAAAATAGGCAATAAAAGAAAAATAGGTGCCTTAGCTACTGGAGAATCTATTGGGCAGGTTGCATCTCAAACTCTTGAATCAATCCATGCCACATCTTGCGATGTTGATAAATTAATTTTTAGACCATTAATTACAACTAATAAAAGTCAAATTGTAAAACTGGCAAAAAAAATTGGTACATATGATATCTCTATTGGTAAAGGGCAAGATTGTTGTCTATTATTTGTTCCAAAACAACCAACAACTAAACCAAAAGTAAATGTTATTAAAAAAGAATATAGTGAACTAATAATAGATAATTTAATTGATGAATCAATTAAAAAAGCAAAAATTATTGAATTAAAATAGGAGAAATTATGAAAGCAAAATTTAATCAAATAACCAAATTAATTAAAGAAGCAGATAGCATTTACCTTTATCGTCATATTAATCCAGATCCAGACGCGCTAGGATCTACTTTTGGTTTAAAAGAAATCATTAAAGATAATTTTAATGATAAAAAAATTATAGTTTGTGGGCACCACTACCCACACCTAGCTCATCTTTTCCCTAAAGAAAACAAAAATCAAAAAGTTGTTGGTCAAAAAACTCTAGCAATTATTTCTGATACAGCCAATATTGCAAGAATAGATAATCAAAATTGGAAAGAATGCTATAAATCAATTAAAATTGATCATCATCCATCTAAGAGAAATTATGGTAAATTAAATGTAATAGATCCAAAAGCTATATCTGCAGCTCAAATTATTGCCCAATGGGCAATTGATCAAAAATTAAAATTATCAAAAAAAGCTGCCACTTATCTATTTACAGGTATTGTAACAGATTCAGGAAGATTTCTTTTTCCCCAAACATCATCAAAAACATTTAGTGTTGTTGCAAAACTTCTTGAATCAAAAGTTGATATTAATGAAGTTTATGAAAAGCTTTATACAAGAGATATAAAACATGCAAAATTCAATGCTTATTTAATCAATAATGCAAAAATCCAAAATAAAGTTGCCTATATTTATATTGACCAAAAAACTGCCAAGAAATTTAAATTTACTATTCATGATATTTCACTTCATGCTAATTTCTATTCTGGATTTGATTCCATTGATATTTGATCTCTTGCTAGATTTGATAAAGATGGAATTAAAGTATCTATTAGATCAAAAGAAAAATATGCAGTTAATAAGGTATTGGAAAAATTCAATGGTGGTGGGCATAAAAATGCAGCTGCTACAATTGTAAAAAATAAAAATCAGTACAACAAAATAATTAGTGAATTAAAAAAGCTAACTAAAAAATAAGGAGAATCAATGAAAGGTATTTCATATGTTAAAAGCCACTATTCTATTTTAGAATCTAGTGTTGATATTAAAAATCTATTAGCAAAAGCTAATGATTTTAACTATGAATATATTACAATTTCTGATTCAAATAATTTGCATGGAGCACTTGACTTTGTGTTTAGTGCCAATAAATCTAATGTTAAGCCAATTGTTGGAATGGAAATTACTGTTTTTGATAAAATATTTCAAGGTCAAATTCATTTGTTTCCAAATTCTAATGAAGGTTTTTATCAATTGGTTAATATCTCTACACTAATAAATGTAGAAAAAAAACAAGTTAGTTGAAAAGATTTATTTAATCTAGGAGAAGAACTTTCAGTTGTAATTCCAAGCCAAAATGGCCCAATTTCTGCAAAAGAATTAATTAAAAATGAAGCAAATAGTGAAAAATTTATTAGGGACATAAAAAAACATTTTAAAAACATTTATTTTGGAATTAATTTTGATTTTGATTTAAAACATAATCAAATACCTATTACACCAATTATTTTTAATAAAACTTTATTTATTGATAAGGAAAATTATATTGTTCCCGATATTTTAAAAGCCATCAATAAGTTGCAAACTGTTGATATAAATTCTAAAAACCATCTAAACAATTATTTATTTTCTCAAAGTGAAATTGGGCAGCATTATGATAAGTGATTAATTGATAATACAAATGATTTCTATACAAATCAATATTTTAAACATGAATTTAAAAAAACTACTCAACCAGAGTTTACAACTAAAAATAAAAAAGAATTTTTAAAAACACTTTGCTACAATGGACTTTCTCAAAAAACTAATTTAGCAAAACTAGATTCTAAATATGAAGAAAGACTATTTTATGAATTAGATATTATTAATAAATTAAATTTTGAAAACTACTTTATTATTGTTTGAGATTTTGTTAAGTATGCCAAAGATAATAATATTGCAGTAGGACCAGGTAGAGGTTCAGCTGCTGGATCGCTTGTAGCTTATGCACTAAATATTACTGATGTTGATCCACTTAAATATAATCTACTTTTTGAAAGATTTTTAAATATTGATAGAGTATCTATGCCTGATATTGATTTAGATTTTGAAGACGAAAGAAGAGAGGAAGTAATCAACTATGTTGCTAAAAAATATGGATATGAACATGTAGCATATATTTCAACATTTCAAAAAATAGGTTCTAAAATGGCCATTAGAGATGTGGGAAGAACACTAAATATTCCATTGGCTCAAATTAATCTATTAACTAAAAAAGTTCCCAATAAAGCCAAAATAACACTCCAAGAATCACTTGATTTATCAATTGCTTTTAGAAAAGAAGTAAATAAAAACTTACAAAATCAAAAAATTATTAAAATTGCTAAATTAATTGAAGGTAATCCCAGACAACTAGGAACTCATGCTGCTGGTATTTTAATTTCAACAAAGCCATTAAAAGAAATTTTACCTTTAACAATTTCTAAAACTTCTGATATACTTCAAACTCAATATTCAATGCATAATCTAGAAAAGATTGGTTTATTAAAAATGGATTTTCTTGGCATTAGAAACTTAACAACAATACAAAGTGTTGTTGGCATGGTGAAAAATAATTTAAATATCCAACTTGATATGACTCAAATTCCCTTAAATGATATTAAAACATTTAAAATGCTTTCCAAAGGTATTACAGAAGGAATTTTTCAGTTAGAATCAACAGGAATGAAAGATGTTTTAAAAGGAGTAAAACCTAGATCAATCCAAGAATTAGCTATTGCTATTTCATTATTTAGACCAGGACCAAAAAACAATATTCCATCTTTTATTAAAAGAAAATATGGCAATGAAAAAATTACTTATCTACATCAAGATTTAGAACCAATTTTAAAAAATACTCAGGGAATAATTGTTTATCAAGAACAAATAATGCAAATTGCAAATAAAATTGCTGGATTTAGTTTTTCTAAGGCTGATATTCTAAGAAGAGCAATGTCTAAAAAAAATATTAAAGAAATGATGAGTCTTGAAAAAGATTTTATTACCGGGGCAACAAATAATAAATATGATTCAATTATTGCAAAACAAATTTATGACTTAATTTATGAATTTGCTAATTATGGATTTAACTCAGCACACTCTGTTTCCTATTCAATGATTGGATATCAACTTGCGTATTTAAAAGCACATTACCCCAAGCAATTTTTAGTTTCGCTTTTAACAACCAATATTGGAAATGATGAAAAACTGCAAAAATATCTACATGAAGCAAACAAAATAGGAATTGATATTAATGTTCCTTCAATAAATATTTCTCATAAATATTTTGTGCACCATAATAATAAAATATATTTTCCATTGATTTCTATTAAATCACTAGGTTCAATGACGGTAAATAAAATTATTGAACTTAGAGAAAAACATAATAAATTTGACTCATTTGAAGATTTTGTTATCAAAACATTTAATAACAAAGTTTCCCAATCTAATATTGAGGCAATGATTAAAGCAGGAACTTTTGATGAATTTGGACATTCAAGAATATCAATGCTTAATGTTTTAAGTGATTTAATTAAATATGCTAATTTACTGCCACAAGATGGAAATGGTAAATTGTTTAATTTAGACATTGTTCCTATGCCCCAAATTGGTAATAAAGGTGATGATGAAAACCAAAAGCTTAAAGATGAATTTGAAACTTTAGGTTTCTATGTTTCATCGCATCCAGTTAAATTAATTAAAGATAAATTAAAAGAAAATTTAAAAAACTTCAACATTACTGATATTGCCCAAATTAGTAGTCAGTCATTTAATAAAACAATTGCTATCTTTGCTATGGTAAAATCATTAAGAACAATAAAAACTAAAAATAATAAACCAATGATGTTTTTAACAATTGAAGATGATAGCTCACAAGTTGAAGCAGTTGTCTTTACAAGAGTATTTGATAAAGTTGGACACAAATTAACCAATTTGAAAAACTTTGGTTTTAAAGGTAAATTTGATAGAGAAAATAACACCTTTATAATTGAAGATGTAAAACTGCAAGAAAAGATTTTAGGATAGAGTAATGAAGAAAGTAATTTTAATAGATGGTAATTCCTTAGTTTTTAAGGCATATTATGCTACAGCTCATACTGGAGATTTACTAAAAGCACCAAATGGTAAAGCCACTAATGCTCTAAGAACAACTGCCAATATGATTAACAAATTAATTAAGGAAAAAAAGCCAGATAGCCTACTTGTTGCTTTTGATGCTGGTAAAGGAACATTTAGACATAATGACTTACCATCTTATAAAGCAAATCGTTCAAAAATTCCCCTAGAGCTAAAAGAGCAATTTCCGATTATTAAAGAATATCTTGATTATCTTGCAATTAGACATTATGAGTTAGCACAATATGAAGCAGATGATATTATTGCTACAATTGCCAAGCTTGCAGAAAACCAAGATATGAAAGTTGAAATTTATTCATCAGATAAAGATTTACTACAACTGGTTTCTCCCCAAATAGATGTTTGTCTAACTAATAAGGGTGTATCCAACATTGATGTAGTAACAGTAAATAATTTCTTTGAAAAATACTCTTATTTACCCAATCAAGTAGTTGATATGAAAGGTCTGCAAGGAGATAGCTCTGATAATTTAAAAGGAGTTCCAGGAGTTGGTCCCAAAACTGCTATTAAATTATTAGATAAATATAAAACCTTAGAAAATATTTTAGATAATATTGAAGATCAAAAAGGCCAATTAAAGGAGAGATTAGCTGAGCATAAAGATCAAGCCTTGCTATGTAAAAAAATTGCAACTCTTGCTTTAGATGCTCCACTTGAAATTAATTTAGATGATATTAATTTTAATCAAGATAACAAAGATGTTGATAAATTAACTAACTTTTTAAAATTTTATGGAATGAACTCATTAATTAAAATTCATAATCTTGCCAAAACAGGAAATATCAAAATTAAACATCAAATAGTAAATGATATACCAAATAATTTTATTGCCAAAAAAATAGCCCTAGATATTGAAACTGATAATGAAAATTACAACATTTCCAAAATTATTGGCTTATCTATATCTGATGGTAAAAATCATTACTTTATAGAAGGTAAAAACATTACAATGGCAAGTAAACTAAAGGCATTACTTGAAGATAAATGTGTTATTGTCGTATTTGACTATCAAAAAGTATATAACAATTTAAATCGCTATGGAATTGATATTAAAAATGTAATTTTTGATATTAAAACTGCCTCTTATTTAATTGATTCTAAAATTACTCAAGATATGTTTAGGGTAGCCCAGATGCAAACTGGTTATTGAGAAATTCTTGATGATAATGAATTTTATGGAAAAGGAGCTAAGTGATCTATTCCAGCAATACACCAGGTAGCCCGACATTCTGTTACTAAGGTAAAATGAATATTTGATTCTCACCAAGTATTTAATAAAAAAATAGAAAAAGAAAATCTAGAGTCTTTATATTATAAAATTGAATTACCTAGTGTTTTTGCAATTGCTCAAATGGAAATTAAAGGTATTTTAATTGATAAAAAGGCACTTGAAGAATTAGAAATTAAAACCAAGATCAAAATTGACATAATTGAATCTGAAATTTATCGTATTTCAAATAAACAATTCAATATTTCTTCAACACAACAATTAGGTAATGTATTATTTGAAGATTTAGGATTAATTGGTACCAAAACCAAAACTGGTCAATATTCAACAACAAATCAGGTTTTAGTTAATCTTATAAATAAACATGAAATAATACCATTTATTATTCAGCATCGATCATATTCAAAATTACTTTCAACATATATTTTAGGTTTTCAAAACTTTATTTGTGAAAAAGGAAGAATCCATTCTAACTTCCTGCCAACTTTTACTCAAACTGGTAGATTATCTTCAAGAAATCCCAACCTTCAAAACATTTCTATTAAATCAGCAAACCAAAAAGAAATTAGAAAATCATTTATTGCACCTGGTGGATACACCCTTGCATCATTTGATTATTCGCAAATTGAATTAAGAATTTTAGCACACCTTTCAAATTGCACAAGTTTAATTGAGGCTTATAAAAATGATATTGATATTCACACCGCAACAGCATCTAAAGTTTTTAATATCAACCTTGATCATGTATCACCTGAACAAAGAAACAAGGCAAAAGCTGTTAACTTTGGAATTATTTATGGAATTTCTGCCTTTGGATTATCAAAACAATTAAAAACATCAGTTGCCTATGCCAAAAACATAATTTTAAATTACAAAAATGCTTATTGGGAAATTGAAGACTTTAGACAAAAATGTATCATGGATGCAAAAGAAAATGGTTTTGTAAAAACAATTTTTGGTAGAAAAAGATTTATTCCAGAATTATCTTCATCATCACATATCCAAAGAGAATTTGGTAAAAGGGCAGCAACTAATGCCCCAATTCAGGGGTCATCTGCCGATATCATTAAAAAAGCAATGGTAAAAATTAATCAGGAGTTAAAAGAAAATAATATTGATGCAAGTTTGGTAATGCAAATTCATGATGAACTTGTATATGAAATTAAAAATGATCATTTAACAAATGCCAGAGAAATAATTATTAAAAATATGAAAGAAGCAGCTGATTTAAAAGTTACACTAGAAGTTAATAGTGGCTCAGGAATATCACTTGCTGATATTAAATAGGAGGAATTATGCCAGAATTACCAGAAGTAGAAGTAGTTGTACAAACATTATCAAAATTAGTCATTGGCAAAAAAATAAAAGATTGTCAAATTTATATTAATAAACTCATTAAGGCTCCCAATAGTTTAAAAAGTTTTAAAGATAAAATAAAAAATCAAAAAATAAATGATATTAACAGAATTGGTAAACATATAATTTTTATTTTAGATAAAGATGTTTTAATTTCTCATTTAAGAATGGAAGGCAAATACTATTTCTTTAAAAAAGAAAAAGATATTAATGTCTCTAAAAAACATTTTATGGCAGCCATTATTTTTAGTGATAAATCATTATTGTTTTATGATGATACAAGAAAGTTTGGAACATTTCATTTATTACCAAAAAACCAGTATTTAAATTTAGCTCCAATTAATAAGGTTGGACCAGAACCATTTGATTCAAAATGTAGTGTAAAATATTTAGAAAATAAATTAAAAAACAAAAGCATCGCAATTAAATCAGCCCTTTTAGATCAAAGCATTATGGCTGGATTAGGAAATATTTATGTAAATGAAGTGCTCCATTTATCTAAAGTTAATCCCTTGCAACCAGCAAAACTTGTAAAATTAGATAAAATAAAATTAATTCTTAAGTATTCAAAATCAGTTTTAAAAAAATCAATAAAACTAGGGGGCTCATCAATTTCAACATACACCTCATCACTTGGTGTAGATGGTAAATTTCAAAACCATCTTTTAGTTCATACAAAAAAAGGAGAAAAGTGCAGGCAATGTAAAAAAGCCATTATTAAAAAAATAAAAGTAAATGGAAGAGGAACATACTATTGTTTAGTTTGTCAAAAATAATATGAAAAAAGTCATTGCAATAACTGGACCAATTGGTTCGGGCAAATCAACACTTATAAAATTATTACAAAATGATTTTGTAACTTTTTCCATTGACCAAATCCAAAATGATTTATATTTAAAAGATAATGCATTGTATAAATTACTTCAAAAATCATATCCAGAATTTATTATTAATCACAAAGTTCAAAAACACTCTATAAAAGAAAAACTAATTAAAGATAGTAATTTTAAAAGTAGATATCAAAATGATGTTATTGAAATATTAATTGGTCATATCAAAGATTTGATAAAAAATATTGATAATATTATTTTTATAGAAATCCCATATATAAATTCCTCTAACCTTTTATCACTATTTGATAAAATAATAGTTATAGAATCTAAAATAGATATTCGTTTAAATAGAATTATCAAAAGAGACAATATCAACAAGCAAAAAGCATTAAATTGACTTAATGCTAGTGTAAAAAATATTTCTTTTAATAATTCTAAAACTATTTATAACAATGATTCACAAGATAAGCTACAAGAGCAGTTAAAAGAGGTATTAAAATGAATTATTTTATAAAACCAAAATCAATGAATTATAATAAACTTCATTCATATATCTCAATTATTGGCCTTGGGCCATGTATGTTTTACCAACTTTTATTTGAAGGGCAATACAAAGATATCAAAGATTTGTGTCAAAAATTTAATATTAAAGAATTTAGTGCAAATGATCATCTTGATTTATTGCAAGCTGCAAAACTAATACAAATTTCAATAGTTGATGAAAAATTATACACCGAATTATTACCAGCATTATCTTTATCTGGATCATTTCAGGAAAAATGAGATCAAATTCTTGAACATAAACTATCTGTTACTAAAGGTTCAAATATTTCAAAAACTTACTATGATATTTTTGATAAAAAAATAATTAAATCTCCACCTAGTGATAATTGAGTAACTACTTTTGAAAAAGAATTTAATAAAAAAATAGATGCCTCAGCATTAATTAGTATTCATCAGGTACAAAGTGATAATAACTTTGATGATGTTTTAATTAACCAAATGCTTATTAGGACTAAAAGTAAATGCCAAACTTTTAATGCCAATTATTTTAATTTAATTGCAAAAACTTTTGCAAAATTAAAAATTCAGGATGCAAATTCAGCAATTGATTTTTTTAATAACAATTTTTTTGATTATGAAAATAAAGCTCAAGAGTATTTAGAACAATTAGAAAAAACCCTTGTTGAAATGGAGCAAAATTAATATGAAAAATATTACAAGTTTTCTAAATCAAAGCAATAAATCCTCTTTAAACATTAAAGAAACTACTTTAAATTCATCATATGTTAAAGAAAAAATTAAAAATATTGATTTTAAAAAAACTAATATTGATAAAGAATATGCCTATATTAACATTTGTTTAGCTGATTACAATAGCGAACAAAAATGTAGTCAAAATCACTGTTATTCACAAATGAATGGTTATTGAAATGATTTTGAAATTATTGATAATAAAGTTTTTAAAACTACAAGAGCTTGCCATTGTCTAATAGAAAAAAAAGGTAAGTGAGCAACTATTAACAACATCTCACTTGATTATTTTGATAGTAAGTATCACAATACATCATTTAGTGATTTACAAACTCCTAATAGAGCATTAAAAGTAGTAAAGCAATATTTAAATACAACAGTAAAAAACTTTCCAGAGTACACTAAACCATTAATATTGATGGGGCCATCAAAATCTGGTAAAACTTTTATTTGTTCTATTTTAGCAAATGAATTATTTAAAAAAACTGAAAATATTGCATTGTTAAATTTAAGAAATTCACTTGCTGAATTAAAACCTGACAATAGATTATATTTTAAATCTATTAAAAATAGATATATTAGTTCTGCAATTTTATTTATTTTAAATTTAGGAGAAGAGAAAAATTTAGGCTTTACAAGAGACTTCTTTTTATACAAAGTTATTAAACAAAGAATTAAAAATAAAAAACCTACATTTTTTACTACCCAGTATTCATATAAGCAATTATTAGCTAAATATTCAAAAAATAATAAAAATGTTGAAGCCAAAATGTTTATTGAATTAATAAAAAATAATTTTTTACCTCTAATATTAGAACCATACAAAAAGTAATAGAAATATGGTAAAATATTGATTGTAAAAGGAATTGGAGAAAAAAATATGAAAAAAAAAGTAGCTATTAATGGTTTTGGACGTATTGGAAGATTGATGTTTAGGGCTCTTTGAGAAGCAAAAAATGTTGAAGTTGTTGCGATAAATAATACAGGAGATATTAAAACAGCAGCACACCTTCTTGGGCATGATTCTGCACAAGGCTCATGAATGAAAGGTAAAATTAAAACTTCTGAAAAAAGCCTTACAGTTGATAGCAAAGAAATTCAGGTTGTATCACAAAGAGATCCTAGAAAACTTCCTTGAAAAGATCTTGGAATTGATATTGTTATTGAATCAACAGGTGTTTTTAGAGAATTAGATAAAGCTAAAATGCATATTGAATCTGGAGCAAAAAAAGTTATTATTTCTGCACCAGCTCAGGGAGATATGAAAACTATTGTTTATAATGTTAATCATAAGCAGCTAGATGGTAGTGAAGAAGTATTTTCAGGTGCATCATGTACCACAAATTGTCTTGCCCCAGTTGCTGACATTCTAGATAAAGAATTTGGTTTAAAACAAGGATTTATGACTACAATACATGCTTTTACAAATGATCAATCTATAGTTGATACAAATCATAGTGATCTTAGAAGAGCAAGAGCTGCATCAGCAAATATTATTCCTACAACAACAGGAGCAGCAGTAGCTGTTGGTAAAGTTTTGCCTCATCTAAATGGTAAACTTGATGGTATTGCTATGAGAGTTCCAATTATTACAAGCTCAGTAGTTGATCTTGTATGTAAATTAGATAAAAAAGTAACTGTAGCTGATATTAACTCTGCTTTTAAAAAGCATGCTAATGAATCATTTGAATATTCAGAAATGCCTCTTGTTTCAACAGATCTTATTGGTGCTAAGGCCGGATCAATTCTTGATGGTAAAATGACTAAGGTTATGGAAACAGAAGAAGGACAACTAGTTAAAGTGGTTGCTTGATATGATAATGAAATGTCATATGTATGACAGCTTGTAAGAACAACTGATTACTTTGCATCAATTATGAAATAAATAAAAAATGACTTATTAATTAAGAAAATAAATTCTATATCTTCTTATTTTGAAGTGTAGAATTTATTTTTCTATGTTTATATTATCTTTTATCTATCTTTAATAAGTAGAAAGGATATGCCTTTCTTTGGTATAAATAGCATAACATTATTACAAAATAAATGTATTAGCATAAATATGAATATTTATTAGTTTTATCAACTGCATCTAAATGTTTTTCATATTTAATTGTTATTTTTGCTTTTGTTTGTTTTATGTATGATGGATTTTTTGAAGTTATAAAGCAAGATTTAGCGCTTTCTTCAAAAGCTTTTGATCATTTTTTAGCAGATGTTTTTCTTGGTTTGGCTATTATATAAATTTGTTCTTCTAATGGTCTTGAATAAAATATTTTTTCAATATTTTTTTTAGAAACATAGACTTTTTTATATTTTCAAGCTTTGCCTATGAAATCATTTGATATGTGATTACTAGAATCTACAATTTTTAATGGGTAATTAAAATATGAAAAATTATGATGGCTATGAGTTTTGGACATAGTTGTAATTGTTTGTCTTTGGTTTCTTTTACCTTGCTTTGTTGATAAAACTAATATTCCGAAAGTTTTAGTAGTTTTGTTTGATGAGATTACCACACATGGCCTTACCTTAGGTTTACTTAGAGAGCAAAGTGATAAATTGCATTTGAGCGTTTTTGTCTCTTTTTTATTCATTTGTTCTCCTTCAATAAAAAAATGGGATAGCCCATAAGACCACCACCATGTCTAAACCAAGTGCGTATCTTGGTATAAATAGTATAACACATATTATTTTTAATGCAATAATTATTTTTCCTATATATTATCATTTTATCTCTTTTAAGGTTTTTTAGTGTAATGTTCTGTATTTGGTGATTATTTTAGTTAAGTATATTTAAGTCATAATTTTGAGCAGTATGTTTTAAAAAAGCAGATTATATAAAAAATAATTGTAATTTTATTTTTTAATATTTTATTTTTTTAATTAATTTTTTTGTTTTTGTTTTAATTTATTTAATTTTTTATATATAATATTTTTCATAGGAAAAATTTATGATTGATAATATAAAAAAAATGATTGCAAAAGAATTAGACATTAACCCATCTAAGATTAAAGATAATAGTGATATTATGGAAGAGTTTGGATTAGATTCTCTTGCATTGATGAACATTGTTGCCCAAATTGAAGAAGAATTTAATTATACATTTGATGATGAATCAATTTTAACAATAAAAACTCCCCAAGATGTGGTGGATGCTATTAAAAAATAAAAAAGAATTTTTTTCATTCTTTTTTATTTAATCCACATGGTGGTATAATTTAAATAATATGAAGAAGGTAATAAAAGTCTTTCATCCTAATTGAAAAAAATCTATTGCATGCAAAAAAGCATTAAAGCAATATAAAGATTATGAACTTCAAGTTCATCAAAATATTGCATTTGATATGGAATTTGAACAGAGTCAATTAAAAGAAATTGATCAATTGGTTTTGCTTTTTCCTATGTATGTTTATGCCCCGCCATACATATATAAGTATTGAATAGAACGGTTAGATTACCTTTTAGACTATTCACATATTAATATGTGAATTCATACCACAGTATCAGGATCAAAAGTGTGATACAAAAAAACAGAACCATTAACTCCCCAAGAGTTTTTAGCACCAGTTCAAAGAACTTGATCACAAATTATGAGAGCTAATGTTTTGGGAATAAGGGTAGATTATGTTAAACCAAAAATAAGGATAGGAAAATAAAATGAAACAAAATTTAAAAAACACAAATGTAGAAAATAAAATAGTATTAGTTAGAGAAGATTTTAATGTTCCTTTTAAAGATGGAGTAATTTCTGATGATAATAGAATAGTTGCAGCAAAAGAAACAATTGATTATTTAATTTCTCAAAAAGCTAAAACAGTTATTTTTGCCCACCTTGGAAGAGTAGAGCAAGAATCTGATAAAGAAGGCAAATCACTTGAGCCAGTTGCTAAAAAACTTTCGCAAATTTTAAATCAAGAAGTAATTTTTGTAAATAAAACTAGAGGTAAAGAATTAGAAGATGCTATTGCAAATATGCAATATGGTGATGTTTTATTAGTTGAAAATACAAGATTTGAAGATATTGATGGTAAAAAAGAATCCAAAAATGATCCTGAATTAGGTCAATATTGAGCTTCACTAGGTGATGTCTTTGTTAATGATGCCTTTGGAATGACTCACCGAGCTCATGCTTCAAATGAAGGTATTGCTAGTTATATCAAAGAATCTTGTGTAGGGTTTTTAACAGAAAAAGAATTAAAGATGCTTGGTAAAGGGCTAGATAATCCCCAAAGACCATTTATAGCAATTATTGGTGGTGCAAAGGTTTCTGATAAAATAGGTGTTATTGAAAATATGCTAGATAAGGCTGATAAAATTATTATTGGTGGAGGAATGGCTTATACATTCTTTAAGGCCCAAGGTTTTTCAATTGGATCTTCATTAATTGAAGAAGATAAAGTAAAACTTGCAAAATCATTTTTAGAAAAAGGTAAAGGTAAAATTATTTTACCAATTGATAATGCTTGTAGCAAGTCATTTACAAATACAGAACCAATTTTTACAGAAGATCAAAATGTAGCAGATGGCCATATGGGGCTAGATATCGGTCCAAAATCAATTACTAATTTTCAAAAAACATTAAAAGGTGCAAAAACTATTGTTTGAAATGGTCCAATGGGTGTTTTTGAATTTGATAATTTTGCTAAAGGAACAATTGCTGTTTGTGAGTCGATTGCTTCCCTTGATGATGCTTTTACTGTTATTGGCGGTGGTGATTCAGCAGCTGCAGCAATTCAACTTGGATTTAAAGACAAGTTTTCTCATATCTCAACTGGTGGGGGGGCTTCACTAAATTATATGGAAGGCAAAGAATTAATTGGCCTAAAAAGTACTAAATAATATATAATAAAATAAATAGGAGCAAAAATGCCAAAAGCAATATATCCATTTTTATACGGAATGGCATCAGCATGATTTACTCAATTTTTAAAAGTTTTTTATTATAGAATAAAAACGCAAAAATGAAATTGAAAAATTTTATTAACTTCAGGAGGTATGCCTTCAAGCCATACTGCTGGTTTTGCTGGTTTGGCTACTATAATTTATCTTCAAGAAGGAATTACTACATCTTTTTCAATTGCTTTGGCAATATTGGCCCTTGTAATGTATGATGCAGTAAATGTTAGATGATTTGGCGGTGTTGCTGCCCAAAAAATCACTGAACTTACTGAGCAACTTTGAAAAAGGCAGCTTATTATCATTAATAAAGTTTTAAAACAAAAGTCAAAAAGTATTTTGGGACATAAAATTACTGAAGTGCTTTTTGGATTTATTATTGGCATTTCCTTTTCATCTACACTATTTACTTTATTATCTTAAATCTAAAATCACATAGTAGTTTTTTATTAATGACTAAATTAATCATTAGATTATTTTAGTAAAATTATTTTAATTATTTAGATTGCCTAAAAGAATTTATGTATTTATTCAAATCCTTTGGACAAGAATTTTTAAAATCAAAATGTTTTCATCTTGCATATAATTCTTTTATTAAATTTAAATCTTTTTTGCTATTAGTTACCAAATATATGTTAATTCTATTTTTAATTTTCTTTTTAATACTAAAAATCTTTTTTGTATTTTTTTGTAAAATTCATTTATAAATATTTTGAGAAAAAGTTATATCAACTTTAACATGTCTTTGAGATATTTTTTCTTTATGAACTTTACCTATTTTTGATTTTTGAATCCAACAAGCTGCTGTAGCATCCAATCCTTTAATATCTTGAGTTAATATCATTTTAGATCATTTTGGATATAATCTTTTAGAAAATAGAGGCAAAATTAAAACAGTGTTTTTTCTTTGCTTCAATATTATTGCAGGCCTTTGTTTTTTTTGTAGGAAAACTAGGATTATTTAAATTTATTCAATATGATCTTCTGTTTTTAAGCGCTCTTTCCTTATTCATATATAAATTATAACAAAAAAAGGAAAGAAGCATATAGCTTCAATCCATACATGTGTAAGCACAAAGTCTTACAAGCACACAAGTGTGCGCCCTTTCAAATTAGGATATAAATAGTATAGCTTATATATAAATAAAATGCAATAGTAAATATAATTTAAAAATTATTAATTAAAGCTATATTGTTATGATCACTATTTTAAAATTATTTTCTTTGGTTTATAAATGGTTTATTATTAAAAATCAAAAATATAACTTATTTTTAAGTTTAGAATTTATTTTTTTCAAATTTAACATAATAATTTTTTTATTAATGAATAAATTAATAGAGTTTTAGGTAATATTTTATGATATTTAAATTTATGCAATTGGGATTTTATGGTTTAATAAATTGAAATGATTGTGGAGGAAATTTTATATTAAATGATGATAAATGTTTTTTGTTTTTATATTCATTGAAATTATTTAATTCAATTGCATAGCCAGAATCTAAGTCTTTAAAATATTCAAAAAACTCTTTTTTAGTAATTCCACAGCTATTTTTTGTTAAGTTTCATAGTAAATTAAGCGGTAATTTATGAACTTTATTTATATTTGCGTTTGCAACAACTCTTTTTGTAGGAGCAGTTTCATAAATATAAAGTTTATTTACTTTTCTTTTAGTAAATCTCCTTCTTAATTCAAAAGTTTTTTCTCCTGATATCATTTTATCTATATATCTTTTATGCATTGATAATAAAATTTTCATTTAATTTAAATTCCTTTAGTAGCTTTGCTGTTTTTTCTTTTGATATTAATTCAGTATGTGGGTAATTATTGGTTGAAACAACATCGTAATATAAAATTTTCTTCTCTGCATTAAATGTAGCATGATGCTTAAAAATTAACAATCCTTTATTCTTAAATCAATTTGGAATATCATTGTCTGACAAAAAACCATTTTTATTTTTAACAAGTTTGTTAAATTCTTCTAATGTTTTGTAGTCAATTCCTTTTTTTAAAATTTCTGATATTGTAACAATGTTTGTTATATGGCCCTTTTCTTTTGGTCCATTTTTTTTATAAACAAAAACTGTTTGGCCTCTTTTAAAATTATGTAGGTCATTTGTTGAATAAACTTTTGTTATGCTTAGTTTTTGAGGTTGATTTTTTAAGTTAATATTTTCTTTAATGTCTATTTCTGGATTAAAAAATAATATTTCATGATATTCAGGTTCAATTGTTATAAGCTTCGTTTCTTGATTAGATAATATTTGTGGAAAATATTCTTTTTTATCTTGTGTTGTAGTTGGATTAAACTTTTTTACTAACTGTGCTACATTTTTATTATATTTTTTGTTGAATTTATGATTTTCTAATTTAAACCCTCATTTTGATAAATATTCTATAAGATCTTGTCTTCTTTCTGGAAATATGTCCATATAAATTTTGTCAAAATCATTATTTAATGCTTTGAAAAATATTTGTTTAAGCAATATTTCTCCTAAAAGCATATTTTTATACAAAGGGCTAATTTTAAATGTTGCGACTTTCAATTTGCTATCTTTTTCTTTTAAAATTGCCATAGCAACTATTGTTTTGCCATTATAAATTGTGAAACAATCTCTGCTTTCTTTTAAAACTTTCTTTTGATATCATATAGAAAAATCTAAATAGTCATCTTTTAAGCTATCAAAAAAATCTTGATTGATTTCTTCTATTGCTGGTAACTTATTTATTATTTTCATATTTTAATTATAGCATATGGTTTTGTATGTTGAAACAAATTAAGACTTTCTTTATAAATTCTAAATCACATATTATGATAAACGACATATTTTCTTTAAGTAATTTTTTTCTTAATTATATTATTCTCGATTTATTTATATTTTTCTATATGATATGAAAAACCTAATTAAATCAAGACTTCCTTTTTATCAACCTCCAAAAAATTATAGTGACTTTTTAGAAATCTACATTTAAGTCTTGCATCAAATTAAATAAATGCTACACTATTTATACCAAGAAATAGTTACGAGCTACTTGGATGTTAAGGATGTATTAAGGTCATTATGTCCCTTTTTCTTTTATCAAAATTAAAATATCATATTAAATAAATCAAATAATAAAAAAACCAAAATTGAGAAATCAAAATTAATTTAGATATTTTCTCAATTAACTTTTTTAGTAATATGCAAGCACCTAAAACTAAAGTAAAATAAGTAGAACTATTTAAATTTTCACCATGACTGAAATAATTAAGTAATTATTTAAATTTTTAATAGAGTTTTATAATTATGTAAAAGAGAGCATTATGAAATTTAATAATAAAACTTTATTTTTCTCAATTTATTATAGTGGTTTTTTATTGTGGTATAATTTAAAAATAGAGGTAAAAAATGAATAGAAAACAATATATTTTTGGTAATTGAAAAATGAATAATAATCTTTCAGCTACAAAAGAATTTTTTCAAAAAGCAGAATCAATGCTGGAAGGAAAAGATCAAAGTCAAGTACAAATGGGAATTGGAGTACCATTTATTAATATTTTAGAAGCTAAAAAATTAGCTAAAAATATTTTAATTGCTGCTCAAAATGTTCACCATGAAGATTCAGGGGCATTTACTGGAGAAATATCAGTAGATATGTTAAAAGATATAGGAATTGAATACTGCATTGTTGGCCACTCAGAAAGAAGAGAGCATTTTAAGGAAAGTGATAACTTTATTAATCAAAAAGTTATTAAACTTCTTGCAAACAATATTAGTCCCATTTTGTGTGTTGGAGAAACAGAAGAAGAATATAACAAAGGTTCAACAGCTTCTGTTGTAACAAATCAAATAGGTAAAGGACTTCAATCAATTGATGATCAAAAAGTACAAAAGATAATTATTGCATATGAACCAATTTGAGCAATTGGAACAGGAAAAACTGCAACTCCTCAAATTGCCCAAGATACTATTAAAATTATTAGAGAAAAATTAGAGTCAATTTATGGAAGGGATGTTGCATCTATGATTTCAATTTTATATGGCGGATCAGTTAAAGCTGATAATATTAAGGAAATTATGGCACAAAAAGATATTGATGGAGCATTAGTTGGTGGAGCATCACTAACTGTTGATTCATTTATAGATCTATTTGACAATAAATAATTATGAAGAAAAATACAATAGTTCTTGCAATTCTTGATGGTTATGGCTTTTCTGCCAACCTAAAAGGTAATGCAATAGCAAATGCCAAAACTCCATTTTTTGATTACTTATACCAAAATTATCCATGAACAAAAATTAATGCATCTGAGGGATGAGTTGGTTTACCTGATGGTCAAATGGGCAACTCTGAAGTTGGTCATTTAAATATTGGGGCAGGCAGAGTAGTAGATCAACCACTTGTAAAGATTTCTAAATCCATTAATAACGATTTACTAAAAGATAATAAGGTTATTAAAGAAGCTATTCAATATGCCATAGATAACAATAAACAAGTCCATATTATGGGCCTACTTTCAGATGGGGGAGTTCATTCACATATCAATCATATAAAGGGAGTTTTGGATATATTTATAAAAGCAAACCTTACTCCTTATTTACATGCTTTTATGGACGGAAGAGATACTCAGCCAGATATTGGTGATTCTTTTATAAAAGAGATGGAAGATTATAATATTGCATCAATATCTGGAAGATATTATGCAATGGATAGAGATAAAAACTTTAATCGTCTTCAAAAAACTATTGATATTATGGTTAAAAACCAAGGTAATTCCTTTAGTGATCCACTTAGATATGTAATTAAACAAAAAGAAAAAGGAAATACTGATGAGTTTATCATCCCTGCCTTTAATTCTAATTTAAATATTAAAATAGAAGAAGGTGATGTAATGTTTATGGTTAATTTCAGACCAGATAGAGCTAATCAAATTACAGCAGCTTTTTCTGGAATAAATTATGAATTTAAACCAGATGTTCCACAAAATATTTATTACATTTCAATGACTAAATTAGCAGATTATACAAATACAAAAATAGTATTTCCCCTAGAGGAGCTAACAAACACTTTAGGAGATTGATTATCAAAGAAAGGTTATAAACAACTTAGAATTGCCGAGACTGAAAAATATGCCCATGTCACTTTCTTTATCGATGGTGGTTTAGATAAAGAAATTGATGGTTCAGATAGAATTCTCATTGATTCACCATCAGTTGCTACATATGACCTTAAACCAGAAATGTCACTTCCAAAAGTAACAGCAGTTCTTGTTGATGAAATAAAATCTGGAAAATATGATATTGCTATTTTAAACTATGCCAACCCTGATATGGTGGGACACACCGGAAATTATCAGGCCACTTTAAAAGCAATGGAATTTGTTGATCAAGGTCTAAAGGATATTTATCAAGCCCTTAAGGAAGTTAAAGGAACTTTAATTATTACAGCAGATCATGGCAATGCAGAAGTAATGCTTGATAAAAACGGCAAACCATCAACCAAACATACTGCTAATTTAATTCCATTTATTATTACTGATAAATCAATTAAATTAGCAGAAGATAAAACTACATCTCTTTCAGGGGTTGCCCCTGCTATTTTACATTATCTAGATGAAGCAATTCCCAAAGAAATGGATGGTAAATCTATTATCATAAAATAAATCCAATAAATACTCTAAGAGCACTATATATCACTAAATAGTTAGTTTTTACTTTGTGGTATAATATTTAATAACTATTAAATATAGGAGATATAAAAAAATGTCAAAAATTAAAAAAATTTGAGCAAGGGAAGTTATTGACTCAAGGGGAAATCCCACAATTGAAGTAGAGGTTACAACTGCAAAAGGTGCTTTAGGAAGAGCTATGGTTCCCTCTGGGGCATCTACTGGTTCAAGAGAAGCCCTTGAACTAAGAGATAAAGCAAAGCGTTACTTTGGAAAAGGAGTAACTAAAGCTGTTAAAAATGTTAATGATAAAATTGCTAAAAAAATTAAGGGAATGGAAGTTTCAAAACAAAAAGAATTAGATGAGGCAATGCTAAAGCTTGATGGTACTCCATTTAAAAGCAAACTGGGAGCTAATGCTATTTTAGGAGTTTCCATGGCTGCAGCTCATGCTGCTGCTATCGAACAAGGCAAATCACTATTTAAATATATTGGTGGTTCAAAAGCAGTAACCCTACCAGTTCCAATGATGAATATCATTAATGGTGGAGAGCATGCCAATAACTCACTTGATATTCAAGAATTTATGATTATGCCAACTGGAGCCAAATCATTTAAACAAGCACTGCAAATGGGATCAGAGGTATTTCACACTCTTAAAAAGATTCTTGCTAAAAAAGGTCATATAACAGCAGTTGGTGATGAAGGTGGTTTTGCCCCAAATCTAAAAACTAACGAACAAGCTATTAAGGTTATAATCGAGGCTATAAAAGAAGCTGGATATACTACTAAACAAATTGAAATTGCCATGGATTGTGCAGCATCAGAATTTTATAATAAGACAAAAGGTCTTTACCATCTAAAAGGTGAAGGTAAAAAACCAATGAATTCAAAAGCTCTTGTTGATTACTATGCAGCCCTTGTTAAAAAATATCCAATTGTATCAATTGAAGATGGTTTAGATGAATCTGATTGAGATGGATTTAAATATATGACTAAAAAACTTGGTAAAAAAATTCAAATTGTTGGTGATGATTTATTTGTTACAAATCCCAAAATCTTAAAAGAAGGAATTGCCAAGGGAGTGGCTAATTCAATTTTGATTAAAGTTAATCAAATTGGAACATTAACAGAAACATATCAAGCTATTAAAATGGCTCATAAAGCTGGATATAGTGCAGTTACTTCACATCGTTCAGGAGAAACTGAAGATACTACAATTGCTGATTTAGCTGTTGGATTAAACACTGGACAAATTAAAACTGGATCAATGTCAAGAACTGATCGAATTGCTAAATACAATCAACTTTTAAGAATTGAAGAAGAACTTGGTAAAAAAGCAAAATATCCTGGTAAAAAAGTATTTAGTAATTTAAAAAAATAAATAATTATAGGTAGGCAAAAAATGATAAAGTATTCAAATAATATTAATAAACTTGATTTTGTTTTAAAAGCTGAATTTAAAGCTAAAAAACAATCAAAAAATTTAGTGAGGGAAAATTTCTATATTACAAATTTTTATAACACTAAACAAGCTATTATTTTTCTGGGCAATCAAAAAAAATGAAATAAGGATTTATTAAAAAAAGCAGTTGCATCAATTTTTTCTGGAAAAATAAACTATCAGATTTATATTAAAGATTTTATTACCAAAGACATAAGTGAAAAATTAGTTATAAGAACTTTTGTAGAAGCCTATGTTTTAAACTTTGGAGATGTTTTTACTTTAAAAACAGCCAAAAAACCTAAACCCAAAACTTTTACTTTAATTGGTTTAAGTTTGAGTGGTAAAAAAGAATTTAATATTGCAAAAGAAGAATCAGAGGTAAGGAATTGAGTTAGAAGTTACCAATTAATGCCACCTAATGAATTAAATTCGGTTAATTTTGCAAATAAAATTAAAAAAGAATTTTCTAAATTTAAAAATATTAAAATTAAAATACTTGATAAAAAAGAGATTATCAAAAATAAAATGGGATTATTGCTAGGTGTTAATGCTGGTTCTAATTTTGAGCCAAGACTTGTGATTTTAGAATACAGCGGAAACAAAACAAAACAAAAAACAGCCCTAATTGGAAAAGGAATAATGTTTGATTCAGGGGGATATTCTCTAAAACCTTCTAATTATATAAAAACAATGAAATTTGATATGTCAGGAGCAGCAATTGTTGCCGGAGCAATGAAATTGATTGCCAAAAGAAAGCCTAAAACTAACATCACTGCTTTAATGCCTCTAACAGATAATTTAATTGGAAAAACAGCTCAAAAAGTTGATTCAGTTCAAAAATCAATGTCTGGTAAAACCGTTGAAATCAACAACACTGATGCTGAGGGTAGATTAATTTTAGCCGATAGCATAACATACGCTATTAAAAAACTAAAAGCAACCAAAGTTGTTACAGTAGCAACCTTAACTGGTGCTATGAGTGTGGCTTTAGGTAATCAATATACTGGAGTATGAACAACACAAGATAGTGATTGAGAAAAACTACTTGCTGCCTCTAAAACTAAAGGTGAGCGCATTTGAAGAATGCCATTTGATAAAGATTTTCTAACAGGATTTAAAAAATCAAAAATTGCTGATCTTTATAATACCAATTATTCAAATCCTGCTGGATCAAATACTGCTGCTATGTTTCTAAATGAATTTGCTGGTAAAATAGACCATATTCACTTTGATATTGCAGGAACAGCAGAAATAAAAGAACAAGCTACAGGAGTGCTAGTTAAAACTCTTGGTGAATTTGCAACAAAAAAATAGTAATATAAAATAGATTAAGGAAATTATGAATGTATTATTGCTGATATTGGGAATTGTATTTTTAGGATTGGGATTTAAAATTCTTAGTTCTAAAAAAGACATTGTAAATAAACCCAACATAAAATCAATATCTAAAAAAGGATCAAGCACTTTATTTGATCAAATTTTAAACGATGATTTTAGGGATGGTAAATAAACTATGTTTGATTCATATGAAAAGCTAAAAAAAGCTCTTTTAACAATTGATGAAAAATATCAATCTCTTCAACAACAATTATCATCTTTAGATATAGGTAGTGATATCAAAAAAATGACTAATCTCCAAAAAGAGGCTGCAAGTATTGAAGAAGCATATAATATTCATCAACAAATAAAAGAATCAATTGATAATTATGCTCAAGCCAAAGAAATGTTTTTATCAAAAGATCCTGATTTTGTTGAAGATGCTAAATTAGAAATGGCTACTTGTGAGCAATTTATCAAAGACAAGTGTAAAGACTTACAAATTTTATTATTACCCAGAGATCCAAATGATCATAAAAACGTTATTGTTGAAATCAAAGGAGCAGTCGGGGGAGATGAAGCCAATATTTTTGCCGGAGATCTTCTAAAGATGTATACAAGATACTTTGAAAATAACAAAGATTTTAAATTAGATCTAATTAATGCTTCAGTTTCCCCAACTGGTGGTTATTCTAATGTGGCTTTTTCTTTAAAAGGTTATGGAGCTTTTTCACTTCTAAAATGAGAATCAGGAGCTCATAGAGTTCAAAGAGTCCCAACCACTGAATCTAAGGGTAGAGTTCATACATCAACTGCTACAGTTTTAGTAATGCCTGAAGCTGAAGAGATTGATGTTGATATTAAAAAATCAGATTTAAAAGTTGATACTTTTAGAGCATCTGGTGCAGGTGGTCAACATGTTAATACAACTGATTCAGCAATTAGAATTACTCATATTCCCACAGGAATAGTTGCAGAATCACAAGATGGAAGATCACAGCACAAAAATAAAGAAATAGCCATGAAACTGCTTTCAACAAAAATCTTTAATGACTTAACTCAAAGGGCAGCTAAAGCAAGAGGTGCAGAATCTAAAGCTAAAATTGGCACAGGCAATAGATCAGAGAAAATTAGAACTTATAATTATCCACAAAATAGAGTAACAGATCATAGAATTGGTTTAACTATTAATAAGCTTGACCAAATTATGCAAGGTTCAATACAAGAATTATTAGATGGACTACTGGCAGAAGAAAAAAGACAAAAAATTAAAAATTCACAAATTTAAAATAAACATAAAAATAATCTTGTAAAAATGAAATTGTTTTTTCTTATTGTATTAATTTTTACTTTGTATTATCATATATACACACATATTGTATAAAAAAAAAAAAAAAAGGCCAAAAAAATGAAAAAATTATTGCATAAAAAATATTTAACATTGGTGTTATTACCTAGTATTCCAGCAACTCTTTTTGGTGTGACAAAATTTAAAGCTAATATTAATTCAAAGACACAAGAAATTAATAAAACAAATAAAAATGTTGATAGCACTGAAGAAATTTGAGTTCCAATTATTAGCAGTAATTCAAGTCCAAAACTTTCTCATAGAGCTTGATTAGTTAATAAATTTCTGCAAGGTGAATATAAAACCTCAATTCAATATAAAAATTTATATACAAAATGAAAAAACTCTGAAGATGCAAGAAATTTTTTATTGAATACTTATCTTAATTCAAAGGATTTTAATGATAATTTTGAAATATGAAAAAATGGACAAAGTGGGCAAAAAGGAAAAAGTCATAATGATTTTATAAAAAGAATTACAGACAAAAATAATTTAAAAAATATAAAGACATTTGAAACTTGAGCCAAATCATATGATGGTAAGCAAAAAATTCAAGATGTATTTAAAGGTTCAGCTGACTTTCAACAAAAACATGACAATTTTAAAAGTGATTCAAAATATGATAAATCATATATAAATGAATATTTTAAAAGTCCAGAATCATTAAATAATTTTAATATTTGAAGAAAAAGCTCAGAAGGCCAAACTGTATTAAAAGATTCATTTAAGGCAACTGGTACAAGCGGAACAACTGCTTATACTGATAAATATAATGCTTGAAGAACAAATGAAAATAATAAATTAGATGGAGAGAGTTATTTTAATAGACTTGAATCTGATCAAATTTTTAATACTTGAACAGACTCAAGTGCAGCCCAAGATGTTTTAAAAGAATATTTTGAGGCAACCGGTGCAACAAAAGCAGCTTATACTGATAAATATAATGCTTGAAAAACAAAGAAAGGTAATGAATTAGATGGAGAGTATTATTTTAATAATGACAAATCTAATCCAGTTTTTGATGCTTGAAGTAAGAGCCCAGAAGGCCAAGATGCATTAAAAGCCTTACTTAAGGACACTGGTACAAGTGGAACAACTGCTTATACTAATAAATATAATGCTTGAAGAACAAATGAAAATAATAAATTAGATGGAGAGAGTTATTTTAATAGACTTGAATCTGATCAAATTTTTAATACTTGAACAGACTCAAGTGCAGCCCAAGATGTTTTAAAAGAATATTTTGAGGCAACTGGTGCAACAAAAGCAGCTTATACTGATAAATATAATGCTTGAAAAACAAAGAAAGGTAATGAATTAGATGGAGAGTATTATTTTAATAATGACAAATCTAATCCAGTTTTTGATGCTTGAAGTAAGAGCCCAGAAGGTCAAGATGCATTAAAAGCCTTACTTAAGGACACTGGTACAAGTGGAACAACTGCTTATACTGATAAATATAATGCTTGAAGAACAAATGAAAATAATAAATTAGATGGAGAGAGTTATTTTAATAGACTTGAATCTGATCAAATTTTTAATACTTGAACAGACTCAAGTGCAGCCCAAGATGTTTTAAAAGAATATTTTGAGGCAACTGGTGCAACAAAAGCAGCTTATACTGATAAATATAATGCTTGAAAAACAAAGAAAGGTAATGAATTAGATGGAGAGTATTATTTTAATAATGACAAATCTAATCCAGTTTTTGATGCTTGAAGTAAGAGCCCAGAAGGTCAAGATGCATTAAAAGCCTTACTTAAGGACACTGGTACAAGTGGAACAACTGCTTATACTGATAAATATAATGCTTGAAGAACAAATGAAAATAATAAATTAGATGGAGAGAGTTATTTTAATAGACTTGAATCTGATCAAATTTTTAATACTTGAACAGGCTCAAGTGCGGCTCAAGATGTTTTAAAAGAATATTTTGAGGCAACTGGTGCAACAAAAGCAGCTTATACTGATAAATATAATGTTTGAAAAACAAAGAAAGGCAATGAATTAGATGGAGAGTATTATTTTAATAATGACAAATCTAATCCAGTTTTTGATGCTTGAAGTAAGAGCCCAGAAGGTCAAGATGCATTAAAAGCCTTACTTAAGGACACTGGTACAAGTGGAACAACTGCTTATACTGATAAATATAATGCTTGAAGAACAAATGAAAATAATAAATTAGATGGAGAGAGTTATTTTAATAGACTTGAATCTGATCAAATTTTTAATACTTGAACAGGCTCAAGTGCGGCTCAAGATGTTTTAAAAGAATATTTTGAGGCAACTGGTGCAACAAAAGCAGCTTATACTGATAAATATAATGCTTGAAAAACAAAGAAAGGTAATGAATTAGATGGAGAGTATTATTTTAATAATGACAAATCTAATCCAGTTTTTGATGCTTGAAGTAAGAGCCCAGAAGGTCAAGATGCATTAAAAGCCTTACTTAAGGACACTGGTACAAGTGGAACAACTGCTTATACTGATAAATATAATGCTTGAAGAACAAATGAAAATAATAAATTAGATGGAGAGAGTTATTTTAATAGACTTGAATCTGATCAAATTTTTAATACTTGAACAGACTCAAGTGCAGCCCAAGATGTTTTAAAAGAATATTTTGAGGCAACTGGTGCAACAAAAGCAGCTTATACTGATAAATATAATGCTTGAAAAACAAAGAAAGGTAATGAATTAGATGGAGAGTATTATTTTAATAATGACAAATCTAATCCAGTTTTTGATGCTTGAAGTAAGAGCCCAGAAGGTCAAGATGCATTAAAAGCCTTACTTAAGGACACTGGTACAAGTGGAACAACTGCTTATACTGATAAATATAATGCTTGAAGAACAAATGAAAATAATAAATTAGATGGAGAGAGTTATTTTAATAGACTTGAATCTGATCAAATTTTTAATACTTGAACAGACTCAAGTGCAGCCCAAGATGTTTTAAAAGAATATTTTGAGGCAACCGGTGCAACAAAAGCAGCTTATACTGATAAATATAATGCTTGAAGAACAAATGAAAATAATAAATTAGATGGAGAGTATTATTTTAATAATGACAAATCTAATCCAGTTTTTGATGCTTGAACAGAATCAAATGAAGGTCAAAATGTTTTAAAAATCTTATTCAAAAATACTGGTAAAACACATTATACTAATAGCTATAATCAATGAAAAAATGTTGAAGCGAATGTAAGAAAAGCATTTGTAAAAAGTGACTTTTCTACTAAAGTCTTTAATGACTGAATAAAAACCTCTAGAGGTAAAAGTGAATTAAAAGATCAATTCAAAAAAAGTAATTCTTATGAAACTAATTATTTAGCATGAGCTAATGATGATCCTTCAACTTTTAAAACAATTCAAGAATTTATTTCAAGTCAATCAGATGAATTTAATAAACAAGCCTGAACTGATTGAACTGAAAGTATTGATGGTAAAAAAGCCATAAGAAAATCATTTTACGATACACAAGTAGCATATAAATATATTATAAAGCAACTTGATGAATCTAATCCAAATGAACCTAAATTAACTTCAGTTTTGAGAGAATGAATAGAAAGTGATTATGGTAAAGCCATTTTAAAAAATATTTTTGTTAATTCAAAACCAGATTTTCAAGTTTATTACAATAATTGATTAAGATTTGATTTTGTAACTGAGAAATATTTTAAACAAAAAAAGAATGAAGCTTATTTTGATTGATTAGTGACACTTGATGGGTTAAAAGCATTATTACCAATATATAAAACAGATACTGATGAATATAATCAATTTTTCAATGAGTGAAAAAGAAATGATAACAACCTTTCAGATAATGATAAAACCAAAGAAGTGTATGAAAGCACAATTTCATGATCTGGAGATGATAGTAGAGCAAGAAAAATCCAAACTGATATCCAGCAATGAGCTTATGAAAAAAAGAATTATAAAGGTGTTAAAGAAGCTTTTAAAAAATATTTTGCATTACAAATAGACAGAGCTCCTGAAAGTGAGATTAGGAAAATGTATGATAAAGCAAAAAGCACAGTTGGAAAAAAGATTGAAAAATATAAAAAACATAAATCATTTGAACCAGATTTAATAGAATGAACAGAGAAAGTTCTTATAGAAAAAATTAAATTAATAAAAATGAGTGACAAACTAGTAAAACATTCAATATTAGATGCACTTATTAATGTAATGATGAGTCGTGAATCAAATAGTGATAATAAAGGTATAAAAGATGGTTATATTGCAGAAAAAGCAGATTCATCAAATACACTTGAAGAATTTGAAAAAAATTCCTTTTTTCAATCAAAAGCAAAAGAATGAATAGAATATCAAAAATTTTTAAATTCACTTAATCAAATAAATTATTACTACAAAATTAATGATGAAGCAAAAATTGCTCTAAAATCAAGTCCAGTTTCACAAAATGGAGATCACATTTTAAAAGAACAATATGATAAATTTAAAATTAGATCTAAAGCACAATATGATCAAAGTCAACAATTTGCAGCAGATATTGAAACATGAGCAAAAGGTAAAAAAGATGATTATAATGTTCAAGAAAAATTTAAAGATGATATATCTTATTTTGAATCAATAGGTTATGTTGGATCAATAGGCTTTGCTATAAAAAATAAATTAAATGAATTTAAGCAACTTTCACTAACAAAATATTATGAAAAAGATGATTTGAATTTTAGAAATGATGTAAAATATTGAGCAAAAACTAATAAAAATAATAGTGAAGTAAAAGGTGCATTTATTGAAGCAATAGGCAAAAGCTCTCCAAGTGGTGGAGATAAAACTGCACAAGATGCATATTTATCATTTAAAGCAAGTGAATTATCTAAATTATCAGAAGCTGAATATGAAGCCGATGATCAATTTAAAACAGATGCAGGAGAGTGAGCCAAAACTAATAAAAATAATAGTGAGGTAAAAGCTGCCTTTATTGCAGCAATAGGCAAAAGCTCTCCAAGTGGTGGAGATAAAACTGCAAAAGATGCATATTTATCATTTAAAGCAAGTGAATTTGCTAAATTATCACAGGCTAAATATGAAGCTAATAATCAATTTAAAACAGATGCAGAAGAGTGAGCTAAAGCTAATAAAGATAATAGTGAAGTAAAAGATGCATTTACTGCAGCAATAGGTAAAAGTTCTCCAAGTGGTGGAGATAAAACTGCACAAGATGCATATTTAAGATTTAAAGCAAGTGAATTATCTAAATTATCAGAAGCTGAATATGAAGCCGATGATCAATTTAAAACAGATGCAGGAGAGTGAGCCAAAACTAATAAAAATAATAGTGAGGTAAAAGCTGCCTTTATTGCAGCAATAGGCAAAAGCTCTCCAAGTGGTGGAGATAAAACTGCAAAAGATGCATATTTATCATTTAAAGCAAGTGAATTTGCTAAATTATCACAAGTCAAATATGAAGCTAATAATCAATTTAAAACAGATGCAGAAGAGTGAGCTAAAGCTAATAAATATAATAGTGAAGTAAAAGGAGCATTTACTGCAGCAATAGATAAAAGTTCTCCAAGTGGTGGAGATAAAACTGCACAAGATGCATATTTAAGATTTAAAGCAAGTGAATTAACTAAATTATCAGAAGCTGAATATGAAGCCGATGATCAATTTAAAACAGATGCAGGAGAGTGAGCCAAAACTAATAAAAATAATAGTGAGGTAAAAGCTGCCTTTATTGCAGCAATAGGCAAAAGCTCTCCAAGTGGTGGAGATAAAACTGCAAAAGATGCATATTTATCATTTAAAGCAAGTGAATTTGCTAAATTATCACAAGCCAAATATGAAGCTAATAATCAATTTAAAACAGATGCAGAAGAGTGAGCCAAAGCTAATAAATATAATAGTGAAGTAAAAGGAGCATTTACTGCAGCAATAGGTAAAAGTTCTCCAAGTGGTGGAGATAAAACTGCACAAGATGCATATTTAAGATTTAAAACAAGTGAATTAACTAAATTATCAGAAGCTGAATATGAAGCCGATGATCAATTTAAAACAGATGCAGGAGAGTGAGCCAAAACTAATAAAAATAATAGTGAGGTAAAAGCTGCCTTTATTGCAGCAATAGGCAAAAGCTCTCCAAGTGGTGGAGATAAAACTGCAAAAGATGCATATTTATCATTTAAAGCAAGTGAATTTGCTAAATTATCACAAGCCAAATACGAAGCTAATAACCAATTTAAAACAGATGCAGAAGAGTGAGCTAAAGCTAACAAAGATAATAGTGAGGTAAAAGGTGCATTTATTGAAGCAATAGGCAAAAGTTCTCCAAGTGGCGGAGATAAAACTGCACAAGATGCATATTTAAGATTTAAAACAAGTGAATTAACTAAATTATCAGAAGCTGAATATGAAGCCGATGATCAATTTAAAACAGATGCAGGAGAGTGAGCCAAAACTAATAAAAATAATAGTGAGGTAAAAGCTGCCTTTATTGCAGCAATAGGCAAAAGCTCTCCAAGTGGTGGAGATAAAACTGCAAAAGATGCATATTTATCATTTAAAGCAAGTGAATTTGCTAAATTATCACAAGCCAAATATGAAGCTAATAATCAATTTAAAACAGATGCAGAAGAGTGAGCCAAAGCTAACAAAGATAATAGTGAAGTAAAAGGTGCATTTATTGAAGCAATAGGCAAAAGCTCTCCAAGTGGCGGAGATAAAACTGCACAAGATGCATATTTAAGATTTAAAACAAGTGAATTAACTAAATTATCAGAAGCTGAATATGAAGCCGATGATCAATTTAAAACAGATGCAGGAGAGTGAGCCAAAACTAATAAAAATAATAGTGAGGTAAAAGCTGCCTTTATTGCAGCAATAGGCAAAAGCTCTCCAAGTGGTGGAGATAAAACTGCAAAAGATGCATATTTATCATTTAAAGCAAGTGAATTTGCTAAATTATCACAAGCCAAATATGAAGCTAATAATCAATTTAAAACAGATGCAGAAGAGTGAGCCAAAGCTAACAAAGATAATAGTGAAGTAAAAGGAGCATTTACTGCAGCAATAGGCAAAAGCTCTCCAAGTGGTGGAGATAAAACTGCGCAAGATGCATATTTAAGATTTAAAGCAAGTGAATTAACTAAATTATCAGAAGCTGAATATGAAGCCGATGATCAATTTAAAACAGATGCAGGAGAGTGAGCCAAAACTAATAAAAATAATAGTGAGGTAAAAGCTGCCTTTATTGCAGCAATAGGCAAAAGCTCTCCAAGTGGTGGAGATAAAACTGCAAAAGATGCATATTTATCATTTAAAGCAAGTGAATTTGCTAAATTATCACAAGCCAAATATGAAGCTAATAATCAATTTAAAACAGATGCAGAAGAGTGAGCCAAAGCTAACAAAGATAATAGTGAAGTAAAAGGTGCATTTACTGCAGCAATAGGTAAAAGTTCTCCAAGTGGTGGAGATAAAACTGCAAAAGATGCATATTCATTATGAAAAAACCAAGATGACAAATATTATCAAACAACTAGTCAATATTTAGTTGATCAAAAGCAATATATTGATAAAAGACCAATTGCCCCAGTAATTAAAAGCGCTATAGAAACTATAATTAGTTCAGATAGTCAAACAAATCAAGGAAATCAACAATTAAAAGAAGAATTTGATAATTGAAAAGAATTGCCAATTAATTATCAAAAAACTGCTGAAAATAAGGCAAAATATCGCCAATGACTTACTGACCATACTTGAGAAAAAGATGAAACACAACAAAATATCAAAAGATTAATAGAAACAGACTCTCTTATAAATAAAAATGAAGGTAATAACCAATTTTTAGAAGATTTAAAAACTGAAAGTCAAAATCAATATAATCAATACTTACAAACAACATAAAGTATAAAATGATTGTATTAAATCACTTTATAATCAATATTTTACTATAAAAATATCTCTAAAATAAAAATGAATAAATTACATTATGATAGTAATATAAAATCCATATAAAAGTGTTATTAGACAAATTAATATCTATTAAATAAAATAATAAAATAGCAAATAAAGCAATTTTAGTAGTGTTTTTATATAAAACTTTAAAAAATAACTTAAAGGTAATATAATTAATATCTTGCCTAAATTTAAACCAAAAACAATTAGTATTAAATAATTAATTCATTAAAAAAATAAATAACTATTTTAATAAATTTGTTTTTTTTTTTTTTAATTAAATGATTGTATCTAAAAATGTAAAAAAACTCTTTATTTTTATTAATTTTTTATTTATAATATTGTTGAATTATATTTTCTATAATGGAAAGTCATTATTTTTAATATAATCATAAACATATTTAGAGGAATCAAATTATGAAAAAAGTATCTACATCAATTATTTCACTTGCAACATTATCATCACTTGCTGCATGTAAGAAAAATGATGCAAAAACTACTGAGACAAAAGCTACAAAGATGGTAGAAAATAAATCTAGCAATAAAACTATAAAAGAAATTTTACATAGTAAAGTTAAAAAAGGAAAATTTAAAATTGGATTTGCTTCATCTAATTTTGAATTTGGTCAAGATTTTCAAAGTGTGGTAAATAGTTACACCCAAGATGCAGTTGTAAAAGGCAATACAGGAGATCAATACTTTTCATTACCTTCTGGATTATTTTTTACTTCTTCTGAAAAATTCAATAGTTTTATAACACAAAGTAAAGAATTTAAAGATGAAATAGCAAAATTAAAAGCATGAATAATGAAGTATATAGGAATTGGAAAACATAATTAAGATGATGGTTATTATCATCCAGATGACCCAGCTAACCTTAATCATCAACATTATATTAATCTAAACAAAAATATAAAATGAGTAAATTTGAATGAACTATTTTTGGTTTTAATGGAAGATACTGATTTTAATACTACAAAAGCTAATTTTGATTCAATATTTAATTTTAGAAACTTATCATTACTTTATCAAAACCTAAAAGGTAATACATCACCTACAAGACAAGAACTAAAAGAAGCAATTGAAAAATCTGATATTTTATTAATTGATAAAGACTTAGATACTATTGATAAAGATGATGCAAGTACGCATTTAGATAAAGGTACACTTTATTGAAATACAAATCCAGTTGCAGAAGCAACTACAAATAAATATCCAATTACTAATATTAAAAGCTTTGTTGATTTATCTAAATCATTTAAAGATATTGTTAAAAAAGATTTATCTGATAAAACTAATTTGGCCTCAAAAAATATTGATACAATATTTGTTTCAGTAACAGATGAAGTAGAAAACTCATCAGATGTTTATAAAAATGTTGTAGAGAAAAAAGAATTCAAAGAAACACAATTATTCTTTATTGGAGAAAAAGCTAAATCACAATCAGGAGCTTCATCAAAAACATTTGCTGGAGGAATGGTTTCAACAGCTTCATTTAATAAGTATGCAGCAACATATGTTGCTGGATTCCAAGCAGCAGTTGGAGCAATTAAATATTCATCATCAGAAGATGAATATGAAGAAACAACAGTTTCATTTCTAATTGGAGCAACATCAGAATCAGAAGACAAGAAAAAAGCATTTGCCTTTAGAAGAGGAGTTGAAGCAGCAGCAGCTCATTCAGCTTATTCAAGATATCTAAAAGTAAAATTTGTTTCTAAAACAGAAGATTCATCAAAATCATCTAAAAAACTTTATAGAGAAGTTTCAGAATGAGAAGCAAAGGAAGATTCAAAAACTAAACTTTATGAATTTACATCATCTGATACTTTCTCAGATGCAGATAGAAAAATTGTTTATATAGCAGGTTCAACTGCAAAGGATTGAATTGGAACAACAAGTGAAGATGAAAATAATCAATTTAAATATGGAGATAAAACTGGCTTGATAGGAGCTCTTTATAATTATGATACTCTTTCATCAGGTGATCAAGGAAAAGATCATGAGGATTTAACTGATAAAACATATTCAAAAGGAGTATGAATTATTTTAGATAAAGCCAATAGAAAACAAACTGCATCTGATGATAATTCATTATTTCAAAATTCATCAGCAACAGGTCAAGAAGATCATTTTGTTTCATTTGAAAGAGGCAAAGTTAAATTTTATGGAGCAATTGGAAAAGAAAAAGAGGGATCAAAGCAATATATTAAAAAAGCACTACAAGGCTCATATATGGGTGGACCAAATTATATGGTTGGAAAACACACAATATTTGGGGCACCTCTTGATTTAAATTCCATAACAGTTTCTAAATCAGGAACTAACAAATCTATTAGTGTCTTTGATTGGGCAACCAAAGATGGCAATAATGAAGTTTCAAAAAGCATTTGATCATATGTTGGCGGTAAAGATTCAGCATCTAAGGCAAAGTCAAGATATAAAGATGCACTGTATTATGCTACAGAAAAAGAAGTTACTGAAGCAGAACTAACAAAATCTTCACCATGATTAAAATAATAGAATAGGAGTAAGGAAATAAAATGAAAAAAATATTATCAAAAGCATTAATCATTAATACTACATTAATTTTAGCAGCATGTAATACTAATGCTAAAAACACTGGTAGTTCAAGTGACGTAGATGCTTCTAAATCAAAAACTGAGAAAAAAGAAGAAATAAAAAAACAAAGTCCAAATAAACAAGCAAGTGGAAGTAGTAGTAGTAGTGCAAAAGCTAGTATTGCAGTAGATTCTAAAATAAAAATGTCACACTCAAAATGATTAAGTGATAAATTTATAAAAAATGAATTAAAAACATTTAGTCAATATAATAATTTATATAAAAAATGAATAAATACTCCAGATGGAAAAGTTGAGCTGCAAAAAGCTTATGAGTCATCAAGTGATGATAAAGAAGAATTAAACACTAGATTTAATAATTGAAAAAAACAGTATGGTTCAGAAAGAGGTATAGCAGAATTTAAGACAGAAATGAGTCAAAAAGATAGTGAAGCATACAAAATATATAAAGAATGAGCTACAACACCAGATGGTCAAGATAAAATCAAAGACACCTTTAATAAAGATAAAACTACTTTTGATGATAAACTTAAGGAATTTCATAAACTTTCCCAATATTGAAAACTTCTTGACGATTATATCGAATCAGCTGATTCAACATCTACTTATGAAAAATGAATAAAATCACCAGATGCACAATACCAGGTAATAAATGCTCTTTTTGAAGGTTCTGGTGCTGCTTACACAGCTGCATCTAATGCTTGAATAAGACGAAATCATCGTGAACCAAGTGATTATATTGCTAATCCAATATCTCAGGCTATTTTTGATGCTTGAAGATTAACAGCTGATGGAAAAGAAGCCTTAAAACCATTATATGAAACTGCTGGTAGAAACAATGATCAGATTTATGAGTTAAGATCTAAGGCTTGAATTAAAGCTAATACATTATCAGAAGAACAATATTATGATAGTCCAAAATCAACTACTGCCTTTGAAACTTGGTTAAATTCCCAAGATGGTAAAAAAGCCTTAAGTAGGCATTACATAATAACTGAAAGTTATAATCAAGGTTTTGAATTATGAAAAGATGCTCCAAATAATATATTAACAGTACCAGAAGTTATTGAAAGATCTAAAGACGGTGATTCAGTTCATCAGCTCTTTAAAAGATGAAGAGAATCTTCTGATGGTAAAAATGTTTTAGCACAAATTTTTAAAACAACCCCAGGTGTAGATTTTAATACTCCACATTTGGTGTGAAAAACTAAAGAAATAAATTTAAAATCTGAAGAGGAATATGCTAATGATGATGATTCTATTTCTGCATTTAACATTTGAAAAGTCAAACCAAATACAGTGACAATTTTAAAAACAGGTTTTGAAAATTTTGGGGAAAATTATGAAACTACTTATAATACTTGAAAAACATCTCAACCAACTAAATCACCAAAAGATATTTGAGATGATGGCGCCTATGATGAACAATGATTTAAGGATTGATTAAAAACCCCTGATGGTAGAAGTGCCATTCTTCCATTGATTACAAAACAAGGCAACAATAAAGGATGAGTTCATAAGAAATGAAGAGAATTGACAGGCAAAACAGGAGAAGTTACTAGTACTGCGAATGAATTTAATTCAGATATTCTATTTACAGATTTATCAAATGGAAATATTGGAGAATATGCTGAGCTCTTTGCTTTAGCTCATAGATCTCCAACATCAAGCATTGACCATATCATAAGAGATCAATTTATTAAAGCCATAAATTTTTCAAATGTTGCTGGTAATGAAGAAGCAAAAACATTATATGAAAATTGATTAACAAATAATAATTTTAAAAAAACAGCATGGGAGTATGTAAAACTTGATGATTCTGCTCCAAACTTTAATGCTTGAATACAAACTATAGATGGTAGAACTAGACTTTATCAGCTATTTAACGAGAAAAAAAGTGCATTTGATGATTCATATGATGATTGAATAAAAAAATCAGGTAATTCCGGTAAAACAAGAGACGAATTTAAAGATCCTGCTGGTTTAGATGGTAATCAAAATATTGGTCAATATATTCAAGAATGGGCAGAAAAAATTTGAAGTGGTGTAACACAAGATTCTAGTCTAAAGAAAAAGATGGAAGAATTATTTGTTGATGTATTATATAAAGAAAGTGGTGCTGGTGATATAGCTCTTAAAAATAAATATAGTGAATTAAAATATAAAACAAAAGAAGATTATAAAAATAGTATTGAATTTACAAATAATGCATTATTATGAGCAGATGACAAAAGAACAGAAGAAGATCATTTTGTAATGCTTCAATTTATTTTAGAAATAGAGAATGTAGGAACGGATGCAAGAAGAGCATTTTTAACTTGAAGAATGTCAAATGATAATCTTAAATCACTTGATGAATATAAAAACAGTGATGACATTAAACAAGAGGCTTCTACCTGAGCTGCTGATAAAATGAAATCAAATGATTATTCTGTAAAGCATGCATTTATCGAGGCAATTGAACGTACTAGAATTCCATATTTATGAGATAAATATAACAATGAGTGAAAACAAAAATCACCTGCTGAATATCAAGCTGATAATGATTTTAATGTGGCTCTTGTTGAATGAGCAAAAAACGGCAAATTAAATAATAATGATATAATAAAAAGAGAATTTGTTAATGCAATTAATACTGCAATGACATTTGATAATAGACAATTAAGAGATTCATTTGAAAATCAAAAAACTCCAACACACGCAGAATATCATTCAAGCACTCAATCTAAAGATGATGCCGCAAAACATTGAGCAGCAGGCAAACGAAATAGTGATTCTGGAGTAAAAAGTGCATTTATTAAAGCAATTGATACTTCAATAAAGACTAATGGTGATAGTGTTGCAAAAGCTGCATTTAATACTTGAAAAATACCAAAAGAAGACGATTATAAAAAAAGCACCCAATTTCTTTCAGATGCTTCTAGTTGAGCAATTAATAAAAAACTAGGTGTTGTAAGACCAAAATTTAAAAAGGCACTTGAGGGAGATACTAATTATCAAGGCCCTGACCATGAAGATGCAAAATATGAATTTGATAAATGAAAAAAACAAGATCAAGATTTTTATAAAACTACAAAAGAATATCGTGATGATATAAAATGATATATAGATAACAAATATGATAAAGATTATATTCAAGATGCAGTAAAAGAAGTAATTAATCTACCTGCTAATAATAATCCCAAAACAGGTAATGATATATTAAAAGATAAATATACATTATGAAAACCTGTATCAAAAGATAATTTCTTAAAAATAAGTAATAATAATGCTGCTATTTTACAATGAAAAAACAATACACCAAGTAATCATGCTTCTATTAGAGAAACTATTTCTAATTTATTAAATGATAAGCAACTTGCAAATAAGACAACTGGTAATAGTGAGTTTATAGATAGTCTTAAAAAAATATCTCAAAGAGCATATGAAGTGTATTTAGCTAAAAATTAAACTTAAAAATTATCAATAAAAACAATGACAATATCTTTAAATAAGATTTGTATTGTAAACTAATAAAAATAAATTCTACACTTCAAGATAAAGAGGTGTAGTTTTTATATGGCCAAAAAACTCAACAAAATAAAAATGATTAAAAGAAATTAATCGATAAAAAGATGTGAATCAAAACTATGAAGCTTTACATTAAATTTAATCCAGAAAATATTTAGATAGAAATTAAATCAAGTTTTTCTTTTTATCAATCTCAAAAATTATAGTAGTTTTTTAGAAATCTACACTTAATTCTTTGCATTAAATTAAATAAATGTTATATTATTCATACTAAGAAACAGTTACGAGCTGCTTGGATGTTAAGGATGTATTAAGGGCATTATGACCCTTTTTCTTTTATCAAAATTACAATTCGTAATTTAGTTATTTACACTATTAAACAAGATTAGAATTAAGTAAATCTTTACTATAACTAAAATAATTTAAGATTAATTTAGACATTATAAAAAAGAAGCCCTTTGAATAGAATTACTTTTCTTTGATTTACTGCTTTTTTTTTTTTTTGAAAAATATAATAAAAAATGATATAGAATTAAATGTGATAAATGTTTAAATTTATTTAAATATTTATGAAAATAGGAATAACAAATGAAAAAAATATTACCAAAAGCATTAATTATTATATTATTTTTGTTAATATTTATTTTAAATATTAATACAATTAATATTTCAAATAATTTAGAAGTTACTAAACCACAAAACTCAAAAAACTTAAAAAAATATAAGTGAACAAAAAAATCAAATACAAAAGAAAGCAAAAACAGTTATACAAATGATAGTATTGTAGTAGATTCTAAATTAAAAATGTCACATTCAAAATGGCTAAGTGATAAATTTTTAAAAAACGAATTAAAATCTTTTATTGAATATAACAATTTATATAAAAAATGAATAAATACTCCAGATGGAAAAGTTGCCTTACAAAAAGCTTATGAATTATCAGGTAATAAGCAAAAAGAGTTTAATATAAGGTTTAATAATTGAAAAAAACAACATAGTCCAGAAAGAGATATAGCAGAATTTAGGGCCAAAATGAATAAAAGAGATAGTGATGCATATCAAATATATAAAAAATGAGCCACAACCAATGATGGTCAAGAAAAAATCAAAACAATCTTTAATAATGATCAAGATACTTTTGATGAAAAATTTAAGAAATTTAAGCAAATTGCTAGTTATTGAAAAACTTCTGAGGAATATATTAACTTAGATGATTCATTAAATACTTATAAAAATTGAAAAAAATCACCAGCAGGAATAGAAGTATTAAAACCACTTTTTAAAAATTCTGGCAATGATTATATAAATGCATATAATTTCTGAAAAATCAGAAATTATAAATCAATATCACAATATATTGCTGATTTAAAATCTCAAGATAATTTTGATACTTGAAGATTAACAGATGATGGAAAGGAAGCATTAAAAACACTGTATAAAAAAGCTGGTAGACAAGATAAAATTTATCAGGCAAGATTTAGTGCTTGAAGAAAAGATCAAAATAATTGAATAACACCAGAACAATATTATGATGATTTACATTTATCAAGTCAATCTTTTAAAACTTGAAGAGAATCTCAAGATGGGCAAGAAGCCTTAAAAAAAGATTACAAATTATCAAGACCAGATTATTTAAATAATCTCCAACAATGAATTAATGATAATATAATGTCACCAATAGATGTTATTGATAATTCTAAACCAAATGATGATGTTGATTTATCATTTAATCAATGAATAAATACCGATGATGGTAAAAATGCACTAAAAATAATTTTTGAAAAATCAGGACAAGATTTTGTTGATTATGCCCATAATTGAAAACTAAAACCAAAAAATCTTAAAACCGAAAGAGAATATGCCAAAGATGTTGATTCTATTGATGATTTTAACAATTGAAAAACTACGCTAGAAGGGAAAGTAGCTTTAAAAACATCTTTTGAAAATTCAGGCAGACAAGCTTATGAAAGGGCTTATGACACTTGAAAAAAGCTTCAGCCAATTAAGTCACCAGAAGATTTTTGAAATGATGATGTTTCTAAACCATTATTTAATAATTGATTAAAAACAGATGATGGAAGAAGTGCCATTCTTAGATGAACTATCAAATCTGGTAAAAATCGTAGCTGAGTTTATTGAGAATGAAAAAAACTTGAAGCTAATAATAAGAAAGACATTTCTGATTTTAAAACAAAATTTGTATTTACAGATTTATCAAATGGAAATATTGGAGAATATGCTGAGAAATTCGCTCAATATGCAATAACCCAAAAAACGCTGAGTTGACGAATAAAACAATCATTTATCAGAGCCATACTTTTATCAAATGTAGATGGTAACAAACAAGCTCAAGCAGCATATAAAAAGTGATTTAAAACAAATAGAAAGACAGCATGGGATTATTTAGGCAAAAATGCATCTAACCAAAACTTTTATAATTGAATAAAAACCCAAGATGGTAGAAACGCCCTTATTTTAATATTTGTAGATATATCAAGTGAGGTTGATAGAGCATATAATCTTTGAAAAATAAAACCAGGCAATAAAAATAAAACAAAAGAAGAATTTAAAAATTCTGGTTGAGAAAATATTGGTGAGTATGCTGAAAGTTGAGCAAAATCTACCTGAAATAGTAAAACTAATTCAAACTCCAAAAAGAAGACTCCAAAAAGAGCAATACAACATGCCTTTGTTGATGCATTATATAAAACAAGAGGTCAAGGTGATCAAGTTCTTAAAAATAAATATCATCAATGAAAATATAAAACAAAAGATCAATATAAAGCTACTATTGAATTTCAAAATGATGCATTGGCATGAGCACAAGATAAAAGGACAGATGAAAACTATGATGTAATAGATAAATTTGTTGTAGCAATTAAATCAATTCCATCATCTGCAAACAATAATTATGATTTATGAAGAAAATTACCAAAAAATTTAAAATCAGATAAGGCATACAAGCAAGATGACGAGTTTAAAGATGATGTTACTAGATGAGCTGATGGTAAAATGAAATCTAATCTTCAAGTAAAAAATGCTTTTGCCAAAGCCATGAGCTCTACAAACAAAATTAAGGGAATTTCTCTAAAGGCTAAATATAATAAGTGAAAATACAAATCAGAGGCTGATTATGAAGCTGATAAAGCTTTTAAAATAGATTTAAGCAAATGAGCAGATAACAATAAAGAAAATAATAATATAAAAACTAAATTTGTCCAAGCAATTACTACCTCAACAAAAACTAATGGTGATGATGTTTTAAAAGCTTCATATGAAAGTAAAAAATATAGATTACAAGATGAATATGAGATAAGCAATACATTTAAAAAAGATGCTGGGAAATATTGAGCTGCAAATAAATTAAAAAGTAATGATGAAGTAAAAACTAAATTTATTAGAGCAATTACTACTTCAAAACAAACTAATGGTGATCAGGTTGCAAAAAAGAAATTTGATAGTTGAAAAATAAAAGATCCAAGCGTTTATCAACAAACTCCTCAATTTAAATTAGATGTCTCTACCTGAGCAATTGGTAAAAGAAAAAATGCTACCAAGGCAGAATTCAAAAAAGCCCTTGATGGAACTATTAATTATAGAAGCGGAGGTCATAAAGTAGCAAAAGATAAATTTGATATATGAAAAAGACCAAATGCAGATTTTTATAAAAATAATCAGATAGAATATGTCAAAGATATAAAATGATATATAAATAACAAAAACGATAGAGCAGTTATCCAAAAGGCAGTAGAAAAAGTAATAAATCTGCCTAGCCCAGCTATTCCTAATAATCCTAAAAAAGGTAATGATATATTAAAAGATGAATTTATGTTATGAAAAATTTTATCAAAAGAAAATTTTCTAAAAACATATACTAATAAAAATGCTTATTTAAAATGAGGAAATAAAATACCAAGTAATTATGTTTTTATTAGAAAAGTTATTTCTGATATATTAAATGACAAAAAACTTTCAAGTAAAAAAACTGGTAATAGTGAGTTTATAGATAATCTTAAAAAAATATCTCAAAGATCATATCAAGAATATTTAGCTAAAAATTAAATTATTATAATAATTTAGATAAAAATTAGCAAACTATTCTTATTTCTAAGGGAATAAAAGTATTAAAATTAACAAAAGAAAGATATCTTTAATTTTTATTTGTTAAAATTAATATCAATAGGAGATTATATATGAAGTTAACTAGAGAAATGATTAGTAAAGAAGTTGATAAAAGAAGAGATCGAATTATTGAATTTGGACAAAAATTAGTTCAAATGGAATCAGAAACTTTTTCACCTAATATACCTAGCGTTTTAGATTGACTTGTTAAAAAAGGTAAAAAAGATCAATTTGATGGAAAAATCATCAATGATGCAGGTTTTCCTATTTCAGCATGATCTCATTGAGGTAACAAAGAAGATTGAATTGGAATAATGTGTCATATTGATACTGTTCCATATGTAGAAAGTGAATGAGATCATCCTCCTTTATCAGGTAAAATAATTGATGGTAAAATATGAGGACGAGGAACTCAAGATATGAAGCTTGCAACTGTTTCTTGCTATGTTGCTATGCAAATTTTTAAAGATCTAAATCTTGATTTACCTAGAGGAATTAAACTAATGTATGGTTCTCAGGAAGAAACTGGTCCCTGAACTGATATGAGCCATGCCTTAGATGTTTTAGGTACACCCCGAGTGCTTTTAACTGCCGAGGGAGGTTGGCCAGCTACACAAGCTGAATCAGGTATTGTTAGACTTGATATTAAAGGTCAAATACCCAATCATTCTAATTGATCAATTAAAGCGGGAAATATGTATAATGCAGTATGTTCTGAGGCAAAATTAATTTTAGATGGGAAAAAGCATACTTTTAAAGGTAAAGCAATGCATACTTTGCTAACAGAAGAAGAAGTTCCAGATTCAGCATTACCTAAAGCTATGCAATTTTTAAAAGATAATAATAAATCAGATAGCTTTGTAGAATGAATTTTACAATATTGAAATAATAATCGTTTTGGAGAAAATACACCACTTGAATATGAAACTTCAAGACAAGGTAAAAGTTTAATTAATCCTGGTCTTTTAGAAGTAAACTTGGATGGTACATTTAATCTAGGAGTAGATATTAGATATCCAGTAGATAAAATTAAGGGATCTGCAAAATGACACCAACAAATAGTAAAAAAATGAACTGCATCTAGTGGCTTTAAAAATGTTAAAGTTGATATTGGCATGGATTTACCTGGTTATTTTATTGATGATAATGATCCAGTATTAAAAATAATAGGACAAACATATTGATCAATATCAAATTCTGATATTAATTCAAAACCATATTATAAATTAAAAGCTGGTACATATGCCAAACTTAAAGATCATGCAATTGCCTTTGGAATGGTTATGGATTTCAAAGACGATATTAGAGCTCATATGGCAAATGAATATGCTGTTATTGAAAGTTGAATAGAAAGTACCAAAATTTTTGTAGAAATACTTTATAATCTAGCAAAAAAAGAAAAAATAGAATAAAAAATCTATTTTTTTAATATACTATAGTATATTAATTAGTGATTGTTAGCAAACTACTCTTGACTTTGCTAACAAACTAATGTAATATTATTTATGTAGGAGGTATTATGGAAAATAAAGCAAAAGATAAAGATCTTAAAAAACAATCTAAACCTACAAAGAAGATTAAAAAAACTGATAAAGATATTATCAAAGAATTAAAAGATCAAATTAAAAATCAAAAGAATGAATATTTATCATCACTTGCTAATTTAGAAAACGATAGAAAAAGATTTGAAAAATCCAAAAATGAATTTATTAAATTTTCAAATCAAAAAATACTTGAAGAACTAATTACAATATTAGATACATTCAATCTTGCAATGAACATTAAAAATCCCTCAGCTGAAGTTAAAAACTTCTTAATTGGATTTAAGATGATTGCTAACCAATTTACTACATTATTAAAAGATAACGGGGTAACTATTATTGAAACAAAACCAGGAGATAAATTTGATGCTGATATTCATCTATCAGTAGAAAAAGTAAAGACAAATAAATTTAAATCTGGTCAAATTACCCTTGTTGTTAAACCAGGATACAAAATACATCAAAGACTATTTAGACCAACAATGGTTAAAATAGCAAAATAAAAGGAGAAAATTATGTCAAAAATTATTGGAATTGATTTAGGAACTACAAACTCTTGTGTTTCAATTATGGAAGGAACACAACCTAAAGTTATTACAAATAAAGAAGGAGGAAGAACAACTCCTTCTGCAGTTGCCTTTAAAAATGGAGAAAAAATTGTAGGAGATGCTGCAAAGCGTCAAGTTGTAACTAATCCCAACACAATTTTATCTATTAAATCAAAAATGGGTACTAAAGATAAAGTATCAATTGAAGGCAAAGATTATACGCCAGAAGAAATTTCGGCAATGATTCTTCAAGACCTAAAAGCTACAGCAGAAGCTCATCTTGGCTCAACTGTTAAAAAAGCTGTTATTACTGTTCCAGCTTACTTTAATGATGCCCAAAGACAAGCTACAAAAAATGCTTGGTAAAATTGCTGGACTTGAAGTTGAAAGAATTATTAATGAACCAACAGCAGCAGCCCTAGCTTATGGAATTGATAAAAAAGAAAAAGAACAAACTATTTTAGTTTATGATCTTGGAGGGGGAACATTTGATGTTTCTATTCTAGAATTACATGATGGCACATTTGAAGTTATTTCTACATCAGGAGATAACAAGTTAGGAGGAGATGATTTTGATCAAAAAATAATTGATTGAATTGTTGCTAAAGGTAAAAAAGAAACTGGAGTTGATTTAAGCCAAGATAAACTGGCAATGCAAAGAGTAAGAGATGGAGCTGAAAAAGCTAAAAAAGATCTTTCTGGAGTTATGCAAACTCAAATCTCACTGCCTTTTATTACAGCAAATGAATCTGGACCAGTTCACTTAGAGCTTTCATTGACAAGAGCAGAATTTGAAAAAATGAGTGAAGATCTAGTGGTTAGAACTTTAAAACCACTAAAAGATGCAATTAAAGATGCCAAAATTAAAAACTCAGATATTCATGAAGTACTGTTAGTTGGTGGTTCAACAAGAATTCCAGCAGTCATTGATGCTGTAAGTAAAGAATTAGGTAAAGAACCTAACAAATCAATTAATCCAGATGAAGTTGTTGCAATGGGCGCTTCAATTCAAGCTGGTGTTCTACAAGGAGATGTTAAAGACGTATTGCTACTTGATGTTACACCACTAACACTGGGAATTGAAACACTTGGTGGTGTCAAGACTGCCTTAATTGATAGAAACACAACTATTCCAACTAAAAAATCACAAATATTTTCAACAGCAGAAGATAATCAACCAGGAGTTAATATTCATGTTCTTCAGGGAGAAAGACCAATGGCTGCTGATAATAAATCACTGGGAATGTTTGTCCTAGATGGAATAGAAGCTGCGCCAAAAGGCACGCCACAAATTGATGTTACTTTTGAAATTGATGCCAATGGTATTTTAAATGTTACAGCAATTGATAAAAAAACTAATAAAAAACAATCAATTACTATTAAAAATGATCAAGGGCTTTCAGAGGATGAAATTGAAAGAATGATTAAAGAAGCAGAAGCTAACAAAGAAGCAGATGATAAAAAAGCAAAAGAAGTTTCAACAATTAACAACGCTCAAAACTTAGTTAATCAATTAGAAAAATCACTTAAAGATCAAGGTGATAAACTTGATAAAAAACAACAAGATCAAGCTAAAAAAGAAATCAAGGAACTAAAAGATTTAATTGAGAAAAAGGATTATAAAAAACTTGAAGAAAAAATAAAAGCTATTGAACAACTGATGGCAGCAATGCAACAAGCACAAGCTAGTCAAGATAAACCTAAAAATAATAAAAAAACTAGTGCAAAATCAAATGCCAAAGACAAAAAAGTTCAGGAAGCTAAATTTAAAGAAAAGAAAAAAGATAAAAAACATTAAACAAAACAGGCTTAAGCCTGATTTGTTATAAAAGGAAATATCATGTCAGACCAATCATATTATGATTTATTAGGGGTATCAAAAAATGCAACTGAAAGAGAAATTAAAAAAGCTTTTAGACAAAAAGCCAGGCAATATCACCCTGATGTAAATAGTGATCCTGGAGCAGAAGAAGAATTTAAAAAATATGCAGAAGCATATGATGTTTTATCTGATTCTCAAAAAAGATCAAATTATGATCGTTTTGGAAAACAAGGGGCATATAGCGGATTTGGTCAAGGTGGATTTGATTTTTCTAACTTTGATTTTGGTGATATATTTGGTGATATATTTGGTGGTGCCTTTGGTGGGCAAAGACAAAGAAACACTGGACCAAGCAGAGGACAAGATGTATTTTTAAGAATGAATGTTACTTTTGAAACTGCCGTTTTTGGAGATGATATTGATATTGATATTGATACTCAAGAAAAATGTGACAAATGTCATGGTAAAAGAGTAGAAGATCCATCCCATATCCAAACCTGCTCAACATGTAATGGTAGGGGAATTGAAATTATTCAACAAAAAACCATGTTTGGAGTAATGCAATCTCAAAGTCATTGTCGATCATGTAATGGTGAAGGTGAACAAATTACTAAATATTGTTCGGGATGTAAAGGGAAAGGTCACCTTGATGTTAAACAAACAGTGACATTATCTATTCCTGCTGGTATTCAATCTGGAAATCAACTAAAAATGAATGAAAAAGGATATGCAGGCATTAAAGGTGGTCCCAATGGTGATTTATACATAGAAATATTAGTTAAAGAACATGATAAGTTTACCAGAATTGGCAATGATATTCATATTGAAGTTCCTATTTCTTCACTTGATGCAATGCTAGGAGTAACTCTTGATGTTCCAACAGTACATGGAGATATTGAACTAACAATTCCTAAGTGTATTGAATATGGAACAAAATTAAAAATTCCGGGAAAAGGAATAATTAGCTCATCTACAAAAGGCAATCAAATAGTTACAATAATTGTTAAGACCACAAAACTAAGTCAAAAACAAGAAAAACTAATAAAAGAGGCCAAAGCCAAAGGTAGTGATACAATATTTTCTAAATTTAAAAAAATGTTTTAAATAATGATATTAGGTTATGCCTAATATTTTTTTGATATAATTATTAAAAAAAGAGGTAAATATGAATCACAAACTTGAGAGAATATCAGATATCAATACCCAATTTGATAAATGATATATTGATGTTGTTAAACAAGCAGGACTAATGGATTATGGAGATGTAAAAGGTACAATGATAATTAAGCCTTATGGCTGAAAGATTTGAGAGTTAATAACAGAGGCAATGAATAAACGTTTTGTCAAACATGGAATTGAAAATATTGCTATGCCCCTGTTTATTCCCAAAACCTTAATTGATAAAGAAAAAGCTCACATTAAAGGCTTTGCTCCTGAAATTTTAACAGTTACAAAATATGGAAACAATGATCTTGAAGAACCATTTTATATAAGACCTACCTCTGAGGCCCTTTTTATGAATCAATTCAAAAAAGATGTTAAATCCTTTAGAACCCTTCCTATTAAATGAAATCAATGATGTTCAGTTGTAAGATGAGAGAAAAAAACAAAGCCCTTTTTAAGGTCAACTGAATTTCATTGACAAGAAGGCCATACAGTTCATGCAAGTGATAAAGAAGCCAAAGCTTTTAGTAAAAAAATGATTATGGCATATAATGATCTAGCTAAAAAAGAATTGGCTATACCAATGTTTATAGGTAAAAAAACAGAATCTGAAAAATTTGCAGGAGCACTAGAAACTTATACAATAGAGGCTATGATGAAAAATGGCAAAGCCCTTCAAGCGGCAACATCACATTACTTTGGAGATAATTTTGCCAAGGCCTATGATATAAAATTTCAAAACAAAAATAATCAAGTAGAGCATCCCTACACAACATCATGAGGTATTTCTACAAGAATAATTGGAGCAATTATTATGGCTCATGGAGATAAAATTGGTCTTGTGCTGCCTCCCAATGTTGCCCCATATCAAGTTACTTTCTTACCTCTTATTAATAAAGATGATCAATCATCACTTGAAGTTGCCATTAAACTTGAAAAACAATTAGGAAAAATAAGAACTTTTATTGATAGTTCAGATAAATCACTTGGTTTTAAATCAGCTAATGCCGAAATCAAGGGCATTCCAATAAGAATTGAAATTGGACCAAGAGACCTTGCTAATAATGAAATCACTATTGTAAAAAGAACAACAGGCCATAAAGAGCAATTTAATTTAAATGGCAATTTAAAAAATAAAATTAAATCATTATTAAAAGATATTCAAGAAGAAATGTATAAAAAAGCTCTTGAAATCAAAGAAGCCAAGACCAAAAAAGTATTGTCATATGTAGAATTACAAAAACAAGTTAAACAAGGTTATGCTTTAACTAATTGATGCAATAGCCAAGAGTGTGAACTAATGATTAAAGCAGAAATTGGAGCAACTACAAGATGCAAACCATTTAAAAATACTAAAGTCACTGGAAATTGTCCCATATGTAACAAACCTGCTAAAACATTGATATATTTTTCCCTAGCTTATTAAATAACCATTTTAAAAAAAGTGGTTTTTTTAAGTTAAAATTCTAAAATAATTAGGAGTTTCTATTTTTTTGGCTATATATATTATAGGAGGAAATATGAGCCCGCAGCAAATCAATACCATACTTTTAGAAGATAAGTTAAAAATTATGCGTTCAATTTTTAATAACTATAATGAAATTTTAGATTTAAAAAAACAAAGTAAAATAAAAGTAAACAGTAATAATATATCAAAAGTAGAGTTGTTTGCTTTAACCGATTCAATAATTAATTTAATGGATAAAAATGAAAAGCAATTATTATTAAATAGTTTTTCTTTAAAAAAGGAAACTACAAACAAAATTAATTTAAATCATGCAATTAATAAATTTGTATATTATCTACTTGTATAATGATTAAATTACTAACTCTTTTGTTTTTATCAACCAATATAATTAACACTTCCTCTAGTTATGATCGAAGTGCCCTATCACCTTTTAGATTAGAAAAAATCACTGCCAACTATGATACAGATAACATTAATATATCAGTTGATTATTACATTAATTCTCACCAATCTACTGAAATTTATCTTTCAGTAAATAATCATTCACAGCAAGATGTTTTATCAAGTACTAGGGCTAAAAAATCTTTAAGAAATATTAAATTATCTTTACCTAATGATGGTGAAAACAACAAACTTGATATTCACTTTTCTGCAATTTGATCTCAGGAATACACAATGGATGGAACATTATTTTTTCCCAATGGTAAAAAAGATAGCAATGATATTAAGGAGCCTGGAGAATATAGGTATAAAATTATAAAAGATATTTCTTTTACTAATAGAAATAAAAAATTTTCATATCGATATGATTATATAGATCTTAACCTTTATCCCCAAAAAACCAATAGCTATACTAATTTTGAAAGTATTATTGATATTGATAATTCTAATACTACTAATAAAATAAAGCTTTTTAAAAATGAAGAGATGATTTATCAAGGAGATTTAAAGTCGCTAAAACATAGCAAACTACTTTCTCCAGGTAATTACAATGCAAATTTTTTATTAAATATAAAAAAGGTGGAGTTTATAAAACCATCCAATTAAATTATCAATGAATCATATTAAAAAATTATAGAGGAGAATGTAAGAATTCTTATATATGCTTTAAAAATGACACAATTAAAGGAAATCTTGAAGAAATTATATCAACGTATATTATTTTATAAAGAATATGCAGCAATTTTTATTTTAGGACTAAGTGCCATTTTTTGGTTAATGTGAGTTTTTAGTAACCCGGTAAATAAGGTTCTTGTGCAAAAGGAAGATCAAAATCTAAAATTAGATAAACCACAAGCACAATTAACTTTACCTAAAAATTCCAGTTTAATAATATATTCATCACAAAACGGAATTGATAAAAAGAAATTTATTGAATCATATAAAAATAATTTAAAGTCTTTAAATACTATAAAAGGTAAAATTGCTCTAAGATTTTCTTTTTATCAAGTTGATCAAAAAACTACATCTGTAGAAGTTTTAATTAAGTGAGAAAAAAAGAATAGCCAAGAAATGATTCACCAAAAACATATTATTAGAATGGTGGAAAATAAAGAGTAGAAAGAAAGAAAAAGTTGTGATAAAATGTTATGGAACATGCAGGTGTCGTATAATGGTAGTACAACGGATTTCAAACCCGTTAGTGTGGGTTCAATTCCTACCACCTGTGCCATAACAAAATAAAAACTCCACTGGAGTTTTTTTATTATTTAATTTTTAAAACACCTAATCCAAGTGCTTTTGGACCAAGGTGAACAGCAACTGCACTTGAAAGAGGTAAAACTTCAACTTCTAATTTAAAAATTTCTTCAATCATTTCTACAACTTCTTTTATTTCATTATCACTTTGACCATGAACCATTAATGCAAGTTTTGAAACAAATTTTAAATCTTTTTGAAATCCTTGGTGCATTTTTTTAATTAAACTTTTAACACTTCTTCCTTTATCAACTTTGGTTACTTTACCTTCATGAATTTTTAAAAGAGGAGTAATTCCTGTTAATTTGGCAAATCTACCTAAAACCGGATTGGCTCTTCCACCTCTTACTAAATACATAATATCATCAGGGAAAAAATAGGAAGTAATTGATTCTTTTATAGATTCGAGTTCTTTGACTGTTTCCTTAAGTGATTTTGTTTTTAAAAGCTCTTGAGCTTTTTTTACCATTGCTACAATTGAATGACCAGCACTATAACTGTCAAACACAGTAACATTGTTATATTTTTCAGCAATTTTAGATGAACTATCATATATTCCAGAAAATTTAGATGAAACAGTTATTACTAAAACTTCATCGTTTGCTTCTGCTTCTTTTTCTATTAATTCTTCCATAAAGCCAATTGATGGTTGAGTTGTTGTTAGTTTTGCACCTTGTAATTGTTTTTCTAATACTCAATTAGAGTCAACATCAACTCCATCTAAATATTTTTTATCATCAATAACAACACCACATGGAAGATATCCATATCCTAGTTTTTCTGCTTCTTTTTTATTTAATCCACTAACTGAGTCAATAATTATTTTAACCATATTATCACAACCTTATATTATTTAATTTCAGCAATTGATAAACCAATTGATTTTGGCCCAACATTAATTGCAATAGTTGCAGCTATGTCCCTTTTGACCACTGGCATGTTAAATATTTCTTTAACTTTTTGCAAAATTGCTTTTTCTTCACTTTTATTATGACCATATAGCATTACAGCTATTTTTTTAAAGTTTTTTAATGAGTTTTTGCAATCTTGATATGATTTAAGAATCATTTTCTCTCAATTTCTTGCTATTCCACATTTTTCAATGACACCTTTGTTAAATTTCATTATTGGTTTAATACCAGCAACTTTTGCCATTTTACCAATTACTGGTTTAACTCTACCTGAATTCACTAGGTATTTAACATCATCACAAAACATATATAGAGGCATATTGCCAATTCATTTTTTAAGTTCTTTTACCACTTTTCTTACAGAATCATTTTTTAGCATTCCTTTAACTTTATCGGCCATTGCAATAATTGCTGCTCCTCCCAGTTTTGTATCAATTACTGTGACATTTGGAAAATTTTGAGCCACTTGGTATGTGTTTGAATATGTTCCTGAAATTGTTGATGAGCATGTAAGTACAATTACCTCTTTATTTGCTTTAGATTCTTTTTCTAAAATTTTTTCAATAAGACCTATTGCTGGTTGTGATGTAGAAAGTTTTTCACCTTTTTTTTGTAAATCTAAAATTTCATTTTGACTAATTTCTACACCATCTAAAAATCTTTTTTCACCATGGAATAGAGACAATGGAATATAACCATAATTTTTTTTCTTTGCCTCTTTTTGAGTTATGGCACTAACTGAGTCAATTACAATCTTAATCATTTTTTCTCCTAATATTATGTTATAATTAAAAATTATTATACAAGAAAAGATAAAAAATGAAAATATTAATTAAATTTTTACTATTACTATCATTAACATCGGCTTCATGTAAAGCAAAAGAAAAAGAAGTTAAAATAGTTGATCCACCTTCTTTGGCACTTTCTTGTAAGTCATTTAAATATCAACCTGAAGATGCAGAAGATGATCCAAAACTGTTTACTTGTGAGTTTCCTGAATTTAAAATATTTGTTTATAAAATACCAACAATGGAAACACAAGAATATGCAGAATCAGTTTATTCATGGTTTAAAAAAAATGCTTTTTATGGACCAGAAGTTCATACTCTTCAAGGAATATTCTTTGATGGTAGCAAAGCTAATGGTAGATCTTTTGGAAACTACAACCCTTATTATAAATTAATTTCAATATTCCCCAATAACAAAGAATTAACAGATGAATATCCAATTTCAGATGAATTTGCTAAAAGAATGGGGGTAGATAAAGTTGATCCATTAACAGATTACCGTTTTTGAATATATGCAATTCATCATGAATATAATCATCACTCATCTTTCTTTTATGGATCAGATGGTAATGTTACTACAAATACATTTGGGGGAAATGTGGCCCATGATTTGGGAATAAAGCCAGTAGGGGAAAAATTTCTTTCCTTTACAGGAATTGATAAAAGACCAGAATTTAATGATCATCATAAAGTTGATCCAATAGCTCCTTTTAGTGGTGGCTCACCAACTGTTTTATGACCAAATAAATTTTATCCTGTTTCCTTTAACCAGTATCTTTGAACAAAAGCAGAACTATTTGCCAGAGGATTGGCACTTTATACTTTTCCAGTTCCAGAAGAACTCCAAAATGAAAAATCAGTTAATGCCTATGGAAGTATTATTGAAGATTATTGATGATATCACTATTATAAAGCTAATATTTATGAAACTCATAAAACCAATGATAAAGATAGAAAACCAATTCAAGAACCAGTTGATAAACATTTAGATGAATGATCAGAATTTATGGATAATGAATGATTTAATGATGATGCTAAATTCGGAGAAGTCTTTAATGATTATCTAGGAAATATTTATTTAATGTCTTTGCATAGAGCAAAACACATTAGTTTAGTTAATCTAGATGATAGTGAAGATAAAATTACTTTTAATCAAATTGAGCATATTTCTAATCTAAAATATTATTGAAGACCTTTTGATTCAAGAAAAGCCAAACATATTAAAATTGAATCAAAAATCTTAAAAAGTGTTGGAAAAATTAAAAAACTTAATAGTAAATATCAATTAATGTATAAAAATAAAGCAGTTAGTGAAGCCTTTGATTTAAAAGATAAGGATAAAATTAGATTAAGCTATGGTGATAAATATCATATTATTGTTTCAAAAGAAAATAATAAAATTTATTTTGAATTAAAGGAAAATGAAAAGATAACTTAATTCTAGTTTTTTTATTTTTTAACTTTTTATATGATAAAATAATAAGGTATTAAAGTACAATGGCGGCTATGGTGAAGTGGTTAACACATCTGGTTGTGGTCCAGACATTCGCGGGTTCGATTCCCGTTAGTCGCCCCATTAAAATTTTAAAAGGAGTTAATATGAGTGCAAGAAGTCTAACTGTTAAAGAAACATTTGAAGAAATTAAAAACAATTCAATGGTTCTAGTGGATGTTTTTTCACTAACATGTGGACCATGTAAAATGCTCCTTCCAGTTTATGATGAAGTAGCAAATGAACTAGAAGGTGTTAGTGTGGTGAAAGTCTCAGCAGATGATAATACAGATGCTGGCTCAGAATTTAATGTATCTTCAATTCCAGCTGTCATTTTATATAAAGACGGTCAAGAAGTTGATAGATTTGTTGGATTTAAGCCAAAAGATACAATTCTAGAATGAGTTGCTTCACATAGATAAACAAAAGAGCCTAGGCTCTTTTTTTGTTATAATAATCATATGAAATACAAAGGTTTAACTAAATTCTTTTTTAAAAAATCACAATCAATTAATTGTGGACATTTAAAATATGCAATTGAAAATAATTTATTGGATATAAGTGAAGAAGCAAATAATTCAGAATATTTTGGCCCTGATGTATTAGATGAATATTTTTCAATGGTAGAAGTTTTTGAAAATAATATTGATGAGATTCCCGAGGCAATTAAATATTTTCTTGCATTAAAAGAAAAAGTTCAAATATTTTTTGAAAAAAAATATTTACAAGATTTGAAAAATTCTTATAAAAATTTTCAGATTGATTATGAAGGTTTATTTACAACACTAGATTATATAAATATAGATAAATCTAACCAAACTATAACTTGATTTTTGATTTCACCATCTACCTGAAATGAAAAAAGTTATTTTTTAGACTTAACAAAGGTTAAAAAAAGTGGCAGGCCAACTTCTATAAATAAACCAAGTAAAATATTTAGTGAAGAAATTAAAATTTTACAAGGTCAAGATTTAAATGGTAAAGAATATTATAAAAGAATTCAAGAAGCCAACACATTTTCATTAAATAAAAATCTAAGTGCTTTTTCTGTAGATGGAAAAACTTTATTTAAAAATTTTATTACTCTGGGATCATTTAAATCTACCAAAAGAGATAAAATATATGGCCTTCTTTTTAATTTATTTATTATTAATAAAAAATATCCTAATTATAAAATTATAACTCAACTACCATTATTAACAAAAGAGTATAAACCATCTTTTGAATTTCTTGTAAATATTTTAGATCCAAAATCTAAAACGGGTAAATTACAAATTGAAATAATGGATAAAATGATTCATAATTCTTATGAAAAGTGAAACAAGACTTCTAAAAAATTTACATTGCCAAATTGATCATCATCATATCCCACAATTGGTAAAAAATGTTTTGTGTGTAGAATTCCTGATTTAGAATCTAAAATTGGAAGAGATTTTAATACTTCTGCAATTAAAGAAGATATTAAAAATTTTAATGGTAAAATTGCAATGATTGATTTTGAAACAATAAATGATCCTTTGCCACAACCAGAATACTATAAGCCATATTCCAAAATTGTTGTTCAAGTTTCAATTCATTATATGAGCAATGGACAATTAGAGCAGCACAAAGAATATTTAGCAAAAAACTTAACAAAAAAAGAGTTAGAAAAAATTTATAATCTTGTTTGTGAGGCTGTAAAAAAAGATTATAAATTAGCTGCATATTATGCCCCTTTTGAAAGATCTGCACTAAGAGAGATGGAAAAAGTTTTAAAAAGAAATGATATTTCTAAGATTTATGAACTTAGGTCTAAAGAGCAAATAGATAATTTTATATACCCCCAGATTATAACTAAAGGCGATAAAAAATTTTACAATACAAAACAAGAAATTAGGGCATCATCTGAAAAGTCCATATTAGATTTAATGGATTTTTTCTTAAAACCAACACAACAAAGAGAGCATTTTAAAATTTCTCTAAATCGATTTGGTCATTCTAAATCAATTAAAAAAACAATTGAGTTATATGCCGGTGATAAAAACCCTTATAAAAAACTAAATATTAACAATGGATTTAAAGCTATGGCAGAGCTTTATGACATTATTGTAGATAATAATAAAAAAGACATTGAACAAAGAAGAAAAGAGCTACTTGCATACTGTAAACAAGATACTTTAACTATGGTTGATTTATATAAAAAAATTCTTGAATTAAATAATATGAGTAAAAATAATAGAGAAAAAGAATTAGAAAAACTAGATAAATAATTTGTGATATAATATTTAGGCATTCATTGAGGTGCTATAGCCAAGCGGTAAGGCATGGGTCTGCAACACCCTGATCGTCGGTTCGAATCCGATTAGCACCTCCAATATGCCCAAGTGGTGGAATGGTAGACACGGAAGACTTAAAATCTTCTACTTTCGGGTGTGTGGGTTCGAGTCCCACCTTGGGTACCAAGCAGGTGTAGTTTAACGGTAGAACTTCAGCCTTCCAAGCTGACTGTGAGGGTTCGATTCCCTTCACCTGCTCCAATGAAAAATAAGAAAGGAATATTCCTTTCTTTTTTGTTATAATTATTATAGGAGGATTGTAGTATGGAACTAAAAACTACACATCCCATTTCTATAGTCGCATATAAACATAATGGAGATTTTCATAGACTATGAAGAAAAGGGGTAGTCCTCGATACATCTGATGATAGATATATAATTATGAACAATAAAACTCTAGTTGAAGAGTCAAGTGGTAAAAGTTGATATACTAGAGAACCAGCTATTTGTATTTTTTATACAAAAAGATGATTCAATGTTATTTGTATGCTAAAGAAAACTGGAGTGCATTTTTATTGTAATCTTGCCTCACCGGTTATCCAAGAACAAAACACATTAAAATATATTGATTATGATTTAGATTTAAAAGTGTTTCCCAATAGTAAAATTAAATTATTAGATTCATCTGAATATTCAAAACATAAAGATGAATTTGGTTATTCAAAAGATATTGAAAAAATTATTCAATGGGAATTAAGTAATTTAAAGGAAATGATTGAAAAAAAACAAGATCCTTTTAATGATGAATTTATTATCAAATGAAAACATGTATTCGAGGAAAATCAAAAAAAATAAGGTAAAAAACCTTATTTTTTATTTGTTGAATAAAATATTGGCGAAGCTTTAGGATTAATATAGGTTGCAATTGATGCCATAGCATTAACTACATCTCCAAGACCTGAAGTTATAACATCAATTTTACCATCATAAATACAGGCATTACCAACAGCTCAAATACCTTCAATTGAAGTTTTTTGAAATCCATTTACCTTGATTTTATTTTTTTCAATTTTCATTCCTCAATTTTTAATATTACCAAAAGATGTTATTAGACCAAATTGAACTAATATTTTATCATATTCTAATTCTTGAATTTGTCCATCATTATTTTTAATAATGATTTTCTGTTTATCTATTGATTTTACATTATATCCCTTAAAAACATTAACTCTACCTTTGAGTTGTTCAACATTTCCTGCTTTAGCTCTAAACTCATCTCTTCTATGGACAAGGGATACATCACTAAATTTCTTAAATTGATTTGCTCAATCGACAGCTGAATCTCCACCACCAAATATAACAACTTTTTTATTTTTAAATTCATTAATATCTTTTACAAAATATGAAATATCATATTTATCTTCATTTTCTATATCAAGCATTTTAGGAACAGCCCCCCCTGGACCAATTGCTATACAAATAGTTTTAGTTAAAATCTTTTGATCATTAACAATTAGTTCAAATCCATCATTAATTTTGTTATATTTTTGCACCAATGAGTTAGTTTTAATTTGAATTTTATCTTCAACTGTTGATAATTGTTTTTGTAGTGCACCAACTAGGCCTTTACCTGTAGTTTGATCAAAACCAGGAAAATCATATACTGGTTTATCACCAAAATATTTAATGGCCTGACCACCAATTTCTTCACCTGCTTCTAGAATTAAACCATTTAAACCTCTAATCCCAGCATAAAAGCCAGCATATAAACCTACTGGACCTCCACCAATTACAACAATATCAAACATATTCCCTCCATAAATATTTTATCATAACTATATGATATAATTTTAAAAAGGTAATTATGAAAATAAAAGTAGACAACTTAAAAGAGCTAGAAAAACTGGCCCACAAAATTTATAATGATTTAAAACCTCAAGATATCATTTGTTTATCTGGAGATCTTGGAGCAGGCAAAACTACTTTGGTGCAAATGATTGCTAAAAAATGTGGTGTAAAAATTCCAGTTACATCTCCCACATTTGAAATAGCAAAAATTTATGATGGTCAAAATCATAGTTTTACTCATATTGATGCATACCGTCTGGAAAATAAAGATAATTTAGAAATGTTTGATGATTATATTTATAATTCAGGATTTACCTTTATTGAATGACCCATGTTTTTAAAAATAAATGGAAAAACAAAAAACATCAATATTAAAATCATTGATCAAAAAACAAGAGAGGTAGAATTAAATGATTTTGGTTTTTAGTTCAACATTAGATAATTTAGAATTGGGTCTATTAGATAATAATTGAAAAATTATTAATCAAGAAAGCCACTTTTTAAAACAGCAGCATTCTGAGCTTATGGTTTCAAAAATTAAAGATTTTATTTGAAAAGAAAAATTAAAGCTTAGGGATTTATCGGCAATATATTTTACCAACGGTCCTGGAGGTTTTACCGGCAATAGATTAGGGATAGTTTTTGCAAAAACTATAAAAGTTTTAAGTGATATACCCATTTATACAATTGATACTCTTTCATCATTGATTACTAATCAAAGTGGGCATTTATCAATAGATGCCAAATCACATAAATTTTATACAGCAAAATTTAATAAAGGAATAATACAAAAGCCAATTTTAATAACAACAAATAATCAATCAACAATTAAGATAGATAAAAATGTTATTAAAAATATGGTTGATAAAAAAGATTTTGCTCAAAAAATTACAAACTTAAATGATATTAAACCTCTATATGTAAAGGAGATCTAAAATGGCTTATATTCTTGCAATTGAATCATCTTGTGATGAATCATCAATATCATTGATTAAAAATAATAGTATTAAAAAAACTATTACTTTTTCTCAAGAAGCTCAATTTGCTAAAATCGGGGGAGTTATTCCAGAATTAGCAGCAAGATTACATGAACAAAACCTTCCTTTAGTTTTACAAAAAATTAAAGAAGATTTTGATTTATCAAAATTAGATGCAATTGCTGTAACTACATCTCCTGGTTTGATTGGTTGTTTACAAATGGGATTACAAATGGCCAAAACTCTTTCTTTATATTATAACAAACCACTTATTAGTGTAGATCACATTGAAGGCCATATTTATTCAGGAGAAATTGAAAATGAATATAAATACCCTTTATTATCATTAGTTGTATCAGGTGGTAATACTCAACTAATCCTGGTTAAAAAAGAAATGGATTTTACATTACTAGGGCAAACCCAAGATGATGCAATCGGGGAATCATTTGATAAAGTAGCTAGAATTTTAAAACTTGGTTATCCAGGTGGACCAGCAATTGATAAAATTGCAAAGGAAGGAAAAGCTAATATTAATTTCCCCATTGCCAAAATTAATAATTACGATTTTTCATATTCAGGATTAAAATCGGCACTATTAAATCATATCAATTCATTAAATATTAAAAACCATAAAATAATTGTAGAAAATATTGCAGCTTCATTTCAACATGCTGCAATTAGACAATTAATAAATCAAACTAATAATGCAATTAATGATTTTGCTGTTAAACAATTAGTAGTTGTTGGCGGAGTAAGTGCCAACTCTTTATTAAGAAAATCATTTAACAACTTAAAAATACCAGTCATTTTCCCATCATTAAAATACTGCACAGATAATGCTGCTATGATTGGTCAAGTTGCCATTAAAAAATACAAAAATCATGATTATGCACCAATGGAATGTAAAGCAAGACCCCAAAATAAAATATAAATTGATATAATTAACAAACATAGGAGATTATTATGAAAATAATAGAAATCACAAAAGAGCACATTGGCCAAGAAATAACTATTAAGGGTTGAATAAGATCCAATAGAGATTCAGGTAAAGTTGGTTTTATTTCACTTTATGATGGTAGTTGCTTTGATGAACTGCAGGTGGTTTACAAAGAAATAGAGCAACTTTCAAAATTAAATACTGGTTCTGCCCTTGAAATTAAAGGCAAATTAGTTGAATCAAAAGGTAATCAAGAATTTGAACTTCTAGCAAAAGAAGTTATTTTTGCAAATAAAACTGATGAAGATTATCCCATTCAAAAGAAAGAAACATCAAAAGAGCACCTCAGAGAAGTTGCTCACCTAAGAACAAGAACTAAATTTTTCTCAGCTATTTTAAAAGTTAGATCAGAACTTTCATTTGCTATTCACAAGTTTTACAATGAACAAAACTTTATTTATTATCATTCACCAATTTTAACAGCCAATGATTGTGAAGGAGCAGGGGAGGCTTTTACTGTAACTACAAATAAAGGTATTGCCAAATTTAAAGACGATTTTTTTAAACAAAAAACAATTTTAACAGTTTCTGGGCAACTACATGCAGAGACAGCAGCCCAAGGAGTAAAGAATGTTTATACTTTTGGTCCAACTTTTAGATCTGAACATTCACATACATCAAGACATGTAGCTGAATTTTGAATGTTGGAACCAGAAATGGCTTTTGCTGGAATAAAAGAAATTACTGCACACGCTGAGGACTTGGTTAAATACACAATAAACCATATTTTAGAGCATTGTAAAAAAGAAATTGTATATTTTCAGGAAACTAGCAACAAAGAGCTAATAGCAAGGCTAAAATCAATTATAAATAGTAAATTTGCCTATAAAACATACTCAGAAATTATTGAAATTTTAGATAAGGCAGTAAAAGATGGAGTAAAATTTGAAGATTCCAATATCTATTTTGGTATGGATTTTGGTTCAGAACATGAAAGATATGTTTGTGAAAAAGTTGTTAGTGGTCCAGTGTTTGCAACTCACTATCCTGCCAAGATAAAAGCTTTTTATATGAAAGTTGCCAATGATGATAGATTAGTTAATTCATTTGATCTACTTGTACCAGGCATTGGAGAACTAATTGGTGGTTCAGCCAGAGAAAATGATTATGATACTCTTGTTGCCAAAGCAAAAGAACATAATATCGAAAGTGATAATTTACAATGATATTTTGATCTAAGAAGATTTGGCTCAGCTCCATCTGCTGGATTTGGCCTTGGTTTTGAAAGATTAATTATGTATATTACCGGTGTTTCCAATATTAGAGATACAATTCCATATCCCAGAACACCAGACTCAATCAACTGATAAATCTAAGGTCAAACTGACCTTTTTTTATGATATAATTAAATAATCAATAGGAGGAAACATGGTTGCTATCCTAAAAACTTTAAACAAACAACAAAGACTAGCTGTTAATACTATAAAAGGACCAGTTAGAATTATTGCTGGGCCAGGTTCTGGTAAAACTAAAACTATTATTGCCAGAATAGCATCACTAATTGATTCAGGAGTTGATCCCAAAGCCATCTTAGGTATTACCTTTACTAATAAAAGTGCAAAGGAAATGCAAAGTCGTCTTGAATCTTTTATTAAATTACAAGAAGCAAAACCATTTATTTCTACCTATCATTCATTTTGCGCAAAATTAATTAGAAAACATATTGATAAAATCAAATCAGGTAATTTTACTCGTAACTATACAATTATGGATCGTACTGACCAAAAAATTCTTGTTAATAAAATTTATAAAGAATTAAAAATTTCCTCAACACTTATTGATATTGATAGCGCTATTGCATATGTTTCTAATTGTAAAATCAATGGTATTTCAATTGATGAGGCCTATGATCGGGCAATTGATAAAATAGAAAATACTAAAGCAGAAATTTATGAAGATTATTTAATTCACCAAAATAAAAATAATTCTCTTGATTTTGATGATCTAATTGCCTTTGCAGTTGAAATTTTATCTAAAAGCAAAAGTGTAAGAGAAGCAGTATCTGCTAAATTTAAATACATCCATGTTGATGAATTTCAAGATACCAATGCTATCCAATACAAACTAATTAAATTACTTGCAAGTGTTAATAACAACATATTAGTTGTAGGTGATCCTGATCAAAATATTTATTCATGAAGAGGAGCAGATATTAAAATTATTTTTGATTTTGAAAATGATTTTCCTAAAACTAAGACAATTTATTTAAATAAAAATTATCGTTCATCAAAAACAATACTAGGTTTATCTTCAAACTTTATTAAGAAAAATCAAATTAGATTTGATCGCGATTTAAAAACTGATAACCCCAAAGGAGAGCCAGTATTTGTTTATTCTGGTTTTACTGAAGAAGATGAAGCTTCATGAATTGCTCATAAAGTAGAACAATTAATAGAGAATAAAACAGATTTAAATGAAATTATGATTTTATATCGTTCACAATTTATTTCCAGATCAATTGAAGCAAGCCTTCTGGCACAATCTATTCCATTTAAAATTATTGGTGGTGTTAGATTCTTTGAAAGAAAAGAAATTAAAACAGCCCTGGCATATTTAAGATTTTCTTCTCAAAAAGATGATGTTTCATTTATTCAAATTATTTCATCTCCCAAAAGAGGTATTGGTGATCAAAAACTATTATTGATTAAACAACTTGCAAAGGAGCATAATAAAACATTTTGAGAAATTATTACTCAACATCAAAGTTTATGTAATTTTTCTACAAAACAGAAAAAAAATATTGAAGAATTTATCAAGGCTTTTGCTACATCTCCATCAGATGCTGATAAAAACTTCTTTACTGGTTTTGAAGAATTGTTAACTGAATCAGGATTCCTTTCAACTCTTTCCCAAGATACAAAAAATCTTGCTCGATTTGATAATGTTAATGAATTGATTATTTCTATTAAATCACTTTGCAAAAAAAATAATGAACTAACAGTTGGAAAATATCTTTCAGATGTTGCCTTAGAATGAATTAATGAAGATTTAGATACTAAAGCAGCAGTTAAATTAATGACAATTCATAAAGCTAAAGGATCAGAATCACAGCATGTTTTTGTTATGGGACTATCAGATACAGTTTTACCTCATTCAAGAGCAATTAATGATCTAGAACTAGAAGAGGAAAGAAGACTTTTTTATGTTGCTACAACCAGAGCCAAAGAATATCTATATCTAACATATTCCAAACAAAAGAAACCTTCTTCTTTTTTCCACTTTATTGATCCCAAATATTTAACAGAAGCCCAATGAGATGAAAAAACATTACCTATTGAAGCTAAGGTATATCATGATGTCTTTGGTTCAGGAGTTGTGGTTTCCAAAAGTGGAGATATTGTAGAAATTGATTTTGGTAAAGAGCATGGTATTAAAACAATGATGTCTAATCACAAGGCGCTACAACTAAAGGAGTAAGTAATGAGAGATACTATAGTTATAATTCCTGTATATAATGCAGAAAAAAATATTGTTTCTATCATCCGTGATTTTAAAATTACCAAACCTAATGGCGAATATATCATAATTGATGATGGTTCAAGTGATTTAACAGCTAAAATTTGTAAAGAAAAAGATTATAATATTATTTCACTTTCTTCTCATCATGGAATTGAAATAGCACTTGAGACTGGTTATAAATTTGCTTTAGAACATGGTTATCAGTATGCAGTTAGAATGGATGGATCAGGTTTTTATTCAGCCAAAGATATTGACACACTTCTTACTTATTTTGATGAAAAATTTGATATTATCATTGGTGCAAGATATTCATCTTATTCAAAATTAAATACTGCTCAAAAAATTCATAGCAATATTATTAAAAATAATAATCAAAAAAAAGTTTTTGATCCCACATCAGGTTTAAGTGCAATTAGTATTAGAATTATTAGAAATATGATTTCAACTAAGCACAAAATGTTAACAACTAGCTTTATTTCAGATCAAATCAAGCAAGGATTTACACTAAAAGAAGTTCCAGTTATTTATTCGCAAAATACTAAAAATAAATATTTTATTAAAAACAGTATTTTAGAAGCCTTAGCCCATGGTTTTGCCCATAGATTTTTAAATTCAAAAGAGAAAAGAGGTAAATAATGATTTTTCTAAATATAATATCAGATAATATTAATTTAATTTTATACATAATTTGAGCACTTGTCTTTGCTTTAACAATTTTTATTTTAAAAAACACTAATGACCATAGCACTCTTTTTGAAAAAAATGCATTTTTGAGTTTTATATTATTAATTGGATCTTTTATTGCAATTAGCTTTTATACTATTGGTTTTGGATTTAATTGATTATTTTATCAAATCAATAAATTTGGCTCTAAAAACTTTATTATTACTTTAATATCAATATTAGCCTTTGGATTATTTTTAATGGTTATTAAACTTAAAATTAAATATATTAATCTTTCAAATGAAGTTAAAAACATTGATCAAAGATACTCCATTAATAAAAATCATGATGAATATCAAAAACGTAAAAATGCCCATCGAGTTTATCGTTCTGAGTAATTATGAATAATTTAATATTAAAAGAAATTAATGAGCTAAAAGAAAAACTAAATAAATGAGGGTATCAATATTATGTTTTAGATCAGCCAATTGTCTCTGATGAGCTTTATGATGCTTCCATTGTCAAGCTTATAGAACTTGAACAAAAGCACCCCCAATATGCATCTAGTGACTCTCCAAGTCAAAGGGTAGGAGGAAAAATTTTAGATGCCTTTGAAAAAGTAGATCATCAATATCCAATGTTATCACTTGGCAATGCATTTAATTATGATGATTTAAGAAAGTTTGATCAAGATATTAAAAAAGCTTCTAATTTATCTAATGTTGAATATTTTGTGGAATTAAAAATTGATGGACTTGCAGTATCGATAGTTTATCAAAAAGGAAAAATTAAATATGCTGCAACTAGAGGTGATGGAACAACAGGTGAAAAAATTACTGATAATATTGTTAAAATTCACTCTATACCATTATCAGTAGATAATGATATTGAAAACTTTGAAATAAGAGGTGAGGTATTTTTATCAAAAAAAGAATTTGAAAATATCAATAAGAAAAAAGCTAAAAATAATGAAAAATTATTTGCAAACCCAAGAAATGCAGCAGCTGGATCTCTTAGAGTTCTTGATTCAAATATTTCAAAATCAAGAAATCTCCAAGCCTTTTTGTATTGAATTTCTAATTGTGAAGAACTTGACATAAAAACCCAAGACCAAATTCTTAGTTATTTAAAAAATAATAAAGCTGGTATTTCACCTTTTAATAAAGTGTGTCAAAACATTGAAGAAGTTATTTTTCAAGTAAAAGAAATTGTCAAAACAAGAAATGATTTTCCTTTTGAAATTGATGGAGTAGTTATTAAGGTTAATTTGCTAAATATCAGAGATCAAATTGGCTCTACAGTAAAACACCCCAAATGATCAATTGCTTATAAATTGCCAACTGAAAAAGTAGAAACAATTATTTTAGATATTTTCCCAACAGTTGGAAGAACAGGAAAAATAACATATAATGCAAAACTTGAGCCAATCAGGATAGCTGGAACTATTGTTTCTGCTGCAACTCTTCATAATGCTGAATTTATCCAAAAAAAAGATATCAGAATTAATGATTATGTCATTATTAATAAAGCAGGAGATATTATTCCTGAGGTATTAAAAGTAGTTGTAAACAAAAGATCTCAAAATACAATTGCTTGAAAAATGGCAAATAACTGTCCTGGTTGCAATTCACTTTTAGTTAAAAATTCCAATGATGTTGATCAATTTTGTTTAAATCAAAATTGTAAAGAAAAAGCAATTCAATCTCTTATTCATTTTACTTCTAGAAAAGCAATGAACATAACTGGACTTGGCGAAAAAGTAATAAGAAAATTTTATGATTTAGATTATTTAAAATCAATTAAAGATATATATCTAATAGAAAATTATAAAAATGATATTTTGGCCCTTTATAACTTTGGAGAAAAAAGCACTCAAAATTTAATTGATGAAATTAAATCTGCCAAAAAACTAGGATTAGAACGATTATTGTTTGGTCTTGGAATCAAGCATATTGGATCAAAATCAGCTAAAGTAATTGCCCAAAACTTTAATTCTTTTGAAAAAATATTAAATATTGGTGATGTTGAAGAATTAAAATCAATTTTTGAAATAGGAGATAAAATTGCTTTTTCACTATTTAGTTGAGTACAAAATAATGAAAATAGAGCATTGATTGAATTTTTAATCAAACAAGGACAAAACATTTCTTATCAAAATCATAATATAATAAATATAGAAGGTATTAGCAATAAAACCTTTGTTATTACTGGAAAATTTGAAAAACCACGTAATTTTTATAAAGATATTATAGAAAAACATGGTGGAAAAGTTTCAAGTGCAGTTTCTAAAAATACTGATTTTGTATTACTAGGGAGTGATCCAGGTTCTAAATTTAAAAAAGCCCAAGAATTAAATATTAAAATAATTTATGATAATTATCTTAAAGAAAGGATATAGTATGGATTTTAAAATAATTAGAGAAAATGCTCTTTTAAATGATTCTAATGATGAAAAAGAATTAGCAAAGAATTATAAAATTATTACCAATGCATTTAGGCAATTAGAGTTAATTGATACAAAAAATGTTGAGCCATCTGATTTTCCTTATAAATTGGATAGAACATTTCTAAGAGAAGATGAAGTTGATAATAATAATTATGATGATTTTAAGAAAAATGTTAAATTAAATAAAGATAGTTATGTTGTAATTAATGGAGTCAAAAATGAATAGTATTAAAGATTATCTAAATAACCAAAATTACAAAACATCATTTAAAAAAGCCCAAGAATTAAACAAAGACACTAATTTTCTTATTGAACTCTACAATAAAGATTTTAAATGCCAAAATCCCCAAGGCCCATTGGCAAATGTGCCCTTTTTAATCAAAGATAATTTTGATTTTAAAGGTTTTAAAACTACTTCAGGATCAAAAACTTTAAAAAATCACACTTCAATTACTAGTGCTACAGTGCTTGAAAAATTAATAGCAGCTGGTGCTATTCCAGTTGGTAAAACTAATTTAGATGAATTTGGCATGGGTGGTACTGGTTTAACATCTGGATTTGGCCCTGTTAAAAGACAAGACCTTCCCTTACATATAATTGGAGGCTCATCATCTGGTTCTACAGTGGGAGTTGATGAAGGTGTTGTTCCTTTTGCTCTTGCCTCTGATACAGGTGACTCAGCAAGGCAACCATCTGCTTGATCAAATAAGACAATTGGATTTAAACCAACATATGGCTTAATTTCCAGATATGGACTCCATGCATTTGCTCCCTCATTTGATACTGTAGGATTTGTTACAACTAATGTTGCAGATAATGCTTTGTTATTAGAAATAACTGCAGGATATGACAAAAAAGATTTTACATCAGCTAATGTAAAAAAAGAAAATTATTTTAAAAATTTGCAACCATCATTTAAAGATAAAAAAATTGCTATTTTTAAAGAAAGAAAAATTATTTTTTCAAAAGAGTACTTAGAGAAATTTGATATTTTAATTGATAAATTAAAAAAAAGTGGAGCTATTGTTGAAGAGATTTCTATTAAAAAAGATTTTTTAAGAATTTTATATCCAGCATATCAAGCTATTTCATTTTCTGAAGGCATGTCACAACTTGCCTCAATTAATGGTCTGGCATTTTCAGATATTAAAATTAATGATGATATTTTTAATGATATGAAACAAAAGAGAACAGATTTGTTTACAGAATTAGTAAAAGATAGAATCACAGTTGGTTCAGGGCAGCTTTTTGAAGAAAATATTAATAAAGTATTTATTAAGGCTAAAAAGGTAAGAACAGTATTAATTGATTTTTGCAATGATATATTTAAAAAATATGATATTGTATTATCTCCAGCTTCTACAAGAGCTCCAAAAGTAGAAGATTCAACAATTAGAACTTCACTTGGATCAGAGTTTAATCCCAATTGATTTGTACTTTGAAATTTTAATGGTTCACCTGCAATTACACTACCATATGATAAATTAGATAATCAAACCATTTCTATTGAAATGGCAGCCCAAATTTTTGAAGATCAAAAATTATTAGATTTTGCCTATGGTTTAGAAAATCTAATAGGGGGGAATAATGATGAATAATTATAATGTAGTTATGGGAATTGAAATCCACCTTGAAATGCTAACTAAAACAAAAATGTTCTCTGGTCAACCAATAGAATTTGGTTTAAAACCAAATACATCAGTTGATAATGTAGTGCTAGGATATCCAGGAGCTATGCCCCAAGTTAATAAACAAGCTATTATTTTGGCAATAAAGGCTTGTCATTTACTTGGTTTAGAAATTGATTATAAATTACGTTTTGATAGAAAACATTATTACTATCATGATTTACCAAAAGGATTTCAAATTACTCAAAATTTTTATCCTATTGGCTTAAATGGTAAAATTAGAATTAATAATAAAGATATCACTATTCAAAGAGCCCATATTGAAGAGGATACTGCCAAAACAATAAAAAAAGATAATAAATTACTAATCGATTATAATCGCTGTGGTAATCCGCTTTTAGAAATAGTAACTGGACCAGATTTCAATAAGATAGAAGATGTAATTGAATATGTAAAGACAATTAAGCAATTAATGTTTTATGCCAAAATCTCTAATGCCAAAATGGAAGAGGGATCACTAAGGTGTGATATTAATATTTCATTAAATAACAAAACTTCAAAAGAGTTTGGTAACAGAGTAGAGATTAAAAACTTGAATTCAACTGCCAACATTAAAAAAGCAATTGAATTTGAAATTCAAAGACAAATTAATATTTTAGATAAAAATCAAAAAGTAAATCAGGAGACAAGAAGATTTTGTGAAAAAAGTCAAACTACAATTTTGATGCGTTCAAAAGCTGATGCTATTGATTATCGCTATATTAGAGAAACTAATATTGGAACAATTACCATATCAGATGATTTTATCCAAGGAGCCATTGATGATATAAGTTTTAATGCTATTGCTTTTAAAAATAAATTAAAAGAATTGAAATTTAGTAATAAGGAAGTTAATGAGATTATTAATCAATTTGAACTTAAAAAGTATATTATTGAATTTGAAAACTATGGTCAAAATCCACAAGATTATTTTAAAATTTTATTAAATGACTTAAGTCCAATTATTAAAAATACTAAAGAAAATATGTTAGATGCAAAAAAATATAGTCAATTTATTAATAGAGTGGTTAAAGAACAAACATCAAGTGATGTTTATAAAAAAGTCCTAAGTGATTTAGTAAAAAATAACCTGGCACTAGAAAAAGTATTTTTAAAACACAAAATTGAATTTATTACTGATGATGTAATTTTAGAATTAATTAATAAATTAATTAATGATGATTTAAAAGCTACGTATAAAGATAGGCCCCAAAGAGTAGAAAAACAATTAATGGGTCAAATTATGAAAGAAACCAAGGGTAAAGCTAATCCAAACAAAACAATGCAATTAGTTAAAAAAGCTTTAAGTAAATAAAAAAAAGTTGGATATCCAACTTTTGTATTATCTAGCAAATTCTTTTTCTATTTCTCCTACAGATTTATTTGGAGCTACAATGTGTACTTTATCACCACTATGAATAACTGTATCTTCAGTAGGTCAAATTGTTTTATTTTTTCTAGTAATGGCACTAAGTGAAGCTTTTTCACTTTTTAATGTTCTACAATCGCTAACTTTAAATCCAGACATTTTGTCTCCAACGACAATAGTGATAATGGAAATTCTTTTAGTAATAGCAATAATTTGTGATGATGATGATGTAGAAATTCTAACAGCAACCGATGAACCTGTTATTTCCTCTGGTCTAACTACATCATTTACTCCCATTTTTCTAAGCACCATTTCATGTTCTGGGTTTTTGGCACGAGCAGTAATGTTTTTAACTCCAAGCTCAACAAGTGCAGCACAAGTCATAATTGAGGCTTCAACATTTTCACCAATTGTTACAAAGACATGTGAAAATGATTTAATACCCACATCTTGTAGTGATTTAATGTTTGTAGAATCAATATAAGTTGAAAATGCAACCTTTGGTGCAATCTCATCAATTAGTTTTCTATTATTGTCTAGTGCCATAACAGATAGATTATTATCTACTAGTGTATTAATAACAGATTTTCCAAAACGACCGATCCCAATAACGCAATAATCTTTTTTCATTTTTAAAAATACCTCATATAAATTATACTCTATTATCTTAATTTGTTATAATATTTTTAGTAAAATGTTAAATCAAAATCAAAAAGACAAAACTTACATTCGCTCGTTTATTGAATCCATCTTGATATTTTTGAAAAAGTTTTTATTTCCAAAGAAAAGTTCTTCAAAATTTCTAAGAGGATATTTAATGCTAATTGTAATAGGAGCATTGCTGCTATCAACGCCTTTGGCATTACAATCAGGCATTAAAACTAACGGAGAACCATATACATTTTTTGATGCCTTGTTTACCGCTGCATCTGCTTTTTCTGATACAGGATTAACCATAACAACGACTGCTACTCAATTTACCATATTTGGTAAAATAATTATTTTATTTCTAATATTTACTGGTGGAGTTGGTATTATTGCTATTAAAATAATCATTTTAAGATTATTTGGAAAAGCAATTGGTTTAAATGAGATTATTATGTTTAAAAATGAAAGAGGGTCTTCTAAACTAGGAGAATCTACTGATGTTTTTATTGCAGCTTTTAAAGCAATTTTATGATCAACTCTTTTTGGTATTTTAGCTCTAACACCTTACTTCTACTTTAAAGCCCAGCCAGGATTAGAAATTATGCATAAAAACCCATTCCAATCTCTTTGATATGCCCTATTTCATTCAGTTTCTGCATTAAATAATGCTGGTTTTGATATTATTGGGCCCAATTCATTTGCAGTATTTAAAGATGATCTTTGAGTTCAATTTATTATTATTATATTAATTATAATTGGAGGAATTGGTTTCCCTGTTATTAATGATATTTCAAGATACATTAATCATAAACGTAAAAAAGTAGAAAAAATATTTAAGTGATCTTTATTTACAAAAATTACAACTATAACTTATTTTATAATTTTTATTGTGGGATTAATTCTTGCCATATGATTTGAAATTTCAAGTAATGATCAAAATTCATTGTGAAAACTAGCAACATCACAAAGTATTTCAGCAGGCAACACTCGTAGTAAATTTGAAATTATCAATTCAATTATTTTTACAACTTTTTCAACTAGAAATGCTGGGTTTTCAATTATTCCCATCATAGAATTCCAAGAATCAACTAAAATGCTTTGATCAACAATGATGTGAATTGGTTCATCGCCTGCATCAACTGCCGGAGGAATTAGAACAACAACATTTGCTATTGCTATGCTAGCCATATTCTATACTTTTTATAAACAAAATGGTAATAGGGTTTTTGCTTTTAAACATAGAGTTCCATCCAAAACTGTTTTCCAAGCTTTAATTATCATGTTTTCATCAATAGGACTCTTATGAATTGCTACAGTTATTATTATTTTAGATACCCACTCAACCCTCCCCCCGTTGTTAAAAAGTGATCTTTATACCTTTAATAATGTGTTTTTTGAAGTTTCATCTGCCTTTGGAACAACTGGGCTTTCATCAGGTATCACCCCCTTGCTGGGAAAAATTTCTCTTTCAGTAATTATTGTATTAATGATAATTGGGCAACTTGGTATTACGGTTCTATTTTCATTTCTTTCAAGAAATATTAAAAAAAATGTTATTGCAGAAAATGAAGTTATATATGGAGAAGAAGATATTTTGATATCATAAAATAAAAACTAGCTATGCTAGTTTTTTATGTAATTCATCAACATTCATTTTCACTGGTTGTGCTAATTTATAATTTTCATCTTGATATCGTGGTATTAAATGTCAGTGAAGATGTTTTATTTCCTGACCTAAGTTATTATTGGTTATAACAGTCAGCCCTTCATTTTTTAATTTATCTTTAAATACCATATCAATTTTTTTAATTACATCATTTGCTAATGCAACAGTTTTATCATCAGCTTCAAGTAAATTCTTAAAATGATTTTTAGGAATTAATAGTGTATGACCTTGGTTAAGCGGTGAAATATCTAAAAAAGCATAAAAGTTTTTATCTTCAAAAACTTTGTGTGATGGTATTTCTTTATTAACTATTTTACAAAATAAGCAATTCATAGCTTCCTCCCTAAATATATTATACAAAATAATTGATGCATTTGTTATAATCATTAAATGGAGAAAGCATGAACATAAAACAAATAAGAAAAGAATTTCCCATTTTTCAAAATCAAAAAGATTTTGTTTATTTTGATAATGCCACTACTAGTTTAAAGCATAAATTTGCAATTGAAGCTGTTAATGATTATATGTCTAAATCAACTTCAAATTTCTTTGATTCTGATTTTAGTTGATCAAAAATTAATAATCAAAAACTGCAAGAAGCAAGAAAAAATGTTGCACAATTTATGGGTTGTAGTCCCAAAGAAGTTATTTTTTCATATGGAACATCATCCCTTTTACACAATGTTTCGCAAATAATTAAATCTATTATAAAGTCAGGAGATCAAATCATAATTAATAATCATGAGCATAGTGCCAACCATATGCCATGATTAAAAATAGCAAAAGAGAAAAAAGCAAAATTAATTATTATTAAGTTAAAAAATAATCAAAAACTACATAGCATTATTAACAAGTATATTAATAAAAAAACTAAAGTTATTGCATTTAGTGGAGCAACTAATGTTACTGGTCAAAAAAGAGAAATTGCAAAAATTGCTAAAATTTGTAGAAAAAATAATATTATTTCAGTTGTTGATGGAGCGCAATATGCAGCTTTAAATAAACTGGAATGTAATAAATGAAATGTTGATTTTTTTATCTGAGGGCCTCATAAAGTATATGCTCCACCAGGAATTGGAGTAATGTATGGCAAGTATGCTACACTAGAAAAATTTCCTCCTGTAATTCTTGCTGGTTCATCTACTAACAAATGTAACATAGATGGAAAAATGGAACTAAAACCTATTCCATATTGTTATGAATATGGTACACAAAACATTCCAGCAATAATTGCTACTGGAGAAGTTTGTAAATGAATTAATAAAATTGATGTTAACAAAATTAGCAAACATGTTTATTCTCTTAGAAAATATGCTTTAAGACAAATGGAAAAACTTGATAATATTGAAATTTATAATAGTAGTGTTAAATCCACAACCATTGTTTTTAATTTTAAAGGAATACCTCCCCAAGATTTAGTGGATTATCTTGGAAAAAATAACATAGCTCTAAGAGCAGGAGATATGTGTGCCAAGCTTACAAATTTTGCCCCAAATAATCATTCTGCTAGAATATCATTTGCAATTTATAATGATAAAAAAGATGTTGATAAATTTATTAAATTATTAAAAAATAAAACCCCTCAACATATTGTTGGAAAGTTGGTATCAAATGAATAATTTAGAATTTAGAGATATTATTATTAAACATTATCAAAATCCTTTAAATTATGGCTTTCTAAAAACTAAAAAAGATATTAAAATTCGCCACAATTCTCAATATTGCATAGATGATATTACTTTACAATTAATAATAGAAAATAAAAAAGTAATAAGTGCAAAATTCGAAGGACAAGCTTGTACCATTGCTACATCAGCCACTGATTTATTTTGTAGTAAAATTACCAACCAAAATATTTCCAAGATAAAAATCATAGTTAATAAATTTGCTAAGATGATTAATAATCAAAATAATAAAAAAAATGACTCTCTTGGCAATCTTGGTTGATATGGTCTAGTTTCGCAAGAACCTAAACGTTCAAGATGTGCTTTAATTCCAGCAGAATTAATTACAAAAGGTATATTAAATACATAGTATTTACTTGAAAATAACCCTAAAAAACCTTATAATAAAATTGTGTAAATATATGTTGCATTAAAAAATTGGAGAATGTTATGTTAAAAATCACTTTAAAAATTATTGATCCAGCTGGACTCCATGCTAGACCAGCATCAATTGTTGCATCAACAGCATCAAAATTTGATTCAAAAATTACATTATCATCAGGTGGTAAAAGTGCTGATTTAAAATCAATTATGAATGTTATGGCATTAGGGGTTAAGCAAGGAGCAGAAGTAGAAATTTCTGCTGAAGGACCAGATGCCGAAGAGGCAATCAAAATGATTGGTGAGGCAATGAAAGAAAACAAACTAGTCTAGAGGCTAGTTTTTTATATCATGATTCACATTGTATTATTTCAACCAGAAATTCACCTAAATACTGGAAATATAATAAGAACCTGTCTTGCCACTAATTCTCAATTACATTTAATAAAACCATTAGGTTTCAAAATAGATTCAGCTACTCTAAAAAGATACTCTTCTAATAACTTTGAAAAATTAAATCCCACAGTTCATGATTCATGAGATGATTTTATTGAAGATAAACCAGAAGGTGAAATGTTTTTTACATCCCGTAAAGGAAATAAACTCCATACTGAAACTGATTTAAAAAATAAGGATAAAAATATTTTTTTAGTTTTTGGAAAAGAATCAACTGGTTTGCCAGATAGTATTTTACAAGATGCCAAGAATTTAATTCGAATACCCATGAGTAATCAAATTAAATGTTTAAATTTATCTAATACAGTTATGACTCTAATTTATGAGGCAAAAAGACAAGACAACTTTTTTGACTTACTAAAAAAAGATCCATTTGAATAAAAAAATAAAGTTTAATTTAATTACCTTATTTTCATTTATTAATTAATTCTTGAACATCTTCAATAGCATTTTTTCATCCAAGTTGATGTTTATCTGGTGTTGTTCTAAAGTAACGAGATTCATATTTATCTCCACCTCCATAGTCAGAAAATACATATTTAGCTTCTTTATTTTCAATAAAGACAAGAGTTGGTGTAAAGTAAAATGTAAAATTATTAATAATTGGTGAACTTATAGCATTTGCATCTCCAAATTCATTTTTAGGACCAATTGATTTTTCTCAATTACCTGGATATTTTTTTCTTGAAATATAATCAATGTAATAAAATTTAACACCATCATTGTTGCTTAATATTGTTTGAAATGGATTGTTGTAGAAATCTCCACAATCTGAACATAGGGAATGTCCAATGTAAAGAATAAATTTATCATTGTTTTTAACTTTTTCTTTAATTGTGTTAATATTTTTTAACTCAATGACATTTGGGTGGTTAATCACTTTATTTCCTCCAGTGTATGTTTGTTTTTTTGTTATTTTTAGAATAATTAAGGCAATAGATGCAATGGCAATGGCAATTGTTAATCAATATTTTTTATTTATTTTTAACATAATCAATTATTGTTTGTGGATCAAGAGTTGTTCCAACTATAATATCTTGAACTTTTCCATTCTTGATATATCAAGTTGTTGGCGTTGCAATTTGGCTAGTGCTTTTAATAAAATCTTCCTGTCCATCTCATCTACGATATTTATTATCTAAAATATATTCATAAGCAAATTCTAAACCTTTTTCATATTCTAAATCAACATCTGTTGTATAAAAAGGAACAAATCCATCTTTTACATTACCAGTTGATTGTTCTCTGTATTTAACCATAGTTTGGTACAATTGAGTACAGGCAGGACATGACCTTGAACCAAAAGTAATTAAGAAGGTTTTTTCACCTTTTTTAGAAACTCCATTATCAATTGCATTAGCTAAATCTTTGATTTTAACATAATTTAATTTGTATGGATTTGGTGGATTTCATTTTGCTCACCTTGATCTTACAAATAAAAATGTAACCAATCCCAAAACTGTAGAAATTTTTAATAACAATGCTATTTTTTTATTCATAATAAATTTTTACTTTCTTTTTTATTAACTTATTTTAGCAAATATTATATAATTAAACAATAAAGAAAGAAGGGTCAAATGTCCTCATTGACAATTACATATTTTTTAATATTTGGTATCTTAGTAATTTGCTCAGCATATTTTTCTGCATCAGAAACTGCTTTTTCTTCACTAAATTTAATTAGACTAGAGGCCAAGTTAAAAACCAACAAAAACCACCACTCCATTAAACTATATAAAAAATATACAGAAACTCTTTCAATTATTTTAATAGCAAATAACATTGTAAATATTACTGCAGCTTCAATTTCACTTCTAATGTTTGGAACATTAAATATTAGCAATTACATCATTTGATCTACTATTTTTACTACTATAGTAATATTGATATTTGGTGAATTTTTACCTAAGGTGTTTGCAAAAAGATATCCAGAATCATTTGCCCTAAGACTTTCTGGTCCCTTATTCTTAATTGATTTTCTAGCCTATCCTTTTACTTACATAATTGGTTTGTTTGCAAAAGATAAAGAGCGAAAAACTACTGAAAAAGAATTAATTTCAATTGTAAGCAAAGTTGCATCTCAGGGAGAAATTGAAAAACAAGAATCAATTTTAATTAAATCCGCCCTTAAATTTGATGATACTAGAGTAAAGTCTATTTTAACTAAATGAAAAAATGTAGATTATATAAATAATAATTCAACTATTGGTGATGCCATTAGAATTGTCAAAAATAAAAAGCACACTAGATTACCTGTTGTTGATAAAAAGAAACTTATTGGTTATGTTTCAGTTGTTGATTTAGTTGGTAAAACTAGTGGCTCTTCTATTAAAAAACATATTAGAAAAATAAATTTTATTTCGCAAAATATGCACTTAGATGATGCCCTAGATTTAGTGCAAAGAAAAAGAACTCATATTCTTGCTGTAACTAAAAATCTTTCTTCAAAAACACCAATTGGAATTATTACCCTTGAAGATTTAATTGAAAATATTATTGGTGAAGTATATGATGAAACCGATAAAGAGCGAGAAGTAATCCCGGTGGGTCATGATGAATACTTTGTTAATGGTAATACAAATGTTCAAAAAGTATTTAATAAAATCAAGGGAGAAGTTCCCTACGTAAAAAATATTTCTTTTACAAAATGAGTTATTACAAATATGTCTCTAGATAATATAAAGAAAAATAAAATCACACCTTTTAAATATGATAGATTTACTATTTCTTGAGTAGAAAGAAAAGGAAAAGTTGATTTTTTCCAGGTTAAAGAAAATGAATAAACAAATTAAAAAAACATTAGTTTATGGATTTGTTTCGATGATGGTTTTTAATATTGCCCATCCAGTCACACCAGCTTTAATTCAAGAAAAATTTAATGATTTTTCTATGTTTGGCAATATGTTTGCTGCTATGGCCACTGGTTCTTTTATTTCAGCAAGATATTGAGGAAAAATTTGGGATAAATTCCACTCTAAATATATTTTATTAATACCACTTGCAACAGCTTATCCTTTATCTCAGTTCTTAATGGCTATTGCCAATAGTAAAACGCAGATTTTAATTGCCAGATTTATAGCCGGGGCATCTGGGGCAGCAGTTTATTTTGTTGTTATTCCCGCTATTATTTCTGAATTATCAACTGCCTTTAATAGATCTCAAAATCAACTTTATTATTCTATTAATGCTGGTATAGCAGCTCAAACTGGATATTTACTTGGTGGGTTTTTAGGCAAAACTTTTGGACCAACTTTCACTATTCAAATACAATCCTTAATTGGTTTTTTAATGTTTTTGCCTGGAATTTATTTAATTTCAAATGGCATTAAGCATAAATCAAACTTTGGAAAAGTAGAATTAATAAGTGATATTCCAAATCCAGTATTTGAAGTTGATTGTGATTGCAATATTTTTTGAACACACAAACTTTATCATTTTTTATTTATACTAACACCAATTTTTATATTATTATCACCATTATCTAAATTTTATGATGTATCACTTGCAAGTAATGGTTTTGGCACTAATCAAATTGGAATTCTAGGAATGCTAAATGGTTTTGTTTCCCTTGTATTTTCCCTTCTTGTAGGTAGAAGATTAATGAAAAAATATGATGAAATAAATCTTTTGGCATTAGCTTCATTTATTTTAATGTTTGGATTATTAATAATTGGTTTAACTCGAAACATTAATATATTGCTATTAATTTTTCCAATTTGATTTGCAACTCAAACTTTATCTAGATCATTAATTAGTGCTACTGTTTCTAATAGATTTAAAACCCATCCAGGAGAAGCAATGGGATTAAGAAAAAAATTTCATGACTTTGGAAATATATCTGGAGCTTTAATTTTGGGATGAATTTTTACTAAATTTAATTGAGGAATTTATTTATTTGGAGGTATAATATTAATACCAACAACAATTCTTATGATTGTTTATAGAAAACATCTTATTGAACACCTAGGAGGACAGCACTGATGATAGTGTAGTAAAAGGAAATATGGCAAAAATAATAGATACACACACAATTGAAATTCAAGATGAAAAAAGGGGAGATCACATTGATCTTAGAAATTTGGTTAAACAAGATTTTAACAAGAATTTTATTGAAAAATATATTAAGAATGAATTAGAATCTAAGGAAAAAGCCTTGAAAAAAGAGCTTTCTGATTCAATAACAAAGGAAATTGAAGAAAAACAAAAAGAAATTTTAGATTTGAAAGTTTCAAAAGAAGTACAAGTTTTTAAAGATGAAAAAAACGATGAGATTTTAAAACTTAAAGATGAATTAAAAGATATTAAGCATAGCAATGAATTGACTATGAATAATTTAAAAAATGATCATTCTAATATCTTAAAAGCACAACAAGAAAAAATTCACAAAGAATATCAAAAAGAACTTGATGATTTAAAAAATGAAAAACAAAGAAAAAGAGTTAAGATATTAGGGATAGAACTTGAAAATTATGTAGAAAAAGAGCTAACTGATGTAAATAATTTAAAAGTTTTACATAAAATAAAATCAGGAGAATCAGGGGCAGACTTTATTTATAATGTTATAAATGACCAGATTAAACAAGGATCAATTATTATAGAATGCAAAAATGCTGAAACTTGAAAAAATCAATGAATTACTAAAATCATTAAAGACACAAAAGAATCAAAATATAAAATAATAGTGACATATGCCTCTTCTACACCAGGTAAAAAAGATTTAGATTACTGAATTGAAGATGCTGAGCATCATGTATATGTAGTAAGACCACATGCAATTAGCATAATTGTACAATTGCTTTCTCACATAATTAAAAAAGAGAGTTTTATAAAAGAAATTAGTAAAGATACTCCTGAAGATATAATAGAAAAAATTCAAAAATTAGATTCATTAATTAATACTAAAATATTAGCTAGTCAGAAAAAAATGATCGAAAGAAAAGATGACATTGATAAAAAATGCTCCACAATTGATAATGCAACAATAAAAATTAGATCCCAAGCTAGAAAAATGGCTGAAAATGATGTAAAAGAAATTATTACATCAATCCAAAGTATTTAAATTATCTAAAAAAATAAGCAAGCTTATTTTTTATTATATTCATTTAGAATGTCTTCCATTTTTAATCCCACACCATTTTCTTTATTAGATCTTTTTAATATTTCCATTGCGATAAACTTAAGAGATTCATGACCATTTGCCATTGCATAAGTATTTTTGTTATCAGCAAACATAGAAATATCATTTCTGCCATCACCAAATACATGAATATTTTCTTTTTTAACACCATAGTATTGAGCAATTTGGTTTACTGCAGTTGCTTTTGTATAAGCTGAACTAAACATTTCATAAACTTGATTACCTTCTTTTAAACTTTCTCACTTATGAATATCAATATCTTTGTATTGTGCAAAATGTTTTTCAAAAGTTATCATATCTTTTTCTTTTACAATCAATATTCCACATTGGATTCGCTCTGGCATATTATCAAGATCAAGGGGCATACATTTGCGATCATGTAATCAATGCTTCAACACTTTACCTAATTTTTTTTGAAATAAAATAATGTTTTTGGATTGAATAGCCATTTCAATAAGCATATCTTTTGTCTCAGGATTATTAATAAAATCACTAATTGCTTTTGAAGATATAGTAGAGAAGATATCTGTTTTATCAGTTTGGGGATCATAAATTCCATTACCATTTAAAACTCCAATTAAAGTATCTAACTCTAAATCTTTATGAATAAAAAGTGTTCCTTCAATTGGCCTTCCTGTAACAAGAGAAACAATATGTCCTTGATCAATTGCTTTGTGGATTGTAGCTTTAGTTTCAGGTAAAACTTTTTTGTAATCAAAAAGAGTAGTACCATCTAAATCTAGAATAAATAACAGTTTTTCTTTATTTTTTGACATAATTTACTCCTGTTTTATTTTTTAATTTATTTAATGTTTTATTTGCAACTAGAGTTGCTTTTTTAGCTCCTTGATCTAAAATTGATTGAATTTTTTTATCATCAAGCTTTTGATATTTACTTTGAATTTCTTTAAGTAATAAAGCTACACTATTTCCAACCAGTTCTTTAAAATCCTTATAATTTAGTTTTTTAAGTTGATTTTCAGCTGCTTTAATACTTATACCATTAATAGCTGAATAAATTTCAATAAGATTAGATACTCCGGGTTTATTTTTGCTATCATAATAAACTTTATTTTCCGAATCAGTTAATGCTGAATTAATTTTTTTCTTAGCAACATTTGGTGCATCTGATAGTAAAATATAGCTTTTGGTATTAACATCTGATTTAGACATTTTTTTAGTTGGGGCAGTTAAAGACATAACTCTTGAAGATGATTTTGTAAAAAATCCTTTAGGAACTTTAAATATATCACCATATTTATTATTAATTCTTTTTGCAATTGAACTAGTTAGCTCAATATGTTGGTTTTGATCTTCTCCAACAGGTATAAGTTCTGCACCAAAGGCTAAAATATCAGCAGCCATTAATGGAGGGTAAACAAAAAGTCCAGTGGGAACCATTTTTGTATTATTTTCCATCTTTATACCCTGAGCACTTTTATCTTTAAATTGTGTCATGTTTTTTAACTCATCCATGGATGTATGGCAAGTTATAATTCATCCCATTTGACTAATTTCTAAAACATCACTTTGCACAAAAAGTGTAGATTTAGAAACATCAACTCCACAAGCAATTAACATTTTTGCTAAATCTAGAGTTCATTTTTTTAAATTAGCTTTTTCTTGAGGAATGGTAATTGAATGTAGGTTAACTATTGAAACAAAAGTTTCATAATCATTTTGTAATTTTACTAAATTTTTAATTGATCCCAAATAATTACCAAGTGTTAGTTTGCCTGATGGCTGATAACCTGTTAGTATTCTTTTTTTCATTAATAACCTCCTGTTCTTGATCTTAGAAATCTTGCATATTTTGATAAAGTTTTAATCGAAATTGAAATGCTATGTTTTTCACAAAAACGCTTTATAATGTCTTGGGCATCTCTTGCACTTTTTGCTTCACATTCAATTTCATAATCTTCATTATCATTGTAGATACAATGATCGATAAAGATATTGGCACCATTAAATCTAATTTTTCAACGATGAGTAATTAAAGAACCTAGAAAACCAATTGATTCAATATCAATATTATTTTCATCTAATATTTTTTTGAATTTAGAATTGGCAAAATTAGTTTGTTTTAATTCACTAAATCTTTTTTTAGTAATTATTTGATGATATTCAACTAATTCATTTTCTTTTAAGGCTCTTTTGAAAGTTACAATAAATTTACCTTTGGTTTCTCTGACACGAAAAACACCACTATTTGAAAAAACATCTAAATCATTAGTATCAAAATAGTTGTTTTTTATCAAGGTGTTATTTGTGATATTTAACTTATAGTTTTTTAATAGATTGTGAAAAGTTTTTTTAGAAATTAAAACTTTCGTTTCATATTCTTTTTCTTTTATAATCATAATTACTCCTTTTATTATTATAAACTAAAAATAGTTTTTTTGTTTTATCATATGGTAAAATGACTTTGAGGTAATATATGAAAATTGCACTATTAAATAACAATTATGCTCATTCCAAAAAAGCAGCAAACAAATTAAAAGCTCATTTAAGAAAAACACACACTTTAAGTAATATAAAGCCTGATATTGTAATTGCCATTGGGGGAGATGGAACTTTTCTAAAAGCAGTTCAAAAGTTTTGAGCTAAGAAGAAAAACACTATTTTCTTTGCCATTCACTCAGGAACACTAGGTTTTTATTCAGATTTTATCTGTAGTGAATTAGAATTATTTTTAAGACACATTGAATCAAAACGTTATGAAATTGAATCTAATGAAATTTTAGAATTGAAAATTGGATCAAAAAAACATTATGCACTAAATGATATTAGAGTTGAATCAACAAACAAAACAGTATTAATGGATGTAAAAATTAATAATAAGTTTTTACAAACTTTCAGAGGAAATGGATTGTGTTTTTCAACTCAATCAGGTTCTACTGCATATAATAAATCACTTGGTGGAGCCATTATGTGACCTTCAGCAAAAGGTTTTCAAATGACAGAGGTTGCACCTATTTCTAATAATGCTTATTCATCAATTGGAGCTTCATTAATTTTTTCATCAAAAGATAAAATTACATTAAATGGGACATTTAAAAATCTATTTTTTACATATGATACAGAGCACAAATCGCTTGAAGGTAAAAAAGAAATTAAAATTTCAATTGCTAAAAATAAAGTGAAAATTGCTCGCTTTACAAAGCATTATGATTTTTATAAAAGACTGCAGGATGGTTTTATTAAATAATGGGATTTTTTAAGAAATTAAAAGATAAAATTTTAGGTTCCAAGCCCAATAAAGAAATTATTGAAGCATCTAAAACCAAAGAAGAAAAACAAGAATTTGTTAAAAAACAAGACTCAGTTTTTAATGATTTTTCAAATAAAAATCAATATGTAGCAGGCTTGGATAAATCATCTAAAAATATTACTAAAAAAATTAATGATGTTTTTAAAGCTAAACCAAAAGTTGATGGTGCCCTATTTGCTAAAATTGAAGAAATTTTAATCATGTCTGATTTAGGATTAAATTTAACTCACAAAATAATTGTTGAACTAAAAAAAGAAATTCATGAGCAAAACATTGATGACTTTGATTTATTAAAAGAATTAATTGTAGATAAAATCTTTGTAATTTATTCAAATATGTCATTTATTCAAACTGATATTGAAGTTAATCCCAGCCAATTAAAAGTTATTTTAATGTCAGGAATTAATGGAGCTGGTAAAACCACAACTATTGCTAAATTAGCCAATATGTTTAAAAAAGATAATAAAAAAGTAATTTTAGCAGCAGCAGATACTTTTAGAGCTGCAGCTGTCGAACAATTAGATAATTGAGCCCAAAAAGTTGGTGTTAGATGCATCAAAGGTCAAAAAGAAGGCCAAGATCCAGCATCAGTAGTTTTTGATGCTCTAAGAACGGGCAATTGATGAACAATATGATATTTTAATTGTCGATACTGCAGGAAGATTACAAAATAAAATAAATTTAATGAAAGAACTTGAAAAAATTAAGGGTGTAATTACAAAAAATATTGATACATCCAATATTGAAACAATATTAGTAATTGATGCTATCAATGGTCAAAATGCTCTTTCTCAAGCCAAAGAGTTTAATGAAGTAGTTGATCTTGATTCAATTATTATTACAAAAATGGATGGAACAGCCAAAGGGGGAATTGTTCTTAATATTAAAGATCAATTAAATATTCCTGTTAAATTTATTGGTTTTGGAGAAAAACTAGAAGATTTAAAAGAATTTGACGTTGAACAGTATATATATGGATTGTTTAAGGAGTGATTTGATGAAAACTAGAGAAGAGTTAATTGAATTATTTGATGTTTATGAATCACTTTTTACATCAAAGCAAAAAGGAATTTTTAAAATGTATTATTTTGAAGATTTAACTCAAGATGAAATTGCAGATCAACTAAAGATCACAAAATCTGCAGTTGGAGATTCTTTAACTAAAACTAAACAATCTCTTGTACAATATGAAATAGATATAAAAGCACTAAAATTTAAAAAGGAGTCCAAAAATGCAACTAAGCAATAAATTACAACAAACCTTCTCTTCACTAAAATCTAAAACTACAATTAGTCAAGAAAATATTACAGATGCCATTAAAGCTGTTAAGGTTTCTTTGCTTGAAGCTGATGTTAATTTAGATATTGTTAATAAAATTACAGTTAACTTAACAGAAAAAGCCGCTGGTGTAGAAGTAGAAAAAGGCCTTAGTGCCTCTGAGGCTTTTATTAAAATTGTTCATGATGAAATTTTAGAAATTCTTGGTAAAAACCAAATTAGTTTAAAAACAGATATCCCATATCATAAAATAATGTTTGTTGGTTTACAAGGTTCTGGTAAAACAACATCAATTGCTAAAGTTACAAAATTTTTAAAAGAAAAACATAAAAAGAAAGTGTTGGTGGTGGCAGCTGATATTTATCGTCCAGCAGCTATTGAGCAAATTAAAAAACTGGGAGCTGATAATAATTTTGAAGTTTTTGAAAAAGGAAGACAAGATCCACTCCAAACTGTTAAAGAAGCCAATAAATATGCCCAAGAAAATAAATTTGATACTTTAATTATTGATACTGCAGGTAGGCTACATATAGATAATGAACTAATGGATGAACTTGGAGAAATTAAAAAAGAAATCAACCCGCAAGATATTTTAATTGCAATTGATGCCCTTTCTGGTCAAGAGATACTAAATGTAGCCAAAGGTTTTAATGATGCCCTTGATTTAACAGGAGCAATCTTAACTAAAGCTGATGGCGATGCTAAAGGGGGAGCAACTCTTTCTGTTAAATATTCTATTGGAACACCAATTGTATTTGTGGGTACAGGTGAAAAAGTAGAAGCTCTTGAAACATTTGATCCTAAAAAATGAGTTAAAAAGATTTTGGGAATGAAAGATGTTGTCACTTTTGTTGAAGAAGTTAAAGAAATTATTGATGAAAAATCAGCAACAAAAGTTGGTAATAAAATTATGTCTGGTAAATTTAATTTTAAAGACATGCTATTTCAAATGAAATCAGTCCAAAAACTTGGCCTTGGAAAACTTGCTGGATTAATTCCTGGAATTCCCAAAATTACAGAAGAACAAAAAGCTCAATTGGATTCCCAAATTAAGGTTATTCAAGCAATAGTTGATTCAATGACTGAAAAAGAGAGAAAAAATCCCAAATTAATTATCAGGGATAAAACTCGAAAAGCAAGAATTATTAAAGGTTCTGGAAGAAATGCCCAAGAATACAATAAACTTTTAACTCAATATGATCAAATGATTAAAATGGCAAAACTTATGAAAAATCAAAAAGGTGGTTTTGGAAATAAATTCCCAAGATTATAGAAGTAAATTTAAGATGATTATAAAAGCAAAAAGAGCACTTATTGCAAGAGAGTTTAAAAAAAATATTTTTGTAGAAATCAGAGGTAAAAAAATTGCTAATGTTTCTAGCGATTTAAAGGAATTTGATTTAGAAGTAGATGTTTTATCTCCTGGTTTTATTGACAATCACTGTCATGGTTTTGCTGGTCATGATTTTATGGAAGCAAATAAGGATGCTTATGATACTATTTTAAGTTCAATATTAAAAACAGGAACTACAAGTATTTTTGCAACAAGTGTTACTCAATCTATTGAAAATACAAAAAAGATGTTTAAATATGCTTCAAATCATAGAGGAAATGCCCAAAGTCAAATAATTGGCATTCATGCTGAAGGTCCTTTTATATCAAAGGTTAAAAAAGGAGCCCAGATAGAAAAATTTATTTTAAAACCAAACAATCAATTGCTTAGGGAACTATTTGAAATTTCTAACAACAAATTAAAAGTAATGACATTTGCCCCAGAGGAAGATAAAGATTTTACAATGGTGAAATTAGGTAAAAAACTTGGTATTAAAATGCAAATAGGTCATACTGTGGCCAATCAAAGACAAGTAACCGGTGCTGTTGAACATGGTGCAACAGGAATCACGCATGCATTTAATGCAATGCCTAAATCATTAAAAAACCAAACAACCGGTTTTGTTGCAAGAGAAAATATTTATGGCGAAATTATTGGAGATGGAATTCATAACTCATATCAAAGCATCATAGATTTTATAAATTTAAAAGGCAAAGATCAAACAATTCTAATAACTGATGCAATGATGGCTGCTGGTATGGAAGATGGGCAATACTCACTTGGAGAGCAAAATGTTTTTAAAGTTGGCAATAAAGTCACTCTTGGTGATAAAAAAACAATTGCTGGATCAGCTTCTTCACTAATAGATATTATTAAAGGACTAAAACAAAACACTAATATAGCTCTTGAAGATATTTTATCAATGGCAACTATTAATGTTTCAAAATATCATAATTTAAAAAATAAAGGCACAATAGAAATTGGTAAAGATGCCGATTTAGTTTGTTTAGATAACAATCTAGAGATTAAAAATGTTATCTTACAAGGAGAAATACAATATGAAAATTAATATTTTTAAAACTCATCAAGAGTCATCTAGAGCAGCTGCAAAATTAATCAAAGAATTAATTAATAAAAAACCTAATGCTAATTTAGGTCTAGCAACTGGCTCATCTCCTATATTAATGTATGAGGCTTTAATTGAATTTTATAAAAATAAAGAATTATCATTTAGTGATGTTAAAACATTTAATTTAGATGAGTATTGTGGTTTACAACCTAATCATCCCAAGTCTTATCACTTTTTTATGAATGATACATTTTTTAATCATATTGATATTAATAAAAGTAACACTTATATTCCAAGTGGTATTGGAAATATAAATGAAAATTCAAGTAAATATGAAAAGCTATTAGATGAAAATCCAATTGATCTTCAAGTTCTTGGCATTGGGACAAATGCTCATATTGGATTTAACGAACCAGGTTCAGAATTTGATACAATTACAAGAGAAGTGTATTTAACAAAAGAAACAATTGAAACAAACAGTAGGTTTTTTAATTCAACAGACAAAGTTCCAAAAACGGCAATTTCAATGGGAATTGGCACAATTCTTAAAGCTAAAAAAATTATTTTAATAGCATTTGGTAAAAATAAAGCGCAGGCTATTAAAGATACAGTTGAAGGAAATATTGGCACATACATTCCATCTTCATCTCTTCAAAATCACCCTGATGTAGAGCTATTTATAGATGAAGGCGCAGCCCACTTTATTAAATAGTTAAAATAATTTATATGATATAATATTTGTATGGAGTAAATTAAATGAAATTCTTTAAACTAAAAGAAAATGTTAAGTTAACCAATACCGAAAAAGCAATATTAATATATTTAAATGATTCAATATCAAAAATACCAACAATGTCCATTGAAGAAATATCAACCAAGGTTAATTCTTCAAAAGCAGTTGTTTCAAGACTAGTAAGAAAGCTAGGATATTCTGGTTTTAAAGATCTAAAAAATTCACTAAAAGATTTAGTAAATAACAATAATGTTAGTGATTCAATCATTAATTCTTATATAAATGATTTAATTCAATTAGATAAAATAAACAATCAAAAAGATATTGATTCAATTATTAAAGAAATAAAAAGACATAAATTTATTGTATTTTGTGGAGAAGGTGATAGCTTTATAGTCGCTGAAATAGCATCTAATCTATTATATAGATTAGGATATAACTCAAGAGCTATTTCTCACAAACTAATTGAAAAAAAAGCAATTATGGAATCAAAAGATAAAATTTTACTTTTTGCAATTTCTGGATCTGGTGAGACTGAAAATATTATAAGTTTCTGTAATGCCTTTAAAAGAAAAAATAAAATTATTTCACTCACTGAAAAAACTAACAACACATTATCTAAAATAGCAAACTATAATTTATATATACCTTTTTTTGATAATGATAATAGTAATTCAATGCAGACATCCCTTGTTTCTAGAATGGTGGCTGTCCATATGATTGCATCTATGGTAGAAAAAAAATAGAATAGGAATTTTTTTTCCTAATATGCCAAATTTAGATAATTTATTATATCTTATTGTTGATAAAATAATGTTGTAAATAATTACATTAATTTTTACAAGTGAATAATTCACAAACAAATTTCAACAAATAAAAAAATAAGGAGATAAGATGAAACCAACTAAATCTATACTTGGATTTCAAAAGCCATTTATCGTTTCTTGCCAAGCATTAGAAGACGAGCCTTTATACGGAAAGGGAATAATGCTAAAGTTTGCAAAAGCTGCATTAAATGGTGGAGCAGACTTTATTAGAACAAGTCAAATTCACAATATAAAAGGCATGAAAGAAAATTTAGATGTTCCAATTATAGGCTTAATTAAAAGAAAATATCATAATTCAGATGTTGTCATCACGCCTTCGATTAACGAAGTTAAACAATTGATTGATAGTAATGTTGATATCATAGCAATTGATGCTACATTAAGGACAAGACCAAATGAAGATTTAGCAACAATCTTTGATTATGCTTTAAAAAATAAAAATAAAGATCAAGTACTTCTTGCTGACTGTTCAAATGTTGAAGATGCCAAAAATGCCATTAAATTAGGATTTAAAATCATTGCTACAACTCTTAATGGTTACACAAAGGAAACACAACACCAAAAAAATACTGATAAAAATTATGAGTTTTTAAGAAAAGTTGTGGATTTATGCTCATTGTGCAGCTATTGCTGAAGGTGGTTTTGATACACCTGAAGATGCCAAAAATGCATATTTAATTGGAGCAGATGCAGTAGTAGTTGGTTCTGCCATCACAAGACCTAAATTTATCACTAGCCAATTTGTTGAAAAATTAAAATTTAGAAAATAAACAAGGAGCTAAAATGAAAAAAACCCAAAAAAATCAGCATAAGAGATATTTTGGTTAAGTTATCTAGAGCCTTTATGCTGCCTATTTCAATTCTTCCAATAGCTGGTTTACTACTTGGAATAGGTGGAGCTATTAGTTCAAACTTAACTGGAGACACAGCACAACAAGTCGCTAAATTTTTCTTTTCAGTCTCAGGTATTGTTTTTGCTAATCTGCCATTACTATTTGGTGCAGCTACAGCAATGACATTTACAAGAAAGAATAAAAATTCAGCAACATTTATATTTATCTTAGGATATTTGGTATTCACATCTATGCAAGATGCATTTATCCATTATGATGCAGCAGGAAACTTCAAAGATATTCTTTGATTCCACACTGATCCAAAACTTGCATATATGATTGGTAAAAACCTAGGTATTACATCAATGCAAACATCAATATTTGGTGGTATGACAATTGGTGCATTGACTTCATGAATCATGAATAAATGATCTGATATAGAATTTGTACCATCTCTATCATTCTTCTCTGGAATTAGATTTGTCCCAATTATTATGATGCCATTTGTGATTCTTACAAGCCTTATTTTCCTAATTTTTTGACCATTTGTTGGACAAATGATTTCAACATTAGGAACAATTGCAGCCTCAGCACCAGGCGGAACTGATGGACTACTTTATGGTATGCTAGGTAGATCATTAATGCCATTTGGTCTACACCATATTGTGATTGGTCTAGCTTGACAAACTCCTCTAGGAGGAGAATTAACATTACCATCTATTATTAATGCAGCTGAATCATTAGGTGTAGCAGGTGATACTGCATTTGGAACTATTAAGGCAGCTTTTGAACAAAGAGGTGCAGTTTCAATTATTGGTGATCACAACATTTGAAACTTTATTAATGGACTTCCATTGAAATCTCTTCCAGTTAGTGGAGGAGAATCTCTACCTATTTATAAATGAATTGCTGTCCACACTGGAACATATGCAGGTAGATTCACTCAAGACTATCCAATTTATCTTGGTGCCACTCAAGGTATTGGTGCTGCTTTAATTTATACAGCACATAAAGAAAAACGTAAAAAAACAATGGCAATTATCGGATCTGCAATGCTTGTAGCCTTTCTAACAGGTATTACTGAACCGCTTGAATTCTCATTCCTATTTATTGCACCATTATTTTACTATCTAATATATGTACCTCTATCAGGTTTGGCCTATATGTTAATGAAATTAGCAGGAGCCCATGTGGGAGTTGGATTTGCTAGAGGGTTCATAGATTATATAATCTATGGAGCTCTGCCTGCACAAAAAGGAACTAGATTCCTATGAGCAATACCCCTATCAATCCTATTTGCCATAATTGGATTTGTCACATTTACATATATGATTAAAAAATTCGATTGAAAGACACCTGGCCGTGAAGATGATGAAGATGTTGAATTGATCGATAAAAAAATATATAAAGAAAAAAAGTTTAAAAACTCAAAAACAAGTAATGCAGACATTGATAAAATAGTTAAATTTCTAGGTGGGCCATCAAATATTGAAAATGTATTTGCATGTGCCTCTAGATTAAGAGTAACTGTTAAAAAAGTTAGTGTTATTGATCAAGAAGGAATTAAAGGTCTTGGAGCATCTGGAATTATCCAGAAAGATAAAAATGTCCAAGCAATTTTTGGTGGAAAATCAACAATTCTCGCTGAAAAAATAAATTCAAAATATAACTTTTAATATTTAATTGCATCTAGAAGAATAAAGCAGAGTTAATTAAAAATTTAGTTGAAGATAATGTTGATATTAACATTCCATCAACTGTGCTTCAAAGTCATTCTGATGCCGAAGCATTTCTTGATGAAAATGCAGCACAACTTAAAAAAATATTAAAACAAAAAAATTCTACACTTTAACTGAAAGGTGTAGAATTTATTTTTAATTAACCAATTACTTCTCTTAAAACCCCATTATGTTTTTTAAGAAGTTTATTTGCTTCATTTATATTTATATTTTTTTTCAGCATCACCGCTGCACATTTAATATTATTTTTTGATTTTTTAAGCATAAATATTGCTCTTTTTTCATCACAGCCAGTAATTTCTTTTAATATATTAATAGTTCTTTTTTGGAGCTTATAGTTTGAAGATACTACATCAATCATTAAGTTTGAATAAACTTTCCCAAGTTTAATCATAGTACATGTAGAAATCATATTTAATACCATTTTTTGAGCACTACCTGATTTCATTCTTGTAGATCCCATAATAACTTCAGGTCCTACATCAATTTCAATTTTCACTTTAGCAATTTTCCCTATTTCAGAATTATTTGAAGTAGCAATAGAAATTGTTTGAATTTTTTTCTTTTTTGCTCATAATAATCCAGATTTAACATAAGGTGTTCTTCCAGATGCTGCAATTCCAATTAAAACATCATTTTTTGTTATTTTATATTTTCTAAGATCTTTTGCAGCCTGGCTTTTACTATCTTCTGCACCTTCTATTGAATGTCTTAAGGCTTTATCTCCACCAGCAATAATCCCAATAAATTTATTTTTCATATTAAATGTGGGGACAATTTCTGAGGCATCAAGTATACCTAGTCTACCAGAAGTTCCAGCTCCAATATAAAAGACTCTGCCATTGTTTTTTAAAGATTTAAAACAAATGTCTACAACTTGTGCAATTTGCTTATTGACCTTAGCAATAGCTAGGGCAATCTTTTTGTCTTCTTTGTTTATCATATTGATCATGTCTATGGTTTTAGATGTATCAATATTTAATGTATTTTTATTTCTTTTTTCTATAGAAATTTTTGATATATTGTTAGTTTTCATTTAACTTAGATCAACGTTTTTAGTTCCAAATAATCAAGTGATTATAAAACCTGCTCCATATGCTACAAGCAAGGCTGCAATTCAAATACCAATAGCATAACCAATATTACCATCAGGTGTTGTCATTAATGGTGTAGCCAAAATTCCTGATGGACCAAAGATTGTGTTTAGACCAACAACTCTTGGACCTCAACTGTTTATAGCTCCCATAAAGAATCCGGCAACACCAGCTCCAAGTGAGGCTGTTATAAATGGTCTAAATCTTGGTAAAGTAACACCATAGATCATTGGTTCTCCAATGCCAAGAAAGGCAGGAACAATAGCTCCTGATATTTGTTTTCTAATAATTGAACCCTTTTTAGACTTTAGATAAAGAGCAATGCCGGTACCAACCTGAGCTGCTCCAGCTAAGGCAAGTACTGGAAATAGAGCATTAACTCCAATATCAGCAACTAGTGCAATATAGATTGGTACAAATCCTTGATGTACTCCAAAAACAACTGTTATCAAGAATAATGCTGATAATATAGCTGTACCAAATGGGTTTGTATATAGTGTCTTAAATAAGAAGGCAATTCCTAGAAACACTGCTCCTGAAAAGGGAATAATTAATACAAAGTTTAAGAATATTAGTGTTACTAATACAAATAAGGGATTAAGAATCATATCTAGATTATCAGGGATAATTTTTCTAAATGTTGATTCTAGTTTTCCAACAAGGTAGGCAGAAATCATTACCCCAAAGACAGAACCATTAGGATAACCGAGTTTTCAAACGCCATTAGCAAGCGATGGCCTAAATCCTTGTGTTAATATGTGTGATGCTGGGTTAGCAATGTGTAACCCTAGAAATGATAGACCAGAGCCATCTGGAATAAATACTTTATGTAATACTCCTGCAAAGGCTGGGATATACATTCCAGCAATTACTGCACCTAGCACCCCTGAACCACCAAATGTCTCAGAAGTTCTTCAACCCACAACTACTAAGAATGTGAATTTTCAAATTGATAATAATAGACCAAATAGTGCAACTCATGATTTACCTGCAGCTGTTTGCCCTAATGCTGATGAACCAATCAAGCTACCTATACCAGCTAGTAGACCTGCACCAACAAATCCGATAATTAATGGAGCAAAAATATTTGAAAATTTACCAATAAATATTTGGAATTGAGATGTATTTTTTGCTTTATAATCAGCTTTTACTTCAGCAGCAATTTCAGCAGCAGATAATACTTTTCCAGATTTACCAATGGCCTTTTTCATTGCTTTTGCAACATCAACAACTTTTCCTGGACCAAAAATAATTTGTACTGTTTTACCAGTGACAACAGATCCAAATGACCCACTTATATTATCAATGTCTTTTTTGTTAATTTTATTTAAGTTTTTAATAGTAACTCGCAGTCTTGTTTGACAATTTGAGAAAGAAGATATATTATCTTTTCCTCCAAAGGCCTTAACAATTTGAGCTACTTTTGTTTTTGCGTCAATTTTCATTGTTTCTCCTTTTTGTTTTTTTGTAAATTCTATTTACATCTTTATAATAATATGTAAACTATTTCAAAACAATTGATAAAAAAATACTTTTATGAAAAATTTTTCATATATAATTTTATTATGAAAAAAAATACACAAAATTTAGCATTTAAACTAAATACGATAAAACAATATTCAAAGGGAATAGATGCTGAAATTGCCCATTATTTAATTGATTCAATTGCCAAAGAAAAAAAGATTGGTAAGATTGTTTCTTTAGCCAGAAAATTAAACACATCAACAAGTACCATAACTAGATTTTCAAAAAAAGTAGGTATTTCATTTCCGGTTTTAAGATATTCAATTAATAACTATAAAATCAAAGATAGAGTTATTGATACTAATTTTAGAGATAATGATTTAAAAAAAGTAGCTACAATTTTAAAAAAAGCTAATAAGATTTATTTTTGGGGAATTTCAGGAGCAGGCTTAATTAATGAAGATTTTAATAGAAAACTTTTAAGATTAAATTTAAATACAGTATGTGTAAATAATATAGAAGATCAAGTAGGAATAAGTCGCCTTGCAAAAACAAAGGATGTTTTGTTTATTACAAGCTTTTATGGTAATCATGATGCTTATTTAAGAAATATAGAGTCAAATAAAGCTTATAAAATATTGTTATCAAGTTCAAAAGAAGTGAATTTACTTTCTAAATATTGTGATATTGTCTTAGAAACTCTTGATCATAGTGATTTAGAGCAAACAACCTCTATAAGGCTTGTTACCAGAAATGAAAGAACTAATGCTTTTATAATTATTGACAAAATTATGGATGAATTATTGAAAAATAAAGATTTATATTCCAAAAACACAAAATCCAGATTTTAAAAATTTAACTATTTAGTCAAGTAAAATTACTTGATTTTTATTTTGTTAATTGATAAAATTGTTTAGTATTAAAAGGAGAATTATTAATGGTAAAAATTAGATTAAAAAGACTTGGGTCAAAAAACAAACCTTTCTATAGAGTTGTTATAGCTGATTCAAGAACTCAAAGAGATGGTAAGTATATTGAACTAGCAGGAACATTCAATCCAAAAATCGGAGAATTAAAAATTGATAAAGAAATCATTATGAAATGATTAAAACTTGGAGCCAAACCAACTCCAACAGTTAAAAAAATGCTAGCCCATGAAGGTATCATGGCTGAATTTGCTAACTTTAAAACAAATGGAAAACTTGAAGTTAAATCAAAAACTAGTGAAAAATTTGGAAAAGATTGAGACTCAAAAGTGAATTATACAAAACCAGGAACTAAACCAAAAGCAGCTGCAAAAGAAGAACAAGCAGAAGCTGCAAAAGAAGTGATTGAAGAAGCTAAAACTAGTGAAAAACCAACTGCTGATGACAAATCAACAGAAGAAGCAAAACCAGCAGAAGAAGCAAAACCAACAGAAGAAGCAAAACCAACAGAAGAAGCAAAACCAACAGAAGAAGCAAAACCAACAGAAGAAGCAAAACCAACAGAAAAAGCAAAATCAACAGAAGAAGCAAAACCATCAGAAACAAAAGAAGAACCTAAATTAGAGGAATCTAAAGAAGAACCTGCAAAAGACAAATCTAAAGAAGAACCTGCAAAAGAAGATTCTAAAGAAAAAAAATTAGTAGAAGAAACTAAAGAAGTTTCAGCTAAATAATTATTATAGATCTTGCAAATAAGCAAGGTTTTTTATAATGTTGTATAATTAAATTATGAAAAAAGTAGGAACAGTAGTTAATACCCATGGAATAAAAGGTGAAATTAGAATAATGTCTGGAGGACATTTTTCTAATAATGATTTTTTAAAGGATTTTACAACCATCACTATTGAAGATAAAGAATATATAATTGAAAAGTATCGTAAACACAAGAAATTTCATCAAGTATTTTTAAAAGGATTTAATAATATTAATGATGTTGAATTTTTAAAGGGTAAATCAGTATTTGTTAATCAAGTTGATGATAATTTTGATTTAGATGAGTTAATTTCAAGGCCAGTTTATTTACAAGATAAAGAAATTGGTAAAGTAAAATCAATTTCTTATACTAAACTATATAAAATTTTTAATTTAGATTCTGGACAAGCCATTCCTATTAATGATAATTTTATAATTAAAATAACAAAAGAAAAAATAGAGGTTAAAAATATATAATGAAATTTAATATTTTAACAATTTTTCCAGAAATATTTAATTCATATTTTTCTGAATCCATTGTTGGCAAGGCAATAGATGCCAAAAAAATCCAAGTCAATATTATTAACATCAGAGATTTTGCAGCAGATAAACACAAAAAAGTTGATGATGAACCTTATGGTGGAGGGCCAGGGATGCTTATGAAAATAAAGCCAATTGTAAAAGCTCTAAAATCAATAAAAGATCCAGGAAAAATTATTTTACTATCTCCCCAAGGTAAAGTTTTAAAACAAAATGAAGCTAAAAGTTTTGCAATTAAAAAGCAAACTCTTACTTTTATTTGTGGTAGATATGAAGGGATTGATTATCGAATTATAGATTATATAGATGAGGAATGATCAATTGGAGACTTTGTTTTAACTGGTGGAGAATTACCAGCAATGGTTATCATTGATTCAATAACAAGGTTAATCCCCGGTATCATTAATTATGCTTCTCATGCTGGTGATTCATTTGAAGACAATCTTCTTAAATACCCCCAATATACCAGGCCAGAAGAATTTGATGGTAAAAAAATACCAGATGTTTTACTAAGTGGTAACCATAAAGCTATTAGAGAGTGACGAAAAGAGCAGTCACTTAAAATGACAAAAGAAAAAAGACCAGATTTATTAAAAAATAGTTAGGTTATTGACTTTGATAAAAAGTGGCAATTTCTATTTAAATTTGTTATAATGCTTTTAATAAAAAATAGAGGTATTAAATGTTAAAGATTGCCACAATACAAATACGGCTATAAAAATAAACAAACACTTACGTTTGGTTTTTAACATAATTTAATATCTCAAAAATAATCAATATAATATTTAGCAAAATATATTTATTAATATAACAACAAATATAAAATAACAAATAGAACTTTTTAAGTAACTATCGGTATTTGTGGCAATAATTAAAAAACTAAAAGGAAAATAAAATGAAAAAACAATTAATGAAAAAAGTTGTACTAGCTTATTCAGGAGGGCTAGATACATCTGTAATTATCCCCTGATTAAAAAATAACTTTGATAACTGTCAAGTTATTGCTGTTTGTATTGATGCTGGTCAAAAAAAAGATGATTTTAAGAAAATAAAGTCAAAAGCTTTGAAATCAGGAGCTAGCAAAGCTTATATTATTGATGCTAAAAATGAATTTTTAGAAGAATATGTTACACCATTAATTAAAGCTGGTTGCAAATATGAGGGTCAATACATTCAAGGAACATTAACAAGACCCTTAATTTCTAAAAAATTAGTAGAAATAGCTAAAAAAGAAAAAGCAACAGTTATTGCCCATGGAGCAACTGGTAAGGGAAATGATCAAGTTAGATTTGAACATGCAATTCAATCACTTGATGATACTATAAAGGTAATTGCCCCTTGAAGGCATTGAGAAATCAAATCAAGAAATGATGCTATTAAATATGCAAAAGCACATAATGTGCCAGTAGTTGCTACTAAAAAATCACCTTATTCAATTGATGAAAATTTTTGATATGTTTCTCATGAAGGGGGAGTTTTAGAAGGAACTGATAAAAAAACACCTTATGATTGTTTATGATATGTAAAACCACCAGAAAAAGCTAAAGAAAAAGCAGAGATAGTTAAAATTGGATTTAAAAAAGGAATACCAAATAAACTAAATGGAAAAATGCTTTCATTAAAATTAATTATTGAAAAATTAAATAAAATTGGTGCAAGCCACGGAGTTGGCATTAATGATATTATTGAATCAAGACTTGTTGGAATGAAGGTTAGAGGAGTTTATGAATCTCCTGGAGCTGAAATTATTTTCCATGCTCATAAGATTTTAGAAACTCTATGCATTGATAGAGAGACACTATCATTAAAACAACAAATGGAAATTCAATATGCCAATTTAATTTATGAGGGCAAATGATTTACCCAAACCAAAGAATCATTAGATGCATTTTTTAATATTACAAATAAAAATCTAACTGGAGAAGTTAGTTTAAAACTTTACAAAGGTAATGTAATGTTTAATGGGGCAAAATCACCATATTCATTATTTGATTCAAAATTAGCAACATTTGAAGAAGAAAATGTCTATAACCAGGCAGATGCAATTGGATTTATTAATCTTTATTCACTTTCATCAAAAGTTTATAATAAAGTTCAAAGAAAAAATAAATAAGTAAAAAAATGAGAAAAAATAGTATTTGAACCCAAAGGTTTAACAAACAACAATCAAAAATGTTAGAGAAATTTAATTCATCTCTACCTTTTGATATAACATTGGCACCTTATGATATTGAAATTAATAAAGCTCATGCCCAAATGCTTGCAAAACAAAAAATCATTAAGATTTCAGAAAAGAATAAAATTATTAAAGGTTTAGATCAACTTGCTCTGGAATTTGCGAATGGAAAACACAAACCAACTACTAAACATGAAGATATTCATATGTTTATTGAACATCTTTTAATTAAAAAAATAGGACCATTAGCCAAAAAACTCCATACAGCAAAGTCAAGAAACGATCAAGTTTCAACTGGCACTAAAATGTATTGTAGAGATGCTGTAAAAGAAATTAAAGTTCTTTTAAATAATTTAATAAAAGAATTAAGAAACCAAAAAACTAAACACAAAAATATTACAATGCCATCCTACACTCATCTTCAACAAGCTGAAGTAATTAAATTATCATTGTATTTTGATGCCTATATTCAAAAATTTGGAGCAGACTCTGATAGACTATCTGCCTGAGAGAAAATAACAACTCAATCTCCAATGGGAGCAGCAGCAGGAAATGGCTCACCATTTGATATTGATAAGTTATTTGTAGCAAAAAAATTAGGTTTTTCAAAAATCTATGATAATACATTAGATGCAATCTCTGATAGGGACTATATCATTGAGCTACAATGTCATATGTCAATTATTATGGTTCATTTATCAAGATTTTGTGAAGATCAAATCATTTGATCTAGCCAAGAATTTGATTATACAATAATTGATGAGGCTTTTGCCACTGGCTCATCAATTATGCCCAATAAAAAAAATCCTGATGTTTTTGAACTAGTTAGAGGAAAAACTGGTAGAGTTTTTGGAAATCTAAATAGTATTTTAACAGTTATGAAGGGCTTGCCTCTTTCGTATAATAAAGATATGCAAGAAGACAAAGAATCTCTATTTGATTCAGTTGAAACAGTGGTTGCTTGTCTTTCGGTTATGATTCCAATGGTTAAAACATTGAGTTTTAATAAAAAACTAATGCATGAAAGATCGGAAAATCACTTTATTAATGCTACTCAACTAGTTGCTAAACTAGTAAATAAATATAATGTTAAATTTAGAGATGCTTACGGACTAGTTTCCCAATGAATTTTAGAAGCATCTAATGGAGATGGATGCATTTATGAAAAATTTGAAGATTTTTTAAAAAAACTCAAAAAGACAAAATAAATGCTTTAATGAAAAATTGATTTATGTTAAAATATATTAGCATAAAAATTTTAGGAGAGAGAAAATGGCTAACATACAACAAAATTTAATTAATAAAATTACATCAAAACAAATTAAAAGCAATATTCCAGTATTTTCTGCTGGTGATACTGTTAAAGTTCACACTAGAATTAAAGAAGGAAGTAAAGAAAGAATTCAAATATTTGAAGGCGTTGTTATTAAAAAACAAGGTTCAGGTATTGGTCAAACTTTTACTGTTAGAAAGCTTGCTAGTGGAGTTGGCGTTGAAAAAACATTTCCCCTTCATGCCATTTCAGTTCCTAAAATTGAAGTTATTAAAAAAGGTAAAGTGAGACAATCAAAAATCTACTATCTTAAAAAACTTTCTGGTAAAGCAGCTAGAATTAAAGAAGATACATCTGAAAAATAAGGTAATGCCTTATTTTTTATTTATAATATAGATAAGAAAGGAATTTTTATGAAAATTAATTGATATCCTGGTCATATGGAAAAAGCTAGAAAAGAACTTGAAGCCAAAATTAAAATAATTGATTTTGTTATTGAACTTGTAGATGCAAGAGTTCCTTTTTCATCTAAAAACCCTTTGCTTGAAGAAATTACAAAAAATAAGCCTAAATTATTGATTATGACTAAAAAAGATTTGTGTGATCTAACAAAGATTAAATCTTGAGAAGATTACTTTATTGCTAAGGGATATAAAGTTTTAAGTATTAACACTTTAAATTTTAAGGATTTTAAAAAGATTATTAAAATTGGTGAAGAACTTTGTCTAGCTAAAAGGAAAAGTGAAATAAGAAAAGGAATCAAAAAACAACCATTGAAAACAATGGTGGTTGGTGTTCCTAATGTTGGCAAATCAACTTTTATTAATTACTTTTCTAAAAGAAAAGTTGCCTCGGTTGCAAATAAGCCAGGTCACACCAAGTCTCAACAATGAGTAAAAGCTGATTCCAATATTCAACTTTTAGATACTCCAGGCATATTATGACCAAGATTTAATAATGAATTTGTAGCCAGAAATTTAGCATTTACAAACTCAATTAAATTAGACATTTTGCCAAAACAAGAAATATATTTAAATGCAGTTGATTTTCTATCAAGAAAATATTTAAATCTTTATAAAAAATATTTTAATAATAATTCTACTAAATTTGATAAAACACTTTTATTATTAAAAAATAAGTATAATTTTACAGATAAACAAAATGTAGATCATATTATTGATAAATTTTTAAATGAATTAATAAATGGAAAAGTTGGAAAAATTACTTTTGAAAATCCAGAAGAAATAAAAACCCAACCCTCTTATGTTAAACTAGAAAAATAATAACATAAAAAAACCCTATTATAATAAAAAAGATTTTTTAATTTTAATACATTATTTTTTTTAAAGTTTTTGTTTTCTTTTCCATTTCAGCTACAACATTTTTTATTTTTACAGGGCCAAAAACTACTTGAAAAGTTTTATCAACAACAAAACATCCAAAAGAACCATAAATTGATTTTATCGCTTTAAGATTAACTTTTTTCTTATCTTTTACAGTTATTCTTAATCTAGTTTGGCAGTTGGTAAAGTAGTTTATATTATTTTTACCACCTACTGATTCAATGATTTCAGTTACTTGTTTTTGTGTCTCAAAGTTCATAATATTCTTTAACATTTATAATAATATTTAACCATAATTATCTTAAAAATGCTAAAATATAAAATATAAAGCCAGGGAGAAAACTTTTATGAATATCAAAGATTTATATATCGAACATAATACCAACTCTGATACAACTTTAGTTTTTGTTCAAGGTGGCTTTAGAAAAGACTTGGTAACTGATCTTTCTGTTGAATTATCTAAAATGCAAAAAGAGAGTTATTATTATTTAAAAACAGTTAGATTTTTTAAAAAATATTTTTGTAAAAAAGTTAATTTTGTCCAAGTTAAACAATTTCAGCATTTAAATCCCAAGTTTGTCATCCGCAATATAAATGATGCAACTAGATTCAATACAAAAAATATTGATATTCTTAATGATGTTATTTCACATATTATATCTCAGGATAAAAAAGTTATTTTAGTTGGGCAATCATATGGTTCTTTTGCTTGTTTGAAATATATTTCTAAATATGGAGTTGATCATTTAGACAAAATTATTTTAGCACACGGAAGACTTTATACCCCCCGGGTCATAACATCTGCTATTAAACATTGAAAATCATGGGTTTTTTTTAATAAGCATGGGGAAGTAGCTTCAATTGAAAAATTTAATGATGATAAAAACACAAAATTAATCTTTGCCCAAATGATGCAAGATGATTATGTTGAGCTACTAAAAGATATTCCTGATTTATCAAAACTACATTATTTTGCATCAAATGGAGATAATTTGGTTGGCAATATTTCCCAATATGAAAAAGACTTTTTAAAAAGCAAAAATGCTCATCTAACAATTTATTCAACCAAATTAATCACTTTTATTTACCTTTTGACATTCAAGAGAATTGACCCTGGCAGAATTGCTCATCATATGATTTTTACACCTTATGCTTGATTTAATGTTTCATCATTAATTAATAGAGATGCCAAGAAAATATCAATTGATTTTTTAAAGCCAGAAAAAATCAGATCAAAGGCTTGAAATAAATTTAAGGACATTAAGAAACAAAAAGCAACTAAAAATATTAAAAAATACCAAAGATATAAAGTAGCAAAAAAAGAAAAAGCTTGACAAGAAATTTCTTTTGCAATGAAACCCCATCTTGATATACTGAGTATAAATCACACTGCTAATAATATTTCTTTAGAAGAAATAGAAATAGCAAAAGTAAAAATGAAAAAATTAAACAAAAAAAGAAGGAAACTATATAGTTTTATAGATTAGATTATGAAAAAAATATTAATTTTAACCAAAATTACAACATTGATAATGACTAGCTTGGGAATTTACCAAGCTTTTCCCAAAAAACTCACTAAAAGTTTTTGAAATCCCACTTCCATTTCTGGTAGAGCATATATTTTAGATGAAAAATATGGCAAAGGCTCAAAACAAATTAAAAATAACCAAAAATACATAAAAAATCATGATGAGGCAATTGTCTTTTGAGTAGGCGGACCTAAACTGGGTAAAAACTGAGATAAAGACATAAAAGATTATGCTTTTATGTTTGGTAAATCAAAAAATAGCAAAGATCTTGCCAAAAATAAAGTTAAAGGTAATTACAATATTAGTTTTGATGTTTATATGGGAGTTCAATCATTTTGAGAAGGAATTCAATCAAACAAATATTTTAAAGATCAATTTAAGGCTTCCAACACCACTGGATTTATAAATGCCAACTCACAAAGACCACTTACAATAAAAGATGTTAAATATATGAAAAATGCTCCAAGCATTCCAGAAGTTGGTAATGCTGTTTTTGGAACAATGATGAATGATACTACTGAAAATATGTTTCAATTAGCAAAAGATTTAAAAGCATTGGGGTATAAAAAGGTTCATTATGTATCTCATTCATATGGAACATTTTTGATGTATGAATACCTTAAGAGATACCAAGATCAAGCTTTTGATAATGTAGATTCAGTTCAAATGATTGCAACAAGATTAAAACTTAATCCTGAATTAGCTGGGGTAATTGATGGCAGTTTCTTTCCATATATGGGATATGATAAGAAAACAAAAAAATATGAAAAAATTGTCAAGGCACCAATTAATCAAAATGCCATTACTACCAGAATTGCTATGCCAATCTTTTGGGCAACTGCCAAACAAGATTATTTAACTCCACTAAAAACTTTGAATAAACCTAATAAAGATAAAATTAAAATTATTTCAACTGATTATGATTTTAGACTAGGCTCAATGCAACCATATGAACTTAAAATTATTGATGATGGCATTGATGTTAAAATCATTCCTTATCAAACTTTAATTGATTACTCACAAAGCTATCTTTTACAAAAGAATAAAAAATTTCCAGACAAACCAAAAGTATCAGTGTTTAAAAAAGGGCATAATCACCATGATTATTTACTAAGATGATATTTAGATAATCATATATTAAAAACCAAGGGTTCAAATTGATTAACAAAAGAACCTATGATTATCTCAGATGAAACATATTGATGTTCTTTAAAAAAATATAGCAACAACAAGGAACTAGCTGATATTTGTGTTGATAAAAATAACCCAGATCATATTGTAAAAGTAGCTAAAAATTAAATATGAAAAAAATATAATCTACACTTCAACATCAAGGAGTGTAGTTTTTATTAATTTAATTATCACAATTGAATTTATAATTGAAATTCAACCAAGTAGAGGAGTAGAGCAGATTGTTAAAATCAAAATTAATTTTTCTTTGGTTCAGTTAGTTTTATAAACTACAAAAAATATGGCTATTTGTAAAATTATATAAACTCAAATTGTTAATTTTGATAATAATCCAGCTCATATGCCAATATATGCCAAAGGAAAATTTAAAAACATATTATTAAATGTTTTAAAATAAATGTATGCTCCAATTATTAATAACAATTGAGCTAGATAGTTGTAAATTAAATATTTTGTTTTCATAGTATCTTATTTATCATATATCATTATAACAAAAAACTATATGTTATAATATTAAAAAATTAATTATTAAGAATTTAGGAGAATATCAATGCTACAAAAAATTGTAAATGAATCAAAAACTAAAATGGAAGAAACAATTAATCATCTTAAAAATACTCTAAAGAAAATTTCAACAGGATTTGCTAGTCCTTCGATGCTTGATGGTATTCAAGTGGATTATTATGGAACAATAACACCACTTAATCAAATGGCATCAATTTCAACACCAGAAGCAAGACAACTAGCAGTTAAACCATTTGATAAAACCCAAATTGAAACTATTGTTAATGCAATTAATAGCTCGGATACTGGTTTAAATGCAAATGATTCAGGAGATATTATTAGAATCAATATTCCACCATTAACAGAGGAAACAAGACAAAAAGAAGCTAAAAAAGTTTCAGAAGCATCAGAAAAAGCTAAAATCACAATTAGGCAAATTAGACAAGATGCTAATAATAAAATTAAAAATTCAGAATCAACCGATGATGATAAAAAAGGATATAGCCAAGATATCCAAGAGTTAGTTAATGAATATAATTCAAAAATTGATTCAATGGCAAAAGATAAAGAAAAAAACATATTAGAATTATAATGTAGGAAATATAGACATGGCAAAATTAAGATTAAAGAATATTTTATCTAGAACTTCATCTGGATTAGTTTTAGGTCTAATTATTCTTTTGCTTGTCCTTTTTCATAAGGGCTTTACATTAATTATTGCCTTGCTTTTTGCAACAGTTGCTTTTTTTGAAGTAATGTTTGTTAATAAAAATCAAAAATCAATTTGATATTCCTCAATTACTTTAATTTTATTTATATGGGTTATTTCTTCTGGGATAAATAATTTTGTATTACTAAGAAGTTTTCCTGAAGGGGCATGGGCATCCTTTAAAGTATTTGAAGTTTACAAAATTATGTTACTATTTTTCTGATTGATTATATCACCATTATTTAATGAACGCATTTCATATCGGACAATTTCAACTCACACAGTAGCATTATCTCTTCTTGTTGTTTCAGCTAGAGCTTTTATTTGAATTTTACTTAAATCTGATAGCTATGGTCAAGGTTTTGAGCTTTTGGCATTAGTTTTAGTATTAGTTATTTGTTGTGATATAGGTGGATATTTTATCGGTTCTATACTTGGAAAAAGAAAAATATCTCCTAACATTTCTCCTAAAAAAACTTGAGAGGGATTTCTAGGTGGAGTAATTTTAGCTCACATTTGAGTTGTGATTTGACAAATGAATTTCTATGTTCCATTTATTGACCCAGCAAGAGATGCTGGTTACCAAATTTGGTTTATTACCTGAGTTTTATCACTTTCATCCCTAGTGGGAGATCTTTATTTTTCACTATTAAAAAGATCTTATAATTTAGATGATTTTTCAAATACCATACCAGGTCATGGAGGAGTCTTAGATAGATTAGATAGTATTGTCTTTTCAGTTATTGCTTTTTATTTTATCTTGACTTATGCAATTTAGTTATGAATAAATTAGATATTATATTGCAAAATGTTGGTTTGCAAATTACTAGTGATCTTAAAGAAGCAAAGATTGAAAAAGTGATTTTAAATCAATCTTCACTATCTTATAAAATATTTATTAGAAATTCCCAACCACTTTCAACAGAAAGAGTTAAAGAAATTGATGAAGCCTTTTTGAAATACGATAAAAACTACTTTCTTCATTTAATTTTTGATGATTTAAGTGATGTTGAAGTATTTAATAAATATTGAAACGAACTTTTTGTTTTAACTTTTATTGGCAAACAACTTCATGATATTAATGCTGTAGCTAAATTTGATAATAAAAATATCACTATTAACTTTAATTTAAAAACACAAATGAAATCATATTTAGATTGAAAAGAAACCATTGCCATGGAATTAAAGAGGCTTGGATATGATTTTCCAATAGTTTTTGAATTAAAAGAAAATGTTGAAGAATTTAAACACAAAATTAAACTTCAAACTCAAAAACTACTTGAGGATCAAATAAATAATGCTAAATTAATCAGAATGGAAAGTACTCAAAACTATATTAATAATCAAAGTTCAAATGAATCATATAAAAACTACAATAATAAATCAATTGGTATTAAAATCTCTGATATTGATAGTGCAGAAATTAAAAAAGTCACATTAAATGCCCAAGTTACAGCAATTGATCAAAGAAAGATAAGGCAAAAAGATCTATTTATTTATAAAATTGGTTTATTTGATAAAACCAAATCAATTAATGCCAAATACTTTTTTAAAACAACATCTAATACAGTAGATAAAATTTTATCAATTAAAGTAGGTAATTGAGTCAAAGTTAATGGAAGAGTTGAATATGACAGTTTTGATAAAGAATTAGTTATCATCCTTAACAATATTGTTAAAATAACAAAACCCCAGGATCGTAAAGATAATGCTAATCAAAAAAGAGTTGAACTTTCTGCTCACACCAAAATGTCAGCTTTTGATGGTCTTTCTTCTGCCAAAGAAATGATTGATCAAGCAGCTCTTTTTGGTCATAAAGCTATTGCCTTTTGTGATGTTGATAATGTTCAAGCCTTCCCAGAAATAATGATGGCAGACAAAGAGGTTAAAAAAAACCATCCAGCTTTTAAAACAATTTATGGTTCAACAATCAACGTTATTAATTCATCTCTTGATTTAATTGTTAATCCAACTAATCAATTAATTGAAGAAGTAGAATTTGTAATTTTTGACCTTGAAACTACTGGTCTATCATCTCATTATGATCAAATAATTGAATTTGGTGCTCAAAAAATAAAAAATGGAATATTAATTGATAAGTTGCATTTCTTTGTTAAATCTTCTAAGCCAATTTCAAAATATATTCAAAATCTAACTGGAATTAGGCAAAGTGATGTTGATGGCGGAATCGATCAAGGAGAAGCAGCTGATAGAATCTTTAAATTCATTAATAAATCAACATTAGTTGCTCATAATGCTAATTTTGATATTGGTTTTCTAAAAAAACTTTATTTAAAACATCATAAAGGACTTTTAGAAAATCCATGAATTGATACTCTAATGCTATCTTGAGTTGTTTCAAAACCAAAAAGATCATATCGTTTAGAAAAGATTGCCAAAGAATATGGAGTTTTTTATGATTGAGAAGTTGCCCATAGAGCTGATTATGATGCTGGTATATTAAAATCAATTTTCTTAAAAATGCTTGAATCTCTTAAAATTAATTATAATGTCAAATTGCTTATAGATATTAAAAATACCCAAAGCAACGAAGCTTTAGTTAAGCAATTTGGTTTTAGTTGTAATATTTATGCCAAAAACCAAACAGGGCTAAAAGAGTTATATGAAATTATTTCTATTGCCCATACTAATTATTTAGCTCATAATAAATCAGTTGCAATTCCTAAAGAAAAACTTAAAAAATACAAAAATATTATTATAGCTTCTTCAGCACATAATTCTGAAATTATGGAATTTGCCTTGAATAAAAATAATTTTGAACTAACTGAAAAAATAAAATTTTATGATTTTATTTTACTTGCTCCACCAAGTGATTATCAATATTTAATTGAAAGAGAGTCAATAGAATCACAGGATATTTTGCATGATGTAATTAATCGTATTATTAAAGAGGCTAAAAGATTAAATAAACTGGTAGTGGCAACAAGTGATCCATTTTATATCGATCCAGAAGAAATTGAAAATTGAAAAATATTAATTAATACTAAAAGATTAGGAGGATCACCCCACCCTCTAAAAGACTATAAAGGTAGAATTCAAAACTTTCCCAATAAACATTTTAAAACCACAGATGAATTAACTAGTGATTTTGAATTTATTGGTAGAGAAATTGCCCAAAGACTTGTAGTGAGAAATTCAAATATTGTATATGATATGTTTGACAATAACATCAAACCTTTAAAAGAAGGGTTATTTGTACCAAAAATTAAAGATTCTCAAGAAAAACTAAAAGAATTATGCTATCAAAATGCATATGAAAAATATGGTAAACCACTACCAGATCCAATTGTTAAAAGACTTGAAAAAGAACTTGAGCCTATTTGTTCTCAAAACTTTGATACTGTCTATTATGTTTCTCATCTAATTGTTAAAAAATCTCTTGAAGATGGATATTTGGTAGGTTCTAGAGGATCAGTTGGTTCATCACTTGTAGCTACTTTAAGTAAAATTACTGAAGTAAATCCTCTTCCTCCCCACTATATTTGTAAATGTAAATATTCAGATTTTAATGTTGATTTAGAAAAGTATGGTTCAGGATTTGATTTACCCCCAATTAATTGTCCTAAATGTAATGAGGTTATGTATGGTGATGGCCATGATATTCCTTTTGAAACCTTTATGGGATTTAATGGAGATAAAATTCCTGATATTGATTTAAACTTTTCAAACATTTATCAATCTCAAGCTCATGATTATACAAAAGAATTATTTGGTCCAGAAAATGTATTTAGAGCTGGAACTATTTCTACTGTTCAATCTAAAACTGCATATGGCTATGTTATGACCTATCAAGAAGAAAATAATATTGAAAGTAGCTCCAAAGCTACAATTGATCGTTTGGTTGCAAAATTAGTTGGCACTAAAAGAACAACTGGACAACATCCAGGTGGTATTATGGTTTTACCAAAAGAATATGATATTACTGATTTTACACCAATAAACTATCCTGCCAATGAAAAAGCAGAGTGAATAACAACTCACTTTGATTATCATTCCATTCATAATAATTTATTGAAATTAGATCTTTTAGGACATGTAGATCCAACAGCTATTAGAATGCTACAAGATATTACGGGTGTTGATCCAGTTGATATTCCATTTTATGATGATAATGTTATTGGAATATTTTCTGGTTTAGGACCACTTAAACTAAAAAGTAAAATGCCAATAAGTGAATTTACTGGCGGAATTGGTATTCCTGAATTTGGAACAAACTTTGTTAGACAAATGCTTGCTGAAACCAAGCCTAAATCATTTAATGAATTAATTATCTTATCAGGACTTTCTCATGGAACTGGTGTTTATCGGGGCAACTCTCGTAATTTAATTATCAATGGTAAAAAAATGTCTGATGTAATTGGGTGTAGAGATGATATTATGCTTTTTATGATTAAACAAGGTTTATCTAAACAAGATGCCTTTGATATTATGGAATTTATTAGAAAAGGGCATATTGAACATAAACCACTTGAATGAGAAATTCACGTTCAAAAAATGAAAGAGCATGGAGTAGAGCAATGATATATTGATTCTTGTTCAAAAATTAATTACCTTTTTCCCAAAGCTCACGCCACTGCTTATGTAATGATGGCATGAAGAGTTGCTTGGTTTAAAGTTTATTATCCATTGGAATATTATGCAACTCTTTTTTCACTACGTTGTGATGCCTTTGAAATCAACACTATCTTAAAAGGCGATTCTTTTGTTTTGGAAAGATATAATGAAATCAAACAGCAATATTCAAAAAATAAATCATCAGTTTCAGTTAAAGAAATTGATTTACTAAAGACTTTGGAAATGGTAATTGAAATGTTTGCCAGAGGATATCAATTTCAAGGTATTGATATCAATAAATCAACAGCAGAGAATTTTATAATTGATAAATCCACTAATCAAATCATTATTCCTTTTGTAGTCATTAATGGCCTTGGACCTAATGTCGCAAATTCAATAGTTGAAGCCAGAGAGCAAAAAGCTTTTTCTTCTCAAAAAGATTTACTAGAACGTACAAAATTAAACTCTACAGTTTTTGAACTTCTAAAATCACAAGGTGTATTATCTAGTCTGCCATCAGATGAACAAATTGTATTATTTGACTTTTAATATTTAATAGCTATAATGATTAATAACAAATAGCTAATTGAGAAGAGCAATTTGCTCTTCTTTATTTATTGTGAGGGGTTATGGAAAAAGTAAGAGAAGAAATTAAAAAACAACTAAATTCTATTGATACAATTTTGTATCACTTAGAATGAAACAAACAATTTGGGACTAAAATTTTAAGAGTTATAGTTGATAAAACAGATCAAATAATTGATATGGAATTAATTATTAAGATTTCTAAACATTTATCTAAATACTTAGATAAAAATGAACCAACTAGTGATGATTATAGTCTTGAAGTTCTATCAGCAGGAATTGAAAGAGAACTTTACACTCTAGATCACTGACAAGCATCACTAGATAAAATTGTTTATGTAGTCTTGAAAAAATCAATCAATAATGTAAAATGATTATTTGCTAAAGTCATTGAAATTCAAGGTAAAGAAATTACCTTAGAAATAAATGATAAAAAGAAAAAGCAATACACAATAAAATTAAATGAAATCAAAAAAGCTAATTGAGCATATAGGGAGTAAAAAATGTTAGATAGCCAGTTATTTATTAATGCAATTGAACAATTAAATGAAGATAGGAATATCCCTATAGAAACAATGCAGGAAGCACTAAGCGAGGCATTTATTAAAACTTATCACAGAGAATTTGACCCAGAAGCTGAATTAAGAGTTGATATTGATTTTAAAAAAGGTCATATCAAAATGTACCATATTAAAAGAGTTGTTGAACAAGAAGATGAAAAATTTGATGCACCAACTCAAATTACACTTACTGAGGCCCAAAAAATCAATGCCAACTTTAAGGTTGGTGATGGTGTTGAATCTGAAGTTGAATTGAATAAAGAATTCTCAACACTTGCTGCACTACAAGTTAAACAAATTATTAGACAAAAAATTAGAGAAAAAGAAAAAGAATTGGTTTTAAATGAATATTCAGAAAAAATTGGAACAATGATTGAAGGAAATGTTGAAAAAATAAAAGAACACTTTTATATTATTGCCTTTGATAAAACTTTTGGTTTTCTCAATAAAAATCAAACTCCAAGAGGAACAGTTCTTGGTACTGGTGATAAAGTTAAAGCCATTATTGAAAAAATTGATCCTAATTCAAAAGGACTGCCAATTATTCTTTCAATGAACTCTGTTGAATTTATCAAAATTATTTTAAATGAAGAAATTCCTGAGATTGCCCAAGGAACTATTTTTATTGATAAAATAGCAAGATATGGTGGTATTAGAACTAAAATGATTGTTAAATCAAATATTGATGGTTTAGATCCAGTTGGCACAATAGTTGGGCCAGGTGGAGAAAGAATTCAAAGAGTAATCCAAAAAGTAGGAAGAGAATTTATTGATGTTATTCCATTTATGGAAGAATTAGACAAACAAATCGCAAGAGCCTTTGTGCCAGCCAAACCTCTATTTGTAAAAATAGAAGAAAATAAAGCAACTGTTGTTGTTTCTAGCGATGATTTTTCATCTGCAATTGGTCGTGGGGGATCAAATGCTAAGGTTGTATCAAGATTACTTGATATTGAAATAGATGTTATTAAAGAAGAAGATGCTAATTTTCCGGTTCCTTCAGACTGAACTTATAATCAAACCAAAATATCTTCAAGACCAAGTGATGTTGATGTTGATCAATTTAAAATTGCTGAAGATTATGAAGATAGTGATGATCTTTTTGCCCAAAACCAAGAGCAAGAAGAATCAATTGAAGATAACTTTGATTTTGAAAAAATTAATGATATCCCTGAAATTGATGATTTTGAGGGATTTGCCCCTAATCCAGATGAAGATCAACAAGAAATCAATCCTGATTTAGATGATGATGAGGACTTTGACAAGTACTATGAATAAAATTTTAAAAACATTGGGATTAGCTAAAGTTTCTGGTAATTTAGTATATGGTCAAAAATTAATGGAAAACATCGTTAAACAAAAAGTTTTTTTAGTTATTTTAGGATTTGATACTGCATTTAATAATTTAAAAAAAATTAGAAATAAATGTCATTATTATAATATTGAGCTAATCGAAAAATTCTCTAAAAAAGAAATTTCTAAGGCAATTGGTAAGCAAAATACTGCTGTAATTGGTATTATAGATAAAAATCTATCACAAAAAATAATAAATGAACTAAAGGAGTAAAATATGGCAAAATCACAAAGAAAAGGAGTTGATTTAAAATCACAACTTAAATCTGTTGATGTTGGTATTAAAGATGGTGTTTTTATTTACACAGGTTCTATTACCTTAGATGAGTTTTGTAAAAAAACTAATATTAATTCAACAAAAGTTATTAAAAAAGCATTTCTAGAAGGTAAGCCTTTTACCCTAAACACTTCTTTAACTGAAGAAGAGATAGGAGAACTTTGTATTGAACATGGACTTGATTTTCAAAAGGAACAAGAAGTTGATGCAACTAATATTTTAGAATCTCTTAAAATCAAAGATGATCAAAAAGATCTTGTTAAAAGACCACCAATTATTACAATTATGGGACATGTAGACCATGGAAAAACAACTCTTTTAGATACATTGAGAAAAACTAGCATTGCTGATAATGAATCAGGTGGTATTACCCAACATATTGGTGCTTATCAAATAGAGTATAATAAACAAAAAATTACTTTTCTTGACACTCCAGGTCATGAGGCATTTAGCAAAATGAGAGCTAGAGGCTCTAATGTCACTGATATTGTAATTATTGTTGTATCCGCTGTTGATGGTGTTAAGCCCCAAACAATTGAAGCCAAGGATCATGCCCTTGCATCTGGCAAGCCAGTTATTGTTGCCATTAATAAAATAGATTTACCAAATGCTAATATTGAATCTATCAAAAATGAATTATCACAATATGATCTAACACCAGAAGAATGAGGAGGTAATATTATTTATAAAAATATTTCTGCTTTAAAGGGTGAAGGTCTTGATGATTTGTTAAATACAATTTTAACAATTAGTGAAGTAGAAGAGCATAGTGCTAACCCAAACCGTTATGCCCTAGGGAGTGTTCTTGAATCACATCTTGATAAATCACTTGGACCAGTTGCTACTATCTTGATTCAAAATGGTACTTTAAAAGTCTCAGATCCCCTTGTTATTGGCTCACACTTCGGTAAAGTCAGAACTATGACTAATGCTGAAGGCAAAGTTTTAAGTGAAGCTCTACCTTCAACACCAGTTGTCATTACTGGTTTAAGTGATGTTCCTGAAATTGGTTCTAAATTTATGGCTTTTGCTAGTGAAAAAGAGGCTAAAAAGATTGCTAACCAAAGAAAAGAAGATAGCATTTATAAAAAAAGAATGCACTCTCGAGGAAGAACTATGGAAGATCTATCTCAGGAACTAGCTGAAGCAGAATTTAAAGTATTAAATATTATTATTAAATCTGATGTTAATGGGTCTATTGCTGCAATTGAACATGTGTTGGGAAAAATTAATGTTCCAAATGCCAAAATTAATATAATTTCAACTGGAATTGGAGTAATATCAGAATCTGATATTATGTTGGCCAAAGCTTCAAATGCTCAAATTTATAGCTTTAATATCAGACCTACTTCTGCTATTAGCGATATGGCTCAAAATGAGAATGTTATTATTTCACCACACACTATTATCTATAAACTTCAAGAGGAAATTGAAAATGTATTAACTGGATTGCTTGAGCCAGTTTATCAAGAAAACATTACAGGCATCTCAGAGGTAATAGCATTATTTAAAGTACCCAAAGTCGGAACCATTGCTGGCTCTTCTGTAAAAAATGGAACTTTATATAGAAAAAATCCAATTAGGCTACTAAGAGATGGGGTAGAAATTTATAAAGGTAAAATTACTTCAATGAAAATTACTACCCAAGATGCAAAAGAAGCCAAAACTGGTCATGAAGTTGGAATTGGCTTAGATAAATTTGATGATATTAAAATTGGCGATGTTTTTGAAGGTTTTGAATTAATCGAGGTAAAACATGAAAGTCCAAAAGATTCAAAATAAATTACTACAATATATCTCAGAAATAATTATCAATGATCTTCAAAACCCTAAAATTGGTTTTGTAACTATTGTTGCAGTTAAAACTTCAAAAGATCTTGATTTAGCTACTGTTTATATTAATGTTTTAGGACAAAAAGAGAAAAAAGAAGCTAGTTTAAAAGCTCTAGAAAAATCTATTGGCTTTATTAAATCAAGCCTTGCCAAAAAGATTAAAATTAGAAAAATACCTAAATTAAAGTTTGTTTTAGATGCTACTTTAGAAAATGCTAATTCTATTGAAAAAGCGTTAAATAAAATAAAAAGACATCCTTAAAAATTTTTTATAGAAGTTTGTAAGCAGAGGAATAAGATGAATAAATTTTTATTAATAAACAAAGAAATTAATCAAAGCTCTTTTGATGTTATACGAATATTAAAAAAAGAATTCAATCATTCTTATTTTGGTCATAGTGGCACATTAGATCCTTTGGCAACTGGTCTTTTAGTTATTGCCTCTGGTAAAGAGGCATTAAAAGCTATGAGATTTATCAATAGTGAAGATAAAGAATATATTGCAGTATTAAAATTAGGAATTGCAACTGATAGCCAAGATATCACAGGAAAAATAATTGATCAAAAAGAAATTAAATATGTTAAAGATTGAAATTCAATTTTAAATTCCTTTATGGGGATACACTTTCAAAAGCCACCCAAATTCTCTGCTAAAAAGATTAAAGGTAAAAAAGCTTATAACCTTGCAAGAAAAGGTAAAGAGGTTGAATTAAAACCTGTCAAAATAGAGGTTAAAGCAATTAAATTACTTAAATTTAGTGATAAAGAAGTTAAATTTAAGATTTTGGTATCCAAAGGGACATATATTAGAACATTGTGTCAAGATATTGCAATTAAGTCAGGCAATCTTGGAACAATGAGTTCTTTGCAAAGAATCTCAGTTGGTAAATTTAAGCTACAAAATGCATCAAATCCAAAAGATATTAAACAACATTCCATAATTAATATATTAGAGGCCTTGGATTTAGAACAATATTCAATTTCTTATGAAGAATTTAATAAAATTAAACAAGGTCAAACATTTAATATTAAGCAAGAAGGCATTGTTGTCCTTGTTTATAAAAATAAATTAATATCAGTTGTAAAAATCAAAGAGGGTGTAATGTCAATTATAAGAAATTTTAATTTATAAAAGCCTCTATGGTAAAATATTTAAGTATGAAAACTCATAAAATTGCAATTAATCAAATAAATAATCTAGGAGATATCGTTTTAGCCCTTGGTTTTTTTGATGGAATACATTTAGGTCATCAAAAAATTATTAATAAAATGCTCCAAGAAGCCAAAAAAGACAATATGGAATCTGCTGTTTTAACATTTAGTAAATCACCCCAAGACATTTTAAATGATTTACAAAATTCTAATGTTTTTGGAATATCTGATAAAAAAAGAATTCTGTCTGAAATGGGAGTAGAACATTTAATAATTTTAGATTTAAGCAAAGAGGATCTAAAAAATACTTCTGCAAATGATTTTATAAATAACTATATTAAGAAACTTGGCGCTAAAAAAGTTGTTTGTGGAAAAGATTTTAGATTTGGTAAAGGGGGCCTTGGCAAACCTGCTGATATTTACAAATATTCTCAAGGAAAAATTCAGGTAGTAATTGAGCAATTAAAAACAATTGGTAAAAATAAAATATCTTCTACTGAATTAAAAAAACATTTAAAGTTAAATAATTTAGATAAAGTAAATAAAATATTAGGAAGAGATTTTTGTGTTTATGGAATTGTTAGTCATGGTCATAAGGTCGGTAGAGAATTAGGCTTTAAAACGGCAAACATTAATATCCAAGATGATTTTTCTATATTGTTAAATGGAGTTTTTGCAGTTAAAGTTAAACATGATAATATTTATTATCATGGGATTGCCAATGTTGGAACAAGGCCTACATTTAAAGATCGTAATCAAAAAGCAATTGAAGTTTTTATGTTTGAATTTGATGATCAAATATATAATCATGAAATTAAAATTGAATTTATTAAGTTTATTAGACAAGAAAAAACTTTTGATTCACCAAAGCAATTATCTAAACAAATTCAAATTGATGTAAATAAAGTTAAAAAACATTTCAATTTAGAATAGTGTATAATTAAAAAGCATTAAAATACATACAAATATTACTAGGATGTGATGTTAATTATATCTTGGTTATGTTCAAGGAAGGATAGACCAATATGGCTATTTCAAAAGAAAAAAAATCAGAATTGTTTAAAAAATTTGGTAAATCAGCAAATGATACAGGATCAATTGAAGCTCAAATTGCTATTTTAACAGAAGATATCAAGCTTTTAACAGGGCATATGAAAGAACACAAAAAAGATGTTCATTCACGTAGAGGACTTTTAGCAAAAGTTAATAAAAGAAAATCTCTACTTAGATATTTAGCCAAAAAAGATGTTATTAAATATAGAAAAATAATCAAAGCTTTAGGCCTTAGAAAATAAAATGAACAATGCATATCATTGTTTTTTAATAATGTGATATAATTTTATTAGCAAAATAATTACTTAATATTTAAAATATTTATAGGAGATAAAATGAAAGATATTAAATTCATACCTATTGGGGGAATGGATGAAAAAGGTAAAAACCTTTATATACTTGAAATAGATAAAGAAATTTTTATATTAGATAGTGGGATGAAAAATCCATCTTTTCAAAATTTTGGAGTTGATTTAATAATTCCTAATTTTGATTATTTAATAGAAAAAAAAGAAAATATTAAAGGAATATTAATTTCAAATGGTCATCCAGACAATATTGGTTCTATTTCTTATCTAGTTAGAAAAATACCAGAAATAGAAATTTTTGCCTCAAAAGGTACATATGCTATCTTAGAAAATGAACTGCGAAAAATGAAAGTTGCAAATTACAATATGTCAGTGATAGATAAACCACTAGAAATTGGACAAGTAACTATTAAACCTTTTAGATTAGGATCTCATTTCCCTGATTCAACAGGATATGCCCTAGTTAAAGATAATCAACAAATTATCTATGCAGTGAATTATCAAATGCACCCAAATGAACCTCTTGAACTTTATGCAACTGACTTTGGTAAAATTGAAAGTATTGCAAATGAGGCTAAAACAATAGCTTTAATTTCTGAGGCTTCAGGAAACCGAAATGATGGCTTTTCAACAGAAGGTAATAGCGGAGTTATTGAAGGTTTTAAAAAATCTTTTAGGGAAAATCAAAGGCAAAAGTTATTAGTTGGAGCTTTTTATTCTGATATTAAATCAATTCAACAAATGATTGAGCATACAGTAACAAAAGGTAAAAAAGTTGTCATTTATGGAAGAGCATTAAACGAAACTCTAAAGTATTTAAATGCCAATGGTTTTATTAATTTACCAGAAAAATCCCTTATTTCTTTTACTAAAATAAATCATTATGATGATTATGTTATTTTTGCATGCCACTCATCATATAATCTTTATCGATTGTTATCAAATATTGTTAAAAAAGAAGACAAATTTGTGGAATTAAGTAAAGATATGGATGTTTATATTAGTGCCTGACCAATTCCGGGAGCTGAAACTTATTATTATAAATTAATTGATGATTTTTATAAATTTGGAATTCGTGCACAATATGTTGAAAGTTCAAAAGTAAAGGGTGCAACTCCTTTTAAAGAAGATGTAAAATATCTTGTTGAAACATTTAGACCTACTAATTTAATTGCTATTAAAGGTGAGTATAGAGATATTACAGCTTTAAATGAATTTGCAAAAGAATTAGATATTAAAGAAAAAAACACAACCCTAATTGATAATGGTGAAAAATTATCAATTGGTAAAGAAAAGCTTTCTAAAATTAAAGGAAGAATTGCAATCGTTGATAGTATTGTTGATGGATTTGGAATTGGAGATATTGGAAATTCAATTTTAAATGAAAGAATTAAAATGGGAGATAGTGGGGCTATTTTTATTGGAATTATGATTAATGCCTATAGTAAAGAATTAATTTCTAAACCTAGCACTGAATTAGTTGGCCTTACAGAAAACCCAGAATATATTAAATTAATTGATGAAAAATTAACACAAGTTGTAGAAGAAACATTGCCAAGTAATAAAAAAGATGCTAAAACATTTGATATAAGAGAAGCAAAACAAATCATTAGAAAAAAGATAACAAACTTATGTAGAAGAAAACTTGAAAAAGAACCTGCTGTAGTTCCAGTTATCATTGAAGTGAGGTAATATAATGAAAAAATTTAAATTTGAAAATAAATTAAAAACAGAGAAAAAAAATTTTATTGGCTATGAGACATTTATTATTTCTGGTGCTATAATTATTTTTTGTATTTTAGGGATTGCTAAAATAAAATTTTCTATTTTTAATTTTTCATTTAATCCAAATCTATGACTTACTCAATTATTAGGATTTTGAGCTAGACCTACTTTTATCTTTATAATATATCTTGCTACAATGGAATTTATTAGAAGAAAAGTGCATAGAGCAATTATCTCAAAACTATCTTCTGTCTTTTTATTTTTTATTGCATCGACAATAATATTTGATCAAAAAGCTGGATTATTAGGTGTAGCTATTGATAAAATTACTCAAGCTTTCATTAATGAAAGGTGAGTGTGAATTTTAATTTCATTATTACTTTATGTTGCTTCAGCTTCACTTTTTATTTATAAAAAACCATTTACATTATTTGCCTACATGGTTAATTTTATCCAAGAAGTAACTGGTAAAGGACAAAAAATCACTATTAAAAAAGAAACTTCACAATCTTCAAATAGTGATGTTGTAATGTCATCGGCAGAATTAGACGCTATTGAAGAACAGGCAGAAAAAATTGTAGAATCTAAGGCTTCATCTAGTTCAACAAAAGTTAATTCAGTTTTTGATTTGATGAATGATGAAGAAAAAAATGATAATGATGATTTTGTTGTAAATCATAATTCTGCAACTATTAAACCAGGAGAATATCCAAAAAAAGCTTCTAGTCCTAAATCCACTATAAACTATAAATTGCCTTCAAAAGAACTATTAAAAACAACTGAGGTAGATAAAAAAGTAGAGAAAAACAAAGAACAAGCAAAAAGTATTCAAGAACCTTTAGTATTAGTTATGAAAGAATTTAATATTCCAATTGAAATTGTCAACATTATTGTTGGACCCTCAGTTACAAGATATGAATTCAAAATACCATCTGATATTAAGGTTTCAAGAATAACGGCTATTGAAGATAACATTAAAATGCAGCTTCAAGCAAGATCTATTAGAATTCAGGCGCCAATTCCTGGAAAAGCCTTAATTGGTATTGAGATACCAAATAGATATCCATCACTTGTTGATTTTAAATCAGTTGTTAAATCACAACCAGTAGAGCAAAGAAAAAATCCTCTTTCATGTGCCTTAGGTAAAGATATTGAAGGAAAACCATCATGACTTGAAATTAATAAAACACCTCATATGTTAGTTGCTGGTGCTACAGGTTCTGGTAAATCAGTATGTATTAACACAATTCTTGCCTCAATTATTCTTCATGCTAAACCTGATGAAGTTAGGTTACTGCTTGTTGATCCAAAAATGGTAGAATTTACACCATTTAGAGGAATCCCTCATTTACTTGCCCCAATTATTACAAATCCTCAAGAAGCAACTTACGGACTTGCCCAAGCAGTAGAAGATATGGAGCAACGTTATAAAATGCTTTCACAAATGGGTGTTAGAAATATTGAAGATTACAATAGAAAAGTTAAAAAAGCTGATAGGCTACCATATATTGTAATTGTAATTGATGAATTAGCTGATTTAATGATGGTGGCTTCAAAAGAAGTAGAAACCTCAATTGCCAGAATTACTCAAAAAGCTAGAGCAGCTGGAATTCACTTAGTACTTGCTACACAAAGGCCTTCAACTGATGTTGTTACTGGATTAATTAAATCAAACATTCCTACTCGTATTTCATTTGCTGTTGCTACATCAATTGATTCAAGAACAATTCTTGATTCAATAGGGGCAGAAAAACTTCTTGGAAAAGGAGATATGTTAGTTAAGAGTGCTGGTTCTGCAATTGATCGTTATCAAGGAGCATTTATTGATGATGATGAACTTGAAGCAATTGTTAGTGAAGCTAAAAAACAAGCAACTCCAGAATATGCAGAGCAATATGTTAATTTAAAAGAAAAATATGCAGCTAATGCTTCTGGTGAAAATTCAGCCAGTGCAACAAGTGACCCTTTATATGATGAGATTAAAAGGCATGTTATTGAAACGCAAAAAGCTAGTTCATCTCTTCTAATGAGAAGATTTTCAATTGGATATGGTAGAGCAGCTAGAATAATTGATGCCCTTGAAGCACAAGGTGTTGTTGGTCCAGCTAAAGGATCTAAACCAAGAAATGTCTTAATTCAATAATGAAAAAATAAAAATTATATTATTTAATTTGTTTATAATAAATATATGAAAAGTATATTAGATAAATCTCCATCCAATAAGATTTCTGGCATTTATAGAATTTTTGTAAAAGTGGGTAAACATGAATTTTGCTATGTATCGCTTGTAGATAATATTTATGGCGATATAAAAGAGCATCGCAATGAAATTGCCAAACACTTTAATTTCTCAAAGACAACAAATGAATTGCTAGCTAATTATTCAATGCCTGAGAAAAATAAAATGTTTTTTAGATTTGCAATTTTTTTAATAGTTAAATATCACAATTTAAAACAAAAAGATATTAAATGAGAAATTTTAGAAGAAATCAAAGATATTTCATTAGCAGATGAAATTGAACAAAAATACATTGAACATTTTCAGTGTGAAAAATATGGTTTTAATACAACTTTTAAATATCTTGAAAAATTTGTTGAAGCAACAATGCATAATAAAGAAGGTGAAATTGAAGATTTAAAAGAAAAATGAATAGCTCAAGAAAAAAGGATAATAAAATTTTTTGCTACCCATGATCAAAATCATATCAATATTAAAAAATGATTTAAAAATCCAACCAATGCTTTTATTTTACTTGATCGAGGATACATCAAAGATGAAAAAAATTACTTTAAAACAGAATGAAAAAACTTTTTTGATGCAATAAAATAATTGACAAGATAATAATCTTTGATATATTGAAATTATAAGGAGCTTTTTTATGAAGCAAAAATTAATTAAAGAAGAGTTAATTGTTAAAAACATTAAACAACTAAAATTAGAATTAAAAAAAGCTATAGAGAAATTCAATTTAAAAAAAGCAAAATTTAAAGTTAAATGTGCTGATTTCACATTGTTAGTCCGTTATGAAGATGGCCAACTTAAGTTTAAAAACACATCAAATAAATACTGAAATGGGTTAAAAACTGATAAAGATTGGGCTGAAGCAAAGCGATTTGCAATATATCTTGTAAAACATTAAAAATAATGAGGCATTGCTTCATTTTTATTTAGTATAATAAAATTATGGTTGATTTAAATAAACTACCTGCCAAAGTTGGTATTTATAAGTTTTTGAATAAAAGAAAAGATATTATTTATATTGGTAAGGCAAAAAACATCAAATCTAGGGTAAAACAATATTTTAAAACTGGTTCCCATAAAAGTGAATATTTTAAATCACTTATTTTTGATGTAGAATATATTTTAACTAAAAGTGAAAATGAAGCTCTTTTGTTAGAAATCAATTTAATTAAAACTCACAAACCTAAATTTAATATCATTTTTAAAGATGATAAGTCATATCCATATATTTGCATAATTGACAAAAATGGAGATTTAAAAGTTGAAGCCAGAAGATCAAAGCAAGCCAGATTAAAAAATTGTTTTGGCCCTTTTCCAGCTGGTTCAAAACCATTTTTAACAACAAGAGCAATTGAAGAATTGTATAAATTGAAAAAATGTAAAAAAGCTCAATCTCGTTGTGTTTATTATCAGCTTGAACAATGCCTTCATTTAAAAGGAAAAGAGAAAGAAAAATATAATAAAAAAGCTAAAAAAGAGATAATTACATTCTTTAAAGGCAAAGGTAGAGCATTAAAAGAATTTGCTCAAAGTAAAATGGAAAAATTTTCTCAAAAAGAAGAATATGAATCAGCTCAAAAATATAAAGATATTTTAAGTAGATTAGATATTTTTACTGAAAAACAAAGCATATTTTCAAAAAGTTTGGAAAATGGAGATTATATTGGATTTAAACACATAGAAAATACTTTGGCTGTTTTTATAATCCATGTCAGAATTGGTAAAATTGTTAATACTTTTTCTAAAAGATATGATGTAATTGGAAATAAATTAGAAGCTTTTAAAAACTTTATAATCTCATATTATCAATCAAATCCAAGTCCAAATTATATTTATTTAACTATTAATATTGAGGAAAAATACAATAGTATTTTTGAAACTCAATTTAAAGTCCCTAAGATAGGTGAAAAAAAGAATTTATTAAATTTAGCAAATCAAAATGCATCTGAATTAATAAATTCAGTTATTAAATCACAAAATAAAAAAGAAGAGTTTATTTCTTCTTGAAATGATTTGGCCAATTTTGTTGGCGTAAAGAATTTAGTTAATTTAGAAATATATGATGCATCACATACTTTTGGTAAAAACTATGTAGGAGCCAAAGTAGAATATGAATATGGAAAATATATTTCAAGTAAAACAAGAAAATATGATCTTTCATCAATTATCAAAGCCAATGATACAAAGGCAATGAATTTAATGATTGAAAAAAGATTTAAAAATAATAGAGAAATTCCTGATTTAATAATTGTTGATGGTGGCAAAGGACAAATTAATTCGGTTTTAAGAGTTCTTTATAAATTAGATATTGAAACTAAAGTCATAGGTTTAATAAAAGATGACAAACATAAATCTAAATATATTATGCTTCAAAATGGCAAAAGAACATTGATTAAAGATTTAATATTTAAAAAATTATTACAAGAGATGCAAGAAAAAGTTCATACTGTTGCAATTGGATATCATCAATTAAAGCGTAAAAAAGATATTATAAAAAAATAAGATTTTTTAACTATTATATGATATTAGTTTTAAATTTTATTTACCTTCAAGAATTTCCATTACTTTTTGTCCAATTACTGGATCATCATTGGAACCAATAACTTCTTTTGCTGCAGATTTTGTAATGTCAAGTGAATTTGCCATAGCATAACTATAATTAGCTCATTCTAGCATTTCAATATCATTAATTCCATCGCCAAATACATAAGAATTATTTTTGTTAATAAATCCCTTTGATTCAATTCATTTTAAAGCATCAGCTTTAGATGCCCCTTTTGGTAAAATGTCAATGAAGTCATGAACAACCATTTTTAATATTTGAAGATTATATTTATTAGCTAACTTATTAAATCAACTTTCATGTTTAGATCAAAGACCATCATCTCTTCATTCAAAAAGTGTAAATAGAGCAGCATTATCAATCTCGCCCATCTCTTTTAAACTAACAGGTGTGCTGCCTCCCATATTTAGCTTTTTTATTAAAGCATGATTCTTATCACTAAAATTATAGGTAAGGGTTTTTTCCTGGTCTTTGAATTATTAATTTTGAATTAATTACATCAGGTATTTTTAAAATTTCTTTAATAAAATCTTGAGGAACTGTACTAGTTTTTACAACTTGTTTACTTTTATAATCCCACACTGTCATTCCATTTGAGCCAATTAAATATATGGGGTCAACTGGTAGCATTTCTTTACTGATGTTTTTAAGTGACTCAATTGGTCTTCCTGATGCAAGAATAAATTGATGACCATCATTTACTAATTTTTTAATAGCTGCCATAGATTTGGGATGAATATCTCAATTATTTGTATAAAGTGTTCCATCAATATCAAAAATAAAAGTCTTTTTCATAAAAATAAATCTCCTATAGTAATATTATAATGATTATTTTATTTTTTTAGGAAAATAAATATTTAATTATTTAACAAAATGTTTTATAATATTAAAACAATGGTCCAGTAGCTCAGTGGATAGAGCAACTGCCTTCTAAGCAGTAGGCCGTAGGTTCGAATCCTACCTGGATCGCCATTTTGCAATGTAAAACATCTTTTAGGTGTTTTTTTATTTTTTAAAATATGCTTTAAAAATATCTAAGGCTCTAGCTCTTGACTTTTTATAATCAATAATTGGGTTAATAGGATCTCTATTGCCTAATCATTTGGTGATATATTTTCTATTGGGATCAAATTTTTGTTCTTGAAGATAAGGATTAAAAATTCGATAAAAGGGATTAGACTCAAAGCCGCAACCAGCTACTCATTGTCATGAAGCATTATTAACTATTGGATCATAGTCAATTAATTTAGAAGCAAAGTATATTTCGCCTCACCTTCAATCAATTAATAAATTCTTTGTTAAAAATGATGCAGCAATCATTCTAGCCCGATTATGCATATATCCAGTAGTGTTTAATTCAACCATAGCAGCATCTACAACTTCAAAACCAGTTTCTCCTTTACTCCATTTATCAAAAAGATTTTTATCATTTATATATGGGAATTTTTCAAATCTAGTTAAAAGAGTGTTTTGTAAAGAAGGTCTGTATTCAAGAGATTGAAGATAAGAATGATAGAAAAATTCTCTTCATATTATTTGTTTAGTATATTCATTTTCAATATCCTGATTTAAAAGAGAATAGGTAATAGCTTCTCTTATTGAAATAATTCCAAACTTAATAGCACAAGAAATCTTAGATGAGGCATCTAATTCTAAAAAATCTCTATTTTCTTTATAATCTTTGTCAATATTTTTAATAGCTAAAATAACCTCACTAGGTTTGTGGGGAAATGGTGTTTTGTTAATTACAAATTTATTCAAATCAATTGAATATTGATTTTTAAAACTTAATGCTTGAAATTTTGGACTAATAAATTCAAATTTAACATTTTTTAATTTGGTAATGGTTTTTTGTCAAAAAAAAGTAAAAACTTTAGCACTATTGTCATTTTTGTTAAATAATAAATAATCATCAAATTCTTTGTATTCAATATTATTTTTTTGACAATAATCTGCTAATTTTAAAGATCTATTTTTAGCAAAATGTGTATAATCTCTATTTGTATAGATTTTCTTAATCTTTTTATTAATTGATTTAATAAGCGACAATTCATTATCTGCTAAAAAGAAATTTATTTGCACTTTTTTAGATAGTTCATTTAAACAATTAAGCATATAATTAAAAGCAAAAGAAGAAAAATATTTATTTTTTTCTAATTGCTTTTTACTAAATATAAAAAACAGATATATAGGTTCTTTTTCTTTTGCAAGCTCAATTAACCCCTTATTATCTTTTAATCTTAAATCACGATGAAAAATAAATATATTCATATATTTATTATATAATAATTTTACAAAAATAATATCTTATTTAGTTTATATTATTGTGATAAAATATTTTTAAGGATTAGTATGGCAAAAGAAAATTTTTATAATGGAGTATTAAATAAAATAATTAATTTAATGGATAAAAAGAAATATAGAGAAGCTCTTGATTTGATAAATCAAGAACTTTCAATGCCTTATATTCCACCTAAATTTGAATCACAATTTAAAGAGCTAAGAATTGAAGCTTCAGTTAATTTAACTTCTGATAATCTCATAAATGAAGTTTCACTAAAAGAAGTGGAGGAAGCCTTTTTTAGAGATGGATCGCTCAATTCTATTATTGGAATTATTCATAAATTAAAGAAGCTAAATATTTCACATTTTTTAGAACCTATTAAAAAATATCTAATTGATAAATCAGGTGATGATATAGCAAAATCCATTATTATTTTTGCTCTTAAAGAATCAAATATTGCTGGAATTTTTAAAATTATTAAAAATAATCAAGAAATGGAATTTGAGCCAACTAAGATAATTGAAACTAATCAGCAAAAATCTTTTTTGATTGGAAAAGAAATTATTGATAATGCTTTTAAAAAAGAAATTAATAAATTAAACATGGCAGAGCAAACATATTTTACTACTTTATTTGCTATCGCTCCTTTTAAAATTGAGCAAAATTTTGCAAAAAAAGCTGCATTAAAAGCAATTGATAATGTTAATAAAGCATTTAAATAAGATAATTGTAAAATCACCCCTTTTTATATATAATATAAAGGCAATAAAAAATATTAAAGAAAAATAGAGGAAATTTAAATGAAAATTAATGTTTCACAAATTGAACAATCACAAACAAAATACACTGTTACTATTGATGGTAAGGAATGACAGGAATGTCTAAAAAAAGGTTTAGAAAAAATTACTAAAAATATCCAAGTACCTGGCTTTAGAAAAGGTAAAGTACCAATGGATGTTGTGAAAGGTAAAGTATCAGATGAGGATATTATTCAAGAATCAGCAAAATTTGCTTCTGATAAAGCTTTTAAATATGTCATGGACAAAGAGAAGCCTCAACTCTTAATGCACCCAATATTATTTGTTGATTCAGTTGACAATAAAAAAGCAGTATTAAGTTTTGATGTTCAAAATCTACCTGAGATTAAACTTAAAAAATATAAAGACTTGGGAATTAAAAAAGAACCAGTAAAAGTTACAAAAGCCGATATACAAAAAGATATTGATGTCATAATGGATCGTTCTGCTAAAATTGCAGTTAAAAAAGATCCAGCTGCTTTAGGTGATATTGTTGTAATGGACTTTGAAGGATTCATTGATAAAAAAGCTTTTCCTGGGGGAGTTGCCAAGGACCATTCACTTGAATTAGGTTCAAATACATTTATTCCAGGTTTTGAAGATCAACTAGTTGGAGTTAAAAAAGGTGATAGCAAAGATGTTGATGTTTCTTTCCCTAAAAACTATCATGCCAAAGAATTTGCTGGTAAAAAAGCTATTTTTAAATGCACAATTAAAGAAGTTAAATCTAAAAAAAATCAAAAATTAACTGATGCTTTTGTTAAAGAACAAAAAATTTTTAAAGCAAAAACAGTAAAAGAATTTGAAGCTAAAATGGAAGAGGCAATCAAAGTTCAAAAGCAAGCTATGGTAACTAGAAAATTTGAAGATGCAATTATTGATAAATTAATTAAAGAAGCTAAATTTGAAGTTCCTCCAAGATTCCTGGAATTAGAAACTAATACTTTAATCAAAGAATTTGAAGATAATTTAAAAAAACAAGGAATGGATATGCCAAAATTCAAAGAAATGTCTGGTAAAGATGATCAACAAATTGCTGCTGATTTTGCAACACAAGCAGAGAAAAGATGTAAAGTATCATTAATTTTTGAACACATTGCCAAACAAGAAAAAATTGATGTATCTAAAAGTGAAGTAGAAGCTGAATACAAAAAAATGGCTAAGGCTAGAGGAAATGATATAAAGGAATTAGAAAAACAATTCCCAGCTGGAAGATTAGCCTATAATATAAAAATGCAAAAAATATTTAATATTATTTCTAAATAACAAAAGGAGATAGAATGAACCAAAAATTTAACTTCCCTGCCTTAATTACAAGAGGTCTATTTATCTTTCCTGATCAAACTCATGTTATTGAGGTTGGTCGACCAAAATCTGTTGTAGCTCTTGAAATAGCAAGAAATGAACACAACGGTTTTTTGCTTTGTTTAGCTCAAAAAGAACCAACGATTGATGAGCCAGAAGCAAAAGATGTATTTGATGTAGGTACTTTATGTCAAATTAAAGTTGTTGTTAAAAACAAAAATTCTTATACTGCTACTATTAAAGGTATAAAACGAATTAAATTATCATCTCTTTCACTAGTTCAACCAGGTTTATGATTTGGCAATTTTTCTGAACTTAAAGATATCAAAGGTAAAAAGTCTATTGAATTAGCTTATGTTAGAAAAATTATTGATATTTTAGAAGAAGTTGCTCCAGAACAAAAAATGCCTCCAGAAATTATTGCCTCAATGACAAATAATATTTATGCAGAAGACTTAATTAATTCAATTGCTAATTATTTACCAATGCCTGTGGAAAAAAAATACAATTTAATTAAAGAAAATAATATCAACAAGAGACTTGCAAGATTACTTGGAGCAGTCGAATTTGAAAAAGAAGTTTCTAATATTGAAAATAAAATTTCTGCTGATATTAAAGATAAAGTTAATGAAAACCAAAGAGAATATTATCTAAGAGAAAGAATTAAATCAATTCAAGCAGAGCTTGGAGAAATGGAAAATGGAGTTAGTGAAACTGAGTTATTTAGAAAACAAGTAAATGAGTTAAATGCTTCGAGTGTTATTACCCAAAAACTTAATGCTGAAATTATAAAACTTGAAAAAATTCCTAACTCTTCTGCTGAATATTCAGTAATTAGATCATATATAGAAACAATGCTTTCAATACCATGGTCACAACAAACAGAAGATAGAGACTCTCTAAGAGTTATTAAGTCCGCACTAAATAAAAAACATTTTGGACTTGAAAAAGTTAAAGAAAGGATTATTGAATATATTGCAGTTAAACAACATACAAAATCACTTAAATCTCCAATTTTGTGTCTAGTTGGTCCTCCCGGAGTTGGTAAGACATCTCTTGCATACTCAATTGCTGAAGGACTTGGTAGAAAATTTTCTAAAGCTGCCTTAGGTGGAGTAAAGGATGAATCAGAAATTAGAGGACATAGAAAAACTTATCTAGGTTCAATGCCAGGAAGAATTATTAAAGGAATGATAAAAGCTGGTGTAACCAACCCTGTCTTTTTACTAGATGAATTAGACAAAATGGCATCTGATTATAAAGGAGATCCAGCTTCAGCTATGCTGGAAGTCTTAGACCCAGAGCAAAACATTGCTTTTTCAGATCACTATGTTGATGAAGACTATGACCTATCAAAGGTTATGTTTATTGCAACAGCAAACTACTGATGAAATATTCCATCAGCACTAAGAGATAGATTAGAAATTATTGAACTTTCATCATATACAGAACAAGAGAAAGTAAAAATTGCAGCTAAATATTTGATTCCAAAAACAATTGAAAAACATAAAATTAAATCTAGTCAATTGAAAATTTCCGATTCAATGCTAATATACATAATTAGACACTATACAAGAGAAGCTGGTGTAAGACAACTTGGAAGGCTTCTTGATAAAATAGCAAGAAAAGTAGTTGTTGCAATGAAAAGCAAAACTAAAAAAAGTCCTATTAATAAAAAAACTATTATTAAATATTTAGGAAAAGAATTATTTGATCATACTGATAAAGAAAGAAAAGCTCAAGTGGGAGTTGTAACTGGCCTTGCATATACTCAGTTTGGTGGAGATATTCTCCCTGTTGAAGTCAACCATTATCCAGGTAAAGGAGAACTAGTTGTAACTGGTTCTCTTGGAGATGTTATGAAAGAATCTGCCAAAATTGCTATTTCATATGTAAGGTCTAATGCAAAAAAATTTAATATTAAACAAGAAGTATTTGAAAAACAAGATATTCATATTCACTTTCCAGAAGGGGCAACACCAAAAGATGGACCATCTGCTGGTATTACAATGTCAACTGCAATAGTTTCTGCACTAACTAAAACTCCTGTTTCTAAACAAATTGGGATGACTGGAGAAGTAAACCTAAGAGGCCATGTATTGCCAATCGGGGGATTGAAAGAAAAATCAATTTCTGCTCATCGTTCAGGAATAACAACAATTTTAATACCATTTAAAAATAAAAGAGATTTAGACGAAATTCCACAAGAAGTTAAAAAAGAGCTAAAAATAATTACAGTTAAAACCATGGATGAAGTCCTATCTTATGCATTTAAAAAATAATTAATTATTATTTTTTTGTATTATAATTATCTTCAATATGCAAAAAGTAATTAGACATTTAAAAAATATAGCCCTATTAATATATTTTATTATTTTATATTTTTTAAACAAGACTAATAGTTATATTTTGTTAAATTTGATAATTATTCTTGAATTAATTCTGTTATTTTTTTTAATGCCATTGACAACATTTTTTGCTAATCAATATAATAAAGTGTTTTATTTAAAAGCATATTTAATAAGAATTATTATTTTAATAATGGCAAGAGACATTAGTAAATTAGTTTATCTTGGAGAAAATCTTAATCAAAAAATTATTCTTATTTTATTTTGATTTATAATTCCAATATTATTTAATAGAAATTTATGAATTAAAAAATAAAAATATTAGTTGTCATTTGAACTAATTATATTTATAATTTATGTGCTATGAATAAAGCTATGAAAAATATTATAGATATTTTATTTGTTTTGTTTGCTGCTACAATGGGGGCAGTGGCAACCAAATATTTTATTGCACCATTAAATCTTAACTTTTTAGGTGTGTATGGTATTTCAGTTTTACTAACAAAACTTGGAGAAACCACTTTAGCAGCACCTATTAATTTGGATATTTTTAGAAATTGGTACATTTTACTAAACATACCTTTAATTGTTTTTGCTTATTTTAAACTAGGTAAAAAACTGGTTTTTAATACTTTCATTTTTGTTATGTGAATGCCAAATATATTAAAATTACTTCCTGAATTACAATTTATGGATATTGCTGCAAATAAATTAACAGCAACTATAATCGGGGCTCTTATTTTTGGATTTGGACTTTCTTTTGCTTATAAGGGAAATGGTTCATCTGGTGGTTTTGATGTTATTAATATTTGATTATCAAAGAAATTTAGACATCTATCTATTGGAGTGATAAATTATTTTCAAACTTTTGTAGTATTTAGTTCAACTCAAATTGCCTATAACATCAAATTTGGAACACAATTGACTGATGAAAGATTAATTTATTCACTTATTTTTGTAGCTCTAACTGGAGCAACTATATCAAGAACCTTCCCTCGGCACAAAATTATTAAATGTACAATTATTGCAAAAAACCACAATCAACTCATTTCTATTATTAAAAAAACATTCCCTCATAAATCATATTCTTCATACAATGTGGAAGGCAGAAACCAAAATAGCAAGGCAGTTGATATTGTTATGTCATATTATGAATCAAAAGATTTAATTAGAATGTTAAAAACTCATGATATAGATAATTTCTTTTATACAACAAGAGTTATTAGAGCACATAATGATTTTGCTGCCCTTAAGTAAAAAATGTTTTTATCTAACTATGTTATAATTAATACAATTAAAATGAGGTTAAAATGGCTTTAGAAAAAAAATATGATATTAAACTTGTTGAAAAAAATAAATATCAATCTTGATTAAATAAAGGTTTATTTGCTGCAGATGATAAATCTAGTAAGCCTTCTTTTACTATTCCAATTCCACCACCAAACATTACCGGAAAACTACATTTGGGCCATGCCTGAGATGGGGCTCTTCAGGATATTGTTGCCAGATATAAAAAATTAAATGGATTTAATGTTTTGCTATTACCAGGCTTAGATCATGCAGGAATTTCTATGCAAAGGAAAGTTGAAGAAAGACTTAGAGATAATGGAATTGATACCAAAAATTTATCTTTTGATAAATTTATGAACATTGCAATGGATTGAAAAATAGAGCATGAACATATCATCAAAAAACAATGAGCTAAGTTAGGTCTTGCTTTTGATTATTCAAAAGAAAAATACACTATGGATGAGGATATGAATTATGCTGTTTATTTTGCATTTGTAAAAATGTATAAATCTGGTCTAATTTATCGAGGTAAAAAGGTTGTAAACTGAGATCCAATACAAAAAACTGCTATTTCAAATATGGAAGTTATTCACAAGGAAATAAAAGGGAAATTTTATTACTTTAAATATCAAATAGTTGATAGTGATGAGTTTTTAGAAGTTGCAACAACTAGACCAGAAACAATGTTTGGTGATGTTTGTCTTGCAATAAATCCACAAGACAAAAAATATAAAAATTTAATTGGTAAGAAGGTTGTCAATCCAGCTAATAAACAAAAACTCCCAATCATTGGAGATGAATATGTTGATATAAGATTGGGAACTGGAGCAATGAAAATTACTCCTGGGCATGATTTTAATGATTTTGAAATAGCCAAAAAACATAATCTAGATATGCCAGTTGCTATGAACCAAGATGGAACAATGAATAATTTAGCAAATGAGTTTGAGGGTCAAGATCGTTTTGAATGCAGAGAAAATATAGTTGCTAAAATAAAAAAAGATGGTTATTTAATTAAGATTGAGGATAAAGAGCAAAGTATTGGTCATTCAGAGAGATCTGGGGCTATTATTGAACCTTTATTATCAAATCAGTGATTTGTAGATATGCAAAAAATTGCAAAAGAAGCTTTGAAATTTCAAAAATCAAAAGAAGGCAAAGTAACTTTTTATCCAACAAGATTTGAAAAAACATATATTAATTGAATGGAAAATGTCTATGATTGATGTATTTCTCGTAAACTAAAATGAGGTCATCAAATTCCTGCCTGAATCCATAATGAAACTAAGGAAATTTATGTTGATATTAATCCTCCACAAGATATAAAAAATTATACAAAAGAGACAGATGTTTTAGACACTTGGTTTTCATCTGGACTTTGAGCTTTTTCAACACTTGGATGGCCTGATGAAAAAAATCCATTATTTAAAAAATATTTTCCAACTAACTTATTAGTAACAGGTTATGATATTATTTTCTTTTGAGTTTCAAGAATGATGTTTCAATCACAGCAGTTTACTGGTAAAAAGCCATTTAATGATGTATTAATTCATGGTCTTGTAAGAGCAAGTGATGGTCAAAAAATGTCTAAATCACTTGGAAATGGGGTTGATCCAAATGATGTCATAGATAAATATGGTGCCGATGCTCTAAGATATTTTTTGGCAACTAATTCATCACCTGGACTTGATTTGAGATATGATGAAACAAAAGTTGCATCATCCTGAAATTTCATTAATAAAATTTGAAACATTGCTCGATATACACAAATCTCAATTGATTCTAAAACCGAAGCAAAATTAGATAATAATTTATCTGAAATAGAATTATGAATTGTTGCAAAATTTAACAAAAGAATTGTTAATATTAAATCGGCAATGGAGAAATACGAATTTACAATAGCCAATCAAGAGATATTTACTTTTGTATATGATGAACTGGCATCTGTATTTATTGAATTATCAAAAGTTGACATTGAAAAAGGTAATTCAAGTGTAAAAAACACCTTACTATGAATTGTTATTCAAACTATGATTGTTCTTCATCCTTATATTCCATTTGTAACCGAACATATTTACCAAAGTTTTTATCCACAAAAAAGTATTATGGAAGAAAAATATCCAAGTGTAATAGAAATCAAAGAATCAAATATAATTAATAAATTAAATTCATTAATTTTAGCAATTAGACAAATTCGAGCTGATAATCAAATTAAAATTTCATCACAAATTAAAATAGATGTAAAAATTAAAGATTTTGACATAACCTTTGATATTAAGGAATATTTAGCAAAGTTAGTAAATGCAAAAATTGTAAAAATTCAAAAGAAAGATATTGATACTATTCCCTTTGATTACGGAAGCATTAATATTAATTTAAATCAATATACTAATTTTGAAGTAAAAATTAAAACGCTAAATTCAAAATTAGAAAAATTAAATAAAAAGATAGAATTGCTTGATATTAAATTATCAAATAAAAAATTTATACAAAAAGCACCTGATGAAATTGTTGATAAATTTAAAGATCAAAAAGTAAAAGTATTAAAACAAATCAAAATTTTAAAAACAGAAATAAAAAACATTAAAAAATAATTTAGGAATTTTTATTAAAAACGGGTATATTAATTTATGAAACAATTAATATATTCTTTTTTTATTATTCTTTTAATTTTATTTTTAAAAATTAAAGTAAATATTGTAGCTACAGCATTATTGATATTTTTAATTATACTTTTATTATTTAAGAAATTATATTTAGAGTTGTTTTTAGCACTCTTGGTTGGTTTGACACTAAATCCAAAATTAAAGGATGTTAATTGAAATAAATCAATTTCAGGAATTGTTGTAAAAAGAGGGGATTTTTATTTAGTTGCCCAAACAGTTAAAGGTAAAATATTAGTTTATAGTAATCAAAGACCAAAAATAAATTCTTTTATTAAGTTTTCTGGTAATCCTAAGCTAATAAAAAAAGAGAATAGTCCTTTTAATCCTAAAATTTATTGAAATTCAAAAGGAATTAATTATCAAATTAAAAATCCTAAATTTTATAATATAAAATTAGATACTAAAAATCCTTCATACTTAAAAAGTTGATTTAATCTAGTTTTGTTCAATGAAAAAGATAAAACAACAAAATTAATTTATAAAAATTTTCAAGAACTCGGTTTAGCACATATAATTGTAATTTCTTCATTTCACATAACTTTGTTATATGCAATGTTGTATTTTTTAAAAAGAAAATATAGATTTTTAATTGTTTTTATATTTTGTTTAATTTCTGGTTTTGGACCTCCTGCTCAAAAGGCTTTATTATTTTTGTTTTTAATAAATATTTTTCCCAAAAAACCAAAAATAGAGATTTTAAGTTGAGTTGGAATAATCATTTTAATTTTAGCTCCATGATCATCAAGGGATTATTCTTTTATTTTTACAATGGTTTTTAGTTTTGCCATTTTACTATCACTTTCAGGATATAATAAAATAACTAAAGTTATTTCTCTTAGAATAATTGGCAGTTATATTCAGTGGTTATTTACTTCAAGCATCTATGTTATCAATTTTTTTACAGTAATTTTATCTCCTTTAGTATTTTTGTTATACATAGCCATAATGCTAAGGCAAATTTGGTTTTTAAAATTTGTAGAAGCATTTTTAGAAAAATTAAATAAAATAAATGTGCCATTAGTTATTGGACAAAGTACAATCACTATGATTTTTATGCCTTTTTTAATAATGATATTAATTAAAAATCTCAATTTATTTCATAAATCAATTAAAAATACTATTTTTTATATAAGTGCAACTCTCATTTTCACAAAGCTTTACTTATCAACATTATCTTTTGTGACCTTTTTAAATGTTGGTCAAGGAGATAGTGCTGTAATTAAATTAAAACATAAAGTTTATTTAATTGATGTTGGTAAACCTGGGTCATTTAACAAAATTATAAAGCCATATTTATTTAAATATGGGGTTAGCAAAATTGAAAATATTTATATTTCACATGGTGATCTTGACCACATCGGGGGAATGCAAGATAATTTTAAAGGTATTAGAGTTTTAAAAAATAAAAACCAACTATTTAAAAGCATTAATAACAAAAGTTGAGGGAATAAAAACGATAATTCAAAGGTTATATTATTTAACCATAATAATAAAAGTTTTCTCTTCACAGGAGACATTAGTCAAAAAGTAGAAAAATATATAGCAAATCAAATACATCAAGATATTGATATTTTAAAAGTTAGTCATCACGGCTCTAAAACATCTTCTAGTAATTATTTCTTATCAAAACTCTATCCAAGTCTTGCAATTATTTCAGTAGGTAAAAATAATTATGGTCATCCCCATAGTGATGTAATTGCAAGACTTAAAGCCCATAATGTCAAAATTAAAACCACTCTAAAAGATGGTCATATTAAAATAATGTTATAATTATATAGAGGAAATTATGCTTTATTTATTTTATGGAATTGAGGATTTTGTCATCCAAAAAAAAATAGAAAGTATTTTAAAGAATACTTCTTTTAAATTAAAGGATGTAATTAAAAAAAGTTTTACAAATAATTCTTTATCTGATTTATTAAATGAAGTTGAGCAATTAAGTTTATTTGGTTCAAATAATTTTGTTGTTGGTGATAATTTCGAGCAATTTTTAAGTAAAAAGCAAGAAAATAAAGATGCACAATTAGAAAGATTAATTGAATTTTCTAAAAAACAAAATGATTCAATTTTAATTCTGATATGCAACAAAGAGAAAATTATTAAAGATAATTTTTCAAGTAAATTAGGAGAATTTGCTCAAATAATTGAGTGCAAAAAGCTGGGAAAATCTCAAAAAAGAAAAATCATTACTACAGCATTTAAAAATAGAAACATTAATATATCTTCTATCTTAGTTGATTATTTTATTGAAAGATCAAGTTTATCAATAAGGGGATTAATATCTGAAATTGATAAAATATCATTATTTAATAATAAAGCAAATAAAGAGCTTATTGATAAAATGGTTAGTCCAATTATTAAAGACAATATTTTTTCATTAATTGAATCAATTTTAAACAAGGACATTAGCAAATCAATGAATAAATATGAACAATTGGTTAATTCAGGAACATCTCCAATAGCTATATTAACATTGGTGGGAAATGAAATAGCATTGATGTCAGCTCTAGTATCATCAGAGAATCAAAATATTCCTAGTGCCCAAATTGCATCTATTTTTAAAAAGCCAGCTTTTGTTGTTTCAAAAGCTTATAAAAAGTTGTCAGCATATAATAAAAACTCTATAATTAATATAAATGAAAAAATTGCAAAAATAGAATATGAAATAAAAACAGGAAAAATAAACCAAAATATTTTTATTCAATTTTTTATTTATAAATTAATCAAGGAGAATTAATATGTGAAATATTAAGATAATAGCTAGAAGTGCAATTGGTATATCAGTTGTTTATTTTGTAACTGCATTAATACCAGCAATAAAAATAGGTCCTGGTTTTTTTAATTTATCAGATGCCTTTGTAATGATTATTGCTTTTATGTATGGTCCCATCGTCGGAATATTTTCAGGACTTGGAGCCGCTATAGCTGATTTTATATTGGGATATCAGACTTTTATTCCTTTTACAATAATGGCAAAATGTTCAGCTGGTTATTTAATTGGTAAGTATGCAGATCAGTTAAGAGTTAATTCTGCTTCCAGAACTGTACTACCTACAATTGCAATGGTATATATGATTTTTGTCTACATTATTCATGATGCAATAGTGTTGAATCTTTGATTTGTTCCAAATCATATATTTGGTAATGCTATGCAGGGAGTTGTTGCAATTGTTTGTCTTAATATGTTTATATTAAGATCAGGGGGTAGAAGATGAGATCAATAATTTTTGGCGGAGGATGCTTTTGGGGAATTCAAGCTTTTTTTGATAAAATTCCAGGCGTAAAAGAAACATCTGTTGGTTATATGCATGGTAATGGAGATAATCCAACATATGAAGAGGTTTGTGCCTCATCAGGCCATGTTGAAGTAGTAAAAATTAATTATGATAATAGTATTGTTTCACTAGAAACTCTTCTTGATTATTTTTATGGAGTTATCGATCCCTTTTCATTAAATAAACAAGGAAATGATAAAGGAATTCAGTATCGATCAGGAATTTATTTTGAAGATAAAAAAGATGGTGATGTTATTAAATTATTTATTGAATCAAAACAAAAGGGTAGTGATAAAAAAATAGTGATTGAAACTCTTGAAGCAAGGGATTATTTTAAAGCTGAAGAATATCACCAAAAATATCTAGAGAAAAATCCTGGTGGATATTGTCATATTAATTTAGTAAATGAATTAGCTAAAATTGGGTTAGAAAAAAAATAACTTTTTTAGTTATTTTTATTTATCATTTTGGCAATTGCTGATTTTTTACGTGCAGCATTGTTTTTATGTCAAATGCTTTTTACTACACCTGCATCAATAATTTTATAAGCTTGAGAAACTAATTTATCAACATTTTTATCTTTGGCTTCAACTCCACTTTTAATTTTTTTTGTAACAGTCTTTAATTTAGATTTATGTGACTTATTTCTTAATTCAGCTTTTTTATTTGTTAAAACTCTTTTTGCCTTTGATTTAATGTTTGCCATGTTTCTCCCAAAATTTTAATTTAATTTTTAATACTAAAATATTATACATAAAGTTAATTTAAAAGTAAATGTTTAATTATGGTATAATTTTATAATATAAAGGTAAAAATATGGATTTAAAAAATAAGGAAAATATTAGAAATTTCTCAATTATTGCTCATATTGATCATGGTAAATCTACATTGGCTGATAGACTACTTTCTGCATCGGGAACCGTCAAAGATCATGATATGGAAGAGCAAATTCTTGATTCAATGGATATTGAAAAAGAAAGAGGAATTACAATTAAGCTAAATGCTGTTCAAATCCCTTATAAACATAGTGATGGCCAAGAGTATGTTTTTCACTTAATTGATACTCCTGGCCACATTGATTTTACCTATGAAGTTTCAAGATCGCTTGCTGCGTGTGAAGGAGCATTGCTTATTGTTGATGCTGCCCAAGGTGTTGAAGCACAAACATTAGCTAATGTTTATCTTGCATTGGAAAATAACTTAGAAGTTATTCCTATTATTAATAAAATTGATTTACCAGCTGCAGATGAAAATAAAGTAAAAAAACAAATAGAAGATTTAATCTCAATACCAACTGAAAATATACCATTAATTTCTGCTAAAACAGGAATTAATATCAAAGATGTTTTTAGAACTATTATTGACAATGTTCCATCACCTATTGATGCTGATGATAAAAAGCCACTTAGCGCCTTAATATTTGATTCTTATTATGATAAATATAGAGGAATTATTGTTTTTGTTAGATTAAAACACGGAAATATTAAATCAGGAGATAAAATTAAATTTATTGGTACTAACAAAGTATATGAAGTAGTTGAAGTAGGAGTAAGGCAACCTCATGAAGTTAAAAAAATAAGTTAGTAGCAGGAGAAGTTGGTTGATTTTCTGCTGCAATTAAATCTATCAAGGATGTAAAAGTGGGAGATACAGTGACTCTAGAAGAAAATCCTACATTAGAACCATATGAAGGGTATAAAAAAATGGTTCCAATGGTTTATTGCGGACTTTATCCAATCAACACTGATAAGTATACAGAACTAAGGGAGGCCTTGGAAAAAATTCAACTTTCTGATTCTTCAATTACTTTTGAACCAGAGACATCACAAGCTTTAGGTTTTGGATATAGATCTGGCTTTTTGGGTTTATTACACATGGAGGTTATTCAAGAGAGGCTTGAAAGAGAATTTAATTTAGAACTAATTACAACAGCTCCATCTGTTCAATATAAGGTTGAATATGAAAGTGGAGAAAGTATCAAAATTGATTCACCATCAAAATTAAATGAGAAAAAAAGAATTAAAAAAATTAAAGAACCATATTGTCTAGTGAAGATTTCAACACCAAGTGATTACATTGGTTTAATTATGGATTTATGCCAACAAAAAAGGGGTATTTTTATCAAAATGGATAATATTGATTCAACAAGAGTTTTGATTCAACATGAAATACCACTAGGTGAAATTATTTTTCAATTTTTTGACACTTTAAAGTCAATTTCCAAAGGATATGCTACAATGGATTATGAGGTATTGGATTATCGAGAGTCAAATCTTTCAAAAGTAGACATTTTGTTAAACGGAGATAAAATAGACGCTTTTTCAGTAATTATTCACAAAAACTTTGCATATTATCGTGGTAGAGTTATTTGTAAAAAACTAAAAGAAATAATTCCTCGCCAAAATTTTGAAGTTCCAATTCAAGCAGTAATAGGATCAAGGGTATTGGCCAGAGAAACTATAAAAGCACTAAGAAAAAATGTCACTGCAAAATGTTATGGAGGAGATATTACTCGTAAAAAGAAACTTCTTAAAAAACAAAAAGAAGGTAAAAAAAGAATGAAGGCTATTGGTTCAGTAGAAGTGCCACAAGAAGCATTTATGTCAATACTATCAGTAGAAGAATAAAAGGAGAGAAAAATGACACTTAGTTATTATACAATTGGGTTAATTGCTGTACTAATTTTAATGTTAATTAATATTGTTATAATGTCAATTAAAATAGCAAGAAGAAATTCTTATGTTCATGAATTAGAAGACCTCCTTGAACAAAGAATAAAATTACAAAATAGTCAATACAGTAAAATGAAGCACAAACTTGATTATGCTAAAGAAAAAATTCAAAGTCAAAAAGTCAAAATTAAAAAAGGTAAGATGGCAAGTGAATCCAAAATTAAAATAACTAAGGTTAAATCTAAATTAACTAACAAAAAGAAAAAAACTAATAAAATTAATGATTTTGAAAATTTGGATGCTAAAATTTCAAAATTTGAAAAAGGTTTAGAAAATCTTAAAAAAGGTAAAAAATAATGTTAAATAAATCAGTAGATCCAGTTGTTTCAAAAGGTATATTAAATGAAACAAGAGAACTAAACATAAAACAACGTAAATCACAAAAGATGTCTGCCCTAGATAAATTTTTTGAAAAAACATCAACCCTTGGTGCTAGTGCTGTTGAAATTCCTATTTGATTGGTTAAGGAATTTTCTTTATCTAGATTAAATAGTTATGTCCTATTATTGATTTTTGGTTCAACATTAGTTTGATCAATTTTAAGAATAAGAGCAAATCTAGATAATTTCTTTAATTTAATTTTCCCAATTTTAATTGCAATTTTATCAATTTACAAAATGATACAAGCTATTTTGAATTTTTCACTTGTATATAAAGATAGCAGAAGAATTAGACTAGCAAAAGATAGTGGCTATGAAAATGTTCCATTGTTTGTTAAAAGAACATATCGCACCCTAATTATTAAAAGAGTAGATATTAATTGATTTTCATTTTTATATTATGGATTTTCATTAATTTATTTAATTATTCCCCAACTTTTGAAAGGAAAAACAATTCCTTATTCAACTATTACATTTACTTTTGCCAATTTAGATAAACCGTGGGGAGTTTATAATGTTGTTAAATATTCACTTGGTGCACTATTTATTTTTCATGTTTTTTATCTTATTTGAACTCAAAAGAGAATTAATACTGTTAACAACTTTTATCAATATGAAATAATTCCAAATCTTGAACAATTAGAAATTAAAAAAACAAGGCATGCTCGCTGAAGAAGAGTTTGTGTTATTGCAATTATGATTGCATTAATTATTCCAATATTAATTAATCGAATATTGAAAAATAGAGGAATTATTAAATAATGAATAATAAAATTTATGATGTTGCATTTTCTGCAATTGGAGGAGCAACCATTGGTGTTGCTTCTTTTGTTGGTAATATGTTTAGGCTTGGTTATATCTGAGATCCTATTTTAATACCTTTTTTGTTTTTGGCATTTAAGCACAAGAGAAAAACTATGCCAATTTGATGACCAGCAATTAGTGCATGTGTGATTTTAAGTGGTTATAAATTTTATCTTAGTTTTTTTATAATTGGTTATTCTCTAATTGCAGCAGTAATTTATAAGTTTGGATCTAAAATAAGATTAAGTTCAATTGTGGCTATTGCAGCAACATATATTATAGGATATTTTGGAGCTTGAATTTTTATTGCTCATATAATTCACGATGTTGATGTTGTTAACTTGGTTTATCAATTAACTGGAGCTAGATTTTCTAACCCAATAATTCTGACAGTTTTATTAATTAGTGAGCCAATGGCTTTTGCCTTTATTTATCAATACATGTTTAATATTATAGAAAGAGCAAAATTATTTAATGAGTAAAATAAAACATTTATATCTAAATTCCTTAATGGAAAATACAAATCAATTAAAAGATAAAAGATTGAATCAAAATTTAAAAACTTGCTATATTGCCAAAAGTAAAAAGAAAAATAATGATTCAAATCATATTCTAGGGCTTTTAAAGGCCATAAATGAGCGTTTTAATCTTATTGGTGAATTCAGTATTGAAACTTCATTAAAATGCGCAACAGATCAAAAAATTAAGATTTGAAAAGAATTTAATATAAATAGGGTAGTGATAAAAATTAATCCTGATGATAATTTTCCAAACCTTATAAAATTAGCTAATAATATTAATAGACATAATATAAATAATATTTGCTTAGATATATATTTTGATTTTAATATTTTGCCATTAAAAAAATATGTTTTTTTGATAAAAAAAATAAAACCACAATCTCTATATTGATATTCCATTAAAGAAAAGATTGCAAAAAAGCAATTAAAAAATATATCAGAGTTGATGTTGGATTTTAATTATAAACGATTTGAACTAAGCGGTTATGCCTTGAGTGAAAAATTACAATCTCAACATTCACTAGCTTATTATTCATCTTGTGATTGATTAGCTTTTGGAAAAAAATCTTATTCTTTTATAAATAATATTTACAATAATGAAGTTTTGGAAGGTAAAGATCTTTATTTTCATATATTAATTATGGCTTTAAAACATAAAGATGGTTTAAATTTAAAAAATAGAAAACATTTTGATACTTTCCTTTTTTATAAAAAGAAAATAGAAATGTTAATTGAAAATGGTGACTTAATAAAAACAAAAAATAACATATTTATTTATGACAAAAAATGAGTTGATATGGATGAAATTTTATTAAATATTTCTTAAACCATAATAACTTTTTTCTTTTTTAATTTGTTATAATAATATATGGAAAATAAAAGTGATTTAAAAAGCTATTTTAAAAGTTAACTTTTATTCTTAATCGGAGAAAATAAATCATTAATCTTAAATTAATGAAGATGGAAAGGAGATAATTTATGAAAATAATCAGTAAAGTTATACTTGTAATAAATGGAATAGTATTTGCAACTTCAATATATGTTCTTTATGCATTTAAGAATTCTATTAACAGCGTTTTTGAAAATACCAAAGCTGCTTTGGGAGTTTTGCTTGGTGATAAAGTAGATATGGTTGATAAAATCTTTCATATGGCTGATAAAAACTTTAAATATTTGGATTGAGGTATATGAATTTTTGGAATTTTGCTTATTTTACAAATAATTGGATTAATGGATTTGTTTTATAAAAAGAATGAGAAACCTACAACTACAAAAAAATAAATAAAAAATAATTATTTTTTTATTTATTTATAATATTAAATTTATTTAATATTGACTTTATATAAGAAAGCGTTTTTTTGTGTTTTAATTCAACACTATCTTTATTTTTCCCAATAAGTGATAAATAAAATTTTAATTTAGGTTCTGTTCCAGAAGGTCTAATTGCCAATCAATTTTTATTATCAAAAAATAGCTTTATACAAGAGTGTGAAGGAATATTTATTTTTTCTTCATGATCTATGGTGGATTGTAATTGTGTTTTAAAATTAATTATTTTAATAATTCCATCATTTGTTAAATCATTTATTTTGACATTATTAAAATAATTCATAACTTCTTGAATTTTTTCTTTTCCTTGACTATCTTTAAGCACAAGAGATTTAGTATATTCAATTCGATATCCATATTTTTTATAAATTTTATCTAATTGATCAACTAGTGTTAATTTTTGAGATTTATAAAATTCTGCCATTTCATATAGAAGAATCCCTGCTTGAAGTGAGTCCTTATCTCTTCCTACATCTGAGAGTAAAAATCCATAAGATTCTTCATAGCCAGCAATAAAGTTAAAATTACCTTTTTTTAATTCTTTATTGTAAATTGATCCAATTCATTTAAAACCAGTTAGTGTTTCATGCATTTTAACACCATATGCTTTGCATATATCAGCTCCAAGCATACCTGTTACATTAGTAAATATTGCATAAGGATTTTTACCTAAAGAATTATTTTTAACTTTATTTGATAGGATGTATTCTAGTATTAAAGCAGCTGTTTCATTTCCTGTTAAAAGGCGATAATCACCATTATGAAGAACTCCACATCCAAATCTATCTCCATCAGGATCAGTTGACATAATTAAATCTGCATTTATTTTTTTACCATCTCTAATTAAAAACTCATATGCTCTTGGGTCTTCTGGGTTAGGAAATGGAGCATAAGTAAAATCTGGATCTATGCTGCGATGTTCTTTGACAACATTTAATTTTATATTTAATAGATTAAATAAAGCCTCTGTTACAACACAGGCTGCTCCATGTTGAGAAGAGTAAACAACATTAACATTTTGTTTTTCAACAGGATTAATTTGGAGAGATTTAACATCGTTAATATATTTAACATCAACCTCCTTTGGTAAGTATTCAATTAGATTATGTTTTTGTAGTTCTTCAAATGATAAAAAATTAACATCAAAATTTATTCCTATGTCTTTTAGATGTTTTTCAAAAATTTCAAATTTTTCTTGAGCAATTTGGCATCCTTCATCATCATAAATTTTATAGCCATTATATTCAGGAGGATTATGAGAAGCTGTCAAGACAAGACCTCCAGCTAATTTCATTTCTCTGATAATTCATGATAATTGCGGTGTAGGTCTTGGATCTTTAAAAATATAAGTTTTGATACCAAGGGCGCCAAAAACAGCAGCAGATGCAAAAGAAAATTCTTTTGACATATGACGATTGTCATAAGCAATTGCAACACCAACTTCTTTTGCATTTGTATTTTCTAGCAAATATTTTCCATATGCCAAAGAATACATTCTAATATTATAAATATTAATACGATTAGTTCCCCAACCTCTAATTCCTCTAATGCCAGCAGTTCCAAAGGCAACATGCTTATAAAAAGCTTCTTTTTGATCAGGTTTATTCATAGCTAAAATTTCATTTTTAATGTTTTGATCAATAGAGGAATTTAGTCATAAATTTAAATTATCTTGATATTTCATAAATTCTCCTTTTTACAATTATAACAATAAATATATGAATATATTTATTTTTATTTTTATGTTAAAATAAAAAATAGTAGTAGTTTAAACATAAACTACAGATAAATAAAAAACTAATAATTTTTTATGTAAAGGAGTATAAAAATGGAGAAAAATAATTATGATGGTACACCTCACATTTCTGTAAAAAAAGGAGAATTTCCAAAAACAGTATTGTTTCCAGGAGATCCTCTTAGAGCAAAATGAATTGCAGAAACATTTTTAAAAAATGCCAAAAAAATAAATAAGATAAGAAATATGTTTGCTTATGTTGGTGAGTATAAAGGGCATAAAATTGGAGTAATGGGCTCTGGAATGGGAATTCCATCTGCAGGCATTTACTCCCATGAACTTTTTGATTTTTATGATGTAGATAACATTATTAGAATTGGAACAGCAGGTGGTTATAACAAAGATATTCCAGTTGGAACAATTGTTATGGCAACAGAAACATATTCAGAATCAACATATGCCCAAATGATGAACGTAGAATGTGATGGAGAAAATATTTTAAAGGCAAATCCAACATTAGTGGAACTAGCCAAAAAATCAGCACAAGAATCAAACATCAATTTTATTGAGGGATTAATGCATAGTGCTGATGCATTTTATAATGCCCAAGATATAAATAAATATATTGATATGGGGATTGATGCAGTGGAAATGGAAGCATTTGCTATTTATACTAATGCCAAAAAATTAAACAAAAATGGTCTTGCTATAGCAACTATATCAGACAATATTGTAACAAGAGATAATATGCCTCCTGTTGATAGACAAACTAAATTAGTTGATATGGTAAAAATTGCCTTAGAAACTGCTGTTAAATATGAGGAATTAGCTAATGGTTCAAAATAATATTGCCCTTGAAGTAAAAAATGTCACAAAGGTTTTTGGTAATAATGTTGCCAATGACAAAATTTCTTTTAAAGTTAAAAAAGGATCGATTCATGCAATAGCTGGAGAAAATGGGGCTGGTAAATCAACAATAATGAATATTATTTTTGGTTTGGTTAAACCAGATTCTGGAAAAATCTTTTTAAATGGAAAGGAAATAAAAGTTCAAAATGCCAAACATGCCAGTGATTTAAAAATTGGTATGGTTCACCAACATTTTAAACTTGTTGATATTTTTACCGGTTTAGAAAACATTATTCTTGGACAGGAACCTACAAAAGGTAAATATGTTTTAGATAGAAATTATGCTAAAAAAATCATTGAAAAAAGTATGAGGGAATTTGATTTAAAAGTTCCTCTTGATATTGCAGTTGAAAATTTAACAATTGGTCAAGAGCAAAAATTAGAAATCATTAAACTGCTTTATCGTCAATCAGAAATATTAATCTTTGATGAACCTACAGCTGTTTTAACACCCCAGGAAATTAAAAGTTTAATTAAAACAATTAAGAAATTTAAGTCTAATGGTAAAACTATTATTGTTATTACTCATAAATTAGATGAAATTAAACAGCTAGCAGATGATATAACAGTTTTACGAAATGGTAAAGTTGTTGACCAATTTGCCAAAAAGGATTTGAGTGCTTCAAGACTAACAAAGGCAATAGTTGGCAAATCAATTTCTAAAATAGAAAAGCCTCATGTTAAAAAAGGTAAGGTTATACTAGAGCTTAACAAAATTAATGTCGATAAAATTGGTTACAAAGATGTTTTGGCACTAAAGGATATTTCCCTAAAAGCATATCAAGGTGAGATTTTGGCAATTGCTGGAGTTGGAGGTAATGGTCAAAAAGAATTGGCATTGGTTATTTCTGGAATATTAAAACCTAAGTCTGGAAAAATGAAATTTTTAGGAAAAGATGTCACACAAATTGGAGCTCAAAAACTTTATCGACAAGGGATGTCCCACATTCCAGAAGATCGTCAGCACCATGGTTTATTGATGAATATGTCACTTGTAGATAATGCAGTTATTCAAGATATTGATATTAAACCTTATTCTAGTGGTCAAAAAATCAATCGTAAGGCGTTTGAAAAAAGAGCTAATCAAATTATTAGATCCTATGATGTTAGAGGGGCAAAAAATCCTAAAACAAAGGCATCTAACTTATCAGGTGGTAATCAACAAAAATTTGTTGTAGGTAGGGAAATTACAAGAGAAAATAATAAGTTTTTAATAATTACTCAGCCTACCAGAGGTTTGGATGTGGGTTCAATTAGATATATTCATCAACAAATTATTGAAGCAAAAAAAAATGGTAAAGGGGTCTTAATGATTTCCTATGAATTACCAGAAGTTATTGCTTTAGCCGATAGAGTTTTGGTTATTAATGAAGGTAGAATAGTTGGTGAGCTAAGTAAAAAAGAAATTAATACTAATAAAATTGGTAAATTATTAACAGGAAAGCAGGATTAAAGAATGATAAATAAAGAAACAAAATTTAATATTAAAAAATCATTATTAGCTGTTGCATTTGGTTTTATAAGTGCTTTAATAATAGCAGCTATTATTAAACCTGATTTATTTTTAAAATTATTAATATCAATTTTTATTGAACCACTTGGGGCAAGTCATGTTAAAAAAGTAGGAATTTTAACTTCAATTTTAATTATTGTTTCACTTGGGATGTCAATTTCATTTAAAGCCAGACTCTTTAATATTGGTATCCCGGGTCAAATGCTTGCAGGAGCTATGGTTCCGGCAATTTTGGCTAGTTCAATTGCAAAAGGAGGATGATTTCCTGGAGCTTGAATTTTATTTTTGATAATTGGATTTATATTTGGTGGTTTAATTGGTGGTTTAGCTGGATATCTTAAATCAAAATTTAATGTTCATGAGGTTATTGCTACAATTATGTTAAACTGAATTGTTTACTATGTTGGTAAAACAGTATTTAAACATCCAACTCTAAGAAATGTTGGAACACCAGGCTCAAAAACCTTTCACTTTTCACTTAGAGTAAATGTAATTATTTGTTTGATTATTGCCTGAATTCTAATGGGGTTAGTTTGGTATTTATTTAATAAAACAAAACTAGGATATAAAATTACTCTTGTTGGAGAACAAGCATCAGTAGCAAGATATGCTGGTTATTCAGAAACTAAAATTCAAACTCTAACATTGGCAATGTCAGGAGCACTTGCTGGAATTGCTGGTGTTATCTATTATGGAACATACACTGGTCAATATGCCATACCAATTTTTGATAAATTAGATCCTATTGGATTTAATGCAATTATTGTTTCATTGGTTGCTTTTAAAAATCCAATTTTTATTGGTTTTGTAGCATTGCTATTTGCAGTTATTTATACAGGTGGTACATTAGGGTTTGTTTACTTTAGATTCTCAGGAGAGCTAATGGCATTGGCTTTTGGTTTGATGATGATTATGATTGCTATGACTGATAATTACAATTATCAGGATAAAAAAGTAAAGAAAGGGGGTAAATAATTATGCAAACATATTTTGACTTAATTAACTTTATATTACTTTCCTTTTCAATTCTTTCTCTTGGAGCTCTTGCTGGATTAATGGCGGAACGTACTGGAATTGTTAATATTGCAATTGAGGGACAAATGACAATTGGTGCTTTATTATTTGCCATTTGTGGACTTTTGAAATTAAATATCTTTTTAGCATATGGAATTGCTGTAATTGCTGGTATTTTAATTTCATTAGTTCATGGTTTTATGACCATAAAAATGAAATCTAGCCATATTATTTCTGGTTTAGCTATTAATTTACTTGTTTCAGGCTTTGGACCTTTTGTAATAAAAATGGCATCAAAGGGAAGAGGATTTCTACTTACTGGTTATTCACAATCAAGATTTGCTATAAGTGGTATCTGATCTGCTTTTAACACTTATTTTGTAGTTTCTGCAATTATTTTGCTTATTGCGTGATTTGTTATTAATAAAACATCGATTGGAATGAGATTTGTAACAACAGGAGAAAATCCACAAGCCCTAGAAGCTGCTGGAATAAGTGCAAACAAGCAAAGATGAATTGGTTTGGTTCTATCAGGAATATTTGCTGGTTTAGCTGGTGCATTTTATACAACAATTATCTCTAATTTATTTAGAGGCTCAGTTTATGGAACTGGGTTTATGGCTTTGGCTGTATTAATTTTTGGTCGTTGAAGAGTTAAATCAATTGTAATGGCTGCTGGAATATTTTCAGTATTTACAGCTCTTGCATATTATGATATTGAAGCATTTAACTTTATTCCTCGTGATCTTCAAGTTGCTGCTCCCTATGTTATTTCCCTTATTGCCTTGATTTTATTTTCAAAAAATACTAAGGTGCCAAAAGCAGTTGGGCAAAAATTGGAATAAGTTATGGATTACAAAAAATTACCCAAAATTGAATTACATTGCCACTTAGATGGATCAATGCGAATTGAAACACTTTGTGAATTAGGTAAAAAAAATAATATTGATATGCCTACATACAATCCAAAAGAACTTGTTGTAATGTTTAAAGATATGAATAAACCTAGTGAAGATCAACAAAATGATTATGAGTGGCATCGCCAAAAGTTTCAGATGTCAATTGATATTTTAACTAACAAAACAAATATGATAAGAGCAATTCATGAGCTTTTAGAAGATGGTTCAAAAGAAAATGTTAAATATCAAGAAATAAGATTTGCTCCAAGACTGCATATTAGAGATGATTTTTCTCTTAGTGATATTTTGGCAGCTTTTTCTGAAGGCATTATTTCTGGAATGAAAAAATTTGATATTATTGCAAATGGAATTATTTGTTTTAGAACAAGTGATGATAGAGGTGGTATAAAAAATGTTATTAAAAGTGCAGCTCAATATTTAGATAAAAGAATTGTTGGGATTGATTTAGTTGGTATTGAAACTGAAGGTTTTGCTAATAATTTTATTGAAGAAATAAAATATGCACAAGATTTGGGATTTAAAACCACAATTCATTCAGGAGAAATGTTGGATAATACCCAAAATGTTAAAAATGCTATTAATTTATTAAACACTGATAGAATTGGCCATGGCTTTAGAATTCATAATGATAAAAAGCAAATGGATTTAATTTTAAATACTCAAACTCATATTGAAATATGCCTTACTTCAAATCAAAAAAGATTGAAAGATAGAAATTTAGTTTATCATCCTTTTATGAAGTTTGTTAAATTGGGAATGAAGTTATCACTAAATACTGATAACAGAACAATCTCTAATACAAATATGACAAAAGAAATTACAAAAGCATTTGAAATTTGTGGTTTAAGCATGGAAGAATATAAAAATATATATCTAGATTCAATAGAAGCCTCATTTGCTTCAAAAGAAGAAAAAGAGAAATTAAAAAAATATATTTTATAAAATATATTTGATATTTAATTAAAACTATAATAAAATATTATAAAAAGAAATATGGGAGAAAGTATGAAAAAATTATTTACACTACTAACTGCAACATCACTATTTGCAGCATGTGGTAAAAGTCCAAAAAAAGAAGTAATCTCTAAAAAAGCAATTAATCAAATTGTAAAAGATGATAAATTAATATCTGCTAAACTTGTTACAGATGGTGGATCAATTGATGATAAATCATTTAACCAAACAATGTGAGAAGGTGTTAAGAGATTTACAGGTGCTGGAGAACAATATTATGTTATTCCATCAGCAGATAACTCACAAGATAGACAAACTCTTTACTCAAGAATTTTAAAAGATGCGCAACTAATGGTGGTGGGTGGATACCAACACAAAGAGGCTATTACAGAATTCCAAAAAAATATGCCAGAAAATAGAGGTATTATTTATCTTGATGGGGTTGTTGCATCACCGGCTGTTAACTCAATTGTTTTTGATACTGAAGAAATTGCCTTTTATGCTGGATATCTAACTGCCCAATATCTATCAAGAAATGTAACAGAGTTTGACAAAAAAGATTCAGAAGGTCTAAAAGTAGGAACATATGGGGGGATGAATTTTGAAGCCGTTACAGCATTTATGGGTGGATTCCAACAAGGTGTTCAATACTGAAATGATAATCTAAAGGATGGAGATAAAAAAGTTGAATTTATTAAATTAGGTTCTTCAAAAGACTCATACTTCTCAGGTAATTTCAGACCAGGTAGTGGAAAAGCGCTTTCAGAAAAACTTATTAACAAGGGAGCTGATGTTATTTTGCCAGTTGCTGGCCCTCAAACACTTGATACACTAGCTGCTATTAAAGAAAAACAAGCACATACACTAGTTATTGGAGTTGATACTGATCAAGTTTTGCAATACACAGAACATTCAGATAAATTCCTAACTTCTATTTTAAAGAAAATGGATATAGCCTCAGAAAGAGCCATTAAACATGCCCTTGGAGTAGTTTCAAATTCAGATTATGGACTTGGAAAAACTACAGTTGGAACAGTTTCTAATAATCTTTTAGATCTTGCCTTTGATGGGGATAACATTCTTCTTAAAAATGATTATGAACTAGTTAAAGAAGATCAAAAAATTTCTACTGCAGCCAAAAAAGCTACAAAGAAATTTGAAGCTTAAATTATAATTAGAGTGGTATTGCCACTTTTTTTATTTTTTAAAATCTATACAATAATATTGATGAAAAATATATTAATAATTAGTGCAATGGAAGATGAACTACATCCTTTATTAAAAAGTTTTAATGATCTAAAAGAAATTGAAAATAATATTTGAAATACAAAAATAAATGATAAAGACATTTATTTTTCAATTTCTGAAATTGGAAAAGTCAATATCTCTAGCCAATTAGCATATCTTATTGCTAAATATAATATTGAATATGTAATTAATATTGGACTAGCAGGTGCACTAACTAAAAAATTCAAATCACTAGATATTGTGATGGCAGATGAAGTTGCCTATCATGATGTAGATTTAACCAAATTTAATTATAAAATTGGTCAAGTTCCAAATCAACCACAATTCTTTAAGACAAGTAATTTATTTGATTGAGTCAATAAGAGCAAATTTTTATCAGGTGATAAATTTATCAATCAAGAAGAAATGGAAATTGTAAAAAGTAATTTTCCAAATGGTCAAGTAATAGATATGGAAAGTGCTGCTATTGGGCATGTAGCAAATAAATTTAATATAAAATGAGATATTTTAAGAATTATTTCTGATAGTGGTTCAAATAAAGAGTATTTAAAAAATAAAAATATGGCTTGTAAGAAACTTGCATTAAAAATAAATGAAATTATTGGAACTTTATAATATAATGCTAGATATGGAAAATATAATGTTTTTGGATGCAGTTGTATATTATAAGGACTTACCTGATTATCTTCAATTTTGAATTGTTTTTATAATGATATTCTTTTTGGTGTGTGCTGGTTGCTTTTATATTCCAGTTACAACTATAATTGATTCTGAAAAATTTTCTAAAAAATATAATAAACAAATGGGTATTAAAACCAATGGAATAAAACCTGCGTTTTTGATTATTTCGCCATTCCTATCAACTTCAAAGGGGAGGCAAGTGCTTCCTTACTTTGCTATTGGTAAAAACAAAATCTATCATGTAATGGAAATAATATGATGATCAGAGTGAGCAAAACTACAACAGGAAGGTAAAAAATTAGATAAAATTATATTAACTTTTTGTAGACTGATGGCAAACATAATGGCTTATGCAGCATTTTATACAATTATTTTTTGATTTCTGGGATTAAAAGAATTTCAAAACATAAATTATATATTTATTACAATCATAATGTTTCTTTGATCTCTAGGTTTTGCTTTAATTCCAACATTTTATTTATATGATCAAGTTAGTAGCTTTATTGCAATAAATAATCAATATAGTAAAAAAGGTAAATTAAGAATTTTAAGGTTTTCTAGATTTTTTATATTTTGACAATTTGCTAATGTAATATATGAGCAATTTAGAGCTATAATTTGACTTTGAAGTTATAAAAAATATAAAGATAATGAAAAGAAAAATATGTCTAAATAGGACTTTTTTTTTTTTTTTAAATTTTTAAAAAAAATAAAGAAAAAAATGTATAATCATTCCTTAAAGGAGAGAAAAATGAGAAAAATTATTATGTATACTACATTAGCTTCAACATTAGTTGCAGCATGTGGTAAAAACAACAAAAAAGTTGTTATTAATACTGGAAATAAGTATTCTGTCAACTTTGAACAAATGCATGAGAAGTACCCTCAATGTAATACAAAAAAATATAAAACATATGGAGATTATGAAAAATGCGATCTATCACTTAAGGATTCTATGTTTAGAGTTGGTGATCCAAAAGCGCCAATTAAAATAGTATTTCTTCAAGGTGGTCCTATGGCTTGATATGAGGATAAAAAATCATATTATGTTAAAAATATGAGGGCTGCAGATCAATGAAGCGTTGCTCAAGGAATCGAATATATTTGAGTTAATCAATCTTGATGATCAAAGAGATCACAATTTAAAAACAACGAAACATATGATGTAAAAGATGCTAAAAAAGAAACTGATGAAACACTAAAAAGAACTCATAACATTGTAAATCACTTTAAAAATAAAGGGTTTAAAGTTATTTTAATGGGAGCTAGTTATGGTGGTATGCTTTTGAATGAATATATATTGCAATATGGAGCGCAAACTGCTGATAAGTATTATCAAATAGTAGGTAGAATCGACATTGGTGATATGCATTATTCAATAAATAAATTGAAAATTAAAGATAAAAAAGCATATATTAAATATATAGATGTTGACAACCAGGCAGGTGAATATGTTAGATTTGGAGAGGAGTCAGGATTTTTCGAAAAAATTTATCTATTTTTTAAAGGACTAAAAGATACTTCAGTAGTTCATTTTATCAATACAACAAGAAAAGCAATAGCCAAAGATTATACTAAACTACTTGCAGATAAGGATTTATCAAGAGTAACATATATAAACTCAATTGGCGATAAACATATTGGTTATCTAAATCAAAAAGAACTTGATTTTGTTAAAGCAAAAGGTGCTGGATTGAAACAATTTAGCGTTGAAGAAGTAAAAGCTTCAAAAGCTAAATGAGAAAAAGAAACAGGTAAAAAATATGGTGGTAGTATGGGCTCAACTTGAATGACATATGCCCACAAAATGCCTACAACAGAAGAAAATGTAATTAAATACATATTAGAACCTGTTGGTTGAAATAAAGAAACTGATTATGATAGTAGTGTTTCATATTATAAAGTAAAATATGAAAAATAAAATTCATTAACAACCTTTTGGTTGTTTTTTTATACACAATTTAAAAAAAAATACCAAAAAAAAGTAGGATTTTTTATTTTTTTGGGTAATAACCTTGTAGGAGGTTATCATGAAAAAATGTGTCCATAAATATGTTCCCTGACAAAAGTGTTCAAAATTTTCTGGATTAACATGTCTTTATAATGATGGCGTAGTGTGTGACTTTCACTACGAAGATTTTGATTGTAAAAAATTCAATAAAGAGTATGAAAAAGAAAAAAAGGAGGTCTAAATGTATTCTGCTATTAAAAAAAGAGAAAACGAATGTTTTATGGGAGCATTCCAATTTTTCTATAACCAAAAATATAAAAAATATATTCCCGATAAAGTTATCAAGGAATTATTTAACTTTAGTCTTTTAGGTGTTTCGCTCAAAAGTATTAAAGATGGTTTTAGCAGAATTAAGTGAGAAGCTAAAATTTATCTTGCAACAAAAGATGAAATACCAAGTAATAAATGGTGCCTGATAATGATTAAGAAAAAAAGAATATTGCACTATGTAGTTGTTAAAAAGTTAAAATATGGTTTTATCTGTTTTGATCCAGCAATTGGGATAAAAAAAGATTACAAGTTAGATGATGAGCTAATATTTATTGATGTGCTAAAAACATCAGAAATTAATTTTAATGAAGTTTTTGATTTTTCAATTTCTAAAACTGATTCATTAAAGATGATTACTTTTAATATTAGTGAAGTGATATTGGCTTTTATCATGAGTTTTTATTTTAAATATGCACTATATGGGGTTGAGAATAAATCATTTTTACTTGTAAGAAAAATGGTTTTGGTTTTTGCTATTGTTGGTTCAATAAATGTTTTTATGACATATGTCAAAAATATGTATGTCAATAAAAAGATATGAAACAAAGTCAATAGTTTATATGAAACTTTTTTTGGTTATATTCTAAATCAAAACATTAAAGTTAAAAAATCATTTTACCAAAATGCATATATATGATTCATTGCAGCAAGGAGTGGATTTTATTCAATTTAATTTATTGTATAAAAATGATTTTATTAATTCTCTTATGATAAGTATTGCAGCTATTGCTATTTTATTTGTTCAATTTAAAATAATTATTGTCCCCATATTATCAATATTTATTTTATCAAGTATCTTAACAGTTGCATTTAGAGATAAAACATTTAAAAATGGAGAAAAAATTAGAAGCAGCGAAATAGCTGTAGCAAATTGTTTTTTAAAATTTTATGATAATTGAGAAACATCAACTGGTTTTGAAAAAGATTCATATAAAGAGTTGTTTGAAAATAGTTTAAATAAAAATATTGCTCTTAACTATCAAAGTTCAAAATTTAATGGGTGAATTAATTTTTCTTTTGGTTTTTTATCTTATTTATTTAATATCCTGGTTTCTGCCTATATTTTTATTTGAATGATTAAAGATCATGTTTCAATTGCAGATGGAATATACATTGTAACTATTTCAACTATGCTATATTCACATTTACTAAAAGTTTGATCTTTTATATTTAACTATAGATTAGAAATTGATTCTTATAATAAATTTATTGATTTTGTTTCCATTTATAGCGATAGCAAAACTTTTATGTCTTATGATGGTAAAAGATATTACAAAAATGACTTAGAAGGAATTAGAGGACATTTTCAAATAAAAGGAGAAAACGGAACTGGTAAATCCACTTATTTAAAAATGTATTGTGGGCTTTTTAATAATACGCTATTAAAAAGAATTTATTTATCATCAACTAGTTCAGTTATTACAAAACCAGAAGATGAAATGTTTAATTGATTAAATCTTGATGAATTTAATTTAGAACAAGAACTTGTATCAGATGGTCAAAGGCAAATCAGGAACGTATTACTTGCCTTACAACAAGATTTTGAGTCCATTGTTTTAGATGAAGCAATGTCATCAGTAGCACTTAAAATTAGAAATAAAGTCTACAATGAAATTTTTAAAAAATATAAAGATAAAACAATTTTAATTGTTGATCATGATGTTAATCTAAAGATTAAGAATATTGATATTGTGTTATAATTATTATAGGAGATAAAATGTTGCTGTATAATAATTTTTATTCTAAAACATGAAGTTATTCTCGTTTAAACAAGACTTTTTAGACATTAATCAATGCCTATATAAGATTTTAAAAATTAAAGATAAAAGAGAAATTTCGCTTGTTTTTGTCACAAATGCCAAATCTAAAAAATTAACAAAAAAATACCGAAAACAAGATAAATCAACTGATGTAATTTCATTTGGGTTTGATCAAGGAAAAGAAAAAGTAGCTATTAAATCTCAATTATTAGGTGAAATTATTATTTCAGTAGATAAAGTTAAATCTCAAGCAAAAAAATATAATCATTCTCAAAGAAGAGAGATATGTTTTTTTATATTTACATGGTTTATTACATATCATTGGATACAACCATAAAAATAAAAAAAAATGAAAAAATAATGTTTGATTTGCAAAAGAAGGTGCTTTGATAAATTAAAATATCAAGAGGTAAAAATGGAAAAAGTTCTTTTAAAAGCTAAAGAAGCTTCAACTAAGGCATATGCTCCATATTCAAAATTCAATGTTGGATGTGCATTGGAATTTGAAGATGGAAATTTTGTTTTAGGTGCCAATGTTGAAAATGCCTCTTTTGGAGCAACGCAATGTGCTGAAAGAAGCGCTATTGGAACAATGTTTTCTAAATCTTTTGATCCAAAAGCAATAAAATCTATTGCTCTTTACAACAAAAAAGAGAAGCTATGCTTTCCATGTGGAATATGTAGACAAGTAATTAGCGAGTTATTTAATAGTGATGTTAAAATTATTATTGGAAATGATAGTAAAAATAAAGAAATTACTGTTGGCGATCTATTGCCTTTTGCTTTTGGAAAAGAGAATCTAGATGTTTAAATCTGGCTTTGTGGCAATTGTTGGTAGAGCTAATGTTGGAAAATCAACGCTTTTAAATAAAATATTGAAAACTAAAATTTCAATAACATCAAATAAAGCTCAAACTACTCGAAATAATGTTAGAGGAATTTTAAATGGTCAAAATTATCAAATAGTTTTTATTGATACACCAGGTATTCACAAGACAAAAGGTAGTTTTTCTAGTTTAATGAATAATTCAGCTTGGAATTCAATGAATGATTGTGAATTAATTTTGTTTTTGGTTGAAGCTAATTCTGAATTTGGCATTGGGGATAAAAAAATATTAGAAATAATTTCTAAAAAAAATATACCAGTATTTTTGGTAGTAAATAAAATAGATGCATTGAAAGAAGATGGTTTAATTAAAAAATTAAGTGAATTTAATGGTATTGAGGGTTTTGATGAAGTCTTTGCAATTTCTGCTGAAACTGGAAAAAATATTAATATACTTCTTGAAAAGATAATAAAAATTATGCCAGAAGGACCGCATTATTTTGATAAAGAAACTATTGTAGATCAAAGTACAGAATTTTATTTAGCTGAACTGATAAGGGAGCAAGTATTGCACAAAACAAAAGAAGAAGTGCCTCATGGAGTTGCAACATTAATTGAAAAAATGAGCTTTAATCGTAAAAAAGATTTATGAATAATTAATGGTTTAATTATTGTTGAAAAAGATTCTCATAAAAGAATCATTGTTGGAAAAGCTGGAAAAATGATATCAATAATTTCCAAAAACTCAAGATTTCAAATCAAAAAACATCTTAAGAAAGATGTTTATCTAGAAGTATTTGTTAAAATTGAAAAAAAATGAAAAAATAAAAAAGATATTATCAAACTTTATGGATATGAATAAAAAACCAGTAATTTCTTTTTAATTTAAAAATATCCAATAAATTTCTAAGATATTAATTTCATATCATTACTATGTTTTGAATCTAAAAATTCACAAATTCAATTTTTTTCTATTTAATTTTGATTAACATTATTTAACAAATTGAGCAATGGAGGGTTTTTTCAATTGTTTTTTAATATAGATTCAACAAACAAAGGTAGCAATAACTTCTTGAATAGGCAAAGCAATAATCATTATTTTTCAAGAATTAAAAAATGAGGCAATAACCATAATTGGAATAAAAGTTAGTATTGATCTAATGATATGAATTGTTGATGCTTGTTTTGGATGCCCAGATGCACTAAAGAGTACTCCCCATGCAATGGGATATGAAATCATTCAAAATGTAAGTACTAATATTCTAGAAATGAAAACTGAACTATCATATTGACCAGAATTAAAAATACTTAGCAGTTGTCTAGGGAATATTCAAATAATAGCAGCAGTAACCAAAAGATAAATTGTAGAAGCTTTTAGTTTGTATCTAGAAACATCTTTTAGTCGCACAAAGTTTTTTGCTCCAAAGTTATATCCCAAAAGTGGAGAAGAGCCATTAATAATTCCAAAAGCAGGAATCATCAATAATCCCATTATAGTTCTGGCTGCGGTATAAACAATGATTTGTTCTTTTGCTGCAACTTTAGTAAAGAAGTAGGTAAATGTCATGATTTTTAATCCAAGTAAAACATTAGTCATACTTGAAGGAATGCCTCTTTGAGATATTTTTTTGATTATGCTAAATGAAGGTTTGTATTTGAAAAAATTAATCATAAATTCTTTTTTAAAAAAATATGAATATCCAACAAACATAATTAAACTAAGATATATACTAATTGATGTTGCTCATGCTGCACCAGCTATTCCCATATTAAAATATTTCATAAATAAAATATCAAAGGCAATATTTGCTAGTTGAGCAATTAATGTAAAAATAAATAACATTTTTGTATAACCTTTTGAAGTGTATCAAGCATTAAAAAGATGAACAAAAGCTTGAAAAAACATTGCTGGTGTAATTACTTTAATATAAATAGCTCCTAGAGAGGCTAAAGGCTCTGGCGCGCCCATTATATAAGGAAATTTTGTTCCATATAAAATAAGAAATACTAACATTAAACTAGATAATATAAACATTAATCAAAAACTATTTTTTAATATTTGTCTTTGAGTTGTTATATCTTTTTCTCCAAAGGCAATCGAAAGAGAAAATTTTGAGCCAGCACTTATTATAAAAAGGATTCCAGAAAGCAATTGAAATTGTGAACCAATATATTGAAATGAACCCATAGCATCACTTGAGACTAAACGAGCAATTAATATTCTATCAATTGTAAAATAAGCTGTCATAACAAGAGCAGTAGCAATAGAGGGTAAAACAATTTTTCAAAGTGCTTTTTTATATGGCATCTGCGCCATTATGTAATTTGTATTATGATTATTTTTCATTAAACAAAATTATAACATATATCTAAAAAACTTTATACACTCATTGTGTCTTGACTTTTGATAATGGAAATGTTTTAATTTTTTAGAAATGAGGTTAGTATATGGAACAATTTATTACCTACTTAAAAGAAAGTGGGTTTGTTTTTCAAGGGTCAAGAATCTATGGTGGAATGGCTAATTCATGAGATTTTGGACCTCTAGGAATTGAATTAAAAAATAATATTAAATCTCTTTGATGAAAAAGATTTGTTCAACAAGATAAAAATATTGAAGGGTTGGATTCTTCTATTATTTTAGCACCAAAAGTTTGAGAAGCATCAGGGCATTTATCAAATTTTTCTGATCTATTAATTGATTGTAAAGAATGTAAATCGAGATATAGAGCAGATATGCTTGTTGAAAGTAAAACTAATGAAAATGTTGAAAGATGAGATTTTGGTAAATTAGAAAAGTTTATTAAAGAAAAAGAAATTAATTGTTTAAATTGCAAGAAACTTAATTATACACAAATTAGAAATTTTAATTTAATGTTTGAAACTGATATGTCAATTATTGGTGAAGATCAAAAAGCATATTTAAGACCAGAAACTGCTCAGGGAATTTTTATTAATTTTGCAGCAGTAGCTAAAAGTGCAAATAAAAAATTACCTTTTGGAATTGGACAAATTGGTAAAGCTTTTAGAAATGAAATAACTCCAGGTAATTTTATTTTTAGAACTAAGGAATTTGAACAAATGGAACTTGAATTTTTCTTTAATAATGAAATTGACAAAAATGATTGATTTGATTTTTATGTCAATAAAGTTGAAGAGTTTTTATTAGAAGTTGGTGTTGATAAAAACCTTATAACAAAAAGAGAGCATGACACAAATGAGCTATCTCATTATTCAAAAGCGACAACTGATTTTGAATTCAAATTTCCTTTTGGTCAAAAAGAATTATGCGGAATTGCCCATCGAAACCAATTTGATATTAATTCACACAATCAATTTGCACAAGAAAAACAAATGATAAGAGATGGGGAAGAAAACATTGAAGTTATACCCTCAGTAATTGAACCTTCTTTTGGTGTAGAAAGATTAATGCTTGCAATACTTTTATCATCATTTCAAAAAATAGATGATAGAGATGTTTTAAAAATTGAACCAAAGCTTGCACCAATTAAAGTTGCCATACTACCTTTAATCAAAAAAGTTCATAGTCAAAAAGCAAATGAAGTTTATGAAGTATTTGCTCAAAAATTTAATACTAAATTAAGTGAAAATGGAAGTATTGGTAAAAGGTATAAAAAACAAGATAAAATTGGTACACCTTTTTGCATCACAATTGATGATCAAAGTTTAGAAAGCAACATAGTTACAATTAGAAATAGGGATGATTCAAGTCAAGAAACATTAAGCATCAAAGATGCTATTGATAAAATCCAGAAAGTAGTTTTAATATAATGTCTAATCAATCAATATTTGAAGTAGTATTAGCAAAGTCTAATATTATTGATGTTGTCTCAAAATATGTTGAAGTTGCTCAAAAAGGTAAAAACTATTGAGCAATTTGCCCTTTTCATAGTGACACTACACCTTCTATGTCTATTTCTGAAGAAAAACAAATTTATAAATGCTTTGCTTGTGGGGTAGGGGGAAATTCAATAAAGTTTATAAAAGATATTGATTCAGTTTCTAACATTGAAGCCTTAAAAAAAGTTGCTGCTATTTGTAATGTTGATGTTGATATAAATATATCAAATGCACAGCAAGGTAATAAATATGATGAAAACCAATTAAAACTAATTGAAATAAATAATAAAGCAAAAGATTTTTATTCACTTATGTTAAAAAGCCAACAAGGAAAAGAAGCCCTAGATTATTTGACACAAAGAAATCTAGATAATCAAATAATTGAAGAATTTGGAATTGGTTTTGCTCCAAAAAATAATAAATTATTGAAATTAATTCAATCTTTTAATTATCAAGATTTAGAATTAGCAGATTGTGGATTATTTTCATTAAATAATGAAAAATTTTATGATTTTTTTACCAATCGAATTGTTTTTCCAATATTGGATAATGATGGTAATACAGTAGGATTTTCTGGAAGAATTTTTAATAAAGATGACACAAGAGCAAAATATACAAATTCCCCAGAATCAAAAATATTTATTAAAAATAAAATTTTATACAATATTGCAAATGCAAAAGAAAATTTAGTGCACAATAATGAAATTATTGTTGTAGAAGGATTTATGGATGTTATTGCTTTGTACAAAGCGGGCATTAAAAATGTTGTAGCAACTATGGGGACTGCATTTAGCTTAAATCATATTAATTTATTAAAAGCACACACTAATGTAATTAATATATTTATGGACTCAGATCAAGCAGGACAAAAATCTGCATTCAAAATGGTAAGTGATCTAGTAGCAGCTGGCTTTGAAGTTAAAATAGTTAAACCAATTGAAAATATGGATGTTGATGATATTTATTTGAAATATGGAAAAGATAAACTAAAAGAATTAGTTATTTCATCACAAAAAGTATTTCAATACTTAATTGATAATGTAATTAATAAAATAGAAGCCAATAACATTAAAGATGTTGCTGAATTTAAAAAATTTGTTGAGCCACTTATAAAAAACTATAAAAACAAAGAAGAGGTGAATATATTTAGAAATATTTTAAAAACAAAATTAAATATTGAGATAGAAAAAGAAGTATATTATAGCCAAAATCAGCAAATAAACAGCGTAAATAAGTCAGAAGATAAAATTAAGACTTCAGATAAGTGAGAAAGAAAATTATTGGCTAATATGATTAAAAATAAAGATGCAGCAGAGCAATATAAAATTAAATCAATTTATTTAAATAACCAGATTAGAAGACATATTGCCGATTATATTGTGGGATTTTATAAACAAAATAAAAACTTTGATGTTGAACAATTTAAAAATATTATAAAAAATAAAGCTGAGTTATTAAGTGAATTTAAAATAATTGAAAAACATTCACTAGAAATTACATATCATAAAAAAGAGTTTGAAGATTTAATAAATGTAATTAAAAATAAAATGCTCAATGATCTACAAAGAAAGGCGATAGACTTCAAAATAAATAAAAGTGATAATTTAGAGGAAAAAGTAGAATTACTTCAAAAAAAACATGAAGTTAAAAAGTGGGGAAAAATAAATGACAAAAAAATATAGTGAAGTTGAATTGAATTCAATGAAAATTACTGAAATTAGAAATATTGCCACTAGCTATGGTTTAAAAATTGTTACAAGAAACAAATTAATTAATGAGATATTAAAGGTTGCTGGTAAAAAAAAGGAAACAAAAAAAGCCAAAAGTGTTGATGGGTATAGTTTAGATACAAATAAGTCTGGTGATATTGCAGATTTAAAACAAATTAAAACAAATCTTTTAGATTTAGCTAAAAAACAAAAAAATACACTTGAATGAATCGATATTGAATCAGCTACAAAAAAAATTAAATTAACAACAGAAGATTCAGAAGAACTTCAAGAATTTTTAATTGATAATGGTATTCAAATTAATGAATCAGAAGATGCAAATGAAATGTTTGAACACTTTGATGAAGTTGAAAATAATGAAGAAGATGCAAAACATAAAAGATATTATGATCATGATATGTCACTTTCTGATAAAGTTAAAATTGAAGATCCAGTTAAAAGATATTTAAAAGAAATTGCCAAATCTGGAATGCTTAAATCTATTAAAAACGAGCACAAATGAGCCAAAATATTAGAAGAAGGTAAACTGATGATGTCTCAATCAAAAGAAGTAATGGATTATTCTCGTTCAAAAACAACTAAAAAATATAAAGAAGCAGAAATGGAATTTAAAAAAGGTCAAGAAAAATATCAAGAAGCTAAAACCGTATTTGTTAAATCCAATCTAAGGCTTGTTGTTTCTAATGCCAAAAAATATGTCAATCGTGGATTATCTTTTCTTGATTTAATTCAAGAAGGTAATATTGGACTTGTAAGAGCTGTTGATAAATATGATTATACAAGAGGTTTTAAATTTGCCACATATGCTACATGATGAATTAGACAAGCCATAACAAGAGCAATTGCTGATCAGGCCAGAACAATTAGAATACCAGTTCATATGGTTGAAACAATTAATAAAGTAAATAAAATTCAAAGGCAATTAATTCAAAAAATTGGTAGAGAGCCAAGTGCAAAAGAAATTGCTATTGAAATTTATGGCGATGAAATTGATGCTGCAAAATCGCTAAAAAATAAAAAAGCAAAACTGCAAGAACTTACAGCTAAAATTAATCACATTAAAAAAATTGATATTCCAATTACCTCTTTGGAAAAACCCATTGGAGAAGAAAATGATTCTGCTCTTGGAGATTTTATCCAAGATAAAACAATTGATACACCAACTGAAGTTTCTGAAAAAGAATCATTACAAAGAGAAATGTCAATTCTTCTTGAAGGCCTAGAGGAAAGGGAAGCTTTGGTTCTTGCTTTAAGATATGGTCTTAAAATTCCAAAATCACTTCACAATTATTCTAAGAAAAATGGAATTTCAAATCTAGATATTAAAAATCCAAAAAATCATACTCTTGAAGAAGTGGGTCATAAATTACAAGTTACAAGGGAAAGAATTAGACAAATTGAAGCAAAGGCTATTAAAAAACTTAGAGGTCCAGCTACAGCTAAAAGAATTAATGACTTTGCCAATATAAATATTAGTAATGAATAAATTATCAAAAAGATTGCAAACAATTTATGATTTAGTTATTGATTGTGATAGTCTTGTGGAAATTGGTTGTGATCATTGTTGGTTATCAATTCATTTGATTCAAGGTCAAAAAGCTAATAAAATCATAGCTAGTGATATTAATGCCAAACCCCTTGAAACTTGTAAAAGAAATATCAAAAAGACTGGGCAATTAAACGTTCAAACAGTTTTGTCAGATGGCTTTAAATCAATTAATCAAAACTTTCAATGTGCAATTATCGCTGGAATGGGTGGAAAATTAATCATTAATATAATTAATGAAATAAAAAATATTAATAATATTCAATTAGTTTTACAGCCACAAAAAAATGAAGGTTTAATTAGAGAATTTATTAAAGAAAAAAAATTAAAAATTAATGATGAAAAATTAGTAAAAGATGGTGAATTTATTTACACAATAATATCAGTTGATAAATCAGGTGTGGGCCTTAAAGATGATGTTGATATATTTATTGGTCCGAAATTAAGATACAATAAAGAAAAAATAGCAATTAATAAATTCACAAAAAGATTAAATCATTTAAGTCAATTTATTAGTAAAATAAATGATCAAAATAAAAAAATACATATTAGTAGAGAAATTAAAGCTATTGAATTGTATTTGGAGACAGGATATGAAGGCAAATGAAATCGTAAAAGTATTGTATAAATACTTTCCAAAAAAACATCAACTAGATTGAGATTACACTGGATATAACACTGGTTCACCAAGAACTAATGTAACAAAGGTAGTTTTTACATTTGATATTACTAGTGATTTAATTGATTTTGCAATTAAAAATAATGCTAATATGATCATCTCTCACCACCCCTTAATTTGAGGAGAAAAAAAAGAGGTATTGGAAACAAACCATGTTGTGAAAAAACTTTATGATAAATTAAAAGAAAATAAAATAGTAACATTTTCTGCCCACACAGCAATTGATGGTGCAAAAAATGGATTAAATAAGTGATATTTAGAAATTTTAGGAGCTCATAAGTTTAAATGATTAAATAAAGATTTAGTTCAAATTGGTTATTTTAATAACCCAGTTGCATTTAAGACAATTGTTAAAAAGTGTAAAAAATCCTTTAAAACAAATGGAGTATTGACTAATTTTGATAAAAAAAGAGTTAAATCAATATTAATGGCAAGTGGATCACATGGAACCGAAGCAATTGATTTGGCCAAAAAACATAAAGTGGATTTACTAATTGCAGGCGAAATGAGACATAGCTCTTGAATTTATGCAAAAGAAGTTGATGTTAAGTTATTATTGGTAGGGCATTATATGGAAGCCATTTTTTCAAATAAAATGAAAAAAATTTTTCAAGACAAATTAAATATTGAAATTTTATCATATAAACAAAAAAATATAATTGAGGTGCTTTAAATGGCAAATAAAATACTAGTGGTAGGATCTATAAATGTTGATATATTTAACATAAAACCAAAAACAAAGTATAAAGGAGCAGTATGTCCAAATTCAACTCTTAAGGATATTTTTGTATTACCTGGTGGTAAGGGTGCCAATCAAGCTGCAGTTGCTTCTTGGTTGGGAGCCAAAACTTATATGATGGGCTTTGTGGGTAATGATGAAATGGGTCATTGAGTTTTAGATGTACTAAAAGGACAAGGAGTTGATGTTTCAAGAGTTATTAAAAGTAAAAAAAATCCCACATCCATTATCACTATTGAAAACAAAAATAAGAAAAATAAATATTTAGTTTCGCCAGGCGCTAATATTGAAATGTCCAAAAGCTATATTGATCAAAATATTGATTTAATTAAAAGATGTGATTTAGTTTTAACTCAACTTGAAACTCCAAAAAAAGTTGTTGAACATTTAGCAAATATTTGTAACAAACTAAATATTCAAATTATTTTAAATCCAGATCCAAAAATTAATTTTGATAAAAAATTCTTATCAAAATTCCAATATTTAACTCCAAATGCCAATGAGATGAATAAAAAAGATATTAAATGAATGACTAAAAATACTGATACAACAGTTATTCAAACTATAGGTAAAAAAGGAGCAATTTGATACAAAAAAGATGGTAGTGAAGTAAAATACAAAAGCACAAAAGAAAAAGTAATGTCTACAATAGGAGCAGGTGATACTTTTTCTGGAACACTGGCATATTGTCTTGTAAATAAAATGTCATTAAATAATGCTATTAAAAAAGCAATTAAAAATTCTGCTTGATCAGTTAGACAACTAGGAGCTCAAAAATTACCAAAAAGATAAGGAGAAAGTATGGCTAAATTTACAAAACTAAATTTATCAAAAAATGTTTTAGATGCAATCAAAAGCATCGGTTTTAGTCATATGACACCAATTCAAGAAAATGTAATACCACTTGGATTAAAAAATAAAAACTTAATTGGAGCCAGTCATACTGGTAGTGGCAAAACTCATAGTTTTTTAATTCCATTATTTAATAATTTAGAAAAAATAAATAAACTTCAATACATCATTCTTTGCCCAACAAGAGAACTTTCAAGACAGGTATTTGATGAAGCTATCAAATTTGAAAAATTTATTAAAAGTAAAGCCAATATTCAACTTGTAGTTGGAGGAACTGATAAAGAAAAGTCATTAATTAAATTTAAAAACAATATTTCTGATGTAATTGTTGGTACTCCAGGAAGAATTAATGATATTTTTATATCTAATAAACTTTTTAATCTCAAGTTTGTAAAAACATTAATAATTGATGAAGCAGATATGATTTTTGATTTAGGCTTTAGAGATGAGTTAATAACAATAACATCGGCACTTTCAAAATCTTCATTTCAATTATTTTCTGCTACAGTTCCAAAAGTACTAAAGGATTATATTAAAAAATTTGTTAAAAATATAAATATTATAGAAATTGATAAAGGTAGTTACAATAATAAAAATATTATTCATAATTTGTTAAATATAAAGCATAAAGAAAAAATGCAAGTTGTATCAAAAGCAATTGAAATTCAAAAACCATTTCTTGCAATTGTTTTTGTTAATACAAAAATTGAGGTTGAAAAATTAGTGAATATTTTAAAAAAATATTCTAAAAAAGTTGTTGGTCTACATGGAAAACTAGAATCTAGAGTTAGAAAAAACATTATTGTAAATATAAGAAATAAAAAATATGATATTTTAGTTGCAACTGATATTGCTGCAAGAGGAATAGATATTGAAGATGTTTCTCATGTCTATTCACTAAATGTACCATTTGATCCAAAATATTACATACATCGTTCTGGCAGAACTGGAAGAGCAGGAAAAACTGGCCAATCACTTTTACTGTGATGCAGTGATGATATAAAAGCTATTAGCAAATTAACATCTTATAATATTTCATTTAATCATTTGGAAATAAAAAATGATACAATAATTAAAATAAAAAAAAGAATTCCAAAGTTTGGAAACAAGGAAAAATCGCAAGAAGATAAAGAAGTTTTGGCTATTATTGCTACTACCAAATCTAAGATTAAGAAAAAAGGTGTTAAACCTGGCTATCGCAAAAAATTAAAAGAAGAAGTTAGAAAAATTAGGCACAAAAAGATAAGAGCAAAAATTAAAGCTAACATTAAATTGGTTAAAAAACAAAAAGCTAAAGAAAAACAATCAAAGCTAAAACTAATTAACAAATAGGAGTTAAAAATGATAAATGCAAAAATTAATAAATTAGATACATATTTATTAAGAGTAGAAACTGGAAAAGAACTTTATTCTGAAATTACAAAATTTTGTAAAGAAAAAAATGTTAAATTTGCAGAATTTAAGGGAATTGGGGCTGTAATTGACTTTGAATATGGTGTTTATGAAGATGGGAAATACACTCATTTTAAAGAAAATAGACTTTCAGAATTGATTTCAATGATTGGAAATATTTCATTTGTAGGTGAAGAATATGTAATTCATTCTCATGCAACATTTTGTAATATGGATGAAAATAAAAAGGTTGTAACATTTGCTGGACATTTATTTAATGCTAAATGTGGTGTAACTGTTGAAATAGTAATGCATACATATAAAGAAAAGTTTGAAAGAAAAATGTGTGATCAAGCAGGACTAAAAGTGCTTGATCTAGATAAAAGGTTATAAGAATAGATATGTTATTTTTAAGATTATTACCAAATTTAACTTTTCCTAAAGTTATATTTATAATTTCAACATGAATATTTACAGTAGTTATGACTGAAATGATTAACAAAAATACATTAACTGCTCAAGGAAGATTTTTTTAAACCAAAAGAATTTTGAGTTTACTTATTTGTTATAAGCTGCTTAATGTCATTGGCTTTTATAAAGTAGGTTATTACCTGCTTTTTTCGTGGTATAATTTTATAGAAGCATGATACAACCAAAGAATGCAAAATAATATTAAAATAGGGGGTAAGAATGATTCTTACAAATTCTGAATATGTGCTAGGTGGTCATCCTGATAGAATTACAGATGGAATAGCAGAAACTATTGCTATGGCTCTTTATAACCTTGATGGTTTAGATGGACGGGCAGCTGTTGAGGCACTTTATGTTGGAAATAATTTTGCAATTGGTGGAGAATTTAAAACATCACTTAGTGAGCAATCTTTTAAAGAGTTGGTAAATTGAATTGTTAAAACAATTTTAGCAAAACAAACTGATGAAAAAATTAAGGTTATTCACTTATGACAAAAACAGTCAGCTGAAATTTTTAATAATTCAATTGGAGCATGAGGAGATAACACAATTGCCTATGGCTTTTGTTCAAAAGATGGTAAAAACATTACCCCTGCTCATAGCAAACTTAAAGATCTTGGTAAAAAAATCACTAAATTACATAAAAAAGAATTACCTGATGGTAAATTAATTAAATTTGATGATAAAACCACAATTTCAATTGAAGAGGGAATCTCAAAAGAAGATTTAGAAAAATTAAATGTTATTCATCCAACACTATTTAAAAAATCTGGAGCTAATGCTGATTCTGGTGCAGTTGGTAGAAAATTAATTGCTGAAAGGCACGGAAATGGAGTTCCTCATGGAGGAGGAGCCTTTACTGGTAAAGACTACACCAAAGGTGATAAAACTCTAAAATTAATTGCAGATGATATAGCAAAAGAAATTTGAGAAGAAAGCAAAAGAGAGACTCTAGTTCAAGTTTCTACAAAATTTGGAAGTGATACATTTTATATTGAATGCAAAGATCCCAATTTTGATTTAAAAAAATTTAAAAATAAAAATGCAAAATATTATTGAAAAAAATTTAATTCCTTGTATGAAAAATACTCGCCAGTTAAGCCATCTCATTATTTATCCAAAAGTGACATAAATCAATTAGAAAAACTTTTATTGAAATTTTCACAAGAAGAAAAATTAAAAAATAATTTATGATAAAAGAAAATGCATTCCTTTTTTTGTTATAATTTTATTTGAAAAGGATTAGTTATGAAATTATTAAAAACATTATTATCATTGACTCTTACTACAACATTTGGAGCATGTGGTAAGTCTAAAACATCTGAGATAGGTTCCACTGTTGTAATTGACTTTAAAGGTTTTGTAGATGGAGTGCCATTTTTTGGAGGAGAAGCTAAGGATTTTCGTCTTAAACTAGGATCAAAAATATTTATTCCTGGTTTTGAAGAGCAACTGGTTGGATACAAAGAAGGAGATGCAGTTGAAGTAACTGTGAAATTTCCAGATGATTATGTAGAAAAAAGTCTTGCTGGTAAAAAAGCTGTTTTTGAAGTTAAAATCAAGAAGGTTAAATAATGAAATATAATCTAAAACTTGGATCTCATGTATCTATGTCAAAATCAAATGATTATTTGATTGGCTCAGTAAAAGAAGCATTAAGCTATGATGCTAATGCTTTAATGATTTATACTGGCCCTCCCCAGAATACTAAAAGAATAGAAACTACAATGATGCAAATTAATGCTGGTCACCAGTTAATGAAAGAAAATAATATGGATGTAGAATCCATAATTATTCATGCTCCTTATATTGTTAATTTAGCTAATGGTGAAAAAACTAAAAGAGAATTTGCTATTAAATTTTTAAAAGAAGAATACAAAAGAACATATGATTTGGGCTCAAAAATAATGGTTTTGCACCCTGGTAATCATTTAAAAGAAAGTCCAAAGCAAGCTATGGATTGAATAATAAAAGGATTAAATGAAATTATTGATCCAGATTTAGGTGTAACAATTGCCCTTGAAACAATGGCCGGTAAAGGAACAGAGGTTGGAAAAACTTTTGAAGAAATCAAATATATGATAGATGGTGTAAAACATCAAGATTTAATTAGTGTATGTTTTGATACATGTCATGTTTTTGATGCTGGATATGATATTAAAAATAATTTAGATGATGTAATAAATGAATTTGATAATATAATTGGAATTGAAAAAATATCTGTTTTACATATCAATGATTCTAAAAACAAATTAGGTAATGCCAAAGATCGTCATGAAAATATCGATAAAGGTTTTATTGGTTTACAAGCTCTTAGCAGTATTGTTTGACATCCAAGATTAGATGGTTTGGTAAAAGTGCTAGAAACGCCTTATATTGATAAAAATGCCCCATATAAAGAAGAAATCAAATTGTTAAGAGAGTCAAGATAATGAAATTACACAAATTAATACAAGGAAAAATAAAAAATAATGTTTTTATAGTCCAAAGTAATAAAACAGCAATTTTAATTGATCCTGGATTAGATTTAACTAAAATTGAAGGGTGAATTGATGAATTAAAAATTCAACCAAATGCAATTTTATTAACTCATGGTCATTTTGATCACATAGCTTCTGCAAAATATTTTCAAGAAAAATATAATATTAACATTTATCTTGGAAAAGAAGATCAGTTTTATTTAGATGATCCTTTTGGTCCCCTAAATGAAATTGGAGAGCATTTTTCAATGGATTTACAATTAGATTTTGATTACCAACCAACAGTTGATGGAAAAGAAAAAATTGGTGATATTGAATTTGAAATGATTAAAACACCTGGACATACGCCAGGCTCAACTTGTTATTTTTTCAAAGAAATTAATACTGTCTTTACTGGTGATACATTATTTTTTGAAACAGTAGGTAGAACTGACTTTCAAAAGAGCAATTTAGAAAAAATCAAGGCATCTATTCAAGAAAAGTTGTATACTTTAGAAGATAGTACTATTGTATGACCGGGCCACGGACAGCAAACAACAATTGGTTATGAAAAGAAAAATAATCCAAGCATAAAGGAGAAATAATGAAATTAATTACTAAATTTAATACAAATGATATTGCAGTTATATTTATGTTGATGATTTTGTCAATTCCAATAAGTCAAATAAGTCCATATATTGGAAATACATTTATTATTTTAATGACAGTTTTATGATTTATAGCTACAAAAAGATGATTTGATTTTAAAATAAGACCAAAAGATTGAAAAAGAATATTTGAATATATTTTTATTGCTTTAATTATAAATATTATAATTGGGTTACTTTTTACTTTATTAGATATTAAGCCATCATCAGAAAATCAAAAAGCAATTATAGAAGCTCTTGGCAAAGGTGGTATCAAGACATATTTAACAATTGGATCAGTTATCATATTTGCTCCAATTATTGAAGAAATATTTTTTAGAGGTATGCTTCAAGAATTTATTGGTAAATGAAATAAAAAAATTGCATTAATAATAACTACAATTTTATTTGGAGCAGTTCATATATGGCTTTCATTTATGTTGCAAAAAAGTGGTATGCAAATTGTTGCTGAATTAATTCCATATCTAATATTAAGTTTTGCTTTTTCATATTATTATTATAAAACAGAGAATTTATTTCAGTGTATAGTAATGCACTTTATTAATAATGGTTGGGCATTGGCACTTTATTTTATTGGTAAGGGACTTGCCAATTTCCATTTCTAAAAAAAATTATTTAGAAATATGATATAATTTTTTATGGTTAAATAAACAGGAGGCAATTATGAGGGTAAAAATACAATTTAGATGTACTTTATGTAAAGAAGAAAATTACATTGGTAAAAAGAATAAAAAAGAGCATCCAGATAAAATGGAAATTCAAAAGTATTGTTCAAGATGCAATGCCAAAACTACTCATAAAGAAAAAAAATAGTTTATTTTATAATCAAAACTGCTATAGTGGATAGTGGTTTTTTTATTTATGTTATAATCAATAAGATAGGAGAAATAATGTGATTTCATCAAGTGATTTAAGAACAGGAATGACGTTTCAACACAATGAAGATATTTTTGTTTGTATGGAAATTAGTCACAATAAAACAGCAAGAGCTGCAGCTAATATTAAAGTTAAAATGAGAAACTTAAGAAGTGGGGCAATTACTACCAATACTTTTGGTTCAAATGATAAATTTCAAAAAGCTATGATTAGCAAAGTGCAAATGCAATATCTTTATACTCATGGAGAAAATGCTATTTTTATGAACAACAAAACTTATGATCAAGTTGAAATTCCAAAAGTGCAAATTGCATGAGAATTAAACTTTTTAAAGGAAGGAAATTCTTGTGATATAAGAACTTTTCAAGGAGATGAAATTTTAGGCATTGAATTAAAGCCTAAAGTTAATTTAAAAGTAGTTGAAGCAGAACCATCCATCAAGGGGGATACAGCAACAAATGTTCAAATTAAAGTTAAATTAGATACCGGATTTGAACTTTATACTCCTGGTTTTATCAAAAAAGGTGAAGTTATTGAAATTTCAACTGCTGATGGTAAATATAGTGGTAGAGGAAATTAGTAATGAAAGAACAAAGGTTTAATTTTAAAAAGAGAAGAGATTGTCGAATTTTTGCACTTGAGCAACTTACAGCATTTTTAATTTTAAATGAAAGCAAAGATACATTTATAAAAAACTTATTTGAAAATTCTGAATTTAATTTTGTAAATACTTTTGCACAAGAACTACTTGAAAATACAATTGATCAAAAAGAGCAATTAATAGCAAAAATAAATACTCATCTAAAAGAGGGTTGAACTTTTGATAGATTGCAATCTCAAGATCAAGCATTATTGTTGATGGCTTCATATGAGCTTTTAAATACAGATACTAATAAAGCCATTGTTATCAATGAAACAATTGAAATTGCTAAATTATATAGTTATTCTCAATCTATTATTTTTATCAATGCTGTTATTGATAAAATCAGTTAATTCATATCTTGAAAAATATCATTACAAATTAAAGTAAACAGCATATAAAAAGTTGTTTATTTTTTAATAAAAAATTAGGAATTGTTATTTTTTTTGGTTATAGATATTGTAGGAGGAAATATAAAAATGAGAATAATATCAATAATAACATCACTATTTCTTGGTTGAAATACACTAAACTTTTTAAATCATAATCCAAAAAAACCAAATCATCAAATAGAACAATCAAGTGATGTTTTTTATAGTAAAAAAGAAGCAAGCCCAATAAACCAGCAAGGATGAAAAAAGAAATATTTAGAAAATATATCTTATGGAAATTCATATAAATTCATTTTAGATAAAATTATATATAATAACAAAGCTATTAATTATGTTAAATCAATAAATCCAGAATTAACAATTCCAAATGAACGTTCTGGTTATCCCATTTATGTCATTATAAATAATGAAAAAATGGTTAGATGAAGTGCTGCTGCAGATACTTTAAAAAATGGAGATGAAGTAATCTTTATTGAAAGTCAATCTGAAAATAGACAAATTAATACATTAATTGCAGGAGGCTGAAATACATACTGTACATTAAAAGATACAGGATTAAAATGAAATGCAAATATGGCTTGACCAATTGAAATTAAATATTATAAAAAGGGTGATGATAAGCTATATTCAGCTTGGCAACCCATAGATGTACCAAATCATGCATTTTGCAACCCTAATGATCGTAGTGGTTACAAAGCTTATATTGTTATGAATCAAGATAAATTTAACGTTGATATTTCAAGACCAATTAAATTTGGTAATATGTACTTTTTTGACAATAAATTTAGACCTGCAGCTGGTGTAGTAAAAGTGAATAAAAGTGGTAAAATTTTAAAAGCAGTTGCAGGTGATAATAATGATAATATTATTAAAATACCATATATTAAAGGGTCAAATGTTGGATATATCTATAAATGACATTCTCCAATGTGAAGAAATTATCAAAGAAAAATTAATAATCCTACACCCTATATTAAAGGGTGACGTGCAGGAATGTATGAATCTTTTGATCCCTTTAAAATAAATGATTTTATTCACCTAGAGCCCTTTGTTGATAAAATTATTAAATTTAATCATGATGATAAAGAAAAAATAATAAAAAGTATCTTTAAAGAGACAAATTTCTTCAATTTTAATGTTTATGATAAAAGTTTTTTGGATATTAAAATAGTTTGAGGAGAAAAAACCCCTAATAAAGAATCGCAAAAACTTACAATTTCAATGAATGATGGAAATAATATACTAAATTATAGCTACAAAGTCATATATAGCCTTGTGGTAAAAGAAAATGCAAAAATTCAAGTTAAAAAACAGCAAAAAGTTAATAATTCCAGAAGAGAAAGACAGAGCCAAGAAGAGGATGAGCTAGTTTTAAAACAAGAAAAAAAGAAATTTGAGCAGAATTTTCAGATAAATTATCAAGATAAAATAGTGAAAACTGATTCAAAAAACCCAAATTTTTCATTTTCAATATTTAAAAAAATTAATCCAAAATCAAAAAAGTTTCAATTTTTTTCACTCTTGATTTTAGTAGTATTTATGGGTGTTATTAGAAAAAAATGATAATTTTTTTTAAAAAAAAACTTGACTTTTATATTACATATAGTATTATATTATTATAAATAATAATATAATACATATTGTAATATAGAGAAAGAAAATGATTAGAAAAACTACAATTGAGAAGATCATATTAAAATTTGAAGGTAAATTTTCAGCTAAAGAAATTTATCTTTCAAATCGTATTATTTTTGACCAAAAATATTCTGAAAAAAAATCATTAAGTTACATAACTGTAGTTTTGCATACACTATGAAAAAATAAAAAAATAAAAAAAGTTAGTCGTGGAATTTTTACAAATCAAGAAGATTATCAAGAAATTAACTTTAATGATTGAAATTCAATGATAAGTTTTTATTGTAATGATAATAATGGTTTTGTAGCTAAAGAATGACTATGAAATAAGTATGGTTTAATAGAGGGATACCCTAAAAAACTGGTAATTTACACTAATTTAATTCAAACACCTAAAAAACAGGGAAATATTGAAATAAAACCAACCAAAATAGTAATTAATGCAAAAACTGTAAAAATCTTTGAGTTATATGAATTAATTCAAGTGGCTGATTTTAGAAATGATAAGCATTATAGAATTATTGATAGGTTTATAGTAGATAATAATCTGGGTTTTGATGAAATAAAATCTTATAATCAATTTTTTAAAAGAAGATTTAATAAATTAATAAAAAACTATGATTTTAAATAAAAACAAGCAGGTTTATTTTTACTTGTTTTATTATTTAATAGTTACAATCATGCCAAATAGATCTTCAGCACTTCCGAAGTAATTAGCACCTTGCTCTTCAAATGCATCTCAAATAGCTTGAACTTTTAATGGGTCTTCTTCTCATTCTACTGAAACATCAAATTTTTCTCCATCTTTAATCAAAATAGCTTCGTTATTTTGATCATTTTTAATTATTTTGACTTTATCTGAATTTTGATTGCAAAGTAGTTGATATTTGCCTTCTGTTATTTCAAGAAAATTCATAATCGCTTCTGAATCACCATATCTTAGATTTATATACATAATAACTCCTTTAATTGTTTAGCATAATTATTATACTATAAAATAAAAACAGCATATGCTGTTTTTTAATATAAATAGTTAATAATTAACTATTTATCATAAACTTTTTTAACTATTTCTTTTACATTTTCAATCAAGTCAGATGATCCATATTGTGAATCTTCTAGATATAGCACATTAGCTTTTTTGTATGCTTCTGTTCCTGAAATAATTTTATTATATGAATGAGTAGGGGTATTTAATCCTCACTCTGATGCTAGAAATACAACTAGTATGTCTGCTTTAATTTCATCTGATGATTGGATTTTTTTACCAATTGCTTTAGATGATATTTCAAAATCATAATCCGCTCAAAGATTTTTTACAGGTTTAGCTTCGCTACCTAATATAGATGATGCAAAACCAAATCTATGTCCAATTTTGTTTCCTGCAGAATCTTTTGTTGTTGCTCAAACATTATCTTGTGAATCTAGGTAAACAAATTGAACTGTTGGTACTTTTGCTTCATTAATTTCAAAAAGTTTTGATGACTGTTTATATGCTTGATAAATATCATATTTATATTTTGGAGCAAATGATTTATTTGCAGCAAATGAAACCTCAAGTGCTGAAGCAAATTTATAAATATCTTCTAATGTATTAAATGATGTTAGTTCTATGTGGTCTATACCCTCGACTTTTGTTTCAACAACATCTCATTTAGTTGAAATAAATACTTCTGCTTTTGAAGCCTTTAATTGTTCTGAATCAACACTATATGCAAATCCTAGGTTATAGAATTTTTTAGTATCAACTGGTCCATATTTAATGTTTTTTATTGGGGTGATAGTTTTAGATTTTACGCCATTGATATAACAAACATTTTTGTCACCCTCTTTTTTAACTTCTTGATTATCAAATTCCCCACATGAATATTCTTTGGGATTAAATTTTTGTGTTCCATATTTGATTGTTTCAGATTCTAATGTATCTGGGTATTCTGGAAGCGCAACAAGATTAGCACCAGCTTCAATAAGCATTTCTGCAATTGCAAGGTTATCTGTTGCTATTCTTGCATCTGTGCCATATTTCTCTGCTAATTTAGTAAACTTAGATTTAAAGTCTTCTACTTCTTTGTTGAAGTTAGATGAGAGTTCTAATTTTTGGTTTCCAACATTAAGAGCAAAATTACCTTTTGCATTATCTTTAGCATATTTACTTGATGAGCTATCCTTTGATGATCCACATGCAGCAATTAATGTTGTTGTTGTAAGTAATGTAAATAATTTTTTCATTTTTTATATTCCTTTAATTTATTTTGATAGTTAATTAACGTCTTCTTTTGTTTCTTTTGGCAGCTTTTTTTCTAGCTTCCTTAGATTTTAGCCTAGATTTAACACCTGGTTTTAGATATTCTCTTCTTGCTCTAAGTTGCCTTTTTTTTCCGGCTGATAATCTTTGAAAGCGCTTAATGGCTTGTTCAAGATTTTCACCATCTTTTACAATGACTTCTGACATTAATTTCACCACCTAACATTTTCTATCACAAATATTATACAATATTTGTAATAAAATAGGCAAAAAAATTATTTTTCAGAAACATAAATTTTAATTTTGGAAATTTTTTCTCCTTGAAGTTTACTTTTTAATAGCTCAGCTTCTTCTTGAATATCAAAAGCAGTGATTTTATTAGATTTATTAATATAAAAACCAGTAAAATCTTTATTGTGTTCATTGGGATCAAAAGGAATTTGATAATAAGATTTAGATTTATAAGTAATTTTATCAACAATTTTTAGTTTTTCTAATAATCAAATGTTATTATAAATACTTGCAACATTAGAATCAGGTATTTTTTTAATTATTTGACTAGCAGTTAAATACTCCTTATTATTAAGAAGTGTTTTAATTAATTTTGTTCTTGGTTTAGTTATTTTGAAGTCTGCTTTAGTAATTATTTTATAAATAGACTCTTGATTTATTATTTTTTTCATAATTACTTAATATTTTTAAATATATTTAAATCAAACCCAGTATAAATATTTTGTTTAAATGCCTTTTTTATTGATCAAATTATAAAATTCAAAACAATAAATGTCGAAATTGCTGAAATAGCAAAAATTTCAACAATGCGATTGAATTTAAATAGAAAACTTAACATAGATGCTACAAGGCCTACCATAATTGATGTAATAACTTTTAATGTTAAAATAATTCTTGTTCTATTTGTTAACATATTAATCTCCTAGTTCCTTTATATATATTATAGTTGAAATTACAAAAATTAAGTTAGTTTCTAACTTTAAATTATTTTACTTGGTTTTTAAACTTATTAAAACTTGTGGTTTTTAATCTATTAATTTTTAACTTTTCAACATCGTAGCTAGGCTAAAAATAGCCTAGTTTTATTATTTTCTTTTTGATATTAATAAAAAATCTTTGCATAATTATCTTAAATAATTTTAATCATATTGTTATAATAATTTTTGAGGATAAAATGGATTTTAATAAATATTTTCAAAAGGATATAGAATTTAAACAAATTGATAGAGGTATTACCAATACCAATTTTGTTACTAATAATGGCTATATTATTAAGAAATATTCCAATTTGGTTAAAAATAATGAAATTCTACTTTATCATCTAGTAAAAGAATTTGATACTGAAATTTTATTAATTAATGAAGAAGTGAAAATAACTACTTTTCATAAAGATGGTAAAACGCTTGAAGATGAGGCAGTTAATGAAGAAAAAGTATTAAAAATTGCCAACATTGTAAAAAAACTCCATAACAAAGCCATAAAAACCAATGTTATCTTTTATCCCCAAGAAATTATTAATGATTATTTAAAAGGTGTTAAAAAGCCATTATTTAATTATTCAAAATATCAACACTTAGTTAAAAAAGCTCAAAAAATATATCCAGCTAAAAAAGATTTAATACTTTGTCATAATGATTTAACACCAGGAAATTTTTTGTTTACTAATAAGAAGCTATATTTAATTGATTGAGAATATGCTGGATTAAATGATCCATTATTTGATGTTGTAAGCTTTTTAAATGAAAATAATTTATATGATACTAAATACAAGAAAATTTTTATTAAAGAATATTTTGATAATAATGATGTTCCATGAGAAAAAATTGAAATTTGAAATAACTTTCAAAATTTAATGTGAGCAATTTGAGCTAATATGATGTATGATGCTAATCCCAAACAAATATATTTAGATATTTGAAAATATAAAATAAAAAACCTAAAGAATCATCTCTAGATTTTTTATTTTCATCGGTTGATTAGCTTTTGAGTTCTTGGTGTAATTTTTATATTATGTTTTTTTAAATACTGCATTTTGGCATTAAAACATGCTTTAAAACAATCATCTAATGAAATTTGGCAGGCTTTTTTAATTGCTGGCAACTCATCATAATCTCTTTCATCAGATGTTTTATCAGCACAATAAATTAATTTATCAAAATCATTCATTTCCATTGCAGTTGTTGTGTGATTTTTAATGCCTAATAATATTTGTTTATTAGTTATACCTAATTCCTCAACATATTTTGATCCACTTCACTGATGTCAAGTATCAGGTAATTCGTTGTTAATAATTTTCTCATCAATATATTGCTTGTGTTTTTCTGGGCTTCATTCTTTTGTAATGTCATGAATCAAGGCAGCTAAATGAGCATCTTTAATTTTATTTGGTAAAAATTTTTCTGCCAATTCCTTTGCTTTTGATGCAACATTTAATGAATGTACATATCTTTTTTCACTTAGTGTTGATTTAAGATAGTTTTTTCAAAACAGAATATCAGATGCCAGAACTATTAAATCTTCTTTATCAACAACTGATAAATCCCCTTTTCTAAATTGTGTAGATGAAACATCAGGAGCATCAACTTTGATATGTTGAATATTTAGTTTAGTATCATTTGGATTTTTAAAACCTTTTCTGGAAACAGAAATAAATTTAAATAAATTAGATAGTTTTTTATAATCTGGTCATTTTTTAAAGTTTTTTAACTGATCAGTACCAATTAAGAAATAAAATTCATAATCATAAATATTTGTTAAATGCTGGGCTGTATCAATTGTGTTAATGTATTGTTCTTGCAAAGCTTCAATATCAACTAATTTATAATTATTTTTATTACAAAAATTTTCAATTATTTTTAACCTATATTTATCTCCAATAAATCTTGAATTTTCCTCAATACCATTTGGCATTAATCATATTTCATCAAAAGTAAGCTGTTTTTCAACTTCTTGAATAATAGCTTTATGACCTATGTGGATAGGGTTAAATTTTCCCCCAAAAATTAATATTTTCATTTTTCTCCTAAATTATAGTGCTTTATTGTAAAACATCTTTGATATAAAAGTTGGTGTTTTTAATTTTTTTATTTGGAATATAACCAACACTAGTTGGTTGTGTATCTTTATGTTTAATTTCACAGCCAAAACAATTCATCTCTCTCCTGTTATTGTGTTTTAAGTTCATTTTTCTTTTTTAATTTTTTAAGTATTTTCTTTTCAATTTTTCGATTAATTTTTGTTGGTAAACAATCATCAGATGGATTAACAGGTTTAACTAAAATTGAAGTAATTTTATTTCTGTTGGCATATGCAATATCAGTTAAAATTTGATCTCCAATCATGATGATTTGGGTTAGATCTAAATTATCAAAATTTTTAATAACTTTTTTAAAACTTGTTTTAAGGGGTTTTCGGGCCAAGCCCATATAAGGTATATTAAGATCACTGCAGAATTTAACAACTCTTGCTCTTTTATTATTTGAAACAATAGCAACTTGAATATTATGTTTTTTAAAATTATTAAATAATTTTTTAATTCTAGCTGGAGCTTTAAATTTGTTACTTGAAACCAATGTATTGTCTAAATCAAAAATTGCAAGTTTAAAACCTTGTTTTTGTAATTTTTTTATGTCAATATCAAATACTGAATCTAAGTAATATGTGGGTTTAAATAATCTCATTTTAAATATCATCTAATATGTCAAATAAATTAATTTGACCTTTCTTTTTGTTTTTTTCTTTAAAAACTTCTTGAGTTAATTTTTCATCTTTCTTTAATTTTACTATTTTTTTGTTGTTTGTTGTTAAAATCATAGCTGAATAAATTATATCTTTTTTACTAATAAATTTATTATTACCATCTTTTAATTCCAAAAGTGGTATCTTAGTTACATCAATTTTAATTGTTCCACTTTGAGTAGTTAATTGAATTATATCACTTGTAGTGGCTTTTTCTGCTCAAATTACACTTTGAGGATTAGTTTTAATAACTTTATTTATTCTAGTACCTTTTGTGGTTCTTGAGCTTTGCGGCAATTTATTTGAATCTAATCTTTTAGCTTGATTTTTATCAGTTATAAAAACTAAATTATCACTTTGTTTGTAGGCAACCATACCAACAGCTAATTCATCTACTAATTTTATACCTTTAACTCCAGCTGACTTAGGAGATAGGACGCTAATATCATAGGAATCAAATTTATTAGCAAATCCAGATTGGGAAATAAATGTAATTCAAGTTTTATCATATTCCCTATATGCTCCAATTAATTTAATACCATCATTTAATTTCATTGCAACAGATAAAACTTTTCATCTTTTTAAGATAAATGATGAAATTGAAGTTTTCTTAACCATTCCTACTGTTGAGCCTAAAATAATATTAAAATCATCTCCTTCCTTATAAATGAAGGCTTTTACTACATTTATTTCAGATGATAATGTCAAAAGCGAAGAAATGTGTTGGCCTTTATCTTTTCATTTAGTTAATTTTATTGCATGGATTGGAATTGAGGCAAAATTTCCATTATCAAAGAATAGGACTACATATGAAAATGTATCAGTGCTAAATTCAGCCATTAACACATCTTGTGGGTTTAAATCAATTCCCATTGAACTTAGATATGATTTTGGTGTTGAACGCTTAATATAACCATCTTTTGACAGAGAAATTCATGTTGGTTCTAATTTTATTAAATCTTTTTTGTCAATTTTTTGGATTTCAATTGTGCGCGATATCCTTGATCTTCTTTTATCGCCAAATTCTTCTTTAATAGCATTTAATTCTTTTATCATTTCTTTATTGATTCTATTTGAAGAGACTAAAATTTTATTGATTTTATCTAATTGTGATTTTAAATTTTGATGTTGATCTTGAACTTCTTTGATATCAGTTGCCGAAAGTCTATACAATCTTAAATTAACAATTGCTTCTGCTTGCTTATCACTAAAATTAAATTGATTAATAATATTTTCTTTTGATTCAGCTTTAGAATTAGATTTTCTAATAATGGAAATTACTTCATCAATATTTTCAATAGCAGTTATCAAGCCTTCAAGAATATGGATTTTTTCTTCAAGCTTTGCTTTTTTAAATTTGAATTTATTTATTAAAATTTTAATTTGATGTTCAACAAATTTTTTAACAAGGGTTTTTACTCCAGTTAATAGAGGTTTTTTATCAACAATTGAAACCATATTGTAGCTGTATCAAATTTGTAATTTAGTTTTTTGATACAAGAAATTTAAAATTGTTTGACCGTCAATTGTTCCATTTAAACCAATTGCAATTTTTAACCCTTTTCGATCTGATTCATCACGAATATATGTCACTCCTGAAATTGAAGAATTAACAATTGTTGTTTCAATTTCTTTTACCAAATTTGATTTATAAACTCCAAATGGAATTTCACTAATAGCAATTTCATTTTTACTAATCTTAGTTTTGGCTCTTATTAAAATTCTTCCACTACCTGTTTCAAAAGCATTTTTAATTCCTGAAACATTAGAAATAATGCCACCTGTTGGAAAATCTGGGCCTTTAATTATTTTCATTAATTCACTAGATTCTGCATTTGGATTTTCAATTATAAAAATAGCAGCTTCTAAAATTTCAGTTAAATTATGAGGAGGAATTTCAGTTGCATAACCAGAAGCAATACCACTTGCTCCATTTATTAAAAGATTAGGTATTTTTGATGTTAGAACTACTGGTTCAAGTTCAGTATCATCAAAGTTATATGATCAGGGAATAGTGTCATCGTTTAAGTTTTCAATAAGCATTGATGCAATTTTTGACATTCTTGCTTCTGTATAACGCATTGCAGCAGCTGGATCATCATCAATTGAGCCATTATTTCCATGCATATCAATTAAAGGATATCTAAGTTTTCAATTTTGGGACATTCTAACCATTGCTGCATAAACCGAAGAATCACCATGAGGATGATAATTACCAATTACATTACCAACTGTTTTGGCAGATTTACGATATGGTTTAGAATGAATATTGCCATCATTAAACATTGCATAGATAATTCTACGTTGACCAGGCTTTAGTCCATCTCTACAATCAGGAATTGCTCTATCTTGAATAATATATTTTGAATATTTACCAAATGAATCACTTATTATATCTTCAAGGGGGATTAATATGTTGTTATTCATAATTAAAAATCTCCTTTTTTAAAGTTATCTTCAAGAGTAAAATTAATGTTGTGATTAATTCAGTTTCTTCTGGCTTCCACATTAGAACCCATCAATGTTGTAACTCTTCTTTCAGCAATAATTGAATCTTCAATTGTTACTTGAACAATTTTTCTATTCTTGGGATTCATTGTTGTATCTCAAAGTTGATCGGGGTTCATTTCACCAAGGCCCTTATATCTTTGAATAATATATTTCCCTTTAATTGCAGATTTTAATTTATTTAATTCCATTTCATCTCAGGCATATTGAGAATTATTACCATTGGCTAATTTATACAATGGTGGTTGGGCAATATATACATAACCTTTTTTTATAGCCAAGGGCATATAGCGATACAAAAATGTTAAAATCAAAGTTTGAATATGGGCTCCATCATCATCGGCATCTGTCATAATAATAATTTTATGATATTTTAATTTGCTAAGATCAAATGTTTTTCCAACACCTGCACCAATGACTGAAATAATTGTTGCAATTTCTTCATTTTGAATCACTTTTGCCAAGGGAAGTTTTTCTACATTTAAAACTTTTCCCTTCAGAGGTAAGATAGCTTGAGTTTTTCTATCTCTACCTTGTTTTGCTGAACCTCCTGCAGAATCACCCTCAACAATGTATAATTCTTTTATTTTTGGATCTTTTGATTGAGCTGGTGTTAATTTTCCAGATAAAATTCTATCTTTAGCTAAAGTTTTTTTAGTTACTTTTGCATCTTGGCGTGCCTTTTTAGCAGCATCTCTGGCTTTTTTAGTTTCCATTATCTTGTTTATAATATTAACTGCAATTATTCGGTTTTCCGATAGAAATATATCAACTTTTTTGTAAATAAAGTTTTCAACAGCTGATTTTGCTTGGGGAGTTCCTAATTTATTTTTTGTTTGACCATCAAATTCTAAATACTGCTCTGCAATTTTTAAAGATATAATGCAAGCAAGACCTTCTCTGATATCTTCTCCAGAAAATTTAGTTTTTGTTAAATCATTTTTTGTAGCAAAATCATTTATTGCTCTTGTAAAACCTAACTTCAATCCAGTTTCATGTGTTCCGCCATCAGTAGTTCTAACATTATTTGCAAATGAAAGAAGCTTTTCTTTTTCGCTAGCAACATATTTAAAAACAAAAGTCATATCCATGCCAGTGACTGATTCATTATAAATAACTGCTTTGTGAACTTCCTTGTCATCAAAACAAATATCATTTAAATAATCAATAAGTCCATTTTTAAATGAAAATATTTCTTCTGATTGAGATTTTTTATCAATAAGAATTATTTTTAAACTAGGTATTAAGTAAGCTTTTTCTTTTAATTTTTCTTGAATTTTTACATATGAAAACTCTGTTGTAGAAAAAATATTATCATTTGGAACAAAGGTAACAGAAGTTCCAGTTTGATTAGTTTTTCCAACTTCTTTAAGAGATTCTTTAATTTTGCCTCCATCTTCAAAAACAATTTGATAAATTTTTTTATTTCTTTTAATTTCAACTTTTAATAACTTTGATAAAGCGTTAGTTACTGATGCACCTACTCCGTGAAGTCCACCAGCTGTTTTATAATTTGATGAATCAAATTTACCACCAGCATGTAATTCAGTAAATATAACTTCAACTGCTGTTTTTCCTGATTCATGCTTTTCAACTGGAATGCCTCTTCCGTTGTCTGAAATTGTAATAGAATCATCTTTATTTAAAATAACCTTAATTTCATTGCAAAAACCTGATAAGGCCTCATCAATTGAATTATCGACTATTTCTCAAACCAAATGATGAAGGCCCTTATTATCAGTTGATCCAATATACATACCAGGTCTTTTTCTAACAGCATCAAGACCTTTTATGATTTTAATTGAACTGGCATTATAATCAAACATCTATTTTCCTATATCATTAATTATATCAAAAAAAGTTTTTTATATTGTGGTATCATTTATATTGCTAGGAGATTATGTGAATTATTTTATTGCTATTTTATTTGGTTATTTAATGGGGGCAGTATCTTATACAGCAATTACAGCTAAAATTTATAAGGTTGATTTAACCAAAATTGGGTCTAAAAGTATTGGTGGAACCAATTTATCAAGAGCTGTTGGTTGAAAGATTGCTATTTTTCCATCAATTTTAGATGCTGTTAAAACTCTTGCAGTATTTTTTATTATGCATTATGTTTTTAAAAGTAATTATAAAACAATAATGCTAGCTGGTGGATTTTCAGTAGTTGGTCATGTTTTTCCTTTTTGAAATAAATTTTATGGTGGTAAGGGGGTTGCCTCAATGATTGGATTTGCATTTGCAACACAAAATTTTTGAATTCCTTTTACTCTTTGTATGATAATGATATTGATTAATAAAAAATTTAAATATATGTTTGGAGCTACATTAATTGTTGTTAATGTAATACTAATTTCATCATATTTTGCTTCATCAAGTATTGTTTTTGATTATCCATATGGTGGATCATTTATTTATACTATGTTGATCTGATCATTAGTTATGGTTAAACATCAAAAAAACTTTAAAGACTTATTTGCAGGAAAAATAATGAAGTCTGGTAAATAAAAAAACAGCTATGCTGTTATTTCTTTAATCCCATTGCTCTTAATGTTGATTGAACTTGGGTCTCAGATGGTGTTCTTCCCATTGAGGCATACATGGCCCTAATTTGTTTTTCAGAAATAGGGGGATTTTCTTTTAATTCTTTTTCTGTTCTTTTTTTGGAATAAAATGCTCCCCCAAGAAAACCAGCTCCAGCTGAAATTAGCACTATAAACAATACTACAACAATACTATAATCCATATTTTATCCTTTTAACAACTTTTCTATAACTTTAATTATATCATCTTTTGAGAATTTCATTTTTTTCAATACATCTTCCCCTGGCGCTGAATAACCAAATTGATTAAATAGCGAATATACATGTTGTGCATATTTGTATCCAAATGCTCCATCTGATAATTCTATAAACAGTGTTTTGTTTCTATCTGGAATAATTTTATTTTGATATTCCTTATTTTGTTGATCAAAATAGAAAGTAGATGGCATAGAAACAACTGCAATTTTATTTGATTTTGACTTAGGCATATCTTTTAAAGCTCCAAGAACACTTGATACTTCAGAGCCAGTGGCTACAATAGTTAAATCTGGCTTACTTTTTGATGCTTCTTTTATAATGTAGGCACCTTTTTTAAAACTGGTTTTGCTTACTTTTGATACATTTTCTACATTTTGTCTTGTAAGCACAATTGATGTAGGCGTTTTTTTAGAATTAATGGCTTCTTGATAGGCCAAAATTGTCTCTTTTTTATCAGCTGGCCTTATGACATTATGATTAGGAATTGATCTTAATGAAGTTAGTTGTTCGATAGGTTCATGAGTAGGACCATCTTCTCCAACCATAATTGAATCATGTGTAAAAATATATGTGACAGGTAAATTTTGAAGAGCTGATAGTCTAATTGCCGGTTTTGCATAATCTGAGAAAATAAAGAATGTTGAAGCATAGGGCTTAATCATACCATGAAGTGCAATACCATTAGAAATAGCAGCCATAGCAAATTCCCTAACTCCATAATTAATGTTTGTACCTTTTGAATTTAAAAATTCTCCTATACCAGATACTTTAGTAGATTTTTTTAAATCTGCCGATCCACCAATAAATGCAGGATGAAGTGATGTTAGTGCTTTAATGATTTCTGGTGAATGATTTCTGGTAGCTTCTGATGAGCCTAATTTAGTTTTTATATGCTCTATAAGATCAATTTCAATACTATTATTAATTAATTTATTTAGTGATGCATATTCATTGGGAAATTGTTTTTTGTAAGATGCAAACATATTACTTCACTCTTCATAGGCAATTTTTTTACTATCTATAATATTTGAAAATGTTCTTTTAGCATCCTCTTGAATAACAAATGGTGGTTGTTCATATTTAAAATATTTAGCAGCAGCATCTCTTTCTTCTTTACCAATTGGTGCCCCATGAGTATCGGCAGTATCAGCCATGGATGTACCAATACCAAGAGTTGTTTTAATTTCAATCATAGTTGGTAAGCTTTGTTTTTTGGCTTTTAAAATTGCTCTTCCAATTGCAGCAGTATCTTCTCCTTGACTAACTGGAATGTAATTTCAACCTTGTGATTCGCACCTTGATTTTAAATTATCACTATATGCATCTTCGACTGCTCCATCTAATTGATAATCATTTGAGTCATATAGAAAAATAAGTTTTTCTAAACCTAAGTGTCCAGCAAGAGACATTGCTTCATATGATATTCCCTCTTGTAAATCTCCATCGCAAATTAAGGCATAAGTATAGTGATCAAATATTTCATAATCATCCTTATTAAATTTTTCACTAAGATATCTTTCGGCCATTGCCATACCCACAGCTTGGGCAACTCCTTGTCCTAGAGGGCCTGATGTTGCATCTACTCCATCTGTATGATTAAATTCTGGATGGCCAGGCGTATTTGAATCTAGTTGCCTAAAGTTTTTTAAATCTTTTAAAGAAATATTATATCCCATATGGAATAAAATTGAATATAATAGCGCTGAACCATGACCAGCTGACATTACAAATCTATCTCTATTTATTCATTTTGAATTTGCTGCTGTTGCTTTTAAGTGCCTAGTAAATAATTCTGTAATCATTGGAGCTGCATCTAAACAAATTCCTGGATGACCTGAATTTGCAAAGTTAACAGCATCAACTCCAAAAAATCTCACTGAGTTTGATAGTGCCTTGGGAATAGCTTTTATTTGTCTAATCATTTTAATCTCCTATTTTAATTTTTAATTCTTTTAATTCTTGATCCAAAATTTTACTTGGTGCCTCGCTCATCGGGCAAATGGCATTTGAATTTTTGGGGAATGCAATTACATCCCTAATACTTTGGGCATTTGGCGACAAGAGCATTACAATCCTATCTATACCAAATGCAATACCACAATGAGGCGGTGTTCCATAATCGAAGGCTGAAATAAAGAATCCAAATTGCTCTTTAATCTCATAATCACTTAATCCAAGTGTTTTAAATACATTTCTTTGCACTTCTTGATTAAATATCCTTACAGAGCCACCTCCAATTTCATAACCATTTAGAACCAAATCATATGCTTGAGCTAGTGCTTTTTGTGGATCTTTAACAAAGCTCTCCAAATGATCTTTTATTGGCGAAGTGAATGGGTGATGTGCCGATATTCATTTGCCATCATCACTTTTTTCAAATAGTGGTCAATCTTCTATTCAAATTAAATTATAATCATCTTTTTTAGTTAAATTAAAGATTTTTGAAATTTCTAATCTAACTGCTCCAAGAGAAACTTGTGCTATCTCTTTTTGATCTGCTACAAATAATAGAGTTGATTTATCACTTGATTTTAATTGATTTGCAACATCAAGTAATTGTTCTTTACAAAATTTAGCAATTGGTGAAGAAATATCATTATTTTCAACATAGGCTCATATTAGTCCTTTTGCTCCATATTCTTTTGCTATATATTCTAATTTTGCTATTTGTTTTTTCTCAATAATTTGGTCAAATGAAATAGCTTGAATATTTTTTGCTAATTTAAAAATGGTAAATTCAGTATTGTCAAAAATATCTGTTACATCATTTAATTTTAAATCAAATCTTACATCAGGTTTATCTGATCCATATATAGTCATTGCTTGATGATAAGACAATTTATCAAATGGTATTTTAATATCAATTCCCTTAATATCTCTAAATATTTTTTGAAATAATTTTTCAATTAACGATTGAAATTCTTTTTGCTCTAAAAATGATGCTTCTATATCAAGTTGAGTAAATTCAGGTTGACGATCTGCTCTAAGGTCTTCATCTCTAAAACATTTAGCAATCTGATAATATCTTTCAAGGCCACCAATCATTAGTAATTGTTTAAATAATTGAGGCGATTGAGGTAGGGCATAAAATTTACCTTGATTTATTCTTGATGGCACAACATAATTTCTTGCTCCCTCAATTGTTGCTTTGGTCAATAATGGGAGTATCAACATCAGTAAAATCATGATTGTCCAAAAAATCTCTAATAGATTTTGTTACTTTGTGTCTAAGTTCAATATTTTTTCGTATAGGGTTTCTTCTAATATCAAGATATCGATATTTCATTCTAACATCTTCAAGGGCATCTGTTGTATCATCAATAATCAAGGGTGTAGTTTTGGCTTGAGCTAAAACTACAAGATTAGAAGCTATAATTTCAATATCCCCAGTTGGCATTTTGGAATTTTTTGATTTTCTTTCAATAACTTTACCTTCCACTCTTATAACAAATTCAGATCGTAAATCATTAGCTAATTTAACAAATGGTGAATTATTATCAAAAACAATTTGGGTAATTCCATATTTATCTCTTATATCGATAAATACTTTTTGACCCATTCTTCTTGATTTTTGAACTCAACCAGAAAGAATAACATTTTTTCCTATATCTTTTTTGGTTAATTGGCCACAATTATGTGTTCTATATGACATTATTTACTCTCCTTGATTTTTTTAATAATATTTCTCAATATTATCTCTAATTACTTCATTGCTATTTTGTGATTTTAATGTTAATTGATTTTTTTCGATTAAAATAACTCATTTAGTATTATTTTGATTTGATTTTTTAAATTGTTTTTTAACATCAAGTTGATTAAATGAAAAATCACATTTAATATCGGCTTGTCTTAATTTTGATGAAATTTCATTTACTTTATCTCATGAATCTTGTGTGCATATATAAACATCAAGATTATCTTCCTTTAATTTATGATCTTTTTCTAAAAGTAAATTAACAATTCGATCAACACCAGCTGCAAACCCAATTCCATCTATATCATTTCCACCTAACTTTTTAACTAGTCCACTATATTGACCTCCAGCTAAAATTGTAGATTGTGATCCATCTTGATTATTGGGAATAAATTCAAATACTACATTAGTGTAATAATCAAGTCCTCTAACTAAATTATTATCTTCTTTAAATTTAACATTTGCTTTTTTTAGTATTTCTTTTAATTTTGCAAATTCTTTTTTGGATTTTTCACTTAAATAAGAATTGATATTAGGTGTGTCAGGAGAAATTTTATCCACTTTACAATCTAATAATCTTAAAGGATTTTTTGCAAAACGTTTTTGACAATCACTTGCATAAATCATTTAATTTATTTTTAAAATATTCTTTTAAATCATTTATGTATTGTTTTCTTTGCTTAAAGCTTCCCAAATTGTTTAAAACAACTAAATAGTTTTTTAATAATAAGGATTTTAAAAAGAAATCAGCCATAATAATTGTATCTGCAATTGCATAAGTATCGATTGGGCCTATTTGTTCAATTCCAATTTGACTAAATTCTCTTTTTCTTCCTTTTTGAGGACGTTCATATCTAAACATACTTCCAATATAAAATAGTTTTGATATATTATTTTCAATATACATTTTATTTTCAATAAATGCTCTAATGACAGAGGCAGTGCCCTCTGGCCTTAAAGCTAATTTTCTATTGGCTTTGTCATTAAATTGATAAAGTTCTTTTTGAACAATGTCGCTCTCTTGACCTAATGAAGCAAAAAGATTGGCATCTTCAAAAATTGGAGTTCTAATTTCTAAATAGTTAAATAATTTAACAGTTTTTATAAATTGATTTTCAACAAAACGAAAAACAGAGATGTTTTTGTAAATATCTTGTGTGCCTTTGGGTTTGATAAACATAATTTACTCCTTTGATTTTTGTCCATTAACAATTTTGATATTTTGCAGTTTTTGTTCAAAGCCCTTTTTGAATAATTTACGATATTGATTCCTTAATTCTTGACGGTTTTTTAATTCATCTTTGCTTAATTCTCTTTGCTTTGCTAATTTTGAAAATTCATTAATTTCCTTGATTAAATCTTCCATTTTTTTCATGCTTACTCCAAGAAAAACTCCCTAGATAGAAGAGTTCCCTCATAATATCCTATGGATATTATAACATATATGTATTTTTTAAACTTTATATCTAAATACCTCTCTTACAAAGGCAAGTGATTGAATAGCAGAAATAAGTAAAGATAATTGATTTAGATTATAAACATCAACAACAAGGATTAATTCTTTATTTTTTGTTTTTGATTTAATTTTGTTTATATTAATTTTATTTCTAATAACTCTATTTATTATTGCATTAATTGCTAATTCAGAGGGATTGTATCTAATATATAATTCTACATTGAATGGCTGTAGGCTTTTATCATAAATATTTTTTCAAGCTATATTGAAATTTTTATTTTTATTATCTTTATTATTATGACAAACTATTCTATGGGCTGATAAAATATTTCTTTTTTTTATTCCAGTAATAATATCTCCGGGTATAGGCTTGCAGCATTTTGCAATTTTAATTTTACCTGTAAAACTTTTATCATCTACTATAAATAAATCATTTAGTCCATCATTAATTGATCTATTTTTTGATAGTTTTACAATATAGGGAATGTCTTCATAAGAAATTATTTTTCTACCAATAGCTTCATAAATATCTTTATGTGAATCAAGATCTAGCTCAAATTTTGTTCCAATTTTTTTGTTATCTAATCTTTTAAGCTCTTTTTTTGTTAAAAACTTTGATAAAATTTGTTCTCCGATTTTGGCATATTTACTTTTGTGTTTATCTTCAATTGTTTTAAGTGATTTTTTAATCTTGGAATATGCATACTTTGTTTTGGCAGCACTTAATCATTTATTTACAGTCCTAATTTCATCGGATGTAAAAATTTCAACAACTGAGCCATTTGTTAGCTCATGATCAAAATCAACCCTTTGGTTATTAACAACAGCATAATTGAAATGATCACCTAATTTTGTGTGAACTTTATAAGCAAAATCAATTACTGTAGCACCACGATTAATAATGATAATTTCATTATCAGGAGTGAATGTATAAATATTGCGAGTAGTAATATTTGAATAAACATTTTCTACAAATGTTTTATCTTTTAATTTTTCATTTGAAAGGTTTTGAATATCTTGAATTCAACTATGAGCTTCTGTAGCCTTAGTTAGCATATCTGTTTTTTCATTATCTTTATATGTCCAAGTAGAAGCAATTCCAATATTAGCTTTTTGATTCATCACATTAGTTCTGATTTGTGCTTCAAAAATAAATCCCTGATAAGATAAACATGTGTGAAGTGACTGATAACCATTAGCTTTAGGAATTGTAATATAATCTTTAAAAGTTTTGGGAATATGTTTGAAGTTATTGTGCATCAAGCCTAAAACAGAAAAACACTCTGATATATCTTTAACAATTATTCTTACAGCTAAAAGATCAAATAATTTTTCTCATCTTTTACCTTTTTGATAAATTTTTTTATAAATTGAGTAATTGGTTTTTTGTCTTGATAAAACAACTGCAGATTTTATTCCTACTTCTTTTAGTTTTTGATTAATTTTAGCAATAATTTCACTATGAATTTGAAAAGCTGTGGTTTTTGCTCTTTTTAGTTTATCTTCAATAAATTGATTTTCTTTAGGAAAAGCTCATTTAAAAGCTTCCTCTTCATAAGCTTTATTAATATCAAATAGAGAAAGTTTTAAGGCAAGTGGGCTATAGATTTCAAGAGTTTCCCGAGCAATTCTTTGTTTTTTTTCATCACTTAAAGCATCAAGTGTTTGGATGTTGTGCAATCTATCACAAAGTTTAATAATCAAAACACGAACATCAGAAACTCCAGAAAGCAATATTTTTTTGATATTAGAGGCAGAAATGTTTGATCTTTTAGTGTTAGTTAATGAGTCAATTTTGGTTACTCCATCAACAAGAGCTGCAATATCATCACCAAATTCTTGTTTAATTTCAGCAAGAGAAATATTACAATCTTCTACTACATCATGAAGCAAGCCTGCTATTAAGGTATTGGCTGATGCTCTGTGAATAGCAAGGTTCATTGCTACTGCCAATGGGTGATGAATATAATCCTCTCCAGAAGCTCGTTTTTGTCCCTTGTGAGCTTGTAATGCATATTTAAAAGCTTTGTCTAGAGACGCTAATTGTTCTTTGGATAAATATTTTTTTACAACATTTGTAATATCTTTATAGTGAATTAGCATAATTACTCCTTTGTATTATTATATAATAAAACCTGTTTTTTACAGGTTTTAATTAATATTCTAATAAAAATTTAACATTATAATCTTTCAATTTTTCAAGACCATTTAAATCTTTTAGATGAATTAAAAAGACACAACCAACAACTTCTGCACCAAGTTTTTCTACTAACTTTATTGTAGCTTCAATAGTTCCTCCAGTTGCTAAAAGATCATCAACAATGAGTATTTTTTGCCCTGAGCTAATATCATCTTTGTGAATTTCCATTTTATTTTCTCCATATTCTAATTTATATGAATAACTTATAACTTCTCTTGGTAATTTATCGGGTTTTCTTACTGGGACAAAACCAATATTAAATTTTGAAGCTAGAGGTGTACCAAATATAAATCCTCTTGATTCAGGACCAACAATAACATCAGGCTTTACTTTTTTTACAAACTTGCACATTAATTCAAGTGAATAATTAAAAGCATCCCCATCTTTTAGTAATGGTGTAATATCTCTAAAGATTATGCCCTTAACTGGGTGGTCTTTAATTGTTGCTATATAATTTTTTAAGTTCATTAGTCATTTATGCCTGGGAATATATTTTCATCAGGCTCTCCTGGAATTTTTGGCATTGGTTTATAAACCAATTGTTTTAATCTTTTAATTCTGATATTTTCAAATATAATTCAGAAATAGGCAGCAATTCAAATTGATGAATATGTACCAGCAATTAGCCCAACCAACATTGCAATGTTAAATAACATTGATGCTTTTGAACCAAATATAATAAGTGAAATAATTGCTATTAAAGTAGTAATAGTTGTAAAAAGTGATCTTGTAACTGTTTGCCTAATTGCTTTATTGGCAATGTTTTTTAATTCAATTATAGTTAAATCAGATTTAGGTCTTGCATTTATGTTTTCTCTAATCCTATCAAAAGAGACAATGGTATCGTTAATCGAATAACCAATAATAGCCAAAATTGCCGAAATAAAAAGCTACATTAATTTCTAATCTCAATAATGCAAATATTGCATAAACAATTAACGAGTCATGAATCAAAGCTATAATTGCAGCAATAGAATAGGATCATCTAAAGCGAGCAGATATATATGCAATAATTGCCAGTATTGCTCATAACATTGATTTTAATGCATTATAGAAAGTGTTTTTGGCAACATTAGATGAAATTATAGAAGAATTGAATGTATAGTCTTGATATTTTTTATTTAACTCCAATTTAGTTGCACTTCATTTATCTACTATATTTTCTTTGGTATTAAATGTAATACTATATTTATTATCTTGATTTTTACCAACAACAATTTCATTAATTTTTGCACCTGTGTTTTTTTCAATATATGCTGAAATGTCATCTTTAATTTCATTGTGCTTTCTGATTATCTTCATAATCAACTGTGGTGTGAGTAGAAATTCTTGTTCCTCCAGTAAACTGAATTGAGTTATTTGAACCAATGACTCCAACTGTTGATAATCCCAAACCAATTATAATACTTGAAAAGGCAATTAATTTTTTAGCTTGCCCAATAAAATCAATTTTATTTCACTTGCCTTTATAAATTGCTTCTCTTTGTGGTGAATCTGGAATATGTTTTTTAGAAACTCCAAATCAATGTTTTTTATTTTTAAATCATCCTGATTTAATTAATAGATCAAGATTAAATCTTGTAATACCAACAATAATTACTCCGGTTCAGAAAATTGAAAGTGAAAGCATAATGGCAAAACCTTTAACTGTTCTAGACCCAAATTGAAATAGAATAAAGGCAACAATAAAAGTTGTGATGTTGGCATCAATAATTGATGAAAGTGATTTTTTATTAGATTGATCAAAGGAAGTTTTGATGTCTCTTCCTTTTAAAAGTTCATCTTTAAATCTTTCAAATAAAATAATTGAAGCATCAGCTGCCATACCAAAACCAATAATTAAAGCAGCAATGGTATCAGGACCATATTCCCCTCCTAAGTCAATTAAAGGTTGATAATACTGCAAAAAGATAAATTAATAGTGAGAGAATAGAAAACATTCCACCCAAACCATAAATTAAAAGCATAAAAATTGAAACAGTTGCTACTGCTATATATGAAGCTTTAACTGCTCTTTGGAAGGCAATATCACCATATTTACCAGCAACAGTGTTAACTTCATCAACTGTTAATTTATATTCAAAAGAACCTGAGTTGATAAATGAAGCTAATTCTCTTGCTGATTCAGCAGTAAATCCACCAGTTATAATAATATCTCCATTTAACTCTGCGTCAACACTAGCAGCAGAAATAACTTTATTACATAATTTTATTTCAGCTGGATCTTTACTAGTAAAACATTTGCCAGTTCTATTTAACTCTTGATATTTTTCAAATGAATCAGATTCAGGATCAAAATCAATTCATATTACAAGACGATTTTTACCATTTTGTCTATATTTTAATGAATTTGATATATCTCTAATAACTTCTCTATCTTTGACTTGAAGTGAAACTATTGGTTGGCCATCTTGGAAAGCAAGTGATGCGCCATTAGCAACAAGAAAATCTGTTCCCTTAGCAAGAAAATTATCATCTGGATCTCTAAATGAAATTAGACCTTGAGTTGTAATTAATTCTTTTAATGATTCAATTTCACTATCATCTATACCAGCTACTGTTGTTCTAATTTTTGAAACTGTTTGACCTTCATCATTTAATCCAGATTCAATATCAATTTGTGGATTTTTAACACCAGCTGCATCAATTCTTTTAGAAATTGTATTGGTAACACCACTCATATCAATTTCTGAATCAGTTGATGATTTTACTTGTGATAAAATTTCAACACCACCAGAAAATTCAATGCCTTTTTTAACATTACCAACTACAAAACTTTTTTTAGAAAACATTCCAAAAAATAATGTTGAAACAAAAAGAAATAAAATAAATATTCTTATTCCGCCTCTAAATGATTTAAATTTTAACTTATTTTTCATTAATTTTCCTTATAAATAAATTTATAACGATAATATTATACCATAAAGCTAAGATATTTCTTTAAGCAATTTTATACCTTTCAATGTTATATTTCTGCCTTTTGAATTTAATTCAATATATGATTTTTTTTAATAAATATGGTTCAATATCAGATGTGATATTGACTTTTTCCATTGTTAATTTTTTAGCAATAGTATCAAGAGATAGTGGCCCTGATATTTTTAATATTGCTAAATACTCTAAATCATGACGATTTAGACCAAATTTATATCCAAGTAAATTAAGCACTTCTTGAATATCTTTTTTATTTAAATTTCTTTTTTTTATAATTGTGATAATCATTTATTCTTTTTGTAATATTAATTGCTAGTCGAGGAATATTTTTACTATGCGATGTTACATAATCTAAGATATCGCTAGATAAACTATTTTCTAAATTATTTTTAATAATTAATTGAATATCACTTGATGAATAATTAGACATATAAAGTCTAAAACCAAACCTATCCTTAAATGGCTTTGATAATAGACCAGAAAGAGTTGTAGCAGCAATTATTGTAAAATCAGGTATATCAATTGTTACAAATCGTGAATCACCATCTTTTCCCATGGTGATATTCAACTTCTTTTCATCCATTATTTGGTATAGCATTTCTTCAATAGCAGATTCTAGGCGATGAACTTCATCAAAAAAGATGATAGTTCCTTCTTGGATATCACAAAAAAGCGATATTAAATCAGATTTGTTTTTAATAATTGGTGAAATAACTTTTTTGAAATCCAACTTGTTTTCTACTGCAATAATTTCTGCAAGAGTTGTTTTACCAGTACCAGGTGGGCCTTCAAGCAAAATATGATCACAGTGATTTGTGTTTTGTAACATAGGAAAAATAAATAAATTTAATTGTTTTTTTATTTTTTCTTGACCAATAAAGTCTTTTAATTTAAATACCATTAGGTTAATGTATTAATTTCCTTAATTAAATTTAAAATATTTTTATCTATCTTTAAATTAGGTTTAAAAACATTTTTAATAGCTGCATTAATTTTATTTACTTCAAATCCATATTTTTCCAATGTTTTTTTTAATTAGCATCAATTCTGCTTCACTGTTTTTGTTTTTTACATCAACTATTAACCCAACAAGAGATGGTTTAATTCCAGTTGTATTTAAAGTAAAAATATTGCCACTTTGGCGAGCTTTTTCTATTTGGACAATTGAATTGTTTAAAATTAATTTATATGCTGAATTTGGCCCAAAACCCTTAATTTTGTTTAATTCATTAAATAATTCCTTTTGTTCAATAGTGGCAAAACCATAAATTGTTGATTCTAAACTTCTTGTATTAATTATTTTTTGAATATAAACAATATCTTTTATTTTTTCAGGATTTTCCCAATAGCTTATAGCCAATATTTGAAGATTCGAATATATAATTATCTTTTTGTTGTGAAATAATTTTTCCTTTTATGTACTCCATAATATATTTCCTCCCATAATATACATAGCCAAAAAAAATAAATATTCCTAGTTTTTTTATAATTTATAATAAAAGTTTTTGAATATCTTGGATTGATCCATCATAATAAATATGCTAATTTGTTTATTAAAAAAAAAAAAAAAGCAAATGCTTTTTCTATTATTAAACACCTTTTTTAGCTTTTCTTATTTGATCAGCCTTAGTGTGTACTTTAGTTGGAACATATCCATCCAATCTCATAATTTTTTCATGAATAGCTGAGAGAATATCATCTTTTTGAGGATAAATAAATTGTTCATATTCAGCACCCGGCATAATTCAGTTTCTAGCACCCAAAACTACTGGTGGGGCATCAAAGTGATCAAATGCTAGTTCAATTAAGGTTTGAGAAACATTTTTCATAAAGTTTGATCTTTCAAACCCTTCATTGATAAATACAATTTTTCCAGTTTTCTTAACTGATTCAATTAGAATTTCATAATTAAATGGAACAGCAGATCTCATATCAATAACTTCAACTGAAAGTCCATAAGTATTTTCTAACTCTTCTTTGGCCTCCATTGCTCTATATAAAGATGCCCCAAGTGTAACTAGAGTGATATCATCTCCTTTTGAGCGATGAATTCCTTCTCCAAATGGAATTTCATAATATTCCTTGGGAACTCCACCTTCAACAAACATTTCAGGTTTATCATATAGTTTTTGAGTTTTCAACAAAGATTGTTGGATCACCAATTGATAATGCATAGTTTAGTAGGCCTTTGGCATCATATGGTGTTGCAGGAATTACTAGGTTAATACCAGTGATGGCTGAAATAACAGCTGAATAATCTTGCGAGTGTTGAACTCCATATCCTGAACCAATGTTGGTTCTAATAACAACTGCCATTTGCAATTCTCCACCTGACATTGCTCTTCATTTTGAAAGTTGGGCTGAAATTTCATCACCAGCTCTAAATAGAAAATCAAAGTATTCAAGTTCCACAATTGCCTGACCACCCATAATTGCATAACCAATTGCTGTACCAACAATAGCTGCCTCAGCAATTGGCGAGTTAAAGAATCTATTATAAGGTAGAGCTTCTGTTAAGCCTTGGTAAACACCATAAGCTCCTCCTCAATCTCTTAGTTCTTCTCCATAACCAATTAGTGATGGTTCTTTTGTAAAGCGATCAAGTACTGCTTCAAAAATAGCATCACGCATTTGCATTGTTCTCATTTTTGATAGAAGTTTTCCTTCTTTATCATATGCATAACGTGAACGTTTTGCAATTCTTTGAATACGAGGATTGTCTTCTAGTGGTTGAGATAATTCAATCTTTTTGAAATTTGTAATTTCTTTTTTAGATCTTGATAACATCATATCTTCAAGAACTTCATTTGAATTTCAATCTAATTCTCCTGTGATTTCTGGATCAATTGAAAGTTTAAAAATTTCTGTAAAAACATCTATGATTTCTTGCTCCATTGCATCAATATCTTCTTGACTTGCAACTTGTGCATCAATTAGTTCTTTTCCAAATAATACCAGAGGATCATATTTTTTAAATTCATCGATTTCTTCTGGAACACGATATGATTCAAGATCTCCAGATGAATGACCATTATAGCGATATGTTCTAATTTCAGTAATTATTGGCCCATCACCTTTAAGCAAAATTTCTTTTTTACGTTTTATTAAATCAATAACAGCAAGAACATTTTGTCCATTAACAACCTCGGCATGCATTGCCTCTGGGTTAATTGCAGCACCAATTCTAGCCGCCCCTTTATTACCCATTGTTTCACCAATAGTTTGACCACCCATACCATATCCGTTGTTCATTACAGTTAGCATAAATGGCGGGCGCTTTTTATAATCTCCTTCTCATAGTTCTTGGTATTGGTCCATTGCAGCAAAGTTTAGTGCTTCCCAAACCGGACCAACAGCAACACCACCATCTCCAACAATGGCTGTTGAAATACCTGGTTGTTTGTTGTTTAGTTTAAATAAAGCTGCTCCAAGAGCAAGAGAGCCTTGCGCTCCAACAATAGCATTATTTGGTCCAACTCCAAACGGAAGGAAAAAGAGGTGCATTGAACCTGAAAGACCACGGTTAAATCCTGTAGCTTTGCCTCAAACTTCACACATAAATCCATAAATAAAGTAGAAAATCATTTTTTTCTCTTATAGACTTAAATTTATATGAAGTTTTTTCAATAGCAGCAAGAATTTCACCATTATTATATTCTTTCATAATTGGTTCAAATTCATCTTCATTCATTTTGTAAATAGCTGATAGACCTTTGGAAATTACTTCACCATGGTTACGGTGTGATGACATGATAATATCATCTTTATCCATAGCAAAGTGGTGACCAACTGCTGCTCCTTCTTGTCCAGTTGACATGTGAGCTGGTCCATAATAACCATATTTTATTCCATTTCATTCTGATTTAATTTTAATTTCATCCAAAAATGATTCATAAAGACGTATTCAATACATTTCTTTATAAATTTCTAAGGCATCTTCTTTTGAAAGATTTTTTTTCTTTAATTTCATCATTTAATGTTTTTTTATACTTCATTAATGGAATTGTTCCAAGATCTACATCCTTGGCTTCAAAAAATTCTTCTGGTTTAATATTCATTCATTTTGGCATAATTTTTTCCTTTCTTAACTAAACACTACGTCTTTTACTATTTCTCCAATAGTTGGATGAGCAAAGATTAATGATCTCATTTGTTTTTTACTAAATCTTTTTCCCAATAATTATTGATCCCATATGGATTAATTCAGATGCTGAATTTCCAAAAACTGACATTCCAATAATTTCTTGAGTGTCTTTTTTAAGGATAACTTTAAAAAGACCAGGATATGATAAATCATCAATTACAAATTTACCTGAATAAAGCATTGCTAATTTTTTAATTTCTACTTTAATGCCTCTTTGTTTTGCTTTTAATTCACTAACACCAATTTCAGCAATTTCAGGAGCTCCATAAATTACTATTGGAATTTTATCATAATCAATTGAAACATTTTCTCCAAGAATGTTATCAATAACAATCTCAGCATGTTTAGATGCAGTTTGGGCAAGCATTAATTTTCCAGTAACATCTCCAATTGCCCAAACTCCAGGAACATTTGTTTTACATTTATCATCAATGGGAATTATCCCTTTTTCAACATTAACTCCAATGTTGTCAAGCCCACAGTCAGTATTAGCCTTACGGCCAATAGCTACAAGTACTTTAGAATGAGATAATTTAACTTCTTTTCCTAACTCATCTTCATAAATCACATGAGATTTGCTAATTTCTTTTGCTTTACAATTTAATAGGAAAGTCATTTTCTTATCTTTTTCTAATACTTCTTGGAATTGAGCAGTAATTTCTAAATCAGTAACTCCTGCAATTTTTGGTCCTGCCTCAATAATTGTTACTTTTGAACCAGCTGAAGCAAAATATGATCCAAGTTCAAGGCCAATGACTCCTCCACCAATAACAACCATTTCTTTGGGAATCTCTTTTAAATCAAGAGCTTCAGTTGAAGTAATGACATATCCATCCTTATGGCCCTCAATAGTTCCTTTAATAAATTCTGGAATAAAGGGAGTTGAGCCTGTAGCAATAACTAGGTTTTTTCCAACTATAGTTTCTTTATCAGTTTTTACACTAAATTCTCCAGGATTTTGAGATTTTTGAATTTCTCCATGACTATTAAAAACTTTAACTCCAGCAGCTTTAACTTTAGCTTCAACACCTGAAACTAAAAAATCCACTTTTTTGTTTTTGTAGGCAACAACTTTATTTTGATCAATAGAAAGTGGACTACCTACTACTCCATTATCATGGGAATGATTAGCTTCATTAACAATTTTTTCAATATGAAGAAAAGCTTTTGAGGGAATACACCCAGTATTAAGACATGTTCCTCCTAGTCTTTCTTTTTCAATTAATGCAACTTCCATTCCAACTTTTCCAGCTTCTGCAGCTAGATGATAGCCTCCTGGTCCCCCACCAATAATAATTATATCAAACATATTTTAACCCTTATGCCAATAGAGAATCAATATTCTCTAAGCTTTCTTTTAATTCTTTTAGAAATATAGTTCCAGCAATTCCATCATTTGGTCTATGGTCCATTGTTAATGAAAGAGTGATTTCTGGGTATTCTATTACTTTTCCTGTATCATCCATTTTTAATCTTTTAATTGGTGAACCAACTCCAAGCAATGCTGCTTGAGGTGGATTTAAAACTGGTGTAAAGAATGATATACCTGAAAGTCCTAGGTTAGAAATGGTAAATGTCCCATTTGCCATATCATCTGGAGTAATTGTTCCATCTTGTGCTTTTTTGATTAATTCTTTTGTCGATGCTGTTATTTCATCAAGTGATTTTTTAGAAGCATCTTTAACCACTGGAACAAATAATCCACTTGGTGCATCTACTGCAACAGCAATGTGGGCAACATCAAACTCATCACTAAAATCAGATCCAACACGTGCATTTAAGTGTGGATGTTTAGGCAGTATTCTTGAAAGTGCAAATACAATTAGATCATTAATTGATGAATTGGCTCTTTTGTTATCAGCAGCTAATTTTTTAATTTTTGCTCTTGCTGCTAATAAAGAACTTGCATCAATATCAATTCCCATTGATAATTGTGCTGATTGCATAAGCGAATTCATCATTGTTGAGGCAATTGCGCTTCTTACTGGATTAAATGTTTTTCTTTTAGCTCCATTGGGAATTGGTGTTGCATCAGCCATTATGCCTCCACCTGCTGGGTATTCAGCTAATTGTTTAGCTGTTTTTTCTATTGGTGCTTCTTGAGCAACATTAGTTGCAATATCAAATCCTAACTCTTTGGCAATTGCTTGAATTAATAATTCCTTGTATTGCAAGTTTCCAGGAGCTCCTGTTGCAAGAGTCCCATCTGCATGATAAAAACTAAGAATATCCCCTTCAACAATTCTTCCTTCAATCCCACTTCCTCCAACATTGGAAATATTAACTCCTAAGTTTTTGGCAGTTGCTTTTGCTCTTGGTGAGGCTTTACCTCCAAATGAAAGATCTTTTTTGATGCTTTTATTTTCTTTTAATTCTGTACTTTTATCTAAATCATTAGCATCAGGTTTCGATGTGCTTTCTTGTGGCGCTTCTTTTTTTGCAATAAATTCAGAAATATCTTCTCCATCTTCTCCCAAGACAATGACTGGTACAAGAACTTGCACTTCTTCTCCTGACTCCATTAAGATAGCTTGAACTTTACCTTCTTGTTCAGCTTTGTATTCAGTTGTTGATTTATCTGTTTCATATGAGAATAAAACTTGATCTTTTTTAATTTCATCACCAACTTTAATTTTGATGTCACCAACAATGACTGATTCAACAGTATTACCCATTTTTGGCATTTTTATCACTTTGGCCATATTGTTCTCCTTCAATATTATAAAAATGTAGCTTTTTCTTTATCATTATAACAAAATCTACTTTTTATACAAAGAATATTTTAAGATATGCATCTAGTAAAAAAGAGCTATTTGCTCTTTTATATTAATTAATATTTATTTTTAAATGCTTCATTTATATAAACAATACCTGAATACAATGATAGACAGGTTGCAGTAATAAATAAAATCAATATATGATCAATTTTGATTTGGACATTTGGAAATGCTACACCTACAAGAGCAAATGAAATTGCAATAAATTGAACTATTGTTTTAACTTTCCCAGCCTTGTTTGCTGAAATTTTTGGCCTAGCACTTAGGGCAAGAAATATTTTTATAGAATCTACTGCAACATCCCTAATTAGCATTAAGGCAATTGCAATAAAAAGTATTGGAACTAATTTTGTTATACCTGAAATTGATGTAATAACTAATAATACTAGCATCGTTGTATTGATTAGTGCTTTATCAGCAATTGGATCCATAATTTTTCCAAAGTTTGATTTTATATTGTATCTACGAGCAATATATCCATCTAAAATATCGCTTATTGCCCCAATAAAAAACATGATAAAAATAGGCATTCAAATTTTTAAAGTGGGTTTATAAAGCCAAGATCCAAAAAGAATCACTATGCCTAAGGCCAAGGCAAATCTTAGCATTGTTAAAATGTTTGGTAATTGTGTAATATTTTTATTTTTTTTCATTTTTTTTACTCTCTATAGTTATTTTCATAATTTATCATAAATATCATTTATTTTTTATCAGCAACTATTATTTAATTATTTTAGAAATAATATTGATGGTTTTATGCAATGTTTTTGATAATTTTTAACTAATTAATTTAATGTCCATAACTTCTTTTTGTAATTAAACATTTAATATTATAGCATAAATAAAAAACCAACCCAAAAAGGTTGGTAAATAGTAAGCCATGTTTTGTTCAGCATAAACTGTGTGATTATTTATCTCTAGATAATCTAGGATGGTAAATCTTCAATTAGATTATTCATCTTCCCCTACCAAATTTGGGTTTCTTGCTTACGGGGTTTACAACGTTCCAAACAAAAGGTTTCCCTTTATCTCGTCTCTTTTGCACTTTTATAGCCTCACTCCCTATAAAAACTTAGGAGCTATGGCAGCCGTCACAATAAAATTGTGCCCAAAGTTAATTTTTCCTTTGGCAGTAATCACTACAAGCATCGCAGCTTGTGCAAGCATGGACTTTCCTCTACCTAAAAGGCAGCAATCACATCTATTTTTCACTCTGAGGTAAAGTGTTTAGAATTTTATCTAGTTTTGAGTTAATTTCTATTTCAAGTTTTGAAACATTTGACTCTGAGCTAGCAATTCTTTTAAGCACTGTTGAGTAATCAGTGGCTCCACCTTTTCTTATTTCATCTAATTCAGTTTTAAGAGCTTCCTTGGAATTTTTGGCTTTTCTTAAATCTTTTTCCATTATATCTAAGCGATCTTTTAATGAACTAATTTTAGTAAGTAGTTCTTTTTCTACTTCATGAAATTTTTCATAATCTTGGGCAACAACATCGAGGAATTTGTTTACTTGCTCAATTGAATATCCATAGGATTCTTTTTCAATTTGTTCATTAATTATGTCTTGGGAATTAAATGTTAATTTTTTTTCCATAATTTACCTCCATATCATTATAGCAAAAAAAAATAATTTTAATAAACTTAAATTCAAATAAATTTTAGGAATTATTTACAAAAAGGGTTAATAATATAATATGAAAAAGAATCGAGGAATGTTTTTAGAAACACTAATTAATCGTTCAAATGATTATATTTGAAAAAATAAAATTGGTTTTGTAGAAAAACGTTTTACTAAAATTCACATATCAAAAATAACTGGAAATAAAGTTTCAGGATTTTTAGCATCTAAAAATTATGTGGACTATCGTGGTTTTGTTAATAATAAGGCTTTTGAATTTGAAGCTAAATCGACAATTTTAGATAAATTCTATTTTAAAAATATAAAAGAAAATCAATTAAGATTTTTAATTGAAATTAAAAAAATGAATGTTGAATCTTTTTTTATCATATGTTTTCAAAGACATAAAACTATTATTAAAATAGATATAGATGAAATCAATAAATTAATTTTAAATGGAAAAAAGGCCATTGATATTAACGAGGCAATAAAAAAAGGTAAAGAACTAAAAGTTCTTTACCCAGGAATAATTAATTATTGGGATAATTAATTATTTGTTTACTGCATCTTTAAATGCTTTACCAGCTTTGAACTTAGGAGCTTTTCTTGCTTTAATTTTGATTTTTTTCTCCAGTTGATGGATTAACTCCCATTTTTAGCTTTGTATGAAGCTCTTGAGAATGTTCCAAACCCAAAAATTGTAACTGTATCTCCTTTTTTAACAGTCATTTTAATTGAATCAAATAGTTCGTTGAATGCACGATCTGCTGCTGCTTTTGAAATGTCAGCTGATTTTGCCATTCTTTCTACAAGTTGTTGTTTGTTCATATTTTTTCCTTTTTTTTAATTTTTTAATATTATAGGTCTAAAAAAAGGTATTGTAAAGGGGTTTTTATTCTTTTCTGTTTCTAAAAATTAGATTTAATGGTGTGCCACTAAATTCAAAATACTCTCTTAATTTATTTTCAAGATACCTTTTATATGAAAAATGAAGAAAATTTTTGTTATTAACAAAGAAGATAAATGTGGGTGGTTGAGTGCTGACTTGATTAACAAATAAGACATTTAATAATCCACCATTAAATGAGGAAGGTGCTTTTCATATCAATGCCTCATTGATTACTTCATTTAATGTTGCAGTTTTAATTCTTTTTAATGATGCTTGGTAAACAAGTTCAATATTATCAATAAGTTTTGTTAAACCTGTATTATCAATTGTAGATGTAAACAAAACTGGAGCATAGTGTAAAAACTTAAATCAACCATAAACTTCTTTTCTGTATTTTTCTTTTTGATTTTCTTTTTTAACTTTTTTATCTCATTTATTTACAACAATAATTATTGGTCTAAATGATTCTTGGGCAATTTGGGCAATATGCATATCTTGCTCAATTATTCCTTCTTGGGCATCGATTATTAAAATTGCCACATGAGATTTATCAATAGCTTTAGCAGCTCTTAAAACTGAGTATTTTTCTAATTTTTCATAAATTTTTCCTCTTTTTCTAATACCTGCTGTATCAATTACTTTAAAAGTTTTCCCATTTCTTTTAAATAGTGAATCAACTGAATCAGTTGTAGTTCCCTTAATATCAGAAACAATTACTCTTTGTTCTTTTAGCAATGAATTAACAAGTGAAGATTTACCAACATTTGGTCTTCCAATAATTGCAAAACTTAATTCATTACTTTGTTTTTTATCATGTTTTTCTGGAAGCTTTTCAACTACCTTATCTAATAGATCACCTATCCCAATACCATGTGAAGAGGAAATAGCAAAAGGTTCTCCTAAGCCTAATGCTCAAAATTCTTCTTTTTGATTTTCTCTTTCTTTATTATCAATTTTATTAGCTGCAACTAAAACTGACTTTTTTGATTTATATAGCATTTTGGAAATAACTTGTTCATCTTGAGAAAGATTTTGATTTCCATCTACAACAAAAATAATAACATCAGCTTCATTAATTGCTATTTGCACTTGAGCTTTAATTTCTGTTTGAAATTTTGCCCTTTGAATTGTAATTCCTCCAGTATCAATTAAATTAAAATGTTGATTAAGTCATTGACACTTTGCATATAGCCTATCTCTTGTTACCCCGGGTTGATCATCTACAATAGATTTTCTATCTCCTAGGATACGATTAAATAATGTTGATTTCCCAACATTAGGTTTTCCAACAATGGCTACTGTTCCGGATTTTTTCATATGATCCTACTTTACAATTTTTATAATTTTATTTACAACTTCATCAATAGTTAAATATGATGAATCAATTTCAATTGCATCATCAACTTTAACCAACGGAGATACTTCTCTAGTTTTATCTTTATAATCACGCTCTTTTATTGCGTCTTCAATTTCTTGATATGTTCCTAAAATACCTTTTGCTTGATTTTCATCAAATCTTCTTTGTGCCCTAATTTTATAATTGCAGTTTAAATAAATTTTAAATTGAGCATTTGGAATTACAACTGATCCAATATCTCTTCCCTCCATTACAATATTACCTTCAGCTGCAATTGATCTTTGGAGTCCTTGAAGAACTTTTCTCACTCCTGGATAAGCTGCTACAATAGCTGAATTTTTAGAAACTTCTTCACTTCTTAGCTCTTCAATTAATACTTTACCGTTAGCAACTAGTTCGCTATTGTTATCAAAAGAAATTTTTAAAGAGCTTGCAAATGCTGTTACTTTATCTTGCTTGGCAATATTAATATTATTTTTAACTGCCAAATAAGCAACTGCTCGGTAAATTGATCCAGTTGAAACAAATCTTTTATTTAATTTTTTGGCAATTAGTTTGGATATAGTTGATTTTCCTGATGAACCTGGTCCATCAATTGCTATGTTTCCATTTTTCATTTTATCTCCTCATAAATCATATAATTATTAACAAAAGTGCTAAACCAATGTAATATAATTGTTTTGTTCTTTTTTGATTTAATGATATTTGTTGAGCTTCACCAGATTTGGTTAGATTCATTTTATAACCTTTAGTCTTATCAAAAATATTATCATGAATTTGCTGAATTTCTAAAACTTCATCTTGCTCATCTTGTTCTTTATTTTTTTCAATTTCTTCTCATTTGGCATTTAATTCTGAAATTTGTTTATTAAAATTAATTTCATGATAATCAATATCTCTTTTGAATTTTGTATGATTATCTTTAATATCACTAACTAGTTTTGTAATTTCATCTTCAGTATCCATTTTTACTGAAATTGATTGGCGAAATGGTATATCAAAGGAATTTGCAGTTAGAGTTTTTTTAATTTTTTGGAGTTTTTGACTTAATGTATAATCAAATAATTTAGCTTTTTGTAATGGTTTGATTGTTTTGCTTTGATCTTTAATATCATGTTTAAAATACTCTTGATCAAGTTTAGTTAAAAATTCTTTTCGGGATTTTAGTTCTTGGGAGCTATTTTCAGTTTGCTTTTCAATAGAATGATACATTTTTGATTCAGCAATATCATCTTTATATAATTCAACTCTAGTTTTCTTTTTTTCTTCCATAATTACCTTTTAGTAAATTATATCATAATAAAAAAGAATAGCTTGATGCTATTCTTATATTTATTTTTTAATTAAATAAGTTTTTTGTGCTGCTTTTGCCAGTCCAAAACATGCTCCATATTTTGCAAGTGATCCATGAAGGATTCCTCCTCCTACAGGCAGTGGAGTTGAAACATATTGGATTACTTTTCCAAAAGACATTCCTGGAAAAGCACTGCTATATGTAGTTCAAACTTGTTTTACAAATGAAGGTGTAATAAAGTAGGCATTTGATAATGTCATAATAGCTGTATTACTTAGTATTGTAATTAAAGCCGATTTCATAAATGGCATTTTCATTTTTTTGTATGTTATATAAAATAAGATTATTGTTACATTAGCCGATAGAATTAGGGCTATTTCATTAATTAATATGGGTGATAATCCCTTTAGAGTAAATAGAACTAAAATATAGGTTGTAAGTGTAATATATGCCCCTTTTAAACCAGAGACCATAATCAAAAAGATTAGCAGTCCCTCAGCTGGTGATGGGCTTATGTAAGTGGCCATAAAACCAAATGGTAATATTGCCTCAAAAATATATCCTATAATTAACATTAAAGCAGTACAAATTGCAAACAAAGTAATTTGTTTTGTCTTCATAACTGTCCTTTTGAAAATAAATATTAAATATTTACCATCCGGACTTCCACCGTCGGTTTAGGAATTACACCTAATCAACATCGAGTGATGTTCGTAGACTTTCACTACCGGTCGTCTAAAGACTCCCCCAATATTTATTTTCTATAATATTTTATCACATTTAAAAATATGATACAATTTTATTAATAAGGAGAGTTTGTATGGCATTTATTGTTGAAACAATTATTGAAATCCCAAAAGATAGCAATGTAAAATATGAAATGGAAAAAGGAGTTCTAAAAGTTGATCGCATGCTTTTTGGAGATTTTACATACCCCCAAAACTATGGCTTTATTGATAACACTTTAGATTGAGATGGTGATCCCCTTGATGTCCTAGTTATAGCTAAGGGAGCCATTACTCCTACAACGCTTGTTGAAGCAAGGATAGTTGGAGCAATGAAGATGATTGATGAGGGCGAAACTGATACTAAATTAATTGCCTTTGTTGATGATGACCCCAATTACAAAAACATTAAAGATATCAAAGATGTTGATAAAACAATTTTAGATCAAATTGAAACTTTCTTTAAAACTTATAAAGATTATAAAGGTTCAAAAATTGAAATTACTGGCTTTGAAAATGCCGATTATGCAAAAAAAGAACTAGAAGAAACAAAAGAACTTTATAAAAAATACAAAGATATGGATAAAAAAGAATTTATTAAACAAATGATGGAAAAACACCCTGAAAAATACAGTATTTAATACAAACCAGTATTTTTTATTTTTTTTGAAAAAAATTAGAAATTTTGTTTTTTGGCTATATATATTGTAGGCGGAAATATTATGAACTGAGAAAAAATATCTAGGATAAACTATGATCCCAACAAATGTAAAAAATTAAATAAAAATGGAGCTAGACCAGTAATAATAAGTAAAGTTCATGGCTACGCAACTTGTTGGTTTTTAACTAGTAAGTTTTACCAAGTAGAAAAGAACAATGCATTAATTCAAACATTTAGTTTAGATTATATTAAAAGCAAATTTGTTTGCAAACTAACTAGTGAGACCAAACTTCATGTCTGAAAAAAAGGCATAAGCCTTTTTTTGTTATTTTAAATATTATTTTATATTAATCATCTTTTTCATATGTGCTTTATAAACTTCAACACCTGGTTGGTCAAACGGATTGACTCCTTGGAGATATGAAGTCATGGCACATGCCTTTTGATGGAAATAGAAGAAATAACCTAATTTTGATTCATCTCATCCGTCAACTTCAAAGACTATATTGTTAATATTGGCTTCTTTGTAATGAGCAAAAATTGATGATTTAAATATAATATTGTTAATTTCATTAAATGTTTTATAATTTTGAAATTTTAATGATTTTTCTTTTTCTTTAACATTTAGTGTTGAGATAAAAAAATTTTGTTTACCCTCTTGAATAAATTGACCAATTGAATGGAGATCTCTTGAAAATAGTGAAGGAGATGGAAAAGCTCCCCTACCTTTTTTCCCTTCTGATTCTCCATATAATTGTTGAACTCAATTCATCAAGTTAAATAAATCAGGTGAATAAGTTACAAGTAGTTCAAGAAAATATTTTTTAGATAAAAGAAAGCGTGCCTGGGCATATTTATATGCATCATTATTTAGCTTAGATAAATCTTGGTGAGCGGCTTTTGCCCCTTTTACAATTTGATCGATATCTAAACCAGCTACAGCAAAAGGTAAAAGCCCCACCGGTGTTAATACAGAGTATCTACCGCCAATTGAATCAGGTAAATTAAAGGTTTTATAACTGTTTTTAGTTGATTCTGACTTTAATCTACCATTTTTGGCATCTGTGGTTGCAAAAATGTATTTAGCTCAATTGTTGGGCTGGCTTTTAACTAAGAGCTTTTTAAACTCTTCAAAAGTAGCTAAAGTTTCAAGTGTTGTTCCTGATTTGGAAATAACATTAATTGAAAATCTTTTATCTTTTAAATATTTTTTAAGATTAGCAATATGTTTTTCTGAAAGTGAATAACCAATAAAGATAACTTCAGTGTTGCTTTTGGTAAACATTGAATTGATTGAATCAATCCCGGCTTTACCACCCATATAAGATCCACCAATGCCAATAACTAACAAAACATCTGATTGTTTTTTAATTTGGATAGCTGTCTTTTTAAGATCTTCTAAAAACTTTTTATTTAGTTTTTTTGGATAATCTACTCATCCAGTAAAAGTAACTTTTCCGGAATGAATTTTTTGATGGATCTTTTTGGTTCTTGATTTTAAGCTTGCTAATTTTTTAGTGCTAATATTGCTATTTCTTAAATTTGTTTTTATCATTATATTTCCTTTTTAATTATTAATTATACCATTGAATAAAATAACTAACTTTATGTTAGTTAATTATGTATTAATTTTACAATTTTTTATATACGTCAATTAGTTGTTCAGCCATAATTATGATTGTTTCAGTAGTCAGCATTTGATCTTCAGCATGCATCAAAAGTAAGGAAACTGTAAATTGATTACCACCAGCTTCATATTGAACCAACTTGCCATGGGCACTTGCTCCAGGTCCAATTGACTCTCTTGCTTCTACAATAAGTTTTTTAGCCTCATCAAATTTTTTTTCTCTTGCTAAATCAACTGCTTGTAAAGCAAGGGCTTTTGCTGTTGCAGAAGCATTAATAATAGTAAATGCTATTTCTGCTTGCCTATTTAATGATGTATCCATTATTTCTTCTTCTTTTTCTTTTTGATTTTCAGTATTTTGTTATACTCTATTTCTCTTGCTGTATCAAAAACTTTTTGATCTGATCATTTTGAAATATCATAGCCTTGCCTAATTAACATTTCTTTATATTTGGGAATGTTTTTTAAATCAGCTTTCATTGTTTTTAAATACTCTCCAGTATCTGGGACATATTGGTTTTTATTTAAAACATATCTTTGCCTACCTTCAGTAATTGCCAGTGCACACATAATAATAAAAGGAGTAAAAACAATTGCTAAAGATCTTTGAGTTATAACCAAACCTTTATTGAAGTTTACAACCATGTATAATGAAAGTGTTAAATATATAAATGGTGTAATATAAAGTAATATTCTATTTATATTTCTGAATATATTTGATTTTTTTACATACCTATCAAAGAAAAGATAACTAAGTCCAGCTAATATTATTAAATAAAGATTTCCTCACATATTACAATAGTTTTTCTATATTATCTAGCAAATCATTTGCATATATAGGAACATATTCTTTTTGTTTGATTTGATATGTTGGCACATTTATTTTGTCAGCTTCTTTTTTTACTTGATCAAAATTGAATTTAATTTGAGGAGCAACGCAAACAAGCGATACATCTTTCATTTTAGATTTGAAAGAACCAAATGGAGCTTCATTAAAAACTAGACCCATTTTTCTCTGTTTTGCTAGTTTGTTTACTTCTTGTACAAGGAATGCAGTAGACATGCCAGCCATACATACTAATAATACTTTTTTCATGATTTTATTCCTTTCATATTATACAGACTTATTATACTCTATATTTTGCAAATCCATAAAATCTTCGATTTTTTTACCATCATCAACAAAACCATTGTTTTTTGATGTTTCTTTTAATCAATGAGCTGATTTTTTGTATTTTCTTGATTGATCTTTTAGATCAACTTCAATAAATCCATATCTGTTTTTATAAGCGTTTCTTCAAGATCAATTATCCATCATTGCTCACATGTGGTATCCAAAACAGTTGGCACCCTCTTGAATAGCTTTGTGTAAATAAGATAAATGCTCTTCTAGAAAGGCGATTCGATAATCATCTTGAATTTCTCCATTTTCTCCTCTGAAGCGATCTTCGTCTTCAACGCCCATACCATTTTCTCCAATATAAAATGGTAAGTTGCCAAGTTCATCTTTAATGTACATAGCAATTTCATAAATTGATTCAGGCCTGATTTCTCAACCTCTAAAAACATTGACTCTAGCTTCAGGTCATTTGTAAGGTTCTCCAAGAGCCTTAATTAATGGCATCTTTTTTCTTTCTTCAAGAGTTTTTGGCGATTTTTGATATCTTTTTGGTGTATAGTAATTAACACCTATAAAATCAATTTGAGTTTCATTAATTATTTTAATATTTTCTTCTGAAAAATTTGTTTCAATGTTGTAAAACTTAAAAATTTCTCAAGTTTTTTTGGGAATCTTCCCATTTGTCATTGGTGATGCTCACATATGGTTATAAACCAAGGCGCCGTTTTCTGTTGCCTCTTTATCTTCTGCATCAAAATTAATTCCATCTTTTATAATTGAATCTGATAAAGCATAAACGCATCCAATCTTTGTTTTAAGGTGGGAAAACTCTTCTTTAAAGATTTTTACTGCTTTGGCATGTGACAAGATTGTGCCAAACCAAGCTTTGGCAAAACCAATATTATCATTGAGTTTCATTGGTCAAAAAATATCGGAATTATAACCTCGCATTATTGGGATTTGCGGTTCATTCATTGTAACGATGTAATCAAGTTTTGAACAATATTCATTGAAAAGGAATCTTGCAAACTTTGCAAAATCATCAACTACTTCAAGCGATGTAAAACCGCCTTTGGCATCGGCTCAAGCCGGCATATCAAAGTGATAAATGTTCATTATGGGATTAATGCTATTTTTTAGGCACTCATCAATAATTTCATGATACATTTTAACTGCATTTTGATTTACTTCTCCATCCATTCCTTCAGGGAAAATTCTGGCTCATGAAAAGCCTAACCTAACTGAGTTTGCACCCATTTCTTTTCACATCTTAATATCAGACTTGTAGTGTCTTGTAAAATCAGATGTGACTTGAGGGCCCACATTATCTCAAAATATATCTTTATTGTGCTTGTACATTAAATCTCAAACGGTTTCACCCTTTTGAGTAATGCCTTTGCCTTCTATTTGTTCTGAGGCAGTTGCTCCCCCTCATAGAAAATTATCAGGGAATTTTAATTTTTTAGCCACTATTTTTTATTATTTCCAGCTAATTCTTGGTTTACTAGCATTTTGTCATAAATTTTCAAAAATGGTGCATAGATTGCAACTGTTGCTACAATACATATAAATGAAACAACCATTGCTTTTCAATCTGTTGTTGCAAAAAAGGCATTTAAGATAGATGGTGTTGTTCAAGGTGGTTTTATAAAGACCTTACCAATCATACCTAATTTTGTAGCAAAGAATGCTATTGCTCCAGAAGCCATAGGAGCTAACATAAATGGAATCATCATAATTGGGTTCATAACGATTGGGAATCCAAAAATAACTGGTTCATTAATTTGGAAAAGTCCAGGCAAAATAGCAATTTTTCTAATTTGTTTCAATTGCACTGATTTTACTCCAAAGATAAACATCGCAATTAGCAGTCCTAATGTGGCACCAGAACCTCCAACCATAACGAATGTGTGAATGAAGGTTCCTGTGACAATGTTTGGTATTTCAGTACCAGCTGCAGCAGCATTAGCATTTTCTGTAAGAGCTTGTAGAGAAAATGGATTAACAAGAAGGCTCAAGATAATTGAGGCCCCATGAATACCAAAACTTCATAGGAATGATATCATAAATATGATAAGCATAAGCCCAAAGAAGTTTGATCCAACTACAAAGTTTTTAAGCGGTGATAGCGCTGTTGCAATTATTGAGTGCATATCAAATCCTGTAATAATTAGTAATCAAGCTGGGATCACTGCAATTAAGAGAGGCACAACTACGTTGAATGAATCTGCAATCGCATCAGGGACACCAGATGGCATTTTGATTCTAATGTTTTTTTGTATACAAATTCTTAATATTTCCACGGCAAATATAGCACAAATAATACCACCAAAAATAGATGTGGCCCCCATTGATCTTAGAATCAATTTCCCTTGTGCTGTGCCATCTTTAATGGATGGTGCCATTAGTGACATTATGTATATTACAAGGGCCATGTTTCCAGCTCCTGTATAATCTACTTCGTATTGTTCAGCCAAACGGTGAGCAATAGAAATGGTAATAAAGACACCTATAATTCCCATTGTTAGCGAGAATGGTGCAAGGAATATGGATCCTGATCCAAATGCTGCTACAACCTTACCTGTTCATCCGGGAATGGGAAGAAAGAATACAACTAGGAATAGAGATCCAACCAAAGTTAATGGAAGAGATGCAAGAATACCAGTTCTAATGGCATAAATATGTTTTTGAGCAACAAATTTAGCCATTTTTGGCATTAATACGTCTTCCATTCATTTCATGAATTTCATAAAATTCTCCTTATTTTTAATTATTTATAATGTATACATATTGGTAATTAAATGTGAAACATTTACATATATGTATACATTTTCATAATACAAAATACTAATGGAAAAAAAGTTCCTTTTTTAAAGGAACTTGGAAATTATTTATTTTTTACTTTATTTGTAAGAATATTTAATAATATTAAAAACATTATTTTAGGAGTAATTGGTTCGAATTTTAAATCTTCTGTTAAATGAGGAACTATTAAATTAATGTCTGATCTTTTATAGAGTCAATTGTGGTTACCAGATGTTATTGATGCTAATTTTGTCTTTGTGTTTATCAGTTTAACACACTGATTCAAAGAATTAGTCTCTCCTCCATAAGAAATTACAATTACCAAGTCATTATGATTTAATTTTCTTAATTTGTTATTCTCAATTCTATGAGGTCTAAAAGAATAGGAGTTATAACCTTTAACTAGAAAATTCATAGCGACTAAATTTGCAATGTCATAATTCCTTGAAACACCTATAAATACTATAGTTTGTGATTTTTCAATGATTTTAACTAATTTTTTAAATTCTTTATCATTATCCATGTCTGCAAGGAGTTGAATTTTATTTAAGTATTTAGATATAAATTTTTTATATTCAGTTGTTTGCCCTTTTTTTTGGCTTATAGCAAATTCTTTAAAGTCTTTTCATCCTGAAAATCCTAATTTTTTAGCCATTCTAAAAACAGTTGTTTTAGCGACTTTTGATTTTTTTGAAACATAAGCAATATTCATAGTTTGTAATTTATCAATATTGTTATTACAAAAATTTAAAACTTGAATTTCTGATTTTGTTAACTTTTTTTTGTAATCATTTAGTTTTTTCATACTTTGATAATAGCATAAAATAGATACTATTTTAATTGTTTAATGTCTTCTGGATCAATTTTGATATATTTACCGGAAGAAACTTTCTTTACTGTAAATATTGAAAATTGTTCTCTATGGAGTTTATCAACCATAAATCCAAGAGCTTTTAACATCATTTTAACTTGATGTTTTTTGCCCTCAGAAATAGTTAGAGAAATTTTAGAGACATTTTTGGCTTTATCAAAAGAAATTACTTTAACTTTAGCAGGAGCTGTAACATATCCTGATTTTATTTTAATTCCTTTTTTTAGTTTTTCAATATCGCTTTTTTTAATTTCTTTTTTAAAAATAGCGATATATTTCTTTTTATGTTTAAATTTGGGATGAGTTAACTTTAGAGTTAAATTGCCATCATTTGTTAAAAGTAAAGCTCCGGTTGTATTATAATCTAACCTTCCTACTGGATAAACTTTTGGTTTATTAGGTACAAGGTCTATCACTGTTTTTCTACCTTGGGGGTCTTTGGTTGTTGAAACACAACCTTTTGGTTTGTTTAAAAGATAATAGACAAAGGATTGTTCTTTTTTGATTTTTTTATCATCAATATAAATAGTGTCATCTTGTGAAACAAGCTGGCCGATATGGGCCAACTTTTTATTTACTTTAATTCGCTTTTCTTTAATTAACTCCTCTGCTTCTCTTCTTGAATAATATCCAGCTTGAGAAATAACTTTTTGAATTTTATCCATTTTCTTCTTCTTGGTATTTTGATTTATAAATGTTGACATCGTTAACATCATGCTTTTGCAAATCTGGTAATTCAGGAAGTTGTGATAAATCACTTAACTTAAAGAAATCCATAAAATAATCAGAGACTTTATAAAGAATTGGCGAACCAGTGGATTTGGCTCTTCCTGCTTCCTTTATTAAATCCAATGACATTAACTTGGCAATAATGGTAGTTGAATCAACTCCCCTAATATCTTCAATTTCAATTCTAGTAATTGGGCCTTTATAAGCAATAATTGATAAAGTTTCAAGGGCTGATTGTGATAATCTATTAGGCTTGTTATCAACCAAAGCTGATAAAGTCTCGTTTAAATCTTCTTTTGTGCTAAGTTTATACTTATTGCCAAAAGATATTAGTTGAAGTGCAGAATTGCTATTTTTAAGCTTATTTTCATAACTTTCTAGTAGTGTTTTTAGTTCTTCTGATTCAATATTTAGTGTTTTTTGCAAATCTGCAAAAGATATTCCATCAGATCCGCAAACAAACAAGATTGCATCAATTTTTCTAAATAATTCCATAACTAGGCCCTTTCAATTATTATTTCGCCAAATTCTTGATCTTGACTTAATTTCAAAATTTTGTTTTTTGTTAAATCCAAAACACAAATTATTGTTGAAACAATATATGCCCTATCATTTCTGGTTGAAAATAATGATATAAATGAAAATTTCTTTTCATTATTAATCCTTTTAATTATATCAATTTCTAACTGTTCATGGTTAATTGGTGAACCTGAAATAAATGTATCAAGAGGTTTTTCTTTAGATAATCTTTTAAGCATATTGTTTAAAGCGTTAGTTAAAGAGTGAGTATCAACATGGCTTTCAAAGCCCCGATTATCTAGAGGAATCTCTAAGTGAGTTAATGATTCTGGATTTTTGGTAAAGATTAAATCTCTTTTTTTAGCTTGATCTTCAAAAAAAGCTGTTGATTTTTTAAATTTCTTATATTCAATTAATCTTTGGATTAATTTGTGCTTTTCTGATTGCTCAAATTCATTATCAAAATTTATTTCCTCAATGGGAATAATGGCTTTTGATTTTAATTCAATTAAATAACTAGCCATTATTAAAAACTCTGAGGCTATTTCCAAACTAAGTTCTTGCTGTTCCTTGATAAATGCCACATATTGATCTGCTAGTTTACTTACATCAATATCGATAATATCAATTTCTTTTTTAGAAATTAAATGTAGGAGTAAATCTAGTGGTCCTTCAAAATCATTAATTGTAAATTTATATTCCATATCTAAATTATAACAAAAATAAGGATACAATCCTTATTTTGCATTGTTTATAATTGAATGAATTTCCTTACTAATCCTTTCAATTTCTTTATCTTTATAATCATCATATTTAATTTTGTTTAAAACAATAAGTTTAAAATTATTATTTTTTGAGCCATCTTCATTTAGTTTATTTAATCTATAATCTAATTTTATTGGGATAATGTCTGCCTTTAGTGATTTAATAAATCTAAATACAAGTGGTTTAAAATCACCCATTTTCTCTTTTTGTGACCGAGTTCCCTCAGGGAAAATAAAGAGATTACGCCCATTTTCAAAATCTTTTTTTGCTTTAAGAAATTGAAGAGATGATTGGCGAGGATCTTGCCTATCTAAAGGGTAAGCCTTTGCCAAATAGGCAATATGGCTAATTGATCATTTGTTAAATAGAGATTTTTTTCCAAATCAACCTGGTAAAAAAGGTAAAAAGTATTGAATAGCCACAGCATCAAGATTTGATTTGTGGTTTGAGATAACAACAATGTTGTTTGCATTTTTAAGTTTTTCTTTACCGGTTATAGAAAATTTATATCCTGAAATTTCTAAAATGCATTTTAAAAAGATATCAAGTTGATTGCTTATTTGTTCTTGGCTATAAACCTTCCTTTTAGGATTTTGCCTAACCCTAAAGGTCATAATTTTTAATTTTAAGTTAGAACATAATAATTTAATAAAAAATAATATTTTTTTCATATCTGCCTTATGATAATTATATAAGATTTTAATCTTTGTGAGTTAATTTTTCTATTCTTTCAGCAAATACGTAATTTTGTAATAATTTTTCTTCTACTTTAGATTCTATTCTTCCTTCAATTAATAGCAATTGTCCATCAAATAAATAATCATTAAGAGTTTTGAAATATTCTTTTCATACTTTTGTCCATATATAATCTACATGAATAATATGATTATCATCTGGAAATGGTCTAGTTATTTTAATTTTAATCCAGCCATTTTGTTTTTTTGATAAAACGATTTCTTGAATTGTTCCAATTAAAGTGATCTTGGCATACATTATTTTTCTCCCACTATTATTTTGGAGGATTTGAAAACAATTACAAGACTTGCAATTTCTTGTAAAAAAAAGAAAATTAATTAATTTTTTTTCCAAAAACTGCTAATTTAGCTCATTTATAGCAAAAGCAATTGCATAATCTTGACCATGAGATATAGAAATTAAAATGTTATTTTTATCTTTTAAATATGGCTTTCCATTTTTATCATTAAAAATCTCAATTTTTCTAAAATCATTAGGCGCTTTATCTCAAGCTTTAAAAATAGCTTCTTTAGCAGCTCATCTGCCAGCTAAAAAAGATATTTTATTTGCATCTGATATTGAATTAAATATTTTAATTTCAGCTTTTGATAAAAAAGAAAGATTAGAAATCTTAATTCGTGAAAGTTTGACGATATCTACTCCAATACCTTTTATCATATTTTTTACCTATTAATATTATATAATAATATTAGGACTAAATATGGCAACTATAAAATTAAATGAAAAAGAAATTAAAAAATTTCTTAAATCGTATGAAAAATTTAAAATTGATAATAAAAATATCCATGCATTAGCAATGTTTAGATTCACTGGTTGTACAATTACTGTTTTTAAAACTGGAAAAGTACTTTTCCAGGGACAAAAAGCAGAAATAAGTGCTGCTAAATGAGGATATAAAGCTAAAACTCAAATTCCAGTCAAAAAATATGAATCATATATTGGTTCAGATGAAGTTGGAACTGGAGACTTTTTTGGCCCTATAGTTGTAGCAGCTCTCTATTGTGATAATAAAGCTGCAAAACTTTTAAAAAAAGTTGGTGTAGTTGATTCTAAAAAATTAAATGATGATAAAATCATCAAAATTGCCCAAACAATTCAAGATAAAGTAAAATGGAATTATTCACTAATCAATAATAGTGATTATAATGTAGCTATTTTAAAAATGAATATGAATAAAATTAAAGCTCTACTTCATAATGATGCTATAAATAAATTAATTAAACATAAACCCAAAGCAATTATTGTTGATGAATTTGCCAGCAAGAAAAATTATGATAAGTATTTAGCAGATGCAAAAAATGTAGTTAAAGGTATTAAGCTAGTTCAGAAAGCAGAAAGCAAATATATAGGCGTAGCTGGAGCTTCAATTTTAGCTCGTTATGTCTTTATTAAAGAAATGATTAAAATATCAAAATTAGTTGGTTTTAAAATCCAATATGGAGCTGGTTCAAAGGTTGATGACCAAATAAAAAAACTTAATGATAATATTTTAATTAATGTTGGAAAATTAAATTTTAAAAATTATAAAAATAAAAAATCAGGTTAATAAACTGATCTTTTTTATTTAATAATGCAATCTTTATTCTCTCTTTGATAATAATTACAAATATCTTTTTTAATTTTTGCAGAATCAACAGGAAGAATTTGATCATATGCAGAATAAAATTCTTTGTTTAATTTATTATAGGCTTCATATCTAACTGGTAATTTTGATCAAGAAGTTATTCCAAATAACAAAATTGCCATAATAGACATAGTTGATGTTGCTGTATCAAATCAATTTTGTTCTTTTATTGACAGTAGAATAAAGGTAATTAAATATCCTGCAAGTAGTCCCAAAATTAATGACGCTCGATGTGGTAGGTAATTATTAATAAATAAAACGATTATAAAAATAAAAGCATTAGCACGTGTTTCAAATTGATGAAACTTAATTCAATCTACTCTTTTTAAAGTGTAGATTGCTAAAAACGAACCAAGAGTTATAGCTTTTAAATGTCCTGTTCCAAAAAATATCCAACCTGGTAAAAATAGGGCAAGTGAAAAGTATGTAATATATGAGCCAAGAAGAATTGTTATTAAATATCCACTATTACCTAAGAAATTTCTAATTGATCTTCCATAACTATAAAAAATTCAAATATCAATTGCTAAACTAAGAGTTGAATATTCCAAAAGTCCTGACATCAAGGGTCTTCAGTACTGGTTGTTTATAAAAACAAGTTCAAAAGTTGAGGCTCCAAAAAGATTTATAAATTTTGTTGGACTATATTGATCGACAAAAATTGAGCCTGGCAAAAATACAAAAACAATAACATGATATATCAAAAGCGTTGCGGTAAATACTTTATGGGCATCAAAATTAAATATTTTTCTTTTGATTTTTACTTGTTCATATTTTTGTTTTGAATAAAAGGAAATCTCATTCATTGTTTTTAAGAAATCTTCATCTGGAGTAATTTCATTAGGCACAAATGAAATATTTTCATTTATATCATTAAATGATTCAATAAGTTTGGAAGCAACAAATTTTTCACCAACCATTTTAAAAACAGTGATTCCTTCAATTTCTTCTCCGTCTTTGATAAACTGATTATCATTTGTATATATAATAGCTGTTTTTAATTTATATTTAAAAAGTTTTGCTTTTAATCTATTAAAAATATTTTTAATTCTTTTTAAATCTATTAAAAATGATTCATCATCAATGTATTGACGATCAATTAAACAAATTATTTCAAAATCCATTCTACCTACTGATTCAAGAAAAACTTCTTCATCTTTAGTTTTTGTTACAACAAGTTTAAAATCTTGTTTTACAACAAGATACTTAACAATTTTTAGTAATTTAATATTAGTAATTTTAAACATTGTTTTCCAATTCCTTTAATTTGTCTTGAAATTCTTTTGGAATTTGGGCTTTAAAAGACATAAATTCATCTTTTTTAGGGTGATAAATACCTAAGGTTGTAGCATGAAGATATTGTCCAAAATCATCTTTGCCTTTTTTAAGTCCATAAACTTCATCTCCTAACACTGGATGATTAATGTATTTCATATGTACTCTAATTTGATGAGTTCTCCCTGTTTCTAATTCTAATTCAATATGGGTGTGTTTTGCAAATCTTTTAATAACTTTAAAATGACTAATAGCACTCTTAGAATTATTTGCTCTAATTTCAAAAGTTTTTCTTGAATGGGGATTTCTGCCAATTGGTGCATCAATTTTTCCAGTATCATTTGGAATAATACCATGAACAATTGCTTGATATATTCTTTTGTTAGTTTTATCTTTGAATTGTTTTGCTAAATGATTATGGGCAAAATCATTTTTAGCAAAAATTATTAATCCTGTTGTTTGCTTATCAAGGCGATGAACAACTCCTGGTCTTTCTACTCCTCCCACTGATGAAAGAGATCCGCAATGATAAATTAGACCATTAAGTAATGTGTCTTTGTAATGTCCAGGCGAGGGATGAACAACAACATTATTAGGCTTGTTAATAACAATAATATCTAAATCTTCATAAACAATATCAAGATTAATTTTTTGAGATAAAATCTCACTTGGAATGGGTTTAGGGAGAGTAATTGCAATATTATCTCCATCATTAATTTTATAATTAGGTTTAACATTTTTTGCATTTACTAAAATATGGTTATCTGCAATTAACCTTTTAATACTTTCTCTGGAAGCATTTAATTTTACACTTAAAAATTTATCAATTCTTTCACCAGATTCCTTTACAATAATGTTTATTTTTTCCATAATTATTTTTATCCTATAATTTTTTTGCAATTAAGACAAAGATCTTTATCTAAATCATGTTTAAATGAACGACAACGTCCACATGCAAGAGCTTCAGTTTTAGAAACTCTAAATTCTCCTGTGCAATTTTCTAGATCTTTTACATTTTTATCTTCAAATTTTAGTGATGCCAACATTAGGTATTGTTCTAGATTTTCAAAATCAACAATATCCTTATATTCATCTTTAAGTGATGCAACAACATTGCATTGCCCTGATTTAGAAATTCTACCTGCAACTCTTAATTCTTCAATTTTTTTATAAATATCATTTTTAACATCGATAATTTTATTGACTTTATCAATATAATTTGGATCATATTTAATAAATTCTTTAACTTTCATATCTTCTAGTAGCACTGAATCTTTTTTATCAATTTTATTAAAATGTCCATATGCTTCTTCTGCTGTAAAGGAAATAATTGGAGCTAACACTCTTGTTACAACATCAATAAAGTGATACATTACCGTTTGGATTGCTCGTCTTTCTTGTGAATTGGCCTTGTAGATATATAAAATATCCTTTGTGTAATCAAAATATTCTGTTGAAAGTCTATTTAATAAATTATTGGTTTCATTAAAAATATCTCCAAAAGAGTATTTATCATATCACTTGATACAATCTTGGTTATATTTTTGGATTAACATTAAAGCATATTTATCATATGAGCTAAATTTATCTGATGCATGTTTTGAATAATCAAAATCATATAAATTAGATAGAGCAAAACGAATTTTAAACCTAATCCCGCGATAATATTCAGCCATTTGATCAATAATTTCATTAGAAATTCTAACATCAGCAAAATATTTAGTTGAGGCTACTCATAGCCTAATAATATCAGCGCCTTTATTTTCTACAACTTCAAGAGGATTAATAACATTTCCCTTAGATTTAGACATTTTTTCACCTTTGCCATCTAAAACAAATCCATGAGATATTAGTGTCTGGCATGGAGCTGAGCCATTTACAGCTGTTGAAATAATAGTTGATGAATTAAATCATCCCCGGAATTGATCTGAACCTTCAAAATAAAGTGAGCTTTTGTGATCCTTGTGATTAACTTTTGTAAAACCGTAATGAGATGATCCAGAATCAAATCAAACATCCATAATATCCATCTCTTTTATAAATACACCATTAGGTGAATTAGGATGCGAGTATCCTTTTGGTAATAAATCTTTTGCTGTGCGATCAAATCAAACATCTGAACCAAATTCTTCAAAAAGTTTAACAATATGTTTGTTGACAAGTGGATCATTAATTGGCTCTTTATTCTCTGCATAAAAGATTGGAATTGGAACCCCCCAAATTCTTTGACGAGAAATACATCAATCTTCTCTATCGATCATCATCTTTGTAAGGCGATTTTCTCCTCATTTTGGAATTCAGTTTATTTCTTTAATTGAATTTAAAATTTCATCTTTAATTTTTTCAATTGAACAAAATCATTGAGGTGTTGCTTTATACATAACTGGTTTTCTTGTTCTTCAATCATGAGGGTATGAATGAGTAATTGTTTTTAGACCAACAAGCGCCCCTTTTTCTTTTAACATATCATTGATGCTATTATTAGCTTTAAGTCAAAACTCACCTGCAAAAAGCGGGGCATCATTAAAAAAGTGTCCTTTTTCATCAATGTAGTTGACAATTTCAAGTCCCTCATTTTTACAAATAACAAAATCTTCTTCACCATGGGCGGGGGCCATATGAACAAGTCCTGTACCTGATTCAGTATCAACATGATGTCCATAAACAACTTTTCCAACTCTAAGTCCAAGTGGATGATTATATTCTATGCCCACAATTTGTTCAGATCTTAGTTCCTCAATGATTTCAAATTCCATTTCAACTTCTTTGGAAACATTCTCTAAACATTCCTTGGCAACAAGATATTTAATATTATCTTTCCCTTTTACTTTTAGATATTCAATATTTTTTCCAATTGCAACTCCTGTGTTGGCAGGAATTGTTCAGGGAGTTGTTGTTCAAATAAGGATTTTTTCTCCTTGTTTAATAAATTCATTTCCTTTAGAAACTTCATAACCAACATAAATTGATGGAGAAACTTTATCATGATATTCAATTTCTGCTTGTGCTAAAGCTGATTCTGATGATGGTGATCAAAAAATCGGTTTTAATCCTTTTTTAATTAATCCTTTTTCATACATAGTAAAAAATACTTCAAGTTGCCTTGATTCAAATAAATTAGCATCAGTGATAAAAACATCATCAAATCGTCCGATCATTCCAATTCTTTTAAATTGTTCTTTTTGAATTGCAATTTGATTATATGCATATTCTCTACAGTGTTTTCTAAATTCAACATTTGACATTGTTTTACGATCAATACCTAATTCAGTAACCTTTTGGGCAATAGGTAGACCATGAGTGTCTCAACCAGGAATAAAGTTTATTAAATAACCATTCATTGATTTTGATTTATTACAAAAGTCTTTTAAAAGTCTATTTAAGGCATGTCCAACATGAATGTCGCCATTTGCATAAATTGGTCCATCATGTAAAAAAAAGTCTTCATTTCCTTTGTTCTTTTCTCTCATTTTGTTATATAAATCAATTTGTTTTCATTTTTCAATGATTTTTGGTTCTTTTTTATTTAAACCAGCTCTCATTTCAAACTTGGTTTGGGGCAAGTTAAGTGTTTCTTTATAACTCATAATACTTTCTTTTCTTATTTGTTTTTAATATTAAAATTATAACAAAAAAAGCCCTTGATAGGCTATTCTTTTGGTGAAAAAATAAATTGATCATCTCCTACTTTTTGCATTGTAGCTTGAGTTGCATATTTAACTCCATTAATAAAGGATTTAAAATTTCTTTTATCATTTTCTGAAAATTTATTAAAAGAAACATGAACAATATTTTTTTTCAAGATGGCATCAGCTATTTGTTGAATATCATCTTCGTTTGAAGGATTAAATGTTAAAACTTTAGTTTCAGGATTTGTTTTTTTAATTTTATATTCTTTAATTTGATTTGTATCTTGTTGAAGCTGGTTTTTTGCTTTATTAAATATATTTTTAATCATTTTTTACTCCATGTCCTCAAATGAGACAAAATCATCATCATCTTCTAAATTATCAACTGTATAATTTAAATCCTGAGTATCTTCATACATTGATCCCCCATGAGTTTCACTAAATATTTCCTTTGATTTATTTAATTCCTTTTTTGGTTTTTCAGAAGCTGATTGATTTGACTTTGAGTCATTAAATGTAGGACTACTTTCTTTAGGGATTAAATCAACTTCTTTACTATCTATATCAAATTCTCCATCCAATACAAAATCATCATCTTCTAGTGGCATATCATTTAATGCTGCCTCAGTAACATTTTCTTTAATTTTATCCGCAATTTTTCTTTGTGTATATGTATCAGATATTTCATCTTCATCATTTAGTTGAGTGGCAATAATAGAAACAAAAATTTCATCATTTAAAGTATCATCAAAAGTTAAGCCTTGGGTAATGTTGATATCTTGACTAAATGAAACTTTTTTCATTTGGTCAATAATTCTTCTTGGAGTTTGAGCATTTGTTTTTGGCGATGTAACAATATTGACAATTGCTCGACCACACCCTTTAACTGTGCCTTCAAATAAGGGATCATCAACTGCTTGATTAACAGCATCTTCTGGGTCTTGATCACCAGTTGCAGAGCCCATAGCAATAATGGTTTTACCAGAGTTGCTAAGAGCTGATTTAACATCAGCTAAATCAATGTTAATTTTGCCAGTGTGAGTAATAATATTTCAAATTGCTCTAATTGATTGGGTGATTTGACCATCAATTTTATTGTAAGCATCATCTAGGGATGTATCTAAACTTTGTGATTGAAGTTTTTCATTTGAAAATAGAGTGTATGAATCAGCAAAACTATCAAGTTTTTTAACTGCTTCAAGAGAAATATCAAGGGCTTGTTGTCCAATGTGTATTTCTGGCATAGTAGCCAAAACAAGTGAAAGAGCTCCTGACTCTTTGGCTATTTTGGCAATTTCAGGCCCGGCTCCTGTTCCGGTTCCAGCTCCAAAACCAGCAACAGTAAAGACAATATTTGCTCCTTGAATATGTCTAATAATAGCTTCTCTTGATTCTTGGGCAGCTTTTTTACCAATTTCAGGATTAGCTCCTGCCCCTTGACCATTGGTTGTACTTTGACCAATTTGAACTTTGGCAACATCTTTTGATCTTGAATTTAAATCTTGGGCATCAGTGTTTATTAAAACAACTTCTAAACCTTCCATTTTATCATCAATAAGTGAAGAGACAATATTTGAGCCTGCTCCTCCAACACCAAAAACAACAATTTTTATTTTTGTTTCAAAATTATTTTCCATATTTTACCTCTTTTTTATTTTCAAACTTTTTAATTTTTCAAATATTCTATTTGATTTTTCACTTTTAAATCAATTAGAAATATCAAGTGAATAAACATTTTGATCATTGATCATTTTTTGTTTGGCATAACGATCTGCTGAATATAACATTCCTAGCATTGATGTATATTCTGGTTTTCTTGCCCCTAAAGTATTTGGTTTATAAACACGCACATCTACTTTTAGATAATAACTGAAGAATTTATCAATATTTATAATGTTAGATGATCCCCCGGTTATAACAATATCTAATTGACTATCAGCTAAATTATTTTGATTAATAATTTCTTGAAGTTCTCTTATGATGTGTAAAATATTTCTAGCAGTGATTTTATTTAAGTCACCTACTGTCCATTTTTTACCATTATCATCTACATGAAGTAGTGTAGAATTTTTTTCACCTAATTTGGCATGTTTGTGTTTTCAAGTTGAAACAGTACCATAATTATTTACTTGCATTAATTGATCAATTTCATAAGTAATATGCTTACCTGCCCAATTTATTGTATAAGATTGAGCCAATCTTCCCTTTGAAAATAGTGATACATAAGTTTTATGATGACCAATATCAACAAGCATTGATGTACCGTTAGTATCAACTGCTAGTTCATTTATAATAGCGATTGGTGAAATATTAATATGAGCAATATTTAATCCTGCAAGTTTTAGGGTATATTTATATTTTTCATAAACTGTTTTGGGAATTGAATATACAAGTGAATGAATTTCTAATTTCTCTCCAGTTTGTCCCTTTAGTTTCTCAATTGCAACTTTTTGTCCATCAATATATCCCACTTGTGGGTCATTAAATATGATTTTGTACTCAATTTGATCAATTGATGTAGTAATTGCAGATATAGCATTAGTTAATACCGCAGAATTAATAATGCGCTCTTGATTATTTACTCTAATTGATCCAACTGCCTTTGATACTTCCATTCCCTCTGGGGGAATTGAAAGTGATACTGATTCAATAGTTTTTAGTTTTAAAGACTTTCTAACCTCTTTAAGTGATTCTTGAATATTTTTTGCTACTTCTTTGGGATTAATGATTTTTCCATCTTTAAATCCTTGCGCAGAAGTTCTTTTGCTAAATAGTTTATAAACTATTGGTTTACTATTTTTAATTGAACCAGCTAAGAATTTAATTGTTCCTGAGCCTAAATCAATAATGGCATGTACTATTTGATCTTTCATTTTTATCCTTTTTTCCTTATAGTTCTTAACTTGGCACTTTTAGATCTTGGATTATGATCAATTTGGCTTTGATTTGGTAAAATTGGTTTTTTATTAACTAAAATATACTTTGTATCATCAATATCAATTTTGGGAATATCTCTATGAGACTTAGATGGAGTTGTTAATTTACTAAACAATTTTTTAACAATTCTATCTTCTAAAGAATGGAAACTAATAACTGACAAACTTCCTTTAGGGGCAAGGATTTCTAAGGCATATCCAAGAGCTTTTGATAAATTATTTAATTCATCATTAACCTCAATTCTTAATGCTTGAAAAACTTTTTTTGCAGGGTGCTTAAGTTTTTTATATGAGAAAGGGACAGATTCCTTGATAATTTCAACTAATTCCAAAGTTGTACTAATTTCATTTTGCTCTCTTTTCTCTATTATAGCTTTAGCTATTGATTTGGAGTATTTCTCTTCTCCATACTTAAAGAAAATTTCTATTAACTTTTCAAGTGAATATTCATTAACAATTAATTTGGCATTTAATTTTTGAGATTGATCCATTCTCATATCAAGTTTTCCATTATGCATATAAGAAAACCCTCTATTTGCATTATCAAATTGTGGGGATGAAACACCAATGTCCATAATTATGGCATCAACTTTTTTATCAATATGCTTTTTGATATTAACAAAGTTGTCCTTAATAAGTTTGATGTTAGAATGGTTTTTAAATTTATTTTTGCAATAATCAATAGCATCTTGATCTTGATCAAAACCATATAAAAATGAATTACCTAATAGTTTATCAAGAATTAATTGAGAGTGTCCACCTCTACCTAATGTGCAATCAACTACTATCATATTTGGTTTAAATTTAATTGATTCAATTAATTTTTCTGCTAATACTGGTATATGTTTATTGCTATCCATTTTTACCCTCAGAAAGTTTTTTAGCTATTTTAATCATATTTGATTTCTGTGATTCATATTTTTTGTTATACGAAGTTTTATCTCAAATAACAATTCGATCACCATTACCAACTACTTCTACCTTTTTATTAATTTTTGTTTCTTTTAACATTTGATGTGGAATATTAATTCTACCTAAGGAATCTAATTTTACTTCATATGTTTGTGCGTTTAAGAAAATTTTAATTTGTTTAGCATCAATGTTAAACTCATTAAAAGAGTTTAGAAATTCTTGTCTTGAATTGTGAGTTTTGTGCAATACTAATTCAAGATATTCACAAGTAATATCTAAATTTAAGAAAATTTTGCCTTTAATTAGCTTTCTAAACTTTGATGGAAGGGCCAATCTTCCTTTATCATCAATGTTATGATCTGATTTTCCAAAGAACATTTAGCCCTCCTATAATTTTCTTGTCTTTATTATACCACTTTATACCACTTTATGTAAATATTTTACAAAAAAATAATATGGGAATAAAAAAAGTAGCTATAAATAGCTACTGCAAAATAAATTCTAAATTATAAACTAAAGATATTTTTTACCATCATATGTTCCGCATTCCTTGCAGATTGTATGTGGTTGATTGGGTTCACCACATTGTTTACAAATAATGATTTTTGGTGCCTCAAGTTTTTTATGAGTTCTTCTTTTTTTCTTTCTAGTTGTAGATATCCTACGCTTTGGAACCGCCATTTTTATTCCTCCTTTAGTTTATATATGCTACATAATTATATTTTATTTTATGATTAAAGTCAATTGTTCATTTTCTAATCTTGGAAATAGATTTTCTTTTGTTTTTATTTTTTTATTATCGTTTTTTTCTCAATTTAAAATATTATTAAAATTAGGATGATCTATTCCAAATTGATCTATTGCTTTTTGAGCTGAATGAATTAATATTGGTTTTAACATAAAGCTAAGCATCTCTATTGCTTTGACTAATTTATTTAGTATTGAACCCAGTTTTTCATTATCCTTTTTATTTTTAGCTAACTCTCAAGGTTTTGTATCATCGATGTATAAATTAGTTTTATCAGCTAAGGTCATTACTGTTTTTAGAGCTTTTGAAACTTGATAGGCATCAAAGTGTTTTTGATATTTTTTATAATCATCAAAAATGTGATTTTCCATTGTTGAACAAAACTCAGTAGCATCCTTTGAATATGGTGGAATTTGACCACCAAAATATGTTTTTATCATAGTATGTACTCTTGAAATTAAATTCCCATATTTGTTTGCCAGATCACTATTGTAAATATTAATAAAACGTTCTTGGGCAAAATCTCCATCATTTGTTGTTGAAATTTCTTTTGCTAGATAATATCTAAGATGTTCATCTCCATATTGATTTATTAACTTAATTGGATCAACTACATTACCAAGAGATTTAGACATTTTTTGGCCTTCAGATGTAATTCAACCATGACCCATTACTTTAATATTTTTAGGTAAAATTCCTAAATCATTCAACATTATTGGCCAATAAATGGCATGAAATCTAATAATTTCTTTTCCTACAAGATGGAGAATTTCAGTATCATTATTTCAAAACTTTTTAAATAAATCATCATTGTTATGACCTCAGCCTAGAGCTGTAATATAATTAGGCAAAGCATCTATTCAAACATAAATGACATGTTTTGGATCTTCTTTTACAAAAACTCCTCAATTAAAGGTTGTTCTGGAAACTGATAAATCCCTAAGTCCAGGATCAACAAATTTAGATAGTAATTCTAAAACATTGCTTTGAGGAATTAAAAAATCATTTTTAAAGATCTTTTTAATAAACTCTTCTTTTCCAGATAATTTATAGAAATATGATTCTTCTTTAATAGAATCAAGAGGTCTTTTGCAATCTCCACAAAGATATTTTTGATCTATTTTTTCTACTTGAGATAATTGTCAATTAGATTCACAAGGCACACAATAAAGACCATCATAATAATCTTTATAAATTTTTTTATCGCCAAGTAGTTGTGAAAAAATCTTTTGAACTGATGCTTTATGACTAGGATTTGTTGTTCTAATAAATTGATCATATGAAATACCAAGTAATTTCCAAAGTTCTATAAATTTTTCTACTTGCATATCTAAAAATTTAATTGGTGTTAAATTTTGGTCTTTGGCTTTTTCTTGAATTTTTTGTCCATGTTCATCTGAACCAGTTAAAAAGTAAGTATCAAAACCTTGATTATCTTTATATCTTCTAATGGCATCTGCAAGTACCGTGGTATATGCATGGCCAATATGCAAATCACCAGATGGGTAATAAATTGGTGTTGTTATATAAAATGTTTTTTTCATCACTAACCTCTAATTGTATATTTTGCATCCTGACAAAGTTTAATAAATGCTTCTCTAAATTCATTTATTTCCTTTTCTTTAATTGTATCTTGGGGATTGTTATATTCAATTTTTAATGTCACTGCTTTTAGTGAATCATCAATTTTATTTCCTTGATAAATTGATGTAATATTAACACCTACAATTAATTTTGATGATTTTCTAGCCATCATAATTAAATTATTAACAGGTAGGTCAACTGGAACATCAACTGTATAATCCTCTACTACAGATGGAAATAATGTTAGTGCCTTGGCTTTTGTTGTTGAAACCTTTTGGGCTATAACTTTATCTAAATCAAGTTGAATTACATAAATATCTTTAAGTTTGTATTTTTGGGCAATGGCTGGATGAACTTGCCCAAGTCTTCCAATAAGATCATTACCAATATTAATGTTGGCTGCATTATGATGATTGAAGAATTTATTTTCTGCCATAGACTTAAAATGAAATCTAGTAAAAATAATTCCTAAGTCAGCCATTAGTTTTATTAATGTTGTCTTTAGCGAAAAGAATGATGCCTCTTTAATATCTTGATAAAAACTATCTTCAACAACATTGCCATATTGAAGAATTGTTAGTTCATCAAAGCCTTCTTCTAGGTTATTGATTTGTGAGATTTCAAAAATATTAATATTTTTTATTCCCCGATCAATGTTATTTTTTGTTACTTCAATTAATGAATTAATTGCTGATAACCTCATTGTTGTTTTATCTTTAGAAATTGGGTAAGACAAAATAGCTGGTTTTAAAGCTTTTAGAGAAAATTCTTCTGCTTTATCCTCTGTTGATAAACCATATGTAATAACTTCAACTAAACCTTGACCTACAAGTGATTTTCTAATTGCATTTTGAAAATCAAATTCTTTTAGATTATCCACTTGAGTTGGAATTGATGGCGAAAAGCTAGAAGTCAAATTATTATATCCATAGATTCTGGCAATTTCTTCTATTAAATCTATACTATCTTTTAAATCTAATCTATAAGCAGGGATACTTATTTTTTTATTTTTTGTTTCAAAACCAAGTCTTGAAAATATTTGATTAACTTCTTTTTTATCAATTTCAAAACCAAGATGTCTTTTTATCATTGAAATATCAAAATCTATTTCTTGATTTTCAACATCACTTGTTCCAGAAATAATACATTTATTAATCTTGGCCTCAAAATATTTATTAAACATAAAGGCAACCCTTTCAACAGTTGGTTTAATTGTTGCAGTTGATATTTTTTTAGCAAATCTTATTGAGGCATCTGTAAATAAATTTAATCTTTGTGAAGTATTTCTAATTGCAACATTATTAAAGTTTGCAACTTCAACTAATATATCATTTGTTTTATCATCAACCATTGTTGATTTTCCACCAATTAAACCAGCTAAACCAATAACACCTGAATCATCAATAATAACAATATCTTCTTTATTATATTGATATCAATTATTGTCTAAGGCAAGTAATTTACCTTCAAGCCCAGTAGTTGATCTAATTTGTCCTTTAACTTTTCTTTTATCATATAAATGAAGTGGTTGACCCATTTCTTTTGAAACAATGTTTCCTAAATCAACATATGGTAAAATTAATTGAATACCAGTAAATTTTAAATTAAGTATTAAATCTTCTGGAAGTAATTTAATTTTTAAATCATTTAATTCAAGAAGTCCAAATCCATTGGCTGATTTTTTTTCAATTGCTACATCTGTTTTTACATATTCTACTTTAGCTTTATTAATTGCTTTTAAATCTTTTTTAAAATAAACTGCAAGTTCCTTTGCAATTTCATAAATTCCATGCCAATCGGCTCGATTAGGAGTAATTGCTATTTCAAATCAAGTATCATCTAAACCTAAAAGTGATAAAACATCTTTATTACCTGGTTTAATATCTGCCTTAAATACATAAATGCCTTCAGCTTCTTCTTTGCTAAGATATTCTTGTGGATATCCAAGTTCTTTTAGTGAACAGATCATTCCATTAGATTTTTGTCCTCTAATTTCTGTAGCTTTAATTTGTAAACCTATTGGAAGTTTTGATCCTGGTTTTGCAACAATTACATTATCTCCCTCATTAAAGTTATTTGCTCCACAAACAATTTGGACAATTTCATTACCAATATCAACTTGGCAAAGATTTAGCTTATCTGCTTGGGGATGTTTTTCTTTTTTAACAACTTTGGCAGATGTCAGATTACTACCACTACAAATTGATCTATATCATTCAACTTCAATTCCAAGTGAATTTAGTCCATCATAGATTTCTTGGGGAGTTTTATCTTTTAAATCAACAAATTGATTTATTCAATTTAATTTAAATAACATATTAAAACACCTTTCTAAATTGCTTATTAAATCTTAGATCATTTTTATAAAAATCTCTAATATCTTTGATGTTGTATTTTAGCATAGTGATTCGATCAATTCCCATACCAAAAGCAAAACCAGTATATTTTTTAGAATCAATGTTACAATTTTCAAGTACCTGGGGATGAACCATTCCCCCACCAAGAATTTCTATTCAACCACTACTTTTACAAATTGAACATTCTTTTTTTTCTTGTTTGCATACAAAACATGACATATCAACTTCAAGTGAGGGTTCGGTAAATGGAAAATATGATGGTCTAAATCTAGTTTTAAGATTTTCTCCAAATAATTTTTTAATAATAAAAGTAAGAGTGGCTTTTAAATCAGCCATAGTTACATTTTCTCCAACAAAGAGACCTTCCATTTGGGTAAATTGATGGCTATGTGTTGCATCATCGTCGTCTCTTCTAAAAACTCTACCAGGATAAACCACCTTAATTGGTGGAGTTTTTAGTTCTTTTAGACTCTCAATTTGAATATGAGAAGTGTGGGTTCTAAGCAATTGTTCTGGATTAAAATAAAAAGTATCTTGCATAGCTCTGGCTGGATGATCTTTATCGATGTTTAATAATTCAAAATTATCTAAATCTGATACAATTTCTCTTCCTAATCTAACACTATAGCCAAGAGGTTTCATAATATCTGCAATTTGATTAATAACTTGGTTTAAAGGGTGGATTGTACCAAAAGTATCAATATATCCAGGTTGGGTAATATCAATTTTTTGTTTGATCATGTTTGCAGATAGCTCAGCATGTAATATTTGTTCTCTTTTATCTTCAAAAACTTTGCTTGCAGCTTTTTTAATATCATTAACCTTTTTACCATAAATACCTCTTTGATCATGACTTTGATCTTTAATTTTTAGTGCTAAACTAGAAATGATTCCTTTTTTAGAAAAATACTTAACTCGGATTTCTTCAAGTTGGCTGGAATCAACAACTTTTTTTAATTCACTATTAATATCTTTTAATATGTTATCCATGATTTCTCCATACAATATTTGTTATATTATAACAAAAAGGTTTATAATAATAAAGGAGGCTTATATGCAAATAAAAGTTTTTCATCCCTATTTTGAATCATCAATTTTTTGTAAGGAAATATTAAAAAAATTCCCAAATCATAACATTAAAATATACCAAAATAATGATTTTGATCTTATTTATGAAAGTGAGCAATTAGAATTGCATAATGAACTAATATTTATTATGCCTCTATGATGATATTCATTTCCTTATAATTTTGTAAAATGGTGCCAAATACTAAAAGATAATCCCAATTTACTAAAAGATAAGAGAATTAAACTTATTGTTATGGCTGGCGGTAAACAAGACCGCTATGTTGAGGGTTCAAGAACATCAATTAAAAATATGAATAAATGAGTTGATGATCTTTTCTCTACAATAGAGTGAAAAATATTTTATAACTGCATTCCCAAAAACATAGATGATCTAAGAGCTGTATGGTTTAAAGAGTGGTCTTTTAAAGGAGACAAAAATGACTAATAAATACTGATTTGGTCCAGGTTGCATTGAAAAAGATTATCAAATTTTTAATGATCACAAAGAATTTAATATTGCAAAAATGCAGGATGAATTAAAAAATTCAGCCAATATGGTTATTGCCTTTCAATGAAACCACCACACAAATTATATTCCCTGAGAATTTAAAATGTGAATTGATAAAATAATTCAATATGACATTTATAATGAAAAGTTAATTGTTGATATGATAATTCACAATGGAGATTCAAAATTACAAAATTATTTAATTAGTGTAATTGAATCAATTGAATTTATAAAAGCTAAACTAAATATTATTTGAAAATAAAAAAGAGGTTTATAAAAACCTCTTTTGTATTATTTGCATTGAAAATTATTCAATAATTTCTGTTACATTTCCAGCACCAACTGTTCTACCACCTTCTCTAATTGAGAATTTAGTACCCACTTCAACTGCAATTGGTGAAATTAGGTTAATTGTTAGCTCTGTGTTGTCTCCTGGCATAACCATTTCTGTTCCTGAGGCAAGTTCAATTGAACCTGTAACATCTGTAGTTCTAAAGTAGAACTGTGGACGATAATTTGCAAAAAATGGTTTGTGTCTTCCACCCTCTTCTTTTGTAAGGGCATAAACTTGCGCTTTCATTTTTGTATGAGGTGTAACAGATCCTGGTTTACATAGAATTTGTCCTCTTTCAATAGCATCTCTTTCAACACCACGAAGTAGGGCTCCAACGTTTTCTCCAGCTTCTGCATAATCTAGAAGTTTTCTAAACATTTCTAGGCCTGTAACAACAACTTTTTGAGTATCTTTAATTCCAACGATTTCAACTTCATCGTTAACATTAATTTTTCCTCTTTCAACTCTTCCTGTTGCAACTGTTCCACGTCCAGTAATTGAAAATACATCTTCAACTGGCATTAGGAAGTCTTTATCAATTGGTCTTTTTGGAGTTGGGATATATTCATCTACAGCTTTCATAAGTTCAATGATTTTTTCTTCTCATGCAGCATCTCCTTCAAGAGCTTTAAGAGCTGAACCTTTAATAACAGGTGCACTATCTCCATCAAATTCATATTTAGTTAGAAGTTCTCTAACATCCATTTCTACTAGTTCTAGTAATTCATCATCATTAACCATATCACATTTGTTTAGGAAAACAACAATTTTGTCAAGTCCAACTTGTCTTGATAAAAGAATGTGTTCTCTTGTTTGAGGCATTGGTCCATCAGATGCAGCAACAACTAAAATACCACCATCCATTTGGGCAGCACCAGTAATCATGTTTTTAACATAATCGGCGTGTCCAGGGCAATCAACATGAGCATAGTGTCTTGCTTCTGTTTCATACTCAATGTGAGCTGTATTAATTGTAATTCCTCTTTCTATTTCCTCTGGAGCAGCATCAATTGAAGCATAATCTTTAGCTTCAGCAAATCCTTTTTTAGCCAGGACTGTAGCAATAGCTGCTGTTAGTGTAGTTTTACCATGGTCAACGTGTCCAATTGTTCCAACGTTAACATGCGGTTTACTACGGTCAAAATTTTCTTTTGCCATTTTTATCTCCTTATTCAAATGACCTCTAACCTTTACCATGTAGGTAACCCATAGTAAGTCAAGTAAAATTATAACAAAAAATAACTTTTCAATCAATAAAAAAATAGGAACATTCCTATTTATTGATTAATTTTTTTACTTCCATTTCAGTTGCACAATCAAGAGCTTTTGTAGCTAAGATTTGACACTCTTTATAAGAAGAGTTTCTAATAATTGATTTTGCCTTTAGCATTGAAATAGCTGACATTGAAAATTCATCAAGCCCTAGACCCAAAAGAATTTTAATAGCTTCTGGATTGCCTGCCATCTCCCCACACATCGCAGTTCATTTACCTTCTTTATGAGAGGCATCAATTACTTTTTTAATTAATCTTAAAGTTGCTGGACTTAGTGGTTGATAAAGATAAGATATTTCATTATTCATTCTATCACAAGCAAATGTGTATTGGAGAAGATCGTTTGTTCCAATCGAGAAGAAATCTGCTTCTTTGGCAAATTTATCAGCTAAAACTACAGCTGATGGAACTTCCATCATCATCCCTATATCATATTTTCCAATTTTAATTTTTTCTTTTTTAAGTTTAGCTTCTTCATCAAGTAAAATTGCTTTTGCTTTTCTAAATTCTTCAATAGTTGCAATTAAAGGAAACATAATATGAAGCTTTCCAAAAGCTGAAGCTCTAAGTAAAGCTCTTAGCTGTGTTCTAAATATATCTTCTTTATCTAGGCACATTCTAATGGCACGATATCCCAAAAAGGGATTTAGTTCTTCGGGAAATTTAAAGTAAGGCAAAAATTTGTCTCCCCCAATATCTAGAGTTCTAATAACAACTCCTTTGCCTTCCATTTTTTCTAAAACTTCTTTATAGCTTTGAAATTGTTTTTCTTCATCAGGTCAATTTGATGAATTCATATAAAGAAATTCTGATCTAAATAAACCAATGATTTCAGCTCCATTTTTAATAACTTGATCCATATCTTGGGGAGTTCCAATGTTTGAACCAACCAAAACCTTATGACCATCACTAGTTATTGATTCTTGGTTAATTAGTTTTTTAAGTTCTTCTTTTTCTTGGGCTAAAGCTTCTGCTTCTTGATTAGCTTTTTTAATTAAATCATCTGAGGGATTAACAATACACTCTCCAGTTGATCCATTAACTAAAATAATATCACCATCACTACAATCTTCAAGAGCACTTGCCGCACCAACTACTGCTGGCAATTCAAGTGATCTTGCCATAATAGCTGAATGTGATGTAGAACCACCAATGGTTGTTACAAAAGATTTAACATAGCTATTCAATTGTGCAGTTTGAGAAGGGCTTAGATCTTCTGCTACAATTACAACATCATGGTCTATTGAAGTTAATTCTTTAATTTTAACTCCAAGAATATGGTGCAGTACTCTAGATGAGACATCTTTAATATCACTTGCTCTTTCTTTCATATAAAGATCATCCATTTGGGCAAACATTTCAATAAATTTTTGAGCAACTTGATTATAAGCAAATTCGGCACAAACCCTTTCTCCTTCAATTATTGTTGTTGATTCGCTTTTAAAGGCTGGATCTTCTAAAATTTGAATATGGGCATCAAAGATAGCAGCATGTTCTGCTCCTAGCTTTTTAATTGCATTATTTTTAATAGCTTCAATTTCTTTTTTAGAAACTGCCATTGCATCTTGTAGTTTTTTTATTTCTTGATTTGTATCATTAATAAATTCTTTTTTGATATCTAGTGCTTGTGTTTCCAATTTAAATACTTTGGCACTAGCAATTCCAGGTGAAGCTGGTTTTCCGTTAAATTTTTTCATAAAATCTCCTATTTATAAATATCTTCAATTTTTTCAACTACTTTTGAAATTAAAGCGTTGATTTTTTCATATTCCATTCTAGTTGGCCCAATAAGGGCAAAAGATCCCTGTGATCCTTTGATCTTATATTGGTGTTTAATAACTGAGGTACCATGTTCACCAATGAGAATTTCTTTATCTTGTTCTTTGATAAATTGGTCAAAAGTTGAATGGTTGTTAATAATTTTAATCAATTTAGCCATAGTTTCTTTATCAACATCTTCATATTGAACAATATTGGATGTTCCATGATTAAATTCTGATTTTTTAGTTAAAGAAATCATTTCATATACAAAGTTTTGAAATACTGATTCTAGTCCCTGTATTTGTTTTGCAATTACTACACCTATAGCTTTTAATCTATCTTCTATTTCATTAATTGGTGTATTTATTAATCTTTCATTTAGAATTAAAAATAGTTTTTCAAGATCACTTGCTGATTGTGCTTCATTGATAGCAAAAACTTTATTGTAGACTTTTCCTTTGCTAGTAATAATAATGGCAACAGCAGAAGAATCAGAAAGTTGATTAAATTGGATTTTTTGTAAAACTTCATTTTTATCATCTGGTGATATTACTACTGTTGCAAGATTGGTAATATCAGCAATAATTTTAGATGCCTTATCTAAGACATATTCAATGTTTTGATTTCTTTCTTCAAATAAATCGTTTAGTTTATCATCAAGTGATACTGTGGTATCATTCATTAATTTATCAACATAATATTGAATTCCTTGAGTGGTAGGCTTTCTACCTCCAGATGTATGAGGTTGCTCTAAAAAACCTAATTGTTCAAGGACAGTCATTTCTTGACGCACTGTTGCTGATGAACAATTTATATCTTTTAAGTTAACAATTAGTTGTGAGCTTGCTGGTTTTCCTGTTTTAACAAAAATTTCAGTTATAAGCTTTAAAATTAGCTCTTGTCTTTCCTTTAGCATATATTCCTCTTTTTTATTATAGCAAACTAAGAGGGAGATTGCTAATTTTGGCCCTTATGGTAAGAAAAAATAGTTAGACTTTTTATTATTAGATTAAGATGCAGCTTGAGCAACCTGGTCAGCAACTTCTTTTGCAAAGTTGTCTTCTTTTTTTTCAATACCATCACCAACACCAAATCTGATTGCTGAGATGATTTTTCCATTAATTGTTGATAGGTACTTTTCAACAGATTCACCTTCACCTTTAACATATTCTTGTTTTACCAATACATCCTGTGATAGTTCTTTATTTAATCTGCCTTGGGCAATGTTGTCAGCGATTTTTTCAGGTTTACCTAAATCAATTGCTTCTTGAGTTAGTTCTGCAAGTTTTGCATCAAGTTCTTTTTGATCAATTTCAGCAACTGACATGTATCTAGGATTAATCGCAGCAACATGCATTGCAATACCTCTGGCTGCATCAACTGATCCACCTTCAAGAACTGTAAGTGAGGCAATTTTACCACCTTGATGAATGTAAGGTCCAAAAATTTGATCATCAGTTTTTTGAATAATTTTAAATCTTCTAAATGAGATTTTTTCTCCAATTGTTGATGTAGCAGAAGTTAGAGTTTCTTCAAGATTTGATCCATCAACATCTATTTTTAATGCAGCATCATTATCTTGTGGTTTTGTTTTTAATAGTGCACTTGCAATTTTATCAACAAGTAAAATAAATTGATCGTTTTTAGCAACAAAATCAGTCTCAGAGTTAATTTCTGCAATAACTGCAATATTTCCTTCTGCTTTTACAATAGCAAGACCTTCAGCAGCAATTCTATCTGCTTTTTTTGCAGCTTTGGCAATTCCTTTCTCTTTTAATCATTCAATGGCTTTATCCATATCATAGTTAGATGCTTCAAGTGCATTTTTACAATCAAGTAATCCTGCTCCTGATATATCTCTTAATTTTTTAATATCTTGGGCTGACATATTATTTTTCTCCTTTTTGAATAAATTTGATTAAATCATCTTTTTTCAATGTTGAATAACCCTTTAATCCAACAGCTTTAGCATGAGCCTTTAGAGAAGCTAAAGTCATTTTTGCAAGATCATTTAATTTATCTTCTTTTTTAACTTCTTTATTTGCTTCTACTTTTGTTTCACTAGGCATTTCTGCTTTAGGAGTTTTTGGTTCTTCAATTTTTTCTACTTTTGGTTTTTCTTCAACTTTTAAATTAGGAATTTTTGATTTGTTGTCTTCTTTTTTAACTTCTTTATTTGCTTCTACTTTTGTTTCACTAAGCATTTCTACTTTAGGCGTTTTTGGTTTTTCAACTGTTGCTAGTTTTGATTTTTCTTCAACTTTTAAATCAGGAGTTTTTGATTTATTTTCTTCTCTATTATCAACATTTTTTACAAAAGGTTTTCTATCTCTTTTAACATAAGGTCTGTCTTTATCTTTTTTGAATTCTCTTTTACTAAATTCATCGGTTTTTGGTTTTCTTGGTGGAAATTGAATTTCTTCATCTTTTGTATATGCCAAAATTGGTGAAATTCCTTTTCCTTCATTAATGGCATCAGCCATTAATGTAGTAAATAGTTCAACTGATTTGATACCATCATCATTTCCTGGGATTGGAAAATCAATAATGTCAGGATCACAGTTTGTATCAACAATTGCAATAACTGGGATTTTTAATTTTTTAGCTTCAAGAACTGCATTCATTTCTATGTTTTGATCAACAACATATATTGCCTTGGGCATATATCTCATTCTCCTAATTCCCCCTAAAAGTTTATTAAGTTTGGCATATTCTTTTCTAAGGCCAATCACTTCTTTTTTAGTAAGCTTTGCAAAAATACCTTCATTTTCCATATCTTCAATTTTTTGCATTCTTCTAAAGTTGTTTTTGATTGTCTTAAAGTTAGTTAAAGTTCCACCTAATCAACGCTCAGAGACATACATTGCCCCACATCTTTTAGCTTGTTCTTGAATGGTAATTTTAGCTTGTTTTTTTGTTCCTACAAAAATAACATCACCATTTTTTTCTGAAACTGCTTTTAAAAAATCATAGGCAGCCTGGGTTCTTTGAATTGTTTTTGAAAGATTAATAACATGCACTCCTTTTTTTGAAGTGTAAATAAATTTTCTCATTTTAGGATTTCATCTTTTTGTTTGATGCCCAAAGTGGGAACCAGCTACAAGTAGTTTTTGTGATGAAACCGCTGTTGGTTTAAGCTCTTTTTTAGCAGTTTGTCCAACAGATTTGTTTTGCTTTTGCATAATTTTCCTTTTTTTGTTTTTACTTTCATTACTTCTGACAATTTCCACCATAAGGCACAAGGAAATTGAATCCATAATGTGTTTTAATTTTATAACTTATTAATTATATAATATTTTGTTAATAAAATTACTATTTTTTTATTTATTGTTTAATAATATTTATAACTATAAAAGTATTGTATTATTTATTACAACTATTATTACTTTTAGCAATTTTTACACTTGATCTTACTGTTTAATATCATCTTATAGTATTAAAATACCAGAATGAACACTAACATTATTGGGATATTAGCAGAAACATCTTTTTATTACTAGAAATGATTTAAACTAAGTAAAAAGAGCTATAAATTGCTCTTTTTTATGAATATTATGTTTTAGCTAATTCTTCCATTACTTTTTTTATAAGAGAATTGTTCATAATGTTATCATTTTTTTCTTTAGCATTAAAAACAGAATTAAATTGTTTTTCTATTACTAATTTTTTATTTTTTTTGCTCATTTTCATTCTCCTTTGTTACTACTTTGTTACTACTATTATATCTAACATTAAATCATATGTTCTGTCAATACCTTTTTGATGTTTTGTTCCAGGAATTGCAGATATGAATTTTCACTCTTCATATATTTCATCTCATGAATTTTCTATATCAATGATGTGATATCCGAAGAAATCAAGAAAATAAGTCATAGTAATAAATGCAATCCTTTTATTACCATTTGCTAAAAAATGTCCTTTAGTTAAATTAAAAGCTATAAAAGCAATGACTTTTAGCGAAGACAATTTTCCTTTGATTTCAAAATCAGGATTATCTTTTTGGTAAGATATGTAATTACCCAATTGTCTTATGATGCATTTTAAAATTTGATCAACACTATCTGGTTTTTCTTCTAATGGCTCTTTTGATAATAAGCCTGCTCTTTGAATTAAAACCTTAACAGTATCAACATTAATAAATTGGTTGTCTATTATGGATTCAAATACTGAATAAACATAAAATCTATCTTGATCATTTAAATTTAAATATTTTGAATAAATATTCTTATTATATTTTTCATCAAATTGGGTAACAAGATAAAATGTATTATTTGGCATAGAACCTCCATAATGTAAATAATATTATTTATAATATTATTTACATTATACCACATAAAGATAAAATTATCAATTTTTTTAATTTAAATGTTGATATCCAAAAGATAAATGCTACTTTTCTTTAGTAATTTTATTTTTAATTGATATTCTTTGGGTATTCCGCCTCTGATATTAAATAAATCTGATTCTCTTAATTCTTTCATCACTCTATCGGCAATGGTATTTGAATAATCAGGATAGATTTTTTTAAAATGTCTTGTAGAAAACCACATTCCTGGATTTTGTTGATTTTTTATAATTATATCCATAATAAAAAGTCTTGTTTTTTGATTTAATTTAATTTTGGATTCCTTAGCTAAATACCTCATTTGAATATAAGCCTTATTGTGATCAATAAATATCTCCAATAACTCTGCTGTTCATATTGTAAGGTCAATATTAAGTTTTTTTGCAATATTCATTTTCTTAAAAGCAGCATAAAATTTACCTCTGTAAGCAAAAATTGATTCACTTAAATATATGTTTTTTCAAAATTCTTGCATTGAAATATTTTTTAATACTCAAAGATGTAACATTCTGCCCATTCTGCCATTAAAATCAAAATATGGATGAATATGTTCAAAAATATAATGAATGCATAAAGCTTTTATAATTGGATTATCGTTCAATTCATCACTATTGATGAATTCTATTAAATCACTCATTCTACTATTGATCTTACTATGATCTAAAGCTTGTTCTCCACCAATTGACACTCCATCATGGCGATAAAAATTGCCATGTTCTAAGTTTTGATCTTTCATATCAATATTGGAAGTCATAATTGTGTATAAAGCAAATAAAGTTTCATGAGAAATTGTTTTTTCACTCCCAATATAAGTAAATGCTCTATCCATATTTTCAACTATTTGCCTTATTTCATCGTCTGTGAGTTTTTTGCCTTTTTGTTTTTGGTTTTCTTGATTTTTTTGTTTTAAAATTTCTTTAACAAGTCTTCTTGTAGAATTAATATTTTCAATATTTAATGAAAAATTAATTTCTGAAATTAAAAATTTATTTAAATAAGACCTTGGTGAACTATCACGTAAGTCTAGACATCTTTGAGATGTTGAATTATATTCGTTTAACAATTTTTTTAATGCAGATTTAAAAATAATAAATTCTTTATCATCTTTATTTTTAATATTTAGTGCTTTGGGATCTGATTTATAAAAGCTTTTTAAAATATTAATATAAGCATTTCTGTCAGGTCTTATTTTTTCACCATAGATCATTTTTTTGTAATTAAATTTTTTCATATAATATATTATAACACACATATTACACACAAAAAAGGTTTTTTTATAAAAATGTGTGTAATGTGTGTGTTAATGGTTTATAAAATGTTATATTTTACTATGTTTTATTAATTGTCATTTTGTTTTTCTAGAAATCTAATAATAAATTCAGCAATTTCAGCAATTAGGGCAATTATTGAAACTACAAAGTATCATTTAACAAATGTAACTAAGATGTTTCTATCCTTTTGATCATACTTTGTTTCTTTAATTATTGGTATTGCTCTTGTAACTAGAATATATGAAGGGTAGGCCATTAGGCCAAAAGTAGCCACCACCAGTGATGAACCAAATAAAATGTGAAGCATATTTGATTCTTTAATTCCCAGACCAAATGCAACTAAAGCAGCAATTGTTGTTAATCGAGCAATGAATCTAAAGAAAGCTAAAACAAAAAATTCTCCATTTCTTCCCTTTTTCTTTGCATCTGCCAATGCTACTCAATGTAGGGTTCCTAGCAGGAATCAATATCTTTTTCATCAAGCATTAAACATTGGTAAAACTTGTTTGTTATCTCTGGTAATTGGTCAAAATGCAAAGTAAAAGAAGTATGCTCCTTTGACATCGGTGATATCATTACCAGCTACTCTATGGTATTCCAAAGCAAAATCTTTACCATTAGGTATTGATTTTGGTGCCATTATTAGGGCAATAAGCATAAAAATACCTAGCAGTCCGCCGGCTATACCAATAATGATATATACTGTTTCAATATTCATTTAATAATCTCCTTAAAATTTTTTCTTGAAACATTATAACACTTATTATCATAATGTAAATACTTATTAAAATTAATTAATAAAATAGTATCTATTAATAAATATTTAGCTTAAATTTATGACCTTTTTTTAGTATAGTAATGTTTTTGCTATATAATATTTATTAAAGGAGACCTGTAATGATTTATAGCATATTTAAAATTCTAATAATACTATTTACAATAATAAAAATAAGATTTGTTATAACAATTTGGTTTACATGAACATGAACTTTTTCTGCAATGGGAGTTTATCGAGGTGAGACATCATGGCTACAAACAACAATGGAATTAATGTGATTACATACTTTGCATCTAATAATAGATTTTGCACTTATATATGTAATAGTTGCTTTAATTAGAAAATGTGAATTTAGAGTTAGTTGAACCAAAAACAAAAAGCGCGCAATGGTTTGAATGCCACTTATGATATCAATAGTAATGTTTGCTATGATAGCACTTGGATTTTATATTGTTCTTAATAGTCCTTATGGGTCTTATCTAATTCAATTATTCTATGGGTCTTATATCATTGGTCTATTAGGTGTAATTTATTTAGCAATTGTTTTAACTAATGGAAATCCAAAAATTAAAAAGTAGTTTTTAACTATTGTTTAATTATAATATTATTTCATGCATTTTAGGCAAGCTTTTATTTCTCAACGTTGAAATTTATCTTGAACACTTTTAATTGCTGATTTGTGATCTATGGCATGGAAATTATATCAGTTAACTTGCATTGGAAGGCATTTTCTTTCTGCCCCATATTCATGAACCATATGAAGTGAGTTATCTTTCTCTTCTTTATCTAATATATAAAGTTTTGACATTATTAATCTCCTTTTAAATATTTAATTTATTATATCATATTGATAAAAACAGCTATTTTTTAGCTGTTTTTAATATTATTTCTTAATTATGATTTTGATTTTTTTAATATAAAAATATTTTGCTATATAATAATTATAAAGGAGTTTGTTGTGATTTATTCAGCATCAATGTTAGTAGTGATATTTCTAATAGTATTACTATTAATTCTGTTTCTAATATCACCAAATGTATTTTTGTATGTAGCAGATACATTTGTAAATACTAAAACATCAGTTCTTACAGCAATAATTATAGTAAAACTACTATTTATTATATTGTTAGCAATAGAAACATTACTTATATATCAAATAGTTGTTTTGATTAGATCATGTAGCTTTAAAGTTAGTTGAACTGAAAAGAAAGAAAACACAATGATGCAAGTGCCACTTATTGTACTAACAGCAACATTTATTATTATCGGGCTTGGAACTAGTGGTTTATTTTCTAAAATCCATCCTGTTTTAGATGATAAGTGAATGTGAACATATGGACCTTATATCATTGGAGCAATAGGAGCAATTTACTTATCAGTTGTTTTAACTGATGGCAATCCAAAAATAAAATAAATAAGAAAAAAAACTTTTATGTTTTTAATTAGCCTAAATTTATGTTTTTTTTTTTTTTTAATATAGTGATATTTTGCTATATAATATATACAATAATTATAAAGAAGGTTTATTATGAATTATTCATCATCAATGCTAATAGTATCATTTCTAATATTACTATTATTGATTCCAGTTGTGATGCTGCCAGGTTGATCTTTGTATCTAATAGTTTATTTTATGCATGTTGCACCATCAATACCATTTGTAATACTTGTATCAACACTACTATTTATTCTATTGTTAATAATAGAAACACTACTTATATATGCAGCAGTTGCTTTGCTTAGATCTTGTAGATTTAAAATTAGTTGAACTAAAAAGAAAAAACGTGCAATTATTTGAATACCATTTATTGTATTAACTACAACATTTACTATTATTGCCCCTGGCATGGGGTGGTCCTATTATTGGAATTAATATTATTACAGATAATGATTGAATACCAGTATATGCACCTTATATCATTGGGGCAATAGGAGCAATTTACTTATCAATTGTTTTAACTGATGGAAATCAAAAGATAAAATAAATAAGAAAATCTTTTTTATGTATAAATATTTTTAATATTATTTTTTAATTATAATATTTAATTTTTTTTAGTAATTAAAATCTTTTTTATTAAATAAACATTTATTCTAAAAATTTATGTTTTTTTTAATATAGTGATATTTTGCTATATAATTATTATTGAGGTAATTAAAATGATTTATAATCAAGGATCAATTCTACTAGCAGCAGTTTTAGCATCACTAATGTTTATTCCATTACTAATAATAGAAACAATATTTATATATGGAATAGTTTGTTGAATTAGATCATGTGGATTTAGAATTAGTTGAACTAAAAAGAAAAAATATACAATGATTTGGGTATCACTTATGATGCTAATAACAACAATTGCTATTATTGGATTTGGATTGGGGCTTTTTGGAAATAATGTTGGTTGAGAATATGGACTAATATTAATATGTGGACCTTATACTGTTGGTGCAATAGGAGCAATTTACTTATCAATTGTTTTAACTGATGGATCTCCAAAAATAAAATAAATATAAAAAGCAGCTTTTATGTTTAGATATTTTTAATATTATTTTTTAGCAAGTAATTTCATTACTTGTTTTATTATTTTTTTTGAATCAATATGCTTTTGAAATTTCTTGTTGTGCCCTTTTAGCCTAAATTTAAAAGCTTACTTTGGTATTTTAGATACAAATTTAAATCTTTGATTAGTTTTTCATATTAACTTTTTATACATTTTCATTATATCCCCATGTTCAATGTGCAATAATGGCACTTAACATACATACCGGTAAATCTAATTCTGAAGATGCGAAAAAAACGGTCTATATCTTTTTTTTGATAGGTCATCAATTGTTAAAAGGTCAAATACATATATATTGAGTGGAGAATATGTAATTGTGCCAGGTGAAGGTATTTTTATTCCAAAATATGTAAATAATAAATTCAATTTACATCAAAGAGCATATGCTTTGAACTCGAATAAATTTCATACTAAGTATTTATATTATTTTCTGATAAAAAATTGAAAAGTATTTAATAGATATTCTGTAGGATCTACAGTTAAATCTTTAAGATTGAGCTCTTTTGATTGAATAAAAAAACATAATCCTCCATCATTAATTATTCAAAAACAAATAATAGATATTATTGAACCATTGGAAACATTACAAAATAAAATTAATATTTTAATAAAAAATCATACAAATATAATTAACAAAATAGAGATATCAAAAACTAATCATAATATTAAAATGCATATTAAAACTGGTAAGAGTAATAATAATGTTGTAGATATTGATGGCAAATTCCCATTTTTTAGTTGTTCAGAAAAAATCAAAATTTGTAATAATTGAAAATATGAAGGGCAGTATATTTTACTTTCTGGCAATGCACATTTATATGTATGATGAATTAATGGAAAGTTTGATGCATATCAAAGAGTGTATATTATAAAACCTAAAAGCAATTTTTTTACATCATATTATTCAATTTCAAAAGCAATAGAAAAACTTAGAATACAATCTGCAGGCTCTGTTATAAAATATTTGAAACTTGGACAAGTCAAAAATATAAAACAATATGATACAATATATGAGAAGCAACTTGCTAATATTTATAAGCTTATTGAAAAATTAAATTTTCTAAATAAAAAAATTTCTAATATTAAATCAAAAACCCTAAAACTTTTGATTTAAGTATATAAATATTTTTTTCAATTTTTAAAATTTGCAATAAAAGTTTGAAATATAATTTTATAATATCAGGATTTTGAAAATCATAAATTTTGATTTCATTTTTAGCATTTGATGCATGCTTTATAGTAGTTCCATGTGAATTTAAATGAATTATTTTTTGATTTTCAGCTTTCATTAATGATGAATAAATAATTCCATTATGAATAGTATCGGATTTTATATTATATGCATAACCATTAAATCCTTGCAAATCAATCGCCAATCTTCCTGGGCTTCCATCCAAACATAACAATACATCGCCAAAATTAGTATTAATTTCATAAGTACTTGAATCAACATATTTTGAAAATGTTTTTGTATTCATTGATTTTATATCTATAAAACCAATTCCTGATTCAACAAATTCTGCGCTTTTCAAAATCTTTCCTTTATTAAATATACATATGCTTTTCATTAATTTTGAACCCAAAGTATTTTGTTTCAACAAAATATTATTTAGATCATTTTTTAATTTTTTAATTTTTAAATCTAATAATTCAAAAGGTTCAATAA
>CBDATW010000001.1:0-40277 GCA_965200605.1 Mycoplasmatales bacterium | reverse complement strand
ATCTGATCAAAATTTAAAAAAAAAACAACATGTTTTTTTAGATCAAAATTTAAAAAAAACAACATGTTTTTTAGATTAAAAATATTTTTTAAATTAAATGCAAAAATTTAATTTCAAATCTTAAGCTGTTTTTTAAAATAAATATTTTTTTAAAGATGCAAAAATTTTTATGCTTAGATTTTCATGCTTAGATTTTTGCGCTTAGATTTTCGCGCTTAGATTTTTGCGCTTAGATTTTCGCGCTTAGATTTTCGCGCTTAGATTTTCGCGCTTAGATTTTCGCGCTTAGATTTTCGCGCTTAGATTTTCGCGCTTAGATTTTCGCGCTTAGATTTTCGCGCTTAGATTTTCGCGCTTAGATTCTTGCGCTTAGATTCTTGCGCTTAGATTCTTGCGCTCAAATCCTCACACTCTCAAATCCTCACACTCTCAAATCCTCACACTCTCAAATCCTCACACTCTCAAATCCTCACACTCTCAAATCCTCACACTCTCAAATCCTCACACTCTCAAATCCTCACACTCTCAAATCCTCACACTCTCAAATCCTCACACTCTCAAATCCTCACACTCTCAAATCCTCACACTCTCAAATCCTCACACTCTCAAATATGTTAAAATTTACTCAAAAAAAAAAAAAAATAATTTCAAAAAAAAATTGATATTCATATTTTTTATGGTATAATGTTTATATAATAAAAAAAATAAGGATAGAAAAATAAAATGAAAAGAAAAGAAATCACAAAATGAATGATTGATCTGATAATCAATGAAGTAAAAGATAATTATGGGTTTAAATATGATATTGACCAATTTGAATATCACATTGAATATGAAAAAGATGGAGAATTGAGATATATCTCTTTCAAAAATAAAAATGATGATATAGGACAAACCGCATATTCATATATTCAATTTATGGAAAAAATTACTAGAAAATAAAAAAAAGGAAAATAAAATGAATAAAAAGGAAATAAAATTAATATACTTTGGACTTATTTGATTAACAATAATGCAATTATTATTATTGTATAATCAAGTCCTAGTTTCAAGAGCAATTAAAGGACTAAATCATAACGCCCATAACCACATATTACTTTCAACTGACTTAGTTAAAGATAAAAATACAAATATGTTTGTTGGTATAAGAAGGTGATACACCACACCTCCTTGAAGAATGGGAATGATTGTTGCAAAGGAAGTAAAAAATGAAAAATAAAGGAGTTATAATAATGAATAACTTAAAAAACATAAATAAAATTAAAACATTAATCAAAAAAACCATTAATAAATCAATTGAGGGTAAAGTCTTAAAAAACCTTACTTGAGATTTTGGAGAAAAAAATATATATTTAGAAGAAATAATTGAATATGATCAAAATTATTCTTCTAAAGAAATTATATTAAGCTTTAAATTTGATGGTTGAGGTTTAATTTGAAATGAAATTGATAATGTTAATTTTAGTAAAGGATTAAATATAATAAATACTATTTTGGAAGATAAATTGAATCTTTCAGCATGAATTGCAAACTATGATAAATGATGAGTTAATGACTTAGTTGAATATTATCTTTTTATGAAAGAAGCTGGGTTACAAGAAGGGGAAAATATTTATTTTAAATTAGACATTGGAAAACAAGATAATGAAATATTTATTGAGGTTACTCCAGGTCAATTAAAAAATAAAGAACTCACAACTGAATACTACCCTTTTACAAAAAGTATATATTTACTACAAATGAAAAAAAGGATTTAAAAATGAAAAATCAACCAACATATAAAGAAATTATGACAATGTATTCAATAGATTCATTAAGACCAAAAGTTAATTTACTAGCAAGTAATACAAATCAAACAGAATTTAGTGCTATATTAAAAAAATGTGGTATTGATTTAGGTGATGATGATAAACTTGGAAATAAAGAAAACTGAAAAATGTTAGATGATGAAATTAAAAAATTAAAATTAAAATTAGGTAAAAAATGAAAAGAACCAGCTTGAATAAAAAAAGAATCAACATTTTTTCTTAAAAAAATAGATGATGAAAAATAATGACTATAAAAAAATTTAGAGCAAAATGCAGTGCAATTACAGGTTTGTATTGATATTTATGTGATAAAAAAGCTATTGCAAAATATAAAAATAAAATTACAGGCAAAAAAATAGAATTATGTAATTATCACAATAATTTAAAACACATCAAAATTGTTAAATATAGTAAAGATTCAACACCTTATTCAATAGTGCTTAGCGTTGATAAAATTAAAAAATTAACATGATATGAAGGATCATAATATGAAGGATTTTAATATGTAATTATTTTCTACTTTTCTCTTCTTTTTTCTCCTTGTTTTCTACAAAAAGTAAAAAAGTAGAAAATAAACAAAAGGAAATAATTATTGCATTAAAAACAATATATGTTATACTATTTATACCAAGATTCGTACTTGGTTTAGACGTGGTGGTGGCCTAAAGTGCTATCCCATGTTTTTATTAATGGAGAACAAACTAATGAAAAAAAGACAAAAACACACACTTACTAATTATAAAAAACTCATTGTTTTAAAAAAGAAAAAACAAATTGAAATAAAATGTAGGAATTTAATAACTATGATTGAAAAAGAAGAAAAAAAGACAAACAAGATGATATCTCCAACAACAATTGCTTATAAATTATTGTTAAAACATAATGATGATTTATGTCTAATTGATAAGTTGTTATCTAGTTATGATGATAAAACTAAAATGAATAAGCATTGATCATTTTTCAAAGAAAACATAAAGGAAAATTAAAAAAAGCATGAAACAACTTGTTTTTGAAAAAATAATAAATGGTAATTTTGTAACTCTTAAATTAGATAACCGTATAGCGCCAACAAAACTTATTTTAGAAATAGATAAAGTTATTTTTAAAGACCACATAGAACCTCTTGAAATTTTAGTAAAAGAGTATAAAATTAAGGAGAAACAGGTGAAATAACATGAATAATAAATTTAAAAGAACATCTATTTTAATTACATCATTAATAGCTTTGATATTAATGCTACCTGTAGCTTATTACACACAAGTTTTTCAAAAAAGAACTTGTGAAGTTAAAAATGATATATTAATTATTAATGGTAGATTTAGAAAATCAAGATATTATCTAAATACTTTTGTTGGAGATACTAATTTTATTTTTACAGCATTATCATTTAATTCTGGTAATGATTCAGATAAAGAAATATTAAGTAAAAATTGTGCTTTAACTTGAAATAAATATCAAGAATCAAAAATTAAAAAAACATAGTAAAATACAATAGTTTTTACCAAGATTTAATGTTTTTATAATCTAAGCTTGTAAAATGATTATCATTTTGATAACTATTTTATTAATACACACAAAAAAGGTTTATTTATAAAAGTGTGTGTAATATGTGTGTATTAATAAAATAAAATGTATTTTTTTGTAGTCATTGTTGTATTAAAATACAATGACTACAATACAAAAAAAGGAAAAAAGCATATAACTTTAATCCTTACATATCTAAACACAAATGTTTTGCAAGCAAATCTAATTGTTTAAACAACGCTTATATTTTATCACAAATTATAAAATATTATTTTCAAAAAAATATTGATATTCATAAAAATTATGATATAATATTTATATATTTAAATAAAGGAAAAAGATATGTTAACACATTACAAAAAAACAATTGTAAAAAATGCACAAAAAAGAGCTTATAAAAAATTGCACTCAAAAATCAAATTATTTATTAATAATAATTATATAAAAGGCTCACCAAAAGTTATGTTTGATCAATTATTTGAAATTAAAGAATTATGCAGCTTTATAGATTTTTGCACTAAAATAATTAACAAAAAATATAGAAATCACCAATATTTAGAAATAGATTGATTAAAGTTTAATGTTATGATGAAAAAAGTGGTAGATAAAAATGATAAATAAAAATATTAATGGTACAAATAAAACTAATCGCACAATAAACAAATTAAAGAAATATTTGGGAATTGAAACTAAATTAGATTCAAATAAATATTTAAAAATTACAAAACTAAACAAAGCAGTTTTTAAAGTTGCACCTGAAATTTGTAAAGAAGTTAGTAATGATTTTTTAGTAATTAATCCTCAAAATTCAAAAAAACCCTTTTTTACAAAAAAATGAGCAACAATAATGATTGATAATATGGTTGCATGAGCGCCATATAAGCAAGAAGATATTGAAAAATTAGAAAGATTATCAAAAGGTTTTGATGATGTAGAAAAAGTTAAAATTGGCAATAGAATTTTAAAGAAAAATGCATTTAATTAAAAAAAAATAGCCAAAATAGTATTGTAATCTTTACTTTTTGTTTATTAATATGGTAATCAAATCAATAAAAAAAAGGAGTTTAAAAGTCACAATAGTTAAATTAAAAATTGTTATGGATCAATTTTAATTTTTTGGCTCAAATTAATTATAAAAAAAATTAATAAAAAAACAAGTCTTTTTAATAAATATTACTATTTTTTAGTAAAACTATTCTTTTTTTATTTTACTTGCGCCAGATACATATGTATAAGGCTCTTTTATAATTTTGTAATCTTTAAAATTTATCGTCTTTGATAAATTCCATTCAATCTTTTGAAAAGCTGCTAATTTTAGTTATTTCATAATCATTTGTTAACATTCTTTTAATTAATTGTAATTTTTTAAAATAATAATTTAACAGCGGTAAATAATCCTTTGCCTCTTCAGTATTTAAAATATTTTCATTAATTTTTAAAATTTTAGCAATTAACTTTGTTTTTTCTTTTGTTAGTCTTTGCAATTTATAACTTGTGATTTTAATTTTTTTAATATCTTTCATAATTATCTCCTATTTTATATTTTAATCATATATAAATCATATAATAATAATAATATAATAATTATCAAAAAAGTCAAACACTTAAATAGTTTTAATTAAATTAAAAAAAAAAAAAAAATATTTTTATGAAAAAAAATAGTATAATGATAATGATATATGTTTTTATATCAAAAAATAAAAAAAAGGAGTAAATTATGACTAATAAAGTTAAATATGAATTATATGAAACAAGTTTAAATCTTTTATTAATTGAGTATGCAAAAGCAAAGCTTAAAATTAAAGAAAAACAAACTTCACTTTTTATTAATGATGTAAATTTAGAAGAATTTGCAACAAAAATACAAAATTTTAACAACATTGTAATAAATAAAAAAATAAAAGATATTAAAATTACAACTGTAAAATATGATAATCCAACTTTTTTACAAAAACGTAATATTAAATGTAATTTAGATAATTGTATAAATGCTGCAAATGTTGCAGTTTTTGTAGAAAATCAAAAAAATACTTTTGTTATAATTTGTAAAAAGTGTGCTAAGTAATAAAACAGATAATTTAGAAAAAGAATTAATTTATGAAATTACATTTTAAATTTGGTAAAAAAATGCAAAAAAAAGAACTTAGGCAATTTTTAATAGATTCTCATGTAGGATATGATAATTTTATAAAATTAAATAATTTACATTTTTTTAATTTAAAATGAAAAGTTAATTTTTTTATGATCAACAAATTATGCAAATTAAATAAAAGTAATACAAAATTAACGCATGATGAATTTTGAGCTTACTATAATGCTAAAAAAAACCTTATAACATTAAAAAAATGAAATCCTGTGCAATCAAAAAAATTAATAAATAAGTATTATTACAATAAAAAAACTCAAAAAAATGCATAATTTGAAAAAAATTATGTATAATAATTGTAGTATAAAAATTACATAATTATTTTTCTATAAAATCCTTATTTTAAAAAATATTAACCATGTAATTTATATACTTTGTGTTTTAGGTCTTTTTTGTTCAAAATAAGCCTAAAATTTTTTTAATTTTTAGTTGAATAATACTATCAAATGTGTAATAATTAATAATATAAATAATAGGGGGAAAAAATGACTATAAACAATCTTGTAAAATGTTTAAAAGATGTAAATAAATCTGATATTCGTTTTATTGTAAATAAAGAACAAAATCATATAGTTGCTGAAATTACAGGTAAAGCTAATGATAAAATGAAAATAACTGTAAATAAGAAAAAGTATGAAATCATACATGTTACTAAACTTACAATTGCTCAATTCTTAGCTTGAATGAAAGCAAGTGGCCATCAAGAATCAGATGGTTATGAAGATGTAAGTTACAATGATGAAGCAAATAGTTATGACGATGCAGATTATAATGAAAAACCTACATCATCAAAACAAAAAGAATAAAAATCATATATTATTTGTAATATTAATTATGATAGGTTTACTTAGTTTGCTTATTTAAAAACTACTAAAAGTAGTTTTTTTTTGTTTTTTTTAATAAAAAAATGTATAATTAATTTGGAAGTACAAATCTTCTACAAATAAAAAAAAGGAGCTAATATGAGTTTTATTGAAAACATTAAAAAATCAATTGAATTAATTGAAGATTTAAAAGAAAGAATCTCAAATTCAGATGATCAAAACAAAAATCAAAAAATGCAAGAAATAGATGAAAACCTTGAATTTTTAAATCGCAAAGCAAAAAACAATTCTCAAGAAAAACATTCTGATGAAAAAGATTCTGAAGAAAAAGATTCTGAAGAAAAAGATTCTGAAGAAAAAGATTCTGAAGAAAATAATAATACACAAAATTAATTAAAAAAAACACACAAATGAGTGTGTTTTTTTAATGTTTTAATTAATAGAATTATCTACTTTTTTATGAATAAAATCATTTTTATTTAAATAATTATCTACAACATTGTGCATTTCTTTTGACAACTCATCAATATTTAATTTAAAATTTGAAACTATTTTTTTTGCATCTAATTTAATATTTTCATCTTTTGCCATTCTATTAATTGCATCTACATTCATTTGTTTTGAAAATCTAATATGTGAACCACTAATGTTTTTAATAGAATGAAGATTTTTAGGTGTGTTTAAAGTAGCCAATATTACAGCTACAAAAGTAGCAAATTGAAACTCAACAATTTCATCACTTATTCCTAAAAGTTCACTAGCCCTTTTACCCAAAAGTTTATAAATTTTATCAAATTGATCAGTAGGTAATGGCATAATTCTTAACATTATATCATCATCTAAAACCTTTTTTAAATTTAAAACAAACACATCTTGAAGTTCTTCTACTACTTTCATTTCTTTTGACATACCACCTAGAACATGTGCTGTTCCAATGTTATTTTTACAATCAAAAAAATCATAATGCAAATCACATACTAATGAATTATTGCAGTTTTTAGTCATTTTATTTGTGTTACAAGGAAGTGTGCCTACTTCAACATATTTACATTTATTTTTTTCCATATTTTACTCCTTTTTTTTAAAAATTTAGTATATTAAATACTTATCTTTATTATATAGAAAAAATGAGTATTTAGAAAAAAAAAAAAAAATATTGTTTTTTAATGTTTTAATTAATAGAATTATCTATGTTTTTATGAATAAAAACCTCCTTATTTAAATAATTATTTATAATATTTTGAATTTCTTTTTTAGTATCATTAATATTTAATGTAAAATTTGAAACTATTTGCTTTGAATTTATTTTAATGCCTTTATCTTTTGCATAACGATCTAAAGCATTTATAGTTATATGTTTCATTCCTAATGTATTTAATGAATTATAAGTATTTATATTACCTAATAGAATTAAAATAAAAAATGCAAAATGAAAATCAACAATTTGATTTGATCCTAAAAGTTGGCTAAATTTTTTATTTAGGAATGTATTTATTTCTACTTGTTGTTTTTGTTGTAGTTGTTGTTTTGCTATCAATGTTTCTATTTTTATCCTTAATGGAAGCATATCATTTCTAGATAATTCAAATATATTTCTTCATGTCTTTAAATCTTTTTGCTCTTTATTAGCACTATCATACCAATGAAATGTTTTATTGCCTCCTTTTTTTTCTTTTTTACATTTCATAGTTACATAATGTAAATCACAAACTAAATTGTCATAGCATTTTTTAATCATTTTATTTGTTGAACAATATGAAGCAGTCATATAACTATGAATGCAAATTATTTTTGCCATATTTACTCCCTTTTTTAAAATTTAGTATATTAAATATTTATCTTTATTATATAGAAAAAAAAAAAAACCAATTGTTTTTATGAAAAAATATGTATAATAATAATGATATATGTTTTATATCAAAAAAAATAAAAAAAAGGAGTAAATAATGAAAAAATTATTTACATTGCTAACAACATCTGCAACATTTGCAGGTTGTGGAGCAATGACAAAAACAAAAACAACACCTATTAAAAAAAATAAAATAAATTTTCAAGATAAAAAAATGAAAGAAAGCTTAACTCAAACAGGAGATAAAATAAGCTACAACTCTAAATGAGGAACTAGTCATGTTTTTCAAATTGACCCAAAGTCAAACGGAAGACATGCTATAGAAATTGGGGGAGACTTAGTTGCTAATTATCATGTTGATAAAAAAGCATGATTTATTACAAGAGCAGGAGCTCACCTTGGAAGTCTTGATGAAATAGCAATTGAATCACCTAAAAAACCAATGGAAGCAAAACCAATGGAAGCAAAACCAATGGAAGCAAAACCAATGGAAGCAAAACCAATGGAAGCAAAACCAATGGAAATGCAAACTGTTGATGAAAATGGAAATATAATCAGAGCTAATCAAAATTATAGATCACCAATGACAGTTGAAGAGCAAGTTATGCAATTAGAAATACCAATTCTTACAGAAGAAGATATACCATCAGCTCCTGGAAGAAATAGAAAAAGAGTTGCAGAAAACAAAAATAAAGTTGCTAGAAAAAAAAATCTGAGTAAAAGCTTTTGGTGGTAAAGTTTCCAAAGAAGAAGATTCATTACTAAATAAAGTGCTAAATAGAAAGAAATATAAAATTAAACAAGTAGGAGATGAAATAAGATTAGTTGTTCCCAACACAAGAGCACAACTTATAAAAACAAATAAAGAAGCAAGAAATGAGTTTCTAAAAGTAAGAAAAGATTTTGATAAACTAATTCAAAGAATAGTATTAAAACCAACCCAAAAAATTGCTTATTACTCTTCATCAAAAAAACCTGCTTATAAAATAATTGAAAGAAAAATAGGTCCTATCATGATCTATTCACAAGTAGCAAAAGCTCAAATAGAAAAAAAAGAATATAATTATCTAAATTCACAAGATTTCTTTACAATCCAATCAACTGGACTAAAAGATATTGACGGGGAATGAGAAGATAAAAGACATTTGCTATTATCAAAAGTAAGAGCAAATCAAATCACCCTAGAAAGCTGAATTGATAAACAACACAAACTGCTTCTAGGTTATCAAAAAGCCAAAGAAGCAGCAATAGAAGCTGCTAAAAAAGAAGTAGAAACTAAAATTGATATTGTCCCAGAACTTGCAGTTATGCAAAGAACTCCATTTATTGACGATGGAGACAGCACTCAATTATTTGATGTTGAAGAATCAAAGGCACCTAATCAACCAGAATGAATGAGACTAAACTATCTAAACGAACAATCTTGAATTGATGATCAAGATAGTCAAAGGCACCTAAAAAATGCAAAATTAGCTGGTGGTGTTTCACAAGGTTATATAGATAATGTAAATGCCATCCAAGAAGATGAAGCTAAGGCAAAAGCAGAATCTAAAAAACCACCAAAACAACTAACAATGAATGAGAAGTTAGAAATTGAAAAATTACTAAAACAAATTGCTAACTTTGAAGACATGCTTAGTTGAGGACCAAATCAGTGAGTTGAAAAAAGAATTGCAATACTTGAAGCAAGACTTGAAGAACTTCAAGGTTAATATAAAAAATAAATAAGGTTTTATTGAAAGTTTCCCTTTAAAAAAACTTTCTTTATAGAGAGATACTCAAGCGGTTAAGAGGGCACCTTGCTAAGGTGTTAGGTCCCAATGGGGGCGCGTGGGTTCAAATCCCACTCTCTCTGCCATGATTCCATAGCTCAATTGGTAGAGCAACGCACTTGTAATGCGTAGGTTGTAGGTTCAAGTCCTGTTGGAATCACCATAATGCAGATGTGGCGGAACTGGTAGACGCGCTAGACTTAAAATCTAGTTCCATTATGGAGTAGGGGTTCAAATCCCTTCATCTGTACCATTATGTCTATAATTAGACACCAAAACAAATAATTAAACAAGGAGAAAGTATTAGAATTTTACTACCAATTGATAAAAAATATTTTTCTATGCTATTATTAGGAAGCAAAAATATAGAGATTAGAAAATATTTACCCAACATAAAAAAAGGAGATATTGTATATTTCTATGATAATAAATCCAAAAAGCCATTTATTTTAGGTTTTGGAATTGTTGAGTTTTACTTTATGGGATTGTTTCAATTTTCAAATAAAAAAGAATTAAAAAACAATATAAAGCAAATTCAAAAGCAAGGCAAAACAGGCTTAAATGATGATTGACTATTAAAATACATCAAACCATATAAATGAGATTTGAATATAGAATTTTTTAATTTAAAATTTATAAGATTTTCTAAAATTGACAAAAAGCTTACAAATGCTCCAGAATCAAATTCTAAGACCATTCTCCTTGATAATTTTATTAAAAATGAAAATTGGAAATTACAAAAATATATTATTGTAGAAAGATAACTAATATGAAAAAGTGTGTTCACAACATAACTTCATGACAAAAATGCTCAACATTTTCTGGCAAAAAATGTCTTGCAAACATTTATCAAAATGAATATGTTTGTGATTTTCATTATGAAGATTATAATTGTAAAAAATATAACAAAATAAAGCTTAAAAAAGCTTGTTGTACGGAGAGGTAGCAAAGTGGTTAAATGCACCTGGTTGTAACCCAGGCCCGTAAGGTTCGTGGGTTCAAATCCCACCCTCTTCACCATTATTGGGATATAGCCAAGCGGAAAGGCACCGGTCTTTGGTTCCGGCATGCCCAGGTTCAAATCCTGGTATCCCAGCCATGATTCCATAGCTTAGTTGGTTAGAGCGCCTAGCTGTTAACTAGGAGGTCGTAGGTTCGAGTCCTACTGGAATCGCCATTATAGCAAGATAGCTCAAATTGGTAGAGCAACGTCAATGTACGGAGGTTGTAGGTTCAAATCCTACCTTTGCAACCAAGGCCTTGTGGTGTAATGTTTAACATATCTCTTTTTGAGAAGAATCTAGTTCAATTCTAGACAAGGCTACCATTATGGCCAAAATAAAGTCCAAAGCTTTATCTAGCCACCAAATAAATAAAAAAAATAAAAAAAAGGAGTTAATGGTGAGATTTACCTAGATTATTAACTAATTATAGGAAGAAAGGAAAAAATAAAATGTATAAAATCAAAGATAAAAAACTATGAAATAAAAAAAACGAATTTGCTATTATAATTCAATCAGAGGGAAATTATCTTAATTTAAAACCAAAAGAGAGATTAAACCCAAAACTAGCCTTAATTATAGCCAAAGCTATAAATAAAAGTAAAGTTAGTAGAAATCCACAAGCAGCAAAAGATAAAATTTTTGACAAGAATAAAAAAGAAGTTATAAAAATCTATAAAACATTTGAAAATTGAAAAAAACTTAAAGAAAAAATTAATTCAATACAAGAATCAAGACAACAAGTTATATTTGTAATTAACTCATTTAAAAACGATGTTTATTTAGCTTGAGTTCCTAAAAATACTTTTTGAAAAGTAAAAATGAATCACTCTTACAATAAAGAATGTCTTGAAACACTAACAATTGAAGAATTGAAATCTTGAAATGATTAATATAAAAAATAAAAGGTTTAAGAAAATAAATAAGGAAAAAAAATATGTCTGTTATATTAAAGAAAGTAAAAACTTACAAAAAGTGCGAGCATTATTTAACAATAGATAAACGTTGTAGTTTTAAACAACAATATTCAATTATTTTTACTAAGTCGCCTTTTAGCACTATTTTTTTATGTAAAATTCATACAAAAATGTATAAATATAAAAATATATATACATAAAGGAAAAAAAATGTCTATGAATAAATTTTATAAATATAAGGGTTATAAACCAAAAAAATATGATCAAAAATTAAGAACATATAATAATATAGTTTTTGATTCTAAATTGGAGATGGAATATTATCAATATCTTGAATCTAATTCAAGTATTTTATCTTTTATTTATCAACCTAAATCATTTAAATATATGAACTTTAATTGTCTTTTAACAAATAAAAAAATAGTTAGATTATATACTCCTGACTTTTTTGTTATAAAAAAACATAAAAATAAAGTGATTTATGAATTAATAGACATAAAAGGTGGTTTTTCACCTATTGAATGAAAAATTAAAAAAGATGCTATTTTAAAACATTTAAATAAAAAAACAATTCAATCTTCTTTTTGATATGTTGATTATTTTATTGAGTTAATAAAAGAAACAGATTTTTATAATAAAAGATATGAATCAATAATATTTATTGAATCTTCAATTAAAAAACAATCTTTTTTTACAGAGATTACAAAAACAAAAACAGGAGGATGATTAGAATTAAATAAATTCATTCAACAAAAATTGCAATATAAAAAAGATAGAAAAAATGAAGTTAAAGAATTAGTTAATAAATTCAAAATCTTGTCTAAAAAAGAAGTCAAAAAATGAAAAACTAATAAAAATACTTGTATCTCTATCGACTTTATGATACCATATATTCAAGAGGTATGTTTATCAAAAGCTTGAAAAGTATACCCTTACCTTAAACAAAATAAACAATATATTAATAAAGTTAAAAAAATTAATAATTTTATAAACAATTTTAAAAAAATGAATAGTTCCAAAAACAGGAATACAATTTTAAAATATCAAAAATTATGTATTACACAAATTATTGAAATATCTAGTCTTAAATATGAATACCCACAAAAAGAGTATTATGAAAATAGAGACAAACAAAAAAGATTTAATAAAACTTAAAACAATTATATGAAACATACCAAAATGAACTAAATTAAAAAAACTAACTTGATCTAAAATTCATAAGCATATTTATAGTAAAGAAAGTATATATGGAAAAGAAGATGTTTATCAAGACACGTTTTTTATGTATTTAGAAATAGTTTTAAAATACAATCCATATAAAATGCCTAATTACAAAAAAAGGAGCAACGAAACATCAAAAGAACGTGATATAAGACTATTTAAACAATATTATGCTAAACAACTTACTTATAAATTACAAAATTTATCTAATAGAAAGTTGAGAATTGAAAATCAAAAAAAAGTAGATATTTATTATAAAATTATAAGCAAAGAAGCAAAAACATACAATTTATAATTAATTGGTTAACCTTTATTAATGTTGAATTATTTTAAAAACAAAATAATAAAGAGAGATAATTATGAAAATTATTTGAACAATGATTCAATTTTTAAGTGCTAGTGCACTTATTTATGATTGATTATTTAATCCAATGTTTGTATCAGGATTTTTGCAAGTAATTGTATATTTAGTTGGTGGTATTTCATTATTTTTTATAGTTTGTGGTGTGGCATTTGTTGCTGCATTATCCATATTTGCCCCAAATGTTTTGATATGAATAGAACAAGAATTCAAAAAACAAAAAAATGGTGATAAATAATGGCTATAAATAAAGTTATTTTTATTGGGCGTCTAACAGCCAATCCAGAAATAAAACACATAAAAGAATCTACTGTAGTAAACTTTGCATTAGCACAAAATAAAATAGGCAAAGCAGAAGAATCTAACTTTTTATCATGTACTGCTTGAAACAAAAATGCTATTGCAATGCATAAATATCTTCAAAAAGGTTCTTTAGTCGGTATTGTTGGAAGGCATCAAAGTAATAATTATGTAGACAAAGATGGCAATAACAGGACTAATTCAGTATGTATTATAGAACAAATTGACTTTTTAGAATCTAAAAAAATAAATATTAAAGAAAATACTTTAAAAGATATGGATTTTACAAATGATATCTAAATCAAAAAATATTATACAGCCAATTTATAAAAACATACTTAAAACTAGTGATGATATTTATAAACTAGAAATTAAACTAAATAAATTAAAAGAATCATCAGGGGTAAAAAAATTAGAACAAAAACTTGAAGATAAAAACAAGTTGTTAGATAGTCATAAAGATTATCTAAAAGATCAATTTGTTAGAAATAATCAAAAATACTATCAATTAATTGATACAAAATCTAAGCAAATATTTAAATTTAAATTAAAATCACGCAACACATATGACGTTGATTTAAAAAAATTAAAAAAAGAAAATCCAAAGTTAATTAAAAAACACACAACTTTTGATACAAAAGGATTTAGAAATACAAAACATTATCAATCATACAAAATAATTAAAGACACAAAATATTTTGGAATAGAAATTGAAATTATTCCATTAAAAAAGGAGAAATAACATGAAACAAAAAGGATTAAATAAAGCATCTGTTAAAAATCTTATTTTTTCAAATATGAATTCTGATCTTAACCTAACATTTAAACTAAGAGGAGTTTTATTAAATAAAAGTTTTTATGTAAAAGGAAGTCAACATAATAGTAAAACAGGCAAATATGAAGAATTTAATTTAAAAGATATAGAAAAAAAGTTTAATAGTGCATTTGATGGAGTTTCAAAAACTTCAACATTTAATATATATGATTTTAGAATAAGCTATTGACTTAATGTGCTTGAAATTGAAGTTGAAGAAATACCTGCTTTAACAAATAAATAAAAAAGACCAAGCAACAAAAATGTCACTAAGATACTTATTTTATATATACATTACTAAAATTATAACAAATTCTAGAAAAAAATAAAGGAGAAAGATTATGGCAAAAGTAAGAGTTGCCCTATCAAGGGCGCATGCATTTAATAAAATTGAAATGGAAATTTCAGATATAGATGTAGCAAAAAGTAAATCAGCAATTTTAGCAGCAGAAAATGTTACTGATGAAATAGCAGGAGCTATTACAAAAAAATCAGATATTCTAAAAAGTTGAGGTGAAGAATCAAAAGAAAACATCAAACCTACTTTAGAAAAAAAATACAATAACAATTATAAAGAAAGCCCAAAAAAACTAATGGGACCTGCAACACCAAGTCAAGTGAGTGTATTGTATAAAATGACTACTTTATCAAATGATCAATTAGCTCAATTGTATAATCAACAAAGCGGTAAACAATATGCCTCAGATTTAATTGATGCATGCAAGCTAGCTAAACAAGATATAAGATTTAATAACACACTAAAAGAATCACAAAATAACAATATAACTGGTAATTTTAATAATTCAAACAGTAGATAATAACAAATTTGTTGTTTCTAATAAGGATATTATTGAATATTGATATCCTTATTAAAAAAAACAAATAAAAAATATTAAATAAGGTTAGGTAATCTAACATGGAAAATAAAATAGTTATTAAACATGTAAAAAAAGGGGTTAATATTAAAGTTTATTCACAAAATGAAATCAAACCTATTTCAGGTCATCGTTTTGTAGCTTTATTAAATAAAAAACAATATGATAATGCTTTTACATTAATACTAAGTTTTTTAGGTTTAAAACCATTTGAGAAAAATATCTATGCTGATATTGGTAGGCATTATGAAAATAAAATATTAGATAAAGTGTGAGGTAGAAATACTTATCAATCATTTGAATATAAAGATTATAAAGGTGATATGTTTTCTAATTTACCACAATTTAATGGTTTAATTGATGGATTACATAAAAAATATAACAAAATAGCTGAAGTTAAATGTTACTTTAACCGAGCTAAGTTGCCGCAAGTAGCTTATGATGTTGAGAATCAAAAATCTATTAGGGGTTTAATTGATGAATATGAGCTGCAAACAAAATTTTATCTTTGGGCGTTAAATGCCAATGATTCAAATTGTAAAATTACCAAAGCAGATATTATAACAGTTTTTATTCCTGGTTTTCCAGAAACTATAAAAGATGTAGAAATATTAGATAAATATATTAATATATTTAGAGTAATTCATAGTGATAATGATGATTTTTATAAATTAATTAATGAAGCACTTAAAAATAAAAAACAATTAATGAAAGCAAATAAAGATAAAAATGATAAAATATATTATGAGTGTAATGTTTTGTATGATGAAAATACTATAAAAACATTAAATACAATAGAAAAATTAAATAATGGTCTTCCAAATATAGATGGCATTCCAATAAAAATTATTTGAAAGGATTAAACAATGAATACAAAATTATTATATTTAAATACTTTTAATAGAGATTTTGTAATTAATCCTAATAAAATTAATGTATATAGTAAAAAACTTTATAAAAAAATAAAAAAGAGCTCGACATGAAAAAGCCTAAATTTATAGTAGTAGAAGGAATTGATGGTTCAGGTAAAACAACTTTAATTGAATACTTAAAAACAATTTTGCCTAACACACATTTTCTTAAATTTCCACAAAACCCTAAAATAAAAACAACAAATGAGTTTTTAAATGAAATGGTTAGTTACTATAAAAAAATAAATAAAAATCAAAAAAACATTATATCTGATAGATGATGTCCATCAACTCTAGTTTATTCTGCCAAAACAATTGAAGAAGCAAAGAAAATTATTAATTTTCCTTATCAACCAAATATTTATATATTTATAAATACTAAACCTAAAATAGCTATGGAAAGAATAAAAACTAAAAATAAAAAAAATACAAGAGATCCTTCAAGCATTAGACAACTTATTATATTAAAATCTAAATATCTAAAATATTTTAGGTTTATCAAAGAAGTTCATAAAGATATTAGATTATATAAAGTTAATTCTATATGAGATGCTCTTGAAGTAATTTATCTTGAATTGGAGAGATAAATGTTCAAAGATTATATCAAACTAATTCCTTTATCTAAAGTAGAAGATAGTGCAATAGAACAATTTGAATCTAATTTTAGTGAGCCCTACAATATTAGAGGTGCAATAATGCCTGATATTCATACAGGTTATACACTGCCAATTGGCTCTGTTATTGACTCAATAGATAACATCAACCCTACTTATATTGGTAAAGATATTGGTTGTGGAGTTGTTGTTTATCAAACTTCTATTAAATTAAGTGAAATAGAAAAACATAAAGCAGAAATTTTTAAAGAAATGCAAAAAAAGATACCTGCAAATACTAGATCATATACATTTGCCAATGATATTAGAAAAAAATCTTGATGATTTGAGGATGTATGTGATGATTTAAGAAGAGAGTTTAACCAAGAGTTAATTGATAGACAATTTGCTACCATTGGTGGAGGAAATCATTTTGTAGAAATTGGTTTTGATCAATACAATTATATTTATATTACAGTTCATTCCGGTTCAAGGGGAGTAGGAGCTGCAATTGCTGATAAATATAGCAAAATAGCAAAAGAAATATGTAACAATACACCACATTTGAAAAAAAATGGCCAACCATCAAAAGAAGAAGTTGTTGGTTCTTGACCCATTAATATTAATTCTGCTTACTTTAATAAATATATCTACTTTCATAATGCTGCAGTTGATTATGCTTTTTATTCAAGAAAAATAATGGTTCAAATAACATATGACATCATTTGTAAGCATTTGGGATTAAAACAACAATTGTTATCAAAAAATATGATTATTGCCAATGAAAATCACAATATGTTAGAAGTATGAAATCCTGGGACAAAAAAAACATTTTATAGGCACAGAAAAGGAGCAGCTCCTTTATGTCGTTGAAAATTAACACCTATCTTGGCAAATATGGCTGATGGAGTATTTTTAGTATCAGGCAAACTAGATATTGATTTAAATAAAAAAAGCCTAAACTCTTGTTCTCATGGAGCTGGTAGAAAATATTCACGTAAAGCAGCAATTAAAAACCATAATATGGAAGAATTTAAAAATGATATGAAGGGTATTGTTGGCTCTATAGATGAAAAAAGATTAGATGAATGTCCCAGAGCATATAAAAATATTTATCAAATTTTAGAATATCAAAAAGATATTTTAGAAATAGTTAAAGTAATTAAACCAATTATCAATTTAAAAGGTTAAATAGTTTTTTGAAAAAAAAAAAAAAAAACTATTGATAAATAATATTCTTAATATTATAATATAACAACCTTAGAAGGTAAGTCCATTAGGATAACAAAAACTCTAAAAGTACATTGTTAGGGCTTGGTCTACCCTTGGTATTAAACCATAAAAGCACTATAAAGATACAACCAGCAAAAAAAGTAAGTAACAATGAATAAGTGTTTTAACTTGTATCTTGTTTGCCAATGTAAAATAAAATGATAATATTTGCTACTATATTTTAAAATAAATTTAAATTTGGCAAAACCTAATAGAAATAGTGGAGTTAATACAAAAACTATTTCTATTCTTGAATCTAGTAATTTCCTTTTTAAGGAAATATTATTGATTGAGTAATCTATGCAATATTGCTTATAAAATATTAATTAGGATAAAAGATAAATAATTAGATTCTTACAGCAAACGAGTTTAAAGAACATGAAAAGTAGCCACAGTAACACAAAGCTAATTTTATAAGTGGAGGTTACTAGTTGATTTCCATAATCAACAAAAACTCGATTGCAAAATTGAGTTTTTTTTGATTATGGAAAAAAAGGAGAAATAACATGAATAAATTTTGAAGAGCAATGCAAGTTAAAAATAGTTATAAATTAACACAAAATGGAGCAATTACTCACAAATCAACATTAAATGATAATTTAGACTTATTTGCTACATCACTTAGGTTTTTAGATGAAAAGGATTTAAAAAGATTATTTATTAAAGCATATAATGAAAATGAAACATTGGCATTAGCTAATTTGCTTAATATTTTAGACATTAGAGAAGGGAAAGGCGAAAGAAAAGCTTTTAAAGTAATGATTAATGAATTAGCAAAGCTTAGATCACAAAAAAAGTTTGATTTAGATTTCATTTATAAGATGGGTCGTTGAGACTATGTTCTTGAATTGTATAATAATCCTAATTGAAAAAATGATGTAGTTGATTTAATTAACAAAACTTTAATAAAAGATACAATTTCTTTAAAAAAAGATGAACCTGTATCACTTTTGGCAAAATGATTACCATCAATTAATACTTCAAGTGCAACTAAAAGAAATCTTGCTAGAAAACTAGCAAAAGAAATGAATATGAAACCTGAAGAATATAGAAAAACACTTGCTAAATTAAGAAATCATTTAAAAGTTGTAGAAGTTTTTATGTGTAAAAAAGAGTTTGGCAAAATTAACTATGAAGAAGTGCCATCAAAAGCAATGCTTAGGTATAGAAATGCCTTTGCAACAAAGGATGAAGATAGGTTTAATAAATACTTAAAATTAGTTGAAAATAATAAAATTAAAATTAATACTAGTGTATTAAATCCTGATGAAATTATTGCTAAATATGGTTATAGACCAGACAAAATAGACAAAACACTTGAGGCGCTATGAAATAATTTAAAAGATTATACAAGTGGTTCTAATACTCTTGTTATGGCCGATACATCAGATTCAATGAGAGGAAAACCTATGGATGTATCATTGGGTCTTGCAATTTATTTTGCACAATTAAATAAAAGTGTTTGAAAAAATAAATTTTTAACATTTTCTGAAAGTCCAACACTAGTTGAACTTAAAGGAAAAACACTTTATAGTAATTTAAATCAAATAGAAGTGATTGTTGAAAACACAGATATCAACAAAGCATTTAAATTAGTTTTAAGTACTGCAGTTAAAAACAAACTAAAACAAAAGGATATGCCAAATGAAATTATTGTTATTTCTGATATGGAATTTGATGAGGCAGAAGAAGAAAAAACTAATTTTAAATTATGAAAAAATAATTTTGAAAACGAAGGTTATACACTACCTAAAATTATTTTTTGAAATATTTCACAATATCAAGATCAAAGCTTTCCTGTTGTTAAAGATGAGCCACATTGTGCTTTGATTTCAGGATTTAGCCCAGCAGTTCTTAAAAACTTATTTGATTTAGATAAAATTTCGCCAGAAGTGTTTATGATTGAAACATTAGATAAATATGCTAGTTTGGTAGAAGAGATATTTCAATAAAAAATATATAATGCTTTAACAAGCATTTTTTTATAAATAAAAAAGTTTTTGATATAATAATAATGATATATGTTTTTATATATATATCAAAACAATAAAAAAAAGGAGTGAGTATGGATTCATTTGATTTAGCACAATTAGCACAACAAAAAATTTTGCTAAAAAAATAAAAGATTTAAATAAAAAATATTATGCTATAGGGAATAAAGATGATAAAGAATATGATTTATTTACTTGAACATATTTTATGTATCCTTATAATAAACAATTGTTACATAATTATACAACAGGTAAAACAAGATTAAGAAAAAATTTAACACTAAATGATTTAATTACTTTATATACAGGTTTAAATGACATTATTAAAAAGGATAAAGATATTAAAAGAGTTAAAGATAATTTAGGAGGATAATAAATAATGAAAAAATTATTTACAAAAATGCTTGTTACTAGCATAGCAACAACATTTGTTGCTTGTGGCAAAAAAGAACAAAAAAAACCAATTTCAAAACCTCAAGTTGAAGAGAAAAAAACAACACAAACTTCATTTGTAAAAGGAAACGAACAAAAAGGCGAAGTTTTAATTACAAATGGTAAGTTTAAGTTAGGTATTAGCTGAGAATTTGGTAAAGGCAAAGATAACTTTGGAGAACCAAAAACTCATTATTATCATACTATTTATGCTAATAAATATAGCAAAATGGGTTATGTAGAATTTACCAATCACATAAAAATGCTAAAACAAATTTTAGATGCAGATGATAATGTTCCTAAAATTACTAGTCAAGCAGTTAAAGACAACATAGGATTATTAGAAGGTTTATATGATCAAATCAATTGAGATAAGAATTACATTGCTCAAAAAGCAGAAAAACTTATTTTAAAAGAAGTGGGGGAATAAGATGGAAAAAAAGACAAAAATACAAATCAATATTTATCCAAAAACAGATTTGGAAAATAAAGTATTTAAAAAAATCTATTTTAGAAATGAGAGAGACATTTGCTTTTATGATTATATCCAATTAACACAAGAAACATTAAAAAAATTTCTAAATGATAGATCAACAAATGATAGAAGTTATCTTGCATGTTTTGGATATTGTGATCACTATATTTATGTAGAAGATAAATCAACAGTGAAAGCAAATAAATCATAATGCTTGATAAAAAAATAGAAAATATAAAAAAGTATATTGCACAAAATAACTTAAAACCTCAAGAAGCTGCTAAATATTTGCTTAAAAAGCTAGAAATTGATACTGATAGAATGGTAAAACTAAATGAAGTTGTAAACAAACTTAACCTAGAAGTAATTCAAGTTGATTCTATACCTACTCCAAAAAACAAAGAAGGTAAAATTTGAGGATTACTCTATTACAAAGATAATCAACCTAAAATAATATTATCAAAAGAAATACCATACTTAAATTCTACTAGATTTACATTAGCTCATGAAATTGCACATTTTATATTGGATAAACCAGGAACTATAGATATAGCATATAGAAAAAAATTTGTTTTTGATATGAATGAACAAAAATACAACATTTTTGCTATAAATCTTCTTATTCCATCATGAGAACATTTTTTTGAGCTAAGAAAAAATATGTCTCTTCCACAAATCGCAAATTATTATGGTGTGCCATTAACCTTAGTAGAAATTTATGAAAGAGATTTAAAAGTAATAAGTATTAAGTTCTAATGGAAGAAAATAATGAAAAATGGAAAAATTAAGTGTAAAAGAAATCAAAGAAATTAAATCAACTATTTATGAAGCAAATTTAAGACCAAATGAAGCTGCAAAGTATTTAGTTGAACAACTTGGATTAGAAGGAGAAAAAGAAATATTGATAACTGATGTGGCTAAAAAGGTAAATATTGACATTTGAGAGGTACAAGATATTCCTGGAAAAAATAAAAATCATGAAATTGTAGGCTATCTAAGATACATTACAGAAAACAAAGCTGAAATTATTGTTAAGGATGTCTCATATGATTGAAAAAGAATTATAGTAGCACACGAAATTGCACATTTTTTTCTTGATAATCATTATGCAGGAGATGTAGCTTTTAGGACAAGGTTTTTACATGATCCAAAAAAAATGGATTACAATATTTTTGCAATTAATTTGTTGATTCCAAGTTTTGAAGATTATTTAAAAGTGAAACAAGAAAATTATAATTCATTATTGTCAGCAGCAAATCATTTTGGGGTGCCTCTTTCAGCATTAGTTATATATGAACAAGAAGAGATAAAAGGAGAAAGAAATGTTTAGAAAAATGAATGAGAGTCTATTAAATTTGCTAGTAAAAGAAGCAGATAAAAAAATAAAAAAAGTTGCTAATAAAAATTACCAATTAAGAAATGATAGTTTAGAAATATTATCAGGGATAGTTAAGCAGCATTATTCTTTTGTAGAGCCGCCAAATTTGGCAACAAAAAGATTATTTGAAAAGTTAATTAAAAGACATGCCCTTATTAATGGTAATAAAAGAATGGCTATTGCTATTTTAAGAAATATTCAAGTAGGAAGTGATGTTACTATGCCTAGAGCAGTATTAACCAAAGAAGAAGAGATTGAATTTGTATTTAACAAAGTAAAAAACTTAAAATATACTTCTAGAATTCATTTTATGGAAGAAAAAAGATTTATAAAGGTTTTAGAAAGATTGCAATATGAATAATGAATATAAAATAATATTAATAATTCTAGGGGCAATTATTTTGCTACAATGACTTTATATAAAAAAGATGAAAATAGATACTTTTTATTTAAAACATGAAACTAAAGGTTTTTTAGAAGGTCAAAGAAAAAAAAGAGAAGCATATATTATGAAAAAAAAGCATTCAAAAAACTATATGAAGGATTATTTGGAGAAAAAACATAAAAGAAGGTAAAAAAAATGGCAATTAAAATGGCAATATCAATATTAATTTTGGTAATTTTTGTAATATTTTCTATGATTCCAATTATCAATTATATAAAGATAAAAAAGAAAAAATAAAGTAAATTATTAAAGAAATTTAAAAAAATGCCTTAAAATAGCAAAAAGGCTATTTAAGACATAAATATTATATTGATAACTTTACTTTTTTTTTACTCCCAAAGATTGGGCAATTGCAGCAATAAGAATTGAATTACCAGCAATTCCAGCATTTACTAAACGAGCAATTGGTGGTTCAACAAATGCCCCAACTAGAATCATAAGAGATGAGGTAGTTGCTAAAATAATTAATAATTTAAATTGATTATTGGATTTTTGATTTTTTAATGGCATAGATTAAACCTAAAAATGAAAGAAAACCAATTAAATAAGATAGAAGTTGTTCTAAATTATGATTGTGATTACCCATAAACATTTCGCCATGAATAAATGAATGTAAAATTCATACTCAACTTGAAATTAATAGAGTAATAGATAGAATTATTTTTTTCATATAGTTTTTTAAACTCCTAATGGTACCTTAGCACTTGTAATTTGTATAGTGATACATTAGATAAAATTAATCAAAATATTAACATAATTAGAATCCCATTGGAACTTTCCCAACTAGAACTAAAACATCATCAGACAAAGCAGTTGGTAAAGTAATATTTATTTGAATTTTACTATCATTATTTTCAGGATTTACATCAAAGAAAACGTTTTTTGTTTTAAAAATATCTAATTGTTTTCGACTGTTGTTATATCAAGTTGTTTCCATAGTTGTATCAGTTAAAATTCTATCTGCAATAACTGCATTAGTGTTTTTGTCTTTTGATAATCAAAACTCTAAAACACCTTCAACGTGAAAAGTTCCAACTTCGTTATAAGTGTGATACATTTTTATTAATGAACCGTCATTATCAACTACTTTATCTGTATGAACTCCTGTAGTTTTAATGTATTGGTTGCGGTTAATTGAACTATCTCCAGGCTGCATTGTATATTGCAAGTTTTTGTTTTTTTCACCAAAAGAAACATTAACATTATGAACTCCAGTTGTTTTAACTAATTGGTTAGTTTTACCAATCATTTTAATAATAAATTTATTAATGTTATATTCATCAATAAACCCAACGCCGTCAACTACAATAGATCATGTTTTAGAAACAACATTATTGTTGCTATCTTTATTTTCAGTTATGCTTGGCGTAGCGTTGTCATAAGTTCCAGCTATGGTATTAGCATTAACTTTTAACATTAACATTTTATCAGCTACATATTCTTGTCCATCTGAAGATATTCTAATTGTATTTTTTTTGTTAACTATTTGGTTGTCATGCTCTACCTTTTGGTGAAACTTAACAACTTCATTATGTTCTATTTTATTGTAATAAATTACTTTATGTTCTTTGTGAGCGTCAGGTTGGAAAATCGACACGTCAAGCTCAGCTTCTTTTGTCTTTGGGTCAAAGATGATTGCCTTTTTGATTAAGTCCAGTTGTTTTGTATCTAACTGAGAATAATCGTTAAAAACTCCTTGCTCTCATTTTTCAAAGTCGGTTTTTCCTGAACCGTTGTTATTTGAAACTTGGGTGTTATCAAAGCCAAACGTATAAAGACCATTAGAAGTTGCATCATTTATAAATGCCATTTGAGGTGTTCTAGACAAATCTTCACTAGTTATTAACCTTACAACTTTATGATAATAACTATCAATAGAGCTAGTTATATTAACTTCAATAATGCAGGTTGTTTTTGTTAAAGTTTTGCCTTCTAATTTCATTAATTTAATATTATTCATTTTTATCTCCTATTTTATATATTTTAAATTATTTTGTATATTTCAACTATTCGAGCAACTCTTATTATCGTATAGCCAAAACTATTTAATGACTCAAATGCAGTTTTATCATTATTTAAATGAAAATCATAATGTGATCCAAGTCTAACTGTTCTTTCACTAGTATCTACTTTTGTGATGGGTGTACTTGAAGTATAACCATAAAAATTAGCTTTTGTTATTATAAATATAAAATCATTATTTGCAATTGGAATATTTAAGTTAGATACCAAACGCTCACTGTCTTTATATGATATTGTTTTAAGCAGTTTACATTTTAGACCACTTCCACCAATCACATTTTTTAAGGGATTTAAGTTTCCATCAACCATAACCTTTGCAGAATTACCATCTAAATAATAATCAGCTTCTGAATTTACAAATAAGTCGGTTGAAACTTTAGTTCAATTGGCAGCTCAGTTGCCTGTGCTATCACTTTTAGTTTGTTTTCAAACAGTGTTATTATCTCAATTACCATCTGCTAACTTCTCAATAATATACACTCTAGCACCGTCATCGGCATCATTTAGAAAGGCAATTTTAACATTGGCTGTATCTTGAGCTCTATGCAATAGTTTATTATTAAAGTCAGTTGAGTTTTTTATGGCAGTATTAAAAATAAAATTACCACCCCCATAGGTTCCCTCAACAATAAAAGCGTCTAAACCTGAAACTCCAGATTGGTGTTTGACCTTATCTCAGATTCCAGGTTTTTTTAATGCAGCAATAATATTGTTTAGAACTCCATAAATACCAGCTGAGTTATCATTACCATAGTTTGCGCTCATCTGGTCATTATCAATTCCAAGGTCTGTAAAGTCATAAACCTTTTGAGGTTTGACCCATCCTTTTTTACTATCAACTAATTTTTCTTTAGCAGCAATATCAGCTCTTAGTTTAGTATCATCATAAGGAGAGGGAATTGATATTGTTTTAATTTCATTTTTAATTTCTTTTTGAGTTTCTTTTCTATTTAAAATGTCATGTTCTGTGCCTTGATTTCCATGACCTTTTTTTATTTGGCCTGTAAATCTAGCAGCTTTTGATATAATAGTTTCACCATTAATATTTGCAATATTTGCTGTTTTGGCTTCTAAATTAGATATTTTAGTATTAATTGAACTTAAATCAACATTACCTGATCCACTAATTTCTTTAAATTTAGTTAAATCATTTCAATCAGCAATACCATCTAACCCACTAGCTATTGATAATTTAATTTCATTGTTATAAATATATAATCCATTAATTTTATATGCTTTGGATTGAGGAGTTAAAACACTTGGAGCAACAGTTCGTACTTGTCCAATGTCTCCTTTAACATCTTGACCTAAACTAATAGTATAAGTAGTTATTTGAGTAGTGTTGTCTAATGTTCCGCCATCAATACTTGATGTAGAATCATTTGTTTTTATTACTTTAAACGCTATTTTAGGAGTATCCCCTTTATCACCTTTAGGCCCTATGCCTCCGTTTGTTCCATCTTTTCCATTAAGTCCATTAAGTCCATTTGCACCAGGTTCTCCTTTTGTAGTAGCAAATTTAGTTGCATTATTTCAATCAGATTCAGAAAAAGTTCCATCTACCAAAGCAAATTTATATTCATTTTTATATCTATAAATATAATCTTTTTTATATTTTGGTGTTGAGTTTTCTGTTATTTCAATAACTTTACCATCTATTCCATCTTTACCTGGAACTCCTGGTACATTAGAGAAAGTATATGAAAATCTATTGGCATTAGCAGTAGCAATTGGTGTTCCTAATGAAGCACTATCATATCTTCAAGTTTCACCATAGTATGGTCTAGTATATGAAGTATCAGCCTTAAGTGAACCTAGAAAAATAAATGAATCATCATTTGATAAATCTTTTTTAGTAAACAAAGCAGATAATTCTACTTTTGTTTTATTGCTATTTAAACCAAGATAAACATAAATGGGTTTTGTACTTCCTCTATTTGTTCCACTTCAATAACCGCTACGTGATGAAAGACCAGTAGCGCCTTGTAGTGGGTTATCAAAAACAATAGATAATTCATTTGTATTGATAAAAAAGTCTCTACCTTGAATAACCCCTCTCCCAGAAGATACTTTAATAGTAAGTGTTGCTAAAGGCCTTGGAGGAAAATCAAATGATCCAGAAAAAGAAGTATTACTTCAAGTTCCTGATAATGTTAGTGTCCCCACTGATGATTCTGGAGGGTTTTGTACAACTCCTGTTGATAAAATAGCACCAAAAACTGCCAAGTCATCATTTGCAGTAGCTTGCCCGCCGGTTAATCTAATTATATCTTTTGAATTAGCCATTAATTTTCTCCTTTGTTATTTTTACTTTAGACATATCCATGTGATAAGTTATTTCCATTATAATATTGCTCCTTTGATTATTTTGTTTAATTTGTCTGTTAAATCAATTCTTTGTGCCCCTACTTTAATATGTATAACATTTGAAGACATTTCATACTTATATCCTGAAATTACTGAATTATAAGTTGTGCCCTTGTAGTTAATAATTATTGGTTTTAGAATATAGTCATTTAAACCAATGCTCTCTAATAGTCTTTGTCCAATTGATTTAGTTCCATCTACATTTAAGTTAGTGTCTAAATCAAAAGATATATATAGAGCATCAATAGTTTTAGACAATATAGAAAGGGCTTTTTTATAAGCATATGACCCTGGGGTATCCCAACTATCTCCAATTTCTGTAAATATAGTTTCATTTTTTCTTACAACAGGAAATATTCTATTTTTATCTTCTATATTAGCTAATTTATCACTTGTATTATTTTCGCTTTTTGTTGATCAATGGGGAGCAGATATTGATGATAATACATCCTTTATAATAGTTCCATCTTTAAGGAGGGTATATCTATATGTTCCCTCACCCCTTCAAGACCCAGTTTCTTTTCCTGATGTATTAGTAAACCTAAGTCCTGATTTAACAACTACTTGATTAATTTGATTAAAGTTATTACTTGATTCAATTACTTTAAAGTTGCTAACTAAATTTGGATTAACCTTAATGGGTTCAAGTTTTTTGAATTGAAACTCTACCCCTTTATCTTTAATTATATTTTTTAGCGATAACTTACTTTTAAACATAGCAACAACTAACAAATTCATTACTTTATCATTTCTTTTGTAGGATAACTCTTGGTTTAAAAGTTGTGGATTATTTTGTTTAATTTCTACACTTGCTGCTAACTTAGAGTCATAATCCCTGTAATAACTAGATAAAGCATTAGCAATTGAGGTCTCAGAGATATTATCAATAACACTTTGAAAATCTCCAACTTCCCAAAATTCATTAGTAAACACATCTCCGCGAATATATGAAACAATTGGAATATCAAGTAGGGAAAATAACGATTGGGCTTTAACTTCAATAACATTTGATTCATTATCTAGTAAGTAATCTATTATTTTGCCTCGAAATATTGTCTGGGCACTATCATTTGATATTCTAATTGCATATATATATCTTTTATCTAATTTTTCATTACTTTGTTTATCAATAGTAAATGCCGAAAGCCTATTTGTAATATAATCTACATCAATTGTTGCCTTTAGTACTTGCCCTAAGGAAACTACTGTTTTATTAGTTAGGTTGATTATAGTATAATTTCAGTTTTGAGCCATCTTAAACTCCTGTTTCCTCTATAAAGGTAAAGGTAAATCTATCTTCAACTCTTTGCCCTATAATATCGGGTTCTAAGTCATCTACTTCAATAATATATGTCCCGGGAAGCAGTGAGATAAAGTTTTGTACTCCATCATCAATAGATAACTTAGTAATAATAGATATTTTTTCTCCTTGCCCGGTTAGGATATAGGCATTTCTATTTCAAGGTGTTGAGATAACATGGATAGAGACAATATTTTTTATGCCCTCTAAAATATTATTATCTGCCTTAATTTCACCCACTACTTTTTGGGTAGCTAAATCTCTAAATATAATATGTGGTTTGGCTACATTAGCAGACATCTCTACATTAACTCATACTTTATAATTACCCCCATAAGTATATGAAGCTTTTGTATAGTGGGGGTTTTTATAACCATAGGTATATGGATATTTTCTTGGGTACTTAGTAGATGATATCAACTCCATAGTTGTTTCTAAAGGTAAGCCTATATTTTTAAACCAATTGGTTGTTCTAATTAAAACTATATTAGATCTTAGTTTATTACCAGCAGTAATTTCACTTCTTTCTAACTTCTCTAATACAACATATGCCTTATAAGTAGTATCAACATTGTTAATTGGTATGGTGTACTCTAGCTGAAGTCCTACTTTGTTAACTACTAAAAACTCTTCTAATTTATTAAAGTTATTATAATCTTCAAAGATAATAGTACCTGTAATTTTAGGTAAGTCAACTTCCTCTTTTGCTACATACTTAAAACCAGTTGGTACTGTTAGCATCTTGAGTTTCTTGGCAATACCTAAACCTTTTGGGTTTTCTAAAAATTGGCCCTTATCTGTTAAATCAAAGGCATTATTGCCATTTTTTAATACTAATTTTCTAATAGCCATATTAACCACCTACAACTTCTGCCCCTAGTTGCTCTTTGACAATATTAGCAACTTCTTGGGCGTTGGCATCTGCTGCATTTATAACAATGTTATATTGTCGATTAAACTCTGAGCGAAGTTCTTGGGGCGTTACATCATAACGATAATTGTAGTCAATAGCAGGGACTGGTTTGCCAAATCCTTGAATATCTTGAGTTCAAATTTGATTGTCTTGGGGATTTGTTCTTGATAATCTTCTTTTTATTTTTTCAAAAAATTCAATCAATTTAACAAGGGGTGATAGGGCTGATTCAATTAGGTTTTTTCAGCCTCCAAAGTACTCAGATACCTTAGCCAACAAGGGAAGCAGTAAAGTTATTGCACTAATTATTGCTGCTATAGGATTGGCTTTAAATGCTACAGCCATAAATACTCCTACTGCTGCTAACTTAACTTGCAAAAATCCTAGTGTTGTTATAATTAACCCTAGGGCTTTTAGAACTTTACCACCCAAGAAGGCAACTGTTAAAATAGAAAAAGTAGAGGTAAGTACTACTGCTAGCGTTTCAACAAGGGGAGATATTTGTGCTAGTTGCAAAGATAACTCAGAGATAAAACTAAGCATTGGACCTATTGCCTTAAATACCTCTGTTCCTAGTAAAATAAATGAATTTTTAAGTTTATTTATTTGGATTTGAAGTTCTCTAAATTTTAATTGCTTTTCAAAGGCTCTTCCTGCTTCTCCTGCATTATTGGTAAATTGTCTTAGGGTTTCATTTAAGATTTTACCATCTGATCCAAAAATAGACATAATAGATACTGCAGCTCTAATTCTTCCTGTTAGGGCATTAATTTGAGTAGCAGAACCACCAGTTGATTCAGATATTGCCTTTAATACCTCACTAAAAGATACCCCCGATTTAAGTGTTTCTTCAAAACTTTTACCAAATAACTCTTGGATTCTTTGTGATAGGGCTGTTGTTGGTTTAAGGGCTTGTGAAATTAAAGCTCTTAAACCAGTAACAGCATTGGCAAAAGGAATACCTTTTTTAGTAGCAGTAGCAAGGGCAGCTGCAATTTCTTTAAAATCAAGACCTGCTTGTTCACCAATTGAAGTAAAGTTCCCTAATGATTGGGCAATCTCTGACATTTCAACTTTACCAATTCTAATCATAGTCATAAAGTCATTGGTAATTTCAGTAGCATCGGCTCATTCTTTACCATAAGAGTTAACAACCCCGTTTAAAACAGTAATTGTCTCACCTAGCTCAGCATTACCTGCTACTGCAAGTTTTGTAGCTTGGGCTAAATACTCTAGCTCTTTTGCTCCATCTTTGGTAACTGGTAGCCCTGTAGAAATAGCTTGGTATAGACCCTCAGATATTTCTGCTGCTGCCACTCCAGTTGCATTAGATAAATCAAGGACACCATTTCTTAATGCCTCTGTTTGAGTATATGCCTCTGGGGTAATTGTAGCTATTTTACCTATTGACTCTTCAAAAGTTTTAAAGCTTCTTAATGAAGCCCCTAGAGCAAGACCTACTCTAAAAAGCGGGGCTCTAACTTGGTTATCAATTGATTGACCTCATCTAGTAAATTTAACACCTGATTGATATAGTCTATCCATTGATAATTTAGTTTTAAAGATTTGAGCCTGGATTTTTTTATATTGACCCTCCATTGCTGCTAATTCAGCATTAAGTAATGTAAACTTTTTTTTACCCTTTGTAGTTCTAGGTGAATTTATTTCATTGGTAAGTACTTTAATTCTACTAGAAGTAGCTTTGGCTGCCCCTTCTAGTTCTGTTAATTTAAGTTTAAGGGCATTTATTGAAGTTGGATTAACTCTAAGGGCACTATCCATTTTTCTTATATTTCTAGCAAAAGTTTTAATTTTTCTTTCAGCAGCTGATAAACCTTTTTTAAATTTTTCAGTTCCTAAGTTTAAATCAATGTAAGCACCTCTAATAAAAGCCATAAATATCTCCTGTTTTATATCATTCTATTAGATATTTTTTCTCTTGAAGCAGTTGTTTTTTTAGAAAACTCCAATAGGTCTTTTAGCGTAATAAACTTCATAGCATTATGGTCTATTTTTAAATAGCCCATAGCACTATAAATAGCCAATATCATATTGGGAATATCTACTTTTTTGTTGATTCTACTGCTTTTTTTCTATCTTCTTTATCTACGCCCATAGCATCCATGAAAAAATCTGCTATTTCTTCAATGGCTTTTAGAAAATCAGCAGAACTAATTTTGGCAACTTCTTCTTCTAACTCACTAAAAGATTTTTCAATATTATTGCATCATAGTCCTGCCTTAAAGACATTAACTAATTTATGTATGCCAATATTTTCTACTTTTGTTGAGTTTTGTATAGCAGAAATATCTTCTCCGGCAATAGCATTGTATGCCTCAAAGAAGTTTAGTGTATATCTAAGTGTATATGTTTTGTTATTAATTGTAATTTTTTTAATCATATTTTCCCCTGTTTTTTATTATTTTGTAGATGTTTGTTCAACAATTTCTGTTAGCATTTTACCATATTGAGTTTTTGCTGCAGCTTGTCCTGATGCCCCTGGATTATCTAGTTCATAATACGTTAAGCCATCTTTTAATCTTGGAAGAATTGCTACATCAAATGTATATGAGGTTGCTCCTTCACCTGTTCCATCAAACGATTCTGATGTTCTTGCAAAATCAACTTTGTAATATTGAAGCCTTCCAGTTAATCCTTCTGCATATTTAACTTCTATTGCTAATCCAACTGATGTTGGAGCAGCATTAAAGTCTTCTATAAGTGCCCCTGAGCTATCTGTTTTAAAGCCTAGCACTTTAACAAAAAAGTCTGTTGGTGGTTTTTGAGCAAATGTAATTGTTCCTGAATATTTTGTTGGTGTTTTTGGGTTTAAAAGAACTTTATTATCACCTTTAACATCAAATTCTTCACTATCTCTTGTTAATTCAATAGTTTGTACTCCTGAGAGTTTAATTCCTGCACCATAAACAGGTACTTTAGTTGAATCACCTGGTGTTGTAATTGGAAACGCTGTAGTTTGTGAAACTCCAAGTCTAATTTTTAGCATAATTATCTCCTAACTAATTTTTTTTAATTCTATTCTATATGTTCTTTCTCACAACTCTGGTTTGTTATTATAAATATCTGAATCAAGGTTGTAAGTAATTTTTAATTCTCTAAACGCTTTTTCTAACACATTGTTTGCTTCAATTTTTGTTAGTTGGTTTTTTGAAAATATTTGTTTTATATAATATATACGAGTTCTTTGTATTGTCTTATTATCGCCTGTTATTGTTGGGTTATCTTCTCCTAAATCTATGTGATATCATGGATTAGAAAAACTTTTGTAATTTTGCGGAAAACCTGTAACAATAGTAGAGTTTTTTAAATGTTTTTGCAATTCAACAATTAATTCGTTTATTAAAAACATAAATCCTCCTATTTGTTTATATTTCTATCTATAATTGCTTCTACTTCTTTAAATAATGCCTTAGATTCTGATTCCAGGACTTTAGAAAAGAAATTAGTTCCTTTTACAAACTTATAAGGTCCTCCCCATTGGTTATATGATTGATGTCCTTGATCTAAAAGGTGTGTTAGGCTAAATCTACCAAAAGATGGTCTTGAATAAATTTTAACACCATAACCTCTTTTGTCATGACCTGATCTAATAGCTCATGAATCTTTTAGGTGATTACCTAGAGTGTTTTTAGCGTTATAGGGAGAAGTAGCTGTTAGTTTCTCTTTAATAACTTTACCTCTATTTAACATAGCAGCAGTAATCTCATAATTTAAATTTGAATCTAGTTTTAATAACTCTTCTTTAATTTGTCTTTGTCCTACTATAGTCCCTAGATTAATTAATTTAGCCATTAAATTTCTTCTCCTGTAATTAACATAAATTTAGGCATTGATTTAGGTCTTTTAATTTTGATTATTTTGTATTCTAAATTATTATATTTAAGTTTAGTTGCTTTATCTAATCAATCAAATTTTCAAATTTTAAATTTAATTATTTTTTCAAATTCACCGTTTTTTACAAGTGAATCATATTCGTTATCTAGCAAGTCTAATATATCGCCAAAAATAGTTGATGTAACCTCATTGCCTTCTGGTAGGCCAAATGTATTTATTTTTTTATCTTTATCTAAAATAAGTTGTAATTCTACTTTATCTTTAAGCATTATTTTTTGCTTCTTTTTTAAATTTGGCTCTATCTAAATTAAAAATTAAAGTTTTAATATTTTTATTATAAATATCTTCATACCTTCAAGATTCATCACTCCCAGCAAAATATAAACTTTTTGCATATGTAATTAAGCAAATTTTAACAATTTCGTTATTTTCATCAACAATTTCTATACCTAAATCAATTTTTGCTTTTGCCTCTGCTGATAATAAATATTGATTTAATATTTCATCTTGATTATTTGCAGATAATGCCAAATCTTTTTTTAAAGTTGATAGTAAGCTGTGATTAGCCATTGTATTATCCTTTCTGCCTTTAAAGGTTGTATTATCTAGACCAATAGGGGTCATTGCTCTAGATAATACAACCCCCAAAGGAATTGTTTTATAATAGTGATTTATTTGTTGGCGTTGTTATTAACAAAGGCGTGGAAAGCTTCTCCTCTTCTTACTTTTCCATCTAAGTGGGCAATTGATCTATATACTCTTCTATCTTTTGAGAATTGTTCATCATCAGAGTATTCTAATGAAAACCCTTCAGGTGCATTTAGTATAAATTCTGAAAAGTTTCCAAAGTAAATAGATGCTTTACCACCTTCAGTTAATTTAGGCATATCTGACGATAGATACACTTGATAACCTTTAAACATTCTTGAGCCTTTTGTTGATAAAATATCTCTATCACTTCAAATAAGTGTCCCATCTTTATTTACTTGGTTTGTAATTTCAGATCATGTTGCTTTGTGCATTAAAAATACTGCATCTTCATCATCTGAGTCTTCTAATGTTAAAATTATGTCTTTCATTTCATTAAAAGTAACTTCACCTTTTTTAGCTGATGTTGTTTTTTTAATAACATTGTCTGTAACTGCTTTTCCAAGACCTGTAATACCTTCATTTCCATCTCCATGAATTATTTCTTTTCTAAGCATTTTTTCAAAGCCTAAAGCAAATCTTGCAATAAAGTAATCAATAAATTGACTTGTTGAGTATTTTATAACTTCATTGTTAAGAGTTGCCCCTGCTGCATATTTAAAGTTTTCTAGTTTAAATGTTGTTGTTGTAGCAGTGTTTTCATTATTAGTATTTGTCCCTTCTGCTACTTTTTTATACACAAATGGATCTCCCCCAATTTCTTCTATTCATTTAGCAACTGAAATAGTTGAAATTAATGATAGAATTGATGAGCCTGATGTTGCTTGTTCAACAATAGTTTTTGAAATTACCGAAGGCATAATTGTTTCTTTTTGATTATTTCCCCCAGTTGTTGTTCCTTGTACTGATTTGGTAATCATACCTTTAGCAGATTTTACAAAAGTTTCTATTTCATCAGTAATTTCTAAATCAAATTTTATAGATTTTTCTACAACTTTAGATTTTTTTTCTTCTTCTTTTTGCTCTGCATCTTTAACAATTTCTTCTGTTTTTGCAGCTTCATCTGAAACTTTTGGACTAGGCTCTTCTTCACTAGCTTCTTTTTTTAAAATAGATAATTTTTTTTCAGCTAAAGTTAATTCTTTTTCTTTAGCTTCTACCTCTTCTAGTTGATCTACTGTTGCACTTTTAATAAACGCATCAATTGAATTAATTTTATCTTCTAAAATAATAATTTCTCTTTGATTTTTATTCATAATTATTTTCTTCCTTTTTTAATATTTTTTAATTTAATTTCATTTAGTTTTTTTTGTTTTATGACTGTCTTGTCTTTTTTTTGAATTTTTGATTTTTTGTCTTCTTTTTTAAAATCTTTGCCTTTGACCACTTCAACTAATGAACCTTGGTTAGCGGCATGAGCTACAAGTGATATCTCCCTGACATCTAGCTCATCTAGTATTAAAATATCTTTTTCTTCATTGATTCTATATTCCACTACATAGCCTCCAATAGAGATTTCTAGTGGTACTTTATCATTTTGAAAATGTTTGGCTATTTTATATGCCTTTAGCCCAGCATTAATATTTTTATAAATTTTCATATCAGCTAACAAATCACCACTTTTATTAATTGATAAATTAGCAACACCAATGGGATTACTAGTATCATGGTTTCATAATACTTTAACTTTTGGTTTGCTTTTAACAGTGTTTTTAAAAGTGTTTTTTGTAGTCATTTGCTTGCTGTTATCTACAATATCAACTTTGTTAGCAACACCAGAAATAAAACCATATTCATCTGTTTCTGATGTTTCAAAAGACTTTATAATAGATATAAAATTATTTGTGTTAAATTTATTTTTTTTCATCTAAGCTCTCTCCTTTAGCTGCTTTTAATGTTTGATATTTACTTACTTCAGTAATAGCTACTGTATTAAGGTTTGCCCTAGGGATATTAGCCATGTCATGATCATAGGCAGGTAATCCAAAGTCTTCCCTAATTTCATTTACAGTTGCTTGTCCTGCAATAGCCATATCTTTTGCATACTTAGCCATTGCCTCTAGGTTATTTAAACCTATTCTTAGTGTTGATACATAAATATATTCATTTTTAGCAAGTTGTGAATCTAGCAATACTTTTGTTGTTAATTCCTGACTTAATGAATTTGCAATAGGCTCTAATACTGAGTTAATATAAACATTTATTTCATCTTTATTGGCAGTTCCATTTATGATTTTTTCACTAACACCAAAGAACTTATGAAGTTTTTCAGTAATAAATTTGGCTTGTTCAACATTAAGATTTAATGCTTCTTGTTTTACAACTTGAAATGTTGCACCAACTGGTAATACTGCAATCCCTTGGCTACCTGTGTCTTTAATTGCTTTTATAAATTGGTCTCTAATTAATTTAAGATCCTCTGCTGCCACTCCAGATGCTATTTCTGCTTGAAAAAAACCAGTTAAATTGTTAAATTCTTTTAATTGTTGTTTAATAACATTGTCATTTGCTTGTAGTAATTCCAATGTTGGTTTTATAGTATCTAAAAGCGATGTTCCCATTGTTCCTGCATAACAGTTTTTCTTTAAATGAATAACTTCGTTATATGGTTTAACAAATGCCTCACCGTTTTTTAATCTTGCAATTAAAAACAATTTATTTTTGCGCTTTTTTAGTGCTTCAATAGCAGCTCATGATTCATCTAATACATAAAATGCTTTAATTTTAGCATCAACTGGATCTCTTTCAACATTGATATAAACATTACCTGAAACTAAATATTTATATACAATTTTAGAAAAGAAAGTTGAAGATGATTCAATTGGGTTAGGTCTAAGGTTAAGTATTTTAGATATTTCCCCGTTTGCATCTTTAGATTTATTGTTAACTTGATAAACTACTACCCTTCCCAAATCAGCAGAAACTTTATTTAAAATTGCTGTAACCTCTGGATAATTTGAAACATCAACATCACCATATGAATAAATATTTTGATTTGAGCCAAAGGTTATATTATTTAACCCAATGCTGCTATATACAGATTTTGGTGGCGTTTTAAAAATTGTATTAAATTTTTTTTGTATTCAATTTTTCATCTTTTGCTTGCTTTCTTAATTTATATATTCATTTAACTTTTTGTTGAGATTCTTCCATCACAACAAGGGCATTAAGGGTTGCTACAAATAAGTCTATTCTGCTAGTTCCAGCAGATTTTTTATCTGGTCTTTTATTGCCATTGCTATCCATAACCAATACAACATTTTGAATATTTCATTCATATAAAGGGTTGGCATTATGGGCTATTTTGCCTTCTCTAAGCATCCCCTTAAATTCATCCATAGGTTTTGAAAATGTAACAAATCCTTGCGCCACTTTATCTACAATAAATTTATTTTCTCTTAAGTTAGTCATTACTGATGTAGCAGAATAGCGATCAATCCCAATTTTTTGAATATTAAGTTTATATTTATCTCTCATTTCTTTAAATCAATCAACTACAGCCCGATCATCAATATATCCATCACCAACAACTTTAACCAAACCCCTTTTTTCTCATGCCCCATAAGAGACCTTGTCACTTTTAATTAGTTTTTTTAATTGTTGGGCGCACATAAAGCCTTGTGGAATAACATATAAAGTCTTATCTTCAGGCAAAGTTGCAATAATTACTCCTGCTGTTAAATCAGTAGTATGAGAAAGATCAATTCCCCCTCAAGCAAATGCCCCTTTTAATTTCTTTAAATCAAATCTTTTTTTATTTTGTAGTATAGTTTCTAAATCAATAAATGATTCTGAACCTGTTTGGGGTCTGTTGCAATGTAGTGTCAAAAAAGCTGTTTTGGCACTATCATTTATTTTTGCCTCTTTAAGTTCTTCTCTCATAGAACTTCATTTTTTAGATATTCCCAAATTAGGATTTGCTTTAATTCACTCTACCTCTTTATTTCAATCTCCATCTTGATCTAATTCATAAATAAAAGGTAGGAATTTAGCAGGGTCCTTTGGATTAAATTTTTCAATTAATACTTGTTGAGCTAGAGTATAAATATCATCATAAATTGAACCCCTAATTGTCCCTGCAGTAGTAATTATAATTAGCAATGGTTGCCTTCTAGCTCCAATACCAGTGTTTAGTTTTTCATAAACACCAGATGTCTTATGAGCATGTAGTTCATCAACAATTGCCATTGATGGAGAATAACCATCTAAATTATCTGAATCTGCAGCCAAAGGCCTAAATTCAGAAAATGATTCTGGAAATTCAATATCAGTTTGTCTTACTTTAAGTAGTTTTTTTAATATAGGGTCTTGATAAATAGAATTGCGAGCATATTTAAATACTATTTTTGCCTGCTCCTTGTTGGTAGCAGCACAATATATTTTTGCTCCATTTTCACCATCAGCTACAAGGGCATATAAACATAGAGCAGCAATAAACATAGATTTGCCATTTTTACGAGCAACTATTACTAGCATTTTTGTAAAGTGTCTTTGGTTAGTTTTAGTATTTACTATTCCAAACAACAATTCACAAATCACTTTTTGTCATAAAGACAATGTAAATAGTTTTCCAGATCATTCTGCCTCTGAATGGCGACAATGCTGCTCAATAAACTCTATTGGTAAATGACCTTTTGTTAAATTTAGCTCAATATTAGGAAGGTCAAGTATAGAATCTACATAATTAAACATTAATTTAATTTTTTTAGATACTAATATGTCCCCTTTTTCTATTTTTCATTTATATAATTCGTAATACGAATTACTTGTATTAATTAAATTCATTTTTGCTATTATCTAAAAACTTAGATCTAAACTTATCCTCAGGAGATAAATTCTCTTTTGCTTCTTGGTCTTTGGCTTTAGCAAGTGCCTTTGGTGCTAAATTAATTGCTATCTTTACTCCACTAGCATCATAAATAGCCTTAGTTAAATTAGTCATTTGGGATGTAGCCATATTTAATCTATCTATAGCAGGATTGGCATAAGTAATCTTTACTCCTACTGTTGATGTTTTATTTAATATTGCTCCCTTAGCTTTAATGTGAAGATAACATTCTTTTGCAATTGTATGAAATTTGGCATAACTAGCCACTAACTCTTCTACTAAAACATCATCTTTTCAACTAAAACCAGCTTTTTTTAATTGTTTTTCAATTCTTTTATAAATAGTGCTGTATTTTGCTGGATCAGTAGATTTATTTATTGTTGTCTCTGTTAGTTTTTTTTTCATAACAACTCCCTTAGTAAATTAAATTTTTACTATATCTCCACGAAAATTAAACTTATAGCCCTTTGGTAAAGGCTCAACTAACCTGCCATGCTCTTTTTCATGACAAGGCCTACATAAAAGCTCTAGATTAGCAAAATCATAGCAATTACTTGTTAAATTAGCATAATCATTTTGAGTTAAATACTTAATATGATGAACTGTTGTTCCTGCTTGATAAATACCATCTTGATAATAACAGCGATTGCACAAACCATTAGTTGTTGCTATATATCTTTTTCTAGTTTTCTTTCATTTCCATGAATTATAAAATTTTAGTTTCTCAGCACTTTGCATTGCTGCCCTCCCAGACCAATTAACAAAACAAATACTTATAACTTTAAGTTATAAATTTTTACTAGTAAAATATATTTATTTAAAAAATATAGAAAGTAGGGTAAATTGATAATAGATATTTTTATATCAATAGATAATTAAATCGATTTATTGATTTAATTATCGTGTGATAAACTTAATATAAGCTATTGCTTATAGTGAGTTAGGTTGTAGTGTTGTGTGTGGAACACACAACCTAACAACACATAGCTAAATAATTTATAAATAGTTAATTGGTGAATTACGATTGTTAAATAGTTATCAACCGTTTCACTATTGATATAACATAAAAATTAAAAATAAGCACTAAAAAAAAAAAAAAAAATAAAAAAAAGACTAGATTACCCAATAGTAATCTAGTCTAATGTTTTATAAATTAATATTTCGATTTAAAAATAAAAAGATTTATAATTGTATATGCTCTAGTAATAATCTTCGGGAAATTGAACCGCCATCATTAATGAAGGGGATTCCGAAAAACCTTTATTAATAAAATCAATTTCCCATATTTATTATAACATATAAACAAACTACATTTCACTTAAAAACAACTAACAAAAATTAAAAAAACACAATATTTAATGAATGACCCTTCTAAATCACTAGTATTTAATAGGTTTTTAAAAAAAAAACTTTAAATCAAAAAATGCAATTTCT